>NZ_JBFTHG010000003.1:0-983913 GCF_056394125.1 Chitinophaga sp. 10T418
TTCGAGTTCGAGGCAATGGAATAAATACGGCACACAGCAGTCTGCTGCCATCAACCTGACTGCGGGCCAGAAATATTACATAGAAGTGCTTCACAAGGAAGGCAGCGGTGGAGATAATGTAGCGGTAAGCTGGCAAGGCCCGGGCATTTCCCAACAAGTCATCAGTGGTAATTATCTTTCTACGTTTGTTCCCGGGGCAGGCGCCACATCCTTTGCCAAAATAGCATCGGACGCCGGTATGAGTGAGGATGCTGTTACCCTGTATCCGAACCCTTCAACAGCAGGAAAGTTTACCATTCTTCTTCCGAAAATTCCAGAAAATACCGTGGTAAGAATTTTTGACAACCAGGGTAGAATGGTTTATGAAAAGAAAGTTCGGGGCAGTAATCAGATAGTGATTGATTCGGGGCTTAAAGCAGGGTTCTATATTGTTATGATCGATTTGAAAACAGGCAGCGTCACGAAGAAGCTGATTGTTCAATAATACGCATACCATCCCGGCATCAAACATGATGTATTGTAAATGATGTTCCTCACTTGACAGGACAAATGAGATTTACTCTCTTTTGTCCTGTTTTTGTTTTAGGAAAAACCATTACCCGGTGCGTATATGAGGCGCATCGCTTCATTGATACGGGTAGTTCGAAGTGAAAATCCGTTAAAACTCAATTTTTCGGGATACATAGAACTTGAAACTACTGTAAAGGTCATGGACAGAGCTCCAACCTGGTATCAAACAAATTGATGGTTATTTATTAAAAGATTCCCAATCAATATTATCTTTTGCCCATTGCTCTGCAGAAGTTATTTCAATTCCCTTTTGAAAATTAAAAGTCTTCTCAAGTTCCCAGGAAACACCTCGTCCTGCTCCGAATATTGAACAATACTTTTTGACAAAATTGGTGGGATCGTTTTTAAGATCATCCTGTATCTCCGTTATGTTAGAGAGTGTGCGCTTAAACTTTTGTCCTGATAATGATTCAGCGATATTAGCTAATTGTCCATATGTAATGGTATCTCCTCCGATATAAACGATTGCATTCTCTATCACCGGTTCTGCAAAAAATAATAACGTCCAGGGAAGAACAACAAGACACCATATTATCAGCAAAAATCAATGGTGAATTTAATGGCAAATGAGTAAATATCAAATAAATCTGCGTTAAACAGCACACCGGCTGCTATTTTTGAAATACGTTGCTTTGAATAAAGTGTTATTAAGCCCGTCTTTTGATATACGCATAATTACCTGTGAGAAAGAACTTTTCTCACAGGTAATATTTGACCAAACTTTCCGGCCCGGCAGTTCCAACCGGGTACCTGATGTTATTCCATTTTGCCCTTAACAGGGCTTTGGGACATCATATTTAGTTAAAAATATTTTCCAACTCTTTATATAATTGCTCTCCACGTAAACCCTTGGCTATAATTTTTCCACTGGGGTCAATCAAGAAATTTTCCGGAATTGACTGGATCATATATTTGCTACCGGCTTCATTTTTCCAGCCCTTCAAATCGGAAACCTGTAACCAGGGTAACTTGTCTGCCTTCACCGCCTTCAACCATGCTGCCCGGTCTTCATCCAATGAGACGGATAATATTTCAAGGCCTTTTTTATTAAAAGTGTTGTAGGCTTTGAGCACATTGGGATTTTCAGCACGGCAAGGGCCACACCAGGACGCCCAGAAATCCAACAGCACATATTTGCCGGCATAATCGGACAGTTTAACGATCTTGCCATCAACACCAGGTTGACTAAAATCAATTGCCTGTATACCGGATCCAATTTGTAACCGCTTTCTTTGATCGGCTATTGCACTGATAATATTTTTTGCCAGGAAAGATGATTGAAGTTGTTTATCGAACTTCTTCAATTTATTCTCCAGTTCCGTCAGCCCGCTTTCTTCACGGGGGATATAGTCACTTAAAAGGTACAGATTAACAAAACTGGCAGGATGCGTACTTGTGTATTCTTCCATATAATCAGTATACTTTACCATCGCTGCTGTTCCTTCCTTTTCGAGGGCGGCAAGTTTCGCGGTATCATTTTTTTTCATGGCTACTTCATACAGCCTCCTTATTTCAGTTCTTCCTGAAATGTTGTTCGCATTTTCAAATAACCCGGCATATTCATCCTGTACTGCAGATCCTTTTATTTGCGGATCCTTTACTGAATTTTCATCCGGGCTGTATTTGCCGGTAACAGAGATATTTGAATTTTCAAGAAACATCGTTAGGACAACAGGGAAATTACGTTCTCCGGGCTTACAGAAAATATAGGCCATGGAAGGTTCATCAACATTTCCCGTGAATATAAAACGGCCATCAGTTAGTTTGGCGGAATCCGTTGTGTAGGCACCGTTACGCACTATTCCTGAAAGGTAAACATACCCTGCTGTAAAGTTCTTCCCTTTAGCATATCCGGCCTTACTCACCAGGCCTTCAATATTACCGGTTAAGGTATATTTTGCATTTTTTACCTGCTGTCCGGACGCAGTCAGGGAAAATAATATAAAACCAAGGAAAAAAAATAGTCTATTGCTGTTCATACTTTTAGTTAATAATAGAAAATGAAAAAAATTATTGCCTATCTCAGTTGGCTGATCTGTAGCTGAGATTTATAATCTCACCAAACCCGGTGAATTTCTTAACATAGGTGTGATTGATAATATCTCCCAGATTATCCAGGTCGAAATAATATACTTCCCCCGCAGTTCCTGTGTTGGTAGCCACCACAATTCTTTTACTGGTGATGGACAACATTTTCAGGTCTTTTATTTTTACGCCATCGGGAAACGTGTATACCATTTTCGAAGAATTCGCCAGTATATCATAGAGATAAATTTTATTACCTGCAGCATAATAAAGATGCTTTACAACCCCGGAAGCAGCAAAAGCGGAGGCTTTCTCTATGTCCGGACTATTGCCGATCTGCTGGCTTAATTCCGGGATTGCCCCTTTAAGCGAGTACAGGTAGCGGATACCGGCATCATCCTGCATAACAAAGTAGATTTCATCAGATGAAATTACAGACTGCGTTCCATAGTCCCAGCCAATCATCTTCTTTCCAACATCAGCCATATTGAAAACAGCGCCCGGACTCGCAGATACAGGACTCAACATTCTGTCGCCCAGCGGAACAGACATAAATCGCCTGTACTTATTATCATAAAATAAGGTGACAGCAGTGGCGGAGTTTATCACCACCGGGAAAAGGGTATAATCACCTGTTAATCTTTCAGAATAAGGCTTCAACACATCCTGGGGATAAAACAAAGGTCCGATGCCTGCATACAGTCCTCCGTCAGCGACAATATACTGATCGTAAGGTATTTTACTCATGGCATACGCGCATGAAGCAGAAAATTGCTTCGGCTCCGGAAAAATATCTGCTGTAGTACCATTCTGAATAAAATTGTCGGCATTGAACCTGTAAACACCCTGGTCAGTATAAAACATCACCAGCGCAAGATTTGCATAACTACTGGTAATACCGGCATTGACCCCCAGGGCCTTTCCAGGGTAACTAGTCTTGTTCACATCTTCCGCCGGAGAAAAAAACACGGAATCGTTTGCCCGGATAAAAGACAACCGGGCCTTCCCATCCTGGTTTGCAGCCACCAGCCACCCCTCATAAAATGCTCCGTTTACAGTAAGCGGATACAACATAAAAGAAGATATACCCGTCTTCACACTTGTTACGGTATATATCAGGTCATATGAGCCTGGTGACAGGTTAACTGCCACTTTCAGGTCTTTCTTATCAGATAATATCACGGCATTTTCTCCTACCATATAGGCCTTCCACTCATAAGTATAACTATCCCCTGAAGGTATAGACTCTGTCAGTTGTGTTTGAATACTAAGTGTATCCAGTTGTGTTATCACAAATGACGAATCAGCTGTTTTGATGGAAACTGTGTTTAGTTTATCATAAACAAACCGCTGATTATCCTTTTGACAGGAAGCCCAGGCCAGCGCCAATATTGCGAGGAATGCTCTGAATATATATTTACGCATGAATTTAATTTTGAGTTGAACTAAAAGGTGACCACGTTGCCGGATTCATCTATCAATGGCCCATTGACGACTTCATATTCGGCAAGGGCATTTCGTAATTTAACCGGCAAATTGTAATAACCATCCACGCCGATTGCATCGGAAGAAAAATCAGAAAGACCGGTAACTTGCACCATAAACCTGAACTTACGCTCACTGAATGTTCCGAATGCACTCTCTACCTCGTCCCAATAAGAAGGTTTAATGATCTTGTTACTCACGTCAATGATAATTTTTTCGAGGCTGGTTGTTCCTCCGGTCTCACGCCCTGTGGCGCCTACCTGAAAATCTTTACCCGGGGCAACCTGGGCAACAAGCCGGAAAGTGGTGGTAGTCATCTCCGGTGAATTCAACAGCACCACAGGATACAGCACAGTTAAAGCGCCGGCCGGCAACGTAATTTCCGGTAGCTCGTAGTCTTTACCCTGCCTGGCTGTTGACCCCGCGCCTGCTGTTACGGAAATAACCCGGGGATAGTCGGCTGCCGCGCCTACCACACGCATTTTAAGAAAAACGGTATCCCTGTTTTTGGAAACCGGGGAATACGCAAAGGAATAATTGAGGCTGTCTGCTTCATACTCATCTACATAAAATGTAATCCCGTCGGGACCTTTATAGGTTGATATATTCTCCTTTTTACAGGCTGCCATCAGAAACAATATGTTGAGAAATAACAGGTACTTCATAAAACAGGATTTATCAGTTGTAGTTAGGATTAAATTCCAGTTCAGCCGCAGGTATAGGAAGCACATACTTACTAAGCGGAATCTCAGCGGTCATAAACAGCATTTTGGTTATCTTTTTTCGTTTATAGTAAAAGAATAACTGCCCTTCCGCGTAAAACTCCTTCTGATACTCTTTAGTGATTTCTTTCTCCAGTATTTGCTGGGTAATGGTACCTGCCTGGAGCTCAGGCAGCGCCCTGTTTTTCCGCACTATATTCAGATAACCGGCGCCTTCTTCCGGTGTTACAGCCGCTTCCGCCATGATATAGTACATTTCAGATAAACGGATGGCTGGTACATGCTGATCCAGCCTGTTTGAATCCAGTGTATTAAACTGATATGTCTGCCAGAATTTAGAAGGAAAGGGGACGCCTCCGTCCTGTTCTATACGGTAAAGAAATCTGAAATCAGTGGCGCCGCCTGCTGCAGTTTCATAAAGTGTGCTAAAGTTGCTGGCACTTCTTGTCAGCTTCTGGTTGGCGCTTCCGTTAAAGCGGAAATATTGCCGTTCCGCCCAGTTCTTTATATCACGCACACGGATACAAAATATCTCTTCATCAATATAAAGACGATCCCGGTAACCTGCGGCGGATGAAGCGGCATAAGGGGTTACAAACGGGAATTTACCGGAGTTCACTACCACAGCAGCTGCCTGGAAAGCGCCCTGTTTGTCTCCTGCGTAAATGCGGATTCTTGCCTCCAGGGCCTTTACAGCAAAATAATTCATCCTGATGCGCCTGTTCTGTGAACCCGTTAAAACAGGATCAGCATCTTTCATCAGATCTTCCGCCTCGCTAAGATCTGCGAGCGCCAATGTCACTACTTCCGACGTAACAGAAGGTATTTTTGCGTATTGGTCAACGGTGGTTTTATAGGGGATAGCCTTCATCGCTGCGCCTGTGGTATACTCAGGACCAAACATTCGCAATACTTCAAAGTGAAGGAATGCCCTGAGCGCAAGCGCCTCTCCCCGTATAAGCGCATAGCTGGTGGCAGAGAGAACATCTTTTCTTTTTTCAGTGCTGACAATGATCTTGTTTACACCGGCGATGGCAGCATATGCCGTATCCCAGATATTATTGGTATATCCAATTACTTCTGCAGATGCAAAGTTCAATGCCCGTGTTTGAACAAATGGCGCGCCGGCTCCAGACACTGCGTAGTTTTGCGCCAGTGCTGACACAAATCCCATTGACAGGTTATCGCCATATAATGCCCGGCTGGCCAGCTGGGAATATACACCGGTAAGCGCCTGTTGGAAACCAATTTCAGAAGCGAACAGCTGATCTTCCGAAATAACAGATTTAGGCTTTACGTCCAGGAATTTTTTACAGCTGCTGAACACCAGAGATGCGACCAGGCATATTATTATAGTCAAACTCTTTTTCATATTCATAATTTTAAAAGCCGGCTCTGAGTGAAAAGGAATAAGTACGGGCAAATGGATTGCTGGTACCACGTTCTATCTGAATACTGCTTGCACGGAAAAAGTCATTGGTGATGGCTGTTACCTGTAAGCTCCGCATGCCAAGTTTTCTTATAAACGGACTCCTGTAAAAGTTATATCCGAAGGAGGCCGAACTAAGTGTCAGGTTATTATCGTTTTGAACAAAACGGGAGGTCAGGCGGGTAGGTTGAGTGGAAACACCGATACGTGTATATGGACTTACATCTCCCGGACCGGACCAGCCGAGATCATATGCCCTCCGGTCTACGTTAAACGCGGGATCCACTGATTCAACACGGTCTATCAGTGTCTGATTATAGAGCTGGCCACCACATTGGTAATTGAAGATGAGGTTGACCTCAAAGCCCTTCAGCATAAAGTTGGTACCGAAATTACCATTCCATTTAGGCTGATTAATGCCCACCGGTACTTTATCTGCTGCATCCCAGGTGAAAGTTCTTTTTCCGTCTTTTGTAAGATAGACTTCCGAACCGGTTGCAGGGTCTACACCTAGCGAACGAACCGCATAAATGGTGTTAATAGATTCTCCTTCTTCAAACTGTATATTGGGAGTGACCTGATCACTATTAGCCACATTGAGTTTATTATTGGAAGCCTTCAATTTATTGGATAACTCTTTCAGAATATTTTTATTAGTGAATCCATTTACGTTCACTGACCATAAGAGACCCTTAGCAGGCTTCTCCAGGATTTTATAGCGTACAGAGAATTCGAGCCCTGTATTCTGTATCTGGCCTAAGTTCTCCGCAAAACTGCTAAAGCCTGTGGATGGAGCAAGGGTGATCTGTGTCAGCGAATTTTTGGTATTCTCACGATACAAGTCCAGCCGGAGATCCAGTTTCTCTTTTAATAATACCGCATCCATACCAACATTCGCCTTATACACATTCTGCCAGCTCAGGAACTCGTTGCCCAGCCCGATGAGGACCGCTCCCAGTTCTCCGAAATAGCTGGTATTTACACCAAAGTTATACCGGGATTGAGCGCTGTAAGCCGGAATATTGAGTGAACCCGTAGAACCGTAACTGGCTCTCAGTTTAAGCCTGTTCACCAGGCTGCTTTTATTGAA
Source organism: Chitinophaga sp. 10T418 (assembly GCF_056394125.1). Lineage (NCBI taxonomy): Bacteria > Pseudomonadati > Bacteroidota > Chitinophagia > Chitinophagales > Chitinophagaceae > Chitinophaga > Chitinophaga sp. 10T418. The sequence goes on from NZ_JBFTHG010000003.1 coordinate 7,322, forward strand.
AAATGCTTCATTATGGATATTCCAGCCAATACCTGCCGACCAGAATGTTCCAAATTTCTTTTCAGTTCCATATTGTGATGATCCGTCCCGGCGGGCGGAAACATCGGCCAGGAAACGGTTGTCATAACTATAACTTCCACTGTATACCACACCCACTCTCCTGATGGTGCTCTCATCACCGGTTGGTCGCCCGTTTGTTTCGTATTGTGCCGCAAACAACAGGTTATCCAGCTTGTCAAAAGGAAAGCCCTCCGTCACAACAGAGTAATAGTTGCTATTACTGCTGGAAACATTAAACCCAAGCATTGAAAATAACTGGTGAGGTCCCCGTGAGATATTGAGGTTAGCGGTTGTCAGGCTCTCATAGTTAAAACTATTTTCATTTCTTACGGTATAACTTCCCTTTCTGCTGAGGTCCGTTATCTCTGCAAAACGGGAATCCTGGGCGGAATAAAACTGATCTCCCGAGGCATTCTGTTTATTAATACTCAGGCTTGTTTCCATATACAGGAATGGTACCGGCGTATAACGCATCTGGAAGTTATTGGAAATACCAAAGTACTGGTTGCTGTTCACAGAATGAAGACCCGCATCATACGCGGGATTTGTTTGCCTGTAGTAGGTGTTATTTATCCACAGATTCTCCAGCATTTGCTTTGGTTTTCCTTTCTCATCGTAAGGCGCCCAATAAGGATTCATTGTTACATATTCACTGAAGTCGCCGTAAGGAGATTCATTTGACTTATTCTGGAAGATGCGGACAGAGTTTTTGAATTGCAGTTTATTGACCACATAATTAAGATCAAACTGCCCGGAATAATTTTTCCGGTCTTGTCCCTTCATCACGCCTGATTGCAAATCGGCGGAAAACTGTAACCCATAGCGGATCGATTGGTCTCCCCCCTGCAGATACAATGAGCTGCGGTTACTGATGCCATCCTGAACCGGGATCCTGAGCCAATCAGTATTCACGCCGCTTTTCATGGCTTTATACCTTTCATTGCGCAGTACATTCAGCTTGTGCTGAGCCTGCGCACTGGAGGAAGTATAAACTCCTGCCCGCTGTTCAAAATCGAGTTTTTCCGCAGCGTCTAAAAGATGATATACAGACAGGTCAGGAGTCGTAAACCGGAAATCATTGTTGAATGTTACCTGTATCCTGCCTGGCTTTGGTGTAACCGTAGTAACCACCATTACGCCGTTTGCTCCGCGGGAACCGTAAATGGCGGTAGCAGACGCGTCTTTCAGCAAGGTGATACTATTGATCAGGTTCATGTCCAGGTCCACGATACGTTGAAGCGTTACTTCAAATCCATCAAGGATAAATAAAGGGGCATTAGGATTGGCAGAAAGCTGACCGGTGAGATTGGGAAATGAGTTCTGCCCGCGCATCTGGATTTCAGGAAGCTGGTTAATATTGCCACCGGCTACATTATTGGGCACAATCCTGAGGGAAGGATCAAGTGCAGATACAGCTGCGAATACATTATTGGCGCTTACCTTTTTCAGTTCTGCACCGGAAATTGTTTTCGATGCGCCGGTAAAATTATTACCCGAACGTTGGAAAAGTCCTGTTACCACTACACCCTCAATGCCTTTGATCAGCCGGGCTAAACGGACATTTACCATACCGGAAGACAGCATGCGAAAATTGCTTTGGGCATTGCCTTCGGTTTGATCTGGCTGCCCGTTGCCTGTAGTAAAACGTACCGGATCAGGCATAACAGTATTATTGGCCGACAGTCGAAGCCCCATTGGCATATAACCGATAGATGATATGACAATGCTGGCATTGTCCGGTATACTATTCAGCAGAAAACGCCCTTGCCCGTCGGTGGAAGTAGCAATCGCTGTTTTCCATACCATTACTGTGGCTCCCGGAAGCGGGTTTCCATCAATATCAGTTACCTGCCCGGAAAGAGAAGCGGCGGGGACTGTTACCTCCTTCTTTGCCTCAACCGGTACCGGACCTTTCATCTGCAATGCGATGGTATTATCACCCAGCTCATAGATGAATGGCGTTTCTTTAAGCAGCTCGTCCAGGAATTGCTTAAGCGGCATATTCTTCGCAGCAATGGTGATATTGCTGGTTTCCGTCAGCTGCTGAACATCACGGCTCTTAAAAAAAGTATAATAACCTGTTTGTCGTTCCAGCGCATCGAATGCTTTGATCAAGGATACTTTTTTAGCAGAAAAAGTAACCGATTGCGCCAGCCCGGATGCAGACACCTGTAGAAAAGCTCCTGTTAAAAGGAGAATGGTTAGTTTCATTACCAGCAATGTTTGGTTGACAATCTTTTTTTCCCGGACCGCAGCGATATGGCATGCGCCGAAAATGCTTAGCTGATAAGCAGTTTTTTGCATAATTTGCACGTGTTTGGTTGATAAATTGAGCGGCACGCTCTTTAATAACTAAACTTTACACCGGAAGTGGCTCCAATCACTTCCGGTTTTTCTCTTGGTTGGCCTTGTCCTTCTTACATATATTCTTTTATCTGAAATTTATTTTCTTTCTGTTATTATCAGCTTGCGGCCTTCTGTGAGGCGGAAATTAAGCCCTGTACCATCCATTAACCGGACCAATGTTTTCAGGCTGACCTTCCGGCTTACTTTCCCGCCAAACGGTACCTGTGAAATATGATGATCATAGATCACCTCTATATCGTACCAGCGCTCCAGCTGTGTAGCCAATTCTTCTATAGTTACATTATTGAAATCAAAAGCACCGTTTTTCCAGGCAATCGCTTTATTGATATCTGCATGATCAGCCACCGTAATATCGCCGGCTATACTGGCTTCCTGCCCTGGTACCAGGAGAGCTTCGGCTTTCCCGCTACGGATATTTACCTTACCTGTCACCAACGTTGCTTTCACTCCTGGCTGGTCAACGTAAGCGTTTATATTAAAAGAAGTACCTAACACCAACACCTGGGTTCTATCATTAACCAATACCCTGAAAGGTTTGGATGGATTCTCTGCAACCTCAAAATAAGCCTCTCCTGTTAGCTGCACCTGGCGTTCTTTTCCCGAAAAGCGAACAGGAAAACGGAGTGAAGACTCCGCATTCATCCAAACCTTTGAACCATCGGGTAAAACAATGGAGAACTGTCTTCCCCGTGGAGTAAGAACAGTATTCAGCGCTTCTGCGGCCACATCTCCTGACGTGGCATGTGCATAGGCCAGCGCGTCCTTGTTCAGCACGATGTCAACACCTGCCTGGGAGGCGACTGTTCCGCTACCTGCGGTATCCAGCACTACCCGATTCCCATTTGCCAGTATAAGCACGGCGCCGGGGCGACCAGGGGTAATGTCCTGAACAGCGATCTGGTCTTCATGGACCGGCTTTGTTTTTAACCTGTTAACGGTATACCAGCCGATAGCCAGCATGGTAAGTACGGCAGCCGCAACAGACAACCATTTCCGCCGTTCCGGCATAAACCTTTTCACTGGCGTTTCTGCCTCAATCTGCCGGAGTATTTCTTTCAAAACAACCTGTTGCCGCGTTTCATCCCACAGCTGTGCTGTTGATTCAAGCGAGCCCTGGATAGACGCTTTCACGGTTTCATCGTAAGCGCCTGTACCTATGGCTTCTGTAAATGCTGACAACTCGCCGGCGGAAATTTCGTTCTTACGGTATTTCTCCAGTAAGGATTGGAAATAAATCTCGTCCATAAACAGTTTTTAACGCGATACAATATAAAGACGACCACCACGCTAAAAGTGGGTAGTTAAATTGAAAAAAAATMTGTGTTGACTATTATTGCATCAACAGCACCAACAAAATCATTAAAATTTCGGGGTCTTCTATATGAGCCGTTACATAGTGACGAACTGCCCGGGTAGCTAATTTCAGATGGGTTCGTACAGTCTGGATACTGATCTCCATTCTTTCTGCGATTTCAGCATGGGAAATGCCTGATTCTTTTGCCAGCTGAAATATAATACGCTGCTGCGGGGTAAGGGACTCCACTGCTTGTTTCAAAATCCCTGTATATTCTTTGGCAGCCAGGATCTTAATAGGCGAATCAGGGCCGTCGTGAAGCAATTCTCCCAGCCGTAGCTGGTGATGTAGCTGGCGTGCACGCGCTTTAAAAGTGTCGAAAATAATATTCCGGGCGAGTATGTATAGGTAATGTTCTGGTTTTTTTAGCGTTCCCGGCTTTGTGCGGTTTTCCCACATACGCATAAAAACAAGCTGCACAATATCTTCACATAACGACTGATCCCCTTTGGTAAAAACCATAGCAGTATTATATACTGCAGCACTATATTTATCATAAAAAATAGAAAACTGCCTTACATCTTCATCCGGGATCTTTTTATCACTGGCTATATTGATATTAGACTGCTGATTGCCCAACCTTTCGCGTTTGGTCAAATTTAGAAAAAAACCACGAATAGTTCTAATGGCGAGTCGGGCCCTATCGTCAAGCGATATGATTTTGAACAACTGCAAAAAATCGGCAGACAAACTTTCCAGGGAACATTTTCAGCAAGAAATACGGAGGAGAATAAGAGAGCTATAAGCTTTTATAAGTATACCCAACAGTTTCGCCACTAACAGCGCTTCGCACTTAATTTCTCCGGGCTGCGGAAGAAATAGTCTCAATCGAAGGGATGTTAACCGTTAATTACTATTCTTCTTTTCATGGAATTTAAATTTATTGGCTATTGCTATTTGCGGGAGTCACCTGTCTTTTCCCGGCAATTCGTGGTTTATAACAGAAACTGATAACTGAAAGAACAAACTTACTCGTAAATACTTATCAAACATTTAGCTTAAAAAGACTTTTTATATACGAAACCGACTATTTATCTATTTAAATGATAATATTATTAACTATCAGGCAGGCGAAGGAGTTCAGAAAGCAACGCCTCACCCACCAAATGTTTCAAGGTCAATCTCTTTACGTTAATTGATAATAGGATTTAGAGAATGATGCCTGCAAGAAATTCGTTGGTACAAAAAGAGCGGCGACACATATGAGACGTGTCGCCGGGAATGTTTCAATATCAATAAGCCAGCAACCGGAATTAATACGTGAATTTCCATTCATCAAACAAAAAATTCTCTCCATTAAATACAAAATAGATATTCCTTACTCCTTTATCTATTTTCCGTTCTATTTTCTTTGAGAGGGTAGTCCATTCCTTCTCATCACATATAAGGGAAACAAGAGCTGTACCTTTAAGATTATTTACATAAACATCAATTTTACCTTTTCCTCTCACCCTGGCTTCGAATTTGGCAGGAATCTGTTTGGTAAAATCGGCTCCCCGGACCATGAGACATTGTTTATCTGCTTTTCCTTTAGCAACCATATTGCCCGGATTACCCAGTGCTTCGAACCGGACTTGTGCTGAAGTGCCTGCAGTGGTTTCTGCTTGCTGAAGAACAAAGGGATTTAATGGGTTAAGTTGTGACGGACCTTTAAAAGTTGCTTCGCCCATGCGGATATTAACATTTTTCTCATCCACCTGCACTTCGTCGATACATACATTACGAAAACCACCCTTAGTGCCGAAATAATCCTGTAAATACATGGCATGGTAAGTAATATAATATTTTCCTTTAAACTTCAACAGGTGAGTGTGATTATTTGTATAAGGCCCGATATTATATTCACCGGGATTCTTAAAGTAATTATCGCGATACTTCCAACTGTCCGGATTTAAGGGCGTTTTACTTGTCATATAACACATACTGCATTGGGTTGGTTTATCAATATTGCTATAAGGCCATTCAGTACGTCCTTCCCAACTCGTATTATAGGTATAAACCCAGGTTCCATTGATAAAATTAAGGTCGCTTGCCTCAAAAAAATAAGGAGCGGGTATCTTAGCAACATCGCTGGCCAGACTGATCATATCTGCTCCCAATTTGACGATTCCGGAATTACCCGGCATATATTTCGTTTTTGGCGATCCTCCTCCAAAAGTCAGCCAGCCTATACCCTGATCGTCAATAACAACTCCGGGATCGAATGGAGCTTCGCAATCCACTCCGGGGACAGACCGATCGACTATATTCTTTCCTAATGGGTCACTCCACGGGCCAACGGGCGAGGTGGAAGTAAGCATGGCTGTGCCAACACCACTATTGGAGTAATACAAATAGAAATGTGTCTTACCATCTGCTTCCAGTCTGGATGTAATGGAAGGCGCCCAGGAATTCTGACTCCATGGCGATAGCGCTGCTGTATTTATGATGCCATGATAAGTCCAGTTCACCATATCATCGGAAGACATCATGACCAGTGAACGGATATACTGGTATTCATTTTTCCCATCCTTTCCTACATTCTCATACTGTTGATGATCATTCGTGGCATACACATAAACTCTTCCATTGTATTCTACAGCTGTTGGGTCGGCCGTAAATATAAAATCTAATAAAGGATTCGCATTATTGGATGTAAGTTTCGGCGAAACATTGGCGAATTTTTCTTCCAGTTTTTCATTAACCACTTTCGGTTTATCCACATTAATCTGAGMTGCTACATCTTTTTTATGTCCCCAAAAAGAGATGGCAAGGACCGTACTTAATAAGACTTTTTTTCTAAACATATTTTTTACTTTATCTAAAAAACGAATACTCGTTAAGGGTTAATTTCAATTGATTAACTATCCTTTAAGATACTGTAACAAAGAGGTTACTACCTTCCTTCCCGGGATGTTCCCCATTACAACTATCTACATGTGTTTCGATAAAAGCACAGAATACTTCCATCCTGCATGCAATCCAGCAAGTTTATATTTAAAAAATTCTGTGATCCACAAGGATTATGCTCTTCAAACATCAACCTGTCGACCGTTGAATCTTATCATTGAATCGTATCCGTAATATGAAAGAAATCAAAAGCGGCGGTACCACCGGTTATTTTGGTGGCATAGTTAAACAACGCAAAACGATAGCCCATAAAATGTGGAAACGTGTAAGTCATTTTAAGCGTTGTGCCTAATGCTTTCCAGGTTTTTCCATCAAGGCTATAAAAGAAATTTGCTTCATCTTTTTTGTTGGTGAAATCGCACACTGCTTTAAAGAAGACGGTGTTTTGAGTTAATGGTATCGGTTGTACTTCTTTTGGGTTTCCGGTGCTGACATTAATCATCACGATTGACTTACTATCGCCGTCAACTCTTACACCAATCAGTCCGAAGTTCTTTTGCAAAAGCCCGAGGCCTGCGAAGTCGCCGTCTTTCATTTTCGATACATCCAACGAAACAGAACCGCTGCAAACCGGGCCAATAGTGCGCTGGGTCAGCGTATTTCTTGCAAGCAGGAAACTGGTATCAATCCTTCCTGTTTTAAGCGTTAAATACCCTTTGCGTTCTGTTACTGACCATAAACTGTTATCGGGGTTATGATTCCACTGCCAAACCGGTGGCAGGGCGGGCTCTCCTTTTTTGCGTTCAAATTCATCTGAATGCACAATACCGGGAATAAGACCTTTACTGGCAGGCAGATCGAGGGTTTGCGGAACCTTTCCATCTATTCCCAGTACGGGCCAACCATCTTTCCACGTAACAGGAACGAGGTAAGGGATACGACCCACTGCGCCATAATCGCGGAACAAATAAGCAAACCACCTGCCATCGGGCATATCAATTAAACCACCCTGCGCAATACCCGAATCCTGCAATGCCAAACGTCCTTCCCATGGACCGGTGATTTTATCGGCACGATGAATGACTACCGTACGCATGCTTCCGGGAGGCCAGGTGATATTAAACAGGTAATACTTGCCCTTTACTTTAAACAATTGCGAACCTTCTGCACCAAGGCCACCTTCTTTTCCTTCAACCTGGCTCGGAGCGCTGGCGTTTTCAATAGCTACCTGGTTGATGCCCCCCTCCTTTACACCGGTTACATTTTCATTTAATTCCAGAAGGCTTAGTTTGCCGCCTCCGTAAATCACATACACTTTTCCATCGTTATCAAAAAACAAGGAATGATCGCCCAAACATGGCGAAAATGAAACGGACTTCCATGGGCCTTTTTCAATATTTTTTGTAGTGTAGATATGCGTTTTACCAGTAGTTGATGCAAACGTGGTTACATAAAATGTGTTGTTATGATAACGGATGCTGCTTGCCCATGAACCAAGTCCATAAGCGCTTTTGCCATTGGTCAGATTTAGTTCGTCGATGTTGGCAAGGGTATCATAAGCATAGCTTACCAATTGCCAGTTTACAAGATCCTTCGACTTCATAATAGGCACTMCGGGGCTCATATGCATGGTGGTACTGCTCATGTAGTAAGTATCGCCCACACGAATCATCGACATATCGGGAACATCTGCAAAAATGATTGGATTGGCTGCTTGTTGTGCATGAACATTATTTAAAAAAAACATGCCACTCAAAAGCGCAACGCGGAATAAAAAAGTTTTGATCATTATTTAAAAATGGTTGTTTGTGATGGACCAATGACCCAGTCTGACAGCCCCCTCTGAACCTCTCTTAAAAACAGGAGGGATTTAAAGGGCCTGTTTACGCTGTTCCACCAAATTGTAATTTTTAATACGGTCGCCCTGACCGCTATTTCAGATAAACCGGCCATTCGATTACTAACGCCTTGCGCTATATTATAAATTATTCTATTTTTTACAACGCTGAAATTATCAAAGCCAACATAAAAGCCGGTAGAGGTAGCTGATGTGACGTAATTTTTAATCCTTACATGACAACTGGTTTTACCGGTGCCTGATAAACCTGAGAGTGAAGTAACGGGAATCCCCCTTCCTTCACCAGGTGTAGCATCGGTTGATAGTAGCAGTGCTGTATAAGAACCAGTGAAGATCATTACCGCGCTCGGGAAGGTGATACAGAAAGATGGTACAGCTACCAACTTTTTTGCTAATACAAAATTCAGCATCCCTGACAGCAACGGTCGCAATTTCATACACGTGGATTAGTTGCTGTAAAATTAGTGCCAGACTGCAAAAGGCAGGGAGGCAAATGATTCAACAACAGGACCCAAATGTTACAAATGAATGAAATATTAATCTGCCGGAAAACCAATGGCAGAAATTCCTTATGCTAATGACCAGGGTTCCATGGGTCCGTGTGTAACAGGCATAATAAATGTCAATTTGACGCTTATATATTCATTGTTATAAAAAAAGCGACTGACTCTATCGAATCGCCATCATTGACTTGTTAGCCGGAAAGATTGTTGGATGGTACAATGGCTATGTTATGAAAGCCGGAGAAATTATTGCAGCACGGAATATGGCTATCTGCGTATAACAGGTATCTGTATCATTTCCTACCCTAATCTGCGACATTTGAGTACCCTGACCCGGGGGGAATCTTTGTAGTTTTATGGTATTCGTTTAAGAGAAAGATTCCAGTTATGAAAATATGTCTGTTGCGACTAATCCTTCAGGGCAGGCCCCCGTGTATTGACATGTTGTCAGCATCATCGTCATACACCCAAACAAAGGTTAGCGCTAATCGTTTTACCAATTTTTCTCCACACAAGGTCAACTTCTCTTTTCCATTCCAAATTGCAGTCCCCGTTCTAAACCGATGGGATGCTGTGTTCCTGTAGCCATTATGCACTCAATTAATCTGTAAACTATCTTTTCAATTTTGCCTTCTCCGGGCTTAATCTACTTAAACCATTAACCTTTATGAAAACAAAATTACTGACACCATTTAAACAAACGATTATGCTTCTTTTGGATTTCGGATTTTTTAAATCCATAGGAACATTTTCGAAGGTCAGGCAAAAATCACTTGCCATCCTCTATTTACTTCCCGTTGTTATTATGCTTCATGCCTATGAACTGAAGGCCCAATCCACAGCCAGCTATACCTGGAAGAATGTAGCTATTGGTGGTGGCGGATTTGTTTCCGCCATAATTCCGAGTAAAACCGAGCAAAACCTGGTTTATGCCCGGACAGATGTGGGAGGAGCTTACCGCTGGAATGCCACCACTTCAAGTTGGGTACCGTTGTTAGATTGGGTGTCGGACGATGAAGTCGGATATCTCGGTGTCGAGTCTTTGGCCACAGATCCCCAATCGCCCGGCAGAGTCTATATGCTGGTAGGTATCTCTTATTTCAACAGCGGGAAAACAGCCATACTCCGGTCTACCGATTACGGCAATACCTTTTCCGTTACAAACGTTACTACACAATTCAAGGCCCATGGCAATGGTATGGGCCGGCAAACCGGAGAAAAGCTTGTAGTAGACCCTAACAACAGCAATATTCTATATTGCGGTACGCGTTGGAATGGATTATTCAGAAGTACCGACGCTGGTGCTACCTGGAGCAGACTGAACTCACTGGATGTAACCACAACCCCTAATGAAAACGGGATAAGCTTTGTGGTTTTAGACGGAAGCAGTGTTTCAGGAGGAGCTACCCAAAGGATCATTGTCGGAGTTTCACGCAGCGGGAGTACCAACCTGTACAGAAGTGATAATGGCGGACAATCTTTTTCTGCTATTTCCGGCGCTACCACCACTTATATGCCACATCGGGCTGTTTTAGCAAGTAACGGAAACCTGTATCTCACTTATGCCAATGGTGCGGGGCCGTCCGGGCATTGGTCCTTACCGGAACCTATGGATAACGGACAAATCTGGAAGTACAGCATTTCCACCGGTACATGGACAAACATTACACCTTCCGGTTTCAACAGGGCATTCGGAGGCATCAGTGTTGATCCCAATAATCCCAACAGAATTGTGGCTAGTACCATCAACACCTATATGAACCAAAATGGCGCCTGGGGCGACAGGATGTTTCTGAGTACAAACGGTGGTTCAAGCTGGGTGGATGTGGTAGACAGGGGATTTACCATGGATCCGGATGGTATCACCTGGGTTAGCGGTCATGCCATCCATTGGGCAGGCTCAATAGAATTCGACCCCTTCAATACCGAAAAGGTTTGGGTCACTTCAGGTAATGGTGTTTTTAGAAATGATAACATCAGCTCCAGCGGCACCTGGCGGTTTGCAGTAAGAGGGCTGGAAGAAACGGTACCGCTTGGCCTGGAAAGTATCCCCAATGGTCCTGTAATTTCTGTTATTGGCGACTACGATGGGTTCAGACACACCACCAATGTTAGCCAATATGCACCAATTCATAATCCGCAAATGGGGACCACCAGCGGATTGGCAGTAGCTGCTCAAAATACAAACAAAATTGTCCGGGTAGGAAATGCTATGTATTACTCCAATGATATGGGGGTAACCTGGACGCAAAATAGTATGAATGGCTCTCACGGACAGGTGGCATTATCAGCTAATGGTAATACTGTGCTGCACTCCCCGAAGGAATCTTCTGCTACATACCGGTCAACTAATAATGGATCCTCCTGGTCTGCGGTAAGTGGTTTGAGTTTTAATGAAGCAAGGCCGGTTGGCGATCCGGTTAATTCCGATAAATTTTATGCCTATAATCCCGGAAATGGAGCAGTAATGGTGAGCACCAACGGAGGATCTTCTTTTTCCCAAGCCGGTTCAGTTGCAAGCGGTGGCTCCAAAGTCATCCGCCTGGCGCCCGGAAGGGAAGGGCATGTCTGGATAGCTTTGAACAATGGAGGACTCACACGTTCAACTAATTCAGGGCAATCATTTTCCACCATAAGCGGTGTCAGTAATTGCGGAGCTGTTGGTTTTGGGGTGGCTGCAACCGGGACAAATTATCCCACGATTTACATTTGGGCTACCGTCAATAATATCAGAGGCGTTTATCGCTCCACAGACCAGGGAGCTTCATGGGTTCGTGTAAATGATGATACCCATGAATACGGCGGCCCGGGTAACGGGCAATTCGTACAGGGAGATATGAATGTCTTCGGAAGAGTATATATGAGTACAGCAGGCAGAGGTATCGTTTATGGAGATCCCTCCGCCTGTACACCTACTGCGATTACCCCGTACGCACAGATTAATGGCGGAACATGGCAGCAAACAGCCAATGCAACTGTAACTGCCGGAAACAGTGTACAGTTTGGTCCTCAGCCTACGCAGGGAGGGTCCTGGAGCTGGAGCGGCCCCAATAATTTCAGTGCTGCCACCCGTGAAATATACCTCTCAAATGTCCAGGCCAACCAAACAGGGAACTATGTAGCCACCTATACCAATAGCGGAGGATGCCAAAGCACGCAAACCTTTAATATCAGCCTTACAACTGGTACAATATTGAGAGAAGTCTGGACAGGTATTAGCGGTACTACCATCAGTAGCCTCACCTCCAATAGTAATTATCCTAACAATCCTACCAGCAGAGACCAGCTCACCAGCCTGGAAGGCCCAACAAACCAGGCGGATAATTATGGCACCAGGATCCGCGGATATATACATCCTCCTGCCACCGGAAGCTACACATTCTGGGTCGCAGGAGATGACAACACAGACTTATACCTGAGCTCCGGCGACAACCCCGCCAACAGCTCAAGAATAGCCTATGTGAATGACTGGACCGATTCGAGGCAATGGAATAAATACGGCACACAGCAGTCTGCTGCCATCAACCTGACTGCGGGCCAGAAATATTACATAGAAGTGCTTCACAAGGAAGGCAGCGGTGGAGATAATGTAGCGGTAAGCTGGCAAGGCCCAGGCATTTCCCAACAAGTCATCAGTGGTAATTATCTTTCTACGTTTGTTCCCGGGGCAGGCGCCACATCCTTTGCCAAAATAGCATCGGACACCGGTATGAGTGAGGATGCTGTTAGCTTGTATCCGAACCCATCAACAGCAGGAAAGTTTACCATCCTTCTTCCCAAAATTTCAGAAAATACGGTGGTAAGAATTTTTGACAACCAGGGTAGAATGGTTTATGAAAAGAAAACTCACGGCAATAAAAAGATAGAGATCGATTCACGGCTTAATCCAGGGTTCTACATTGTCACGATAGAATCGAAAAGATTTAGTTCCACTAAGAAACTCATCATTAATTAACAAATTTTTCACCAATGACTGGGAATGCTTCGCTGGAGCATTCCCAGTTTCTTTCATAGCTGGTTCTCCATAACCAGCTTTTTCCAACTGCTTACTCATGCAGCTTAACTCAGCAATACGCTACATATCGGCGTCAGTTAGCCGTGTGCATAGGATGAAATATTTCGCTTAATGTTTCATCCAACGCTTTTCCAGACAATGTTTTTCCAACTATAATTCCATCAGGATCGATCAAAAAATTCTGAGGAATTGCCTGGACACCATATGATTTCGCAGCCCTACTATCCCAAAATTTCAGATCAGAAAGCTGAAGCCATAGAAGTCCGTCATTTTTAACTGCCGCCAACCACAACGCCTTGCTGTCAGATTTATCGAGAGAAATACCGACAATTGTGAAGTTCTGGTCCTTGAATTTATTGTAGACTTTAAGCAGGTTTGGGTTCTCTGCCCTGCATGGCCCGCACCAGGAAGCCCAAAAGTCGACCAATACATACTTACCACGAAATGACGAAAGTTTAACCAGCCTCCCTTCTGCATCGGGTACTTCAAAGTCCGGCGCCGGTTGCCCTATTGCAGTTACTCTCATTTTATCCAGGTTAGCGGCCACCTTTTTACCTTCCTTACTATTTTTAATTTTGAATGATAAACCGTCGAACAAGGGCTTCACTACGTCATAGCGTTGCTCATAGGCGATTTTGGGAAACAATTCTAAGCTAAGCATTGATGCAGAATGGGACCTGATGAACTTAATATAGGCATCTTTGGTCATGTCACTAAATCGCTTTCGAAAGCCTTCCACTTTGGCCTCGTAATCCTGCGTGGCTTGTGGCGACAACTTCCCTTCCATGAATTGCCTGTCTTCATCGGTCATTTGTGAAAAGCCGGCATCAACCAGGCTATTAAGATCATTATAATCATTATTCCTGGGCGTTCCGGTTACCTGCACTCCTTCTACTGTAGCTCCATTCGCTTTAATATGAATGCTACCCGGCTCGAGATAAACCGTTATCTGTTCAAGGCTGTTAGCTCTCCCAACACCTTTCGTATCAAAGGTTAATGTAGCGGATACCGGCGAAGTGGACACCGCACCCGCAAATTTGAAAACGCCATCCTTTAACCCGACGGAATCAATGATGGACTTACCTTTCATCGTATACTCCAGGTATGCTTTTTCAGGAGCGTTGCCTGTACCATATTTGCCATTGATAGTAAATTTATTATTACTCTGGGCGAAAGCTGTCAACGGCATTATTGACAAACCGGCTATAATTAACGTTCTCAATTTAAATAAGATTAATTTGGATTCAGAAATCGAATTCCGGTATGAATTGCCACCGGTGACTACTACATTGCCCTAAGGGGAAACGCCTTTCATTTAGTTAAACAGTTCCATCAGCTTTGCTTCCAACTCTTTTCCATGGAGATCCCTGGCAACAATTACACCGTTGTTATCGATCAGAAAATTCCTGGGAATAGCTTTAATCTGATATTTTTTAGTAACAGGAGAATCAAATCCTTTCAGGTCTGCCAGGTTTGTCCAGGTATAACCATCCTTCTCTATTGCCTTTTTCCAGGCAGCGGCATCTGTATCGAGAGAAACGCCAATTACACCCAGCCCTTTGGTCCTATACTTGGCATAAAGCGGAACAAGCGCTTTTGCCTGCATTCTGCATGGCGAACACCAACTGGCCCAGAAATCAATAAATGTATACCTGTTCCCCGAGATGATTGTTTTGGTGGAGATTTTTTTTCCTTTTACATCCGGCAGCGCAAAGTCCTCATACTGTACTGCTTCCTGCATACCCGGCACCTGTACATTTTTTTCATTTTCAGCAGTAACAATAATACCGTTAGCATCATTTACAATCAGCGTATACTCCTTTGATGAAGGAGGAAGACACATTTGATTATTGCATGCCATGTACCTGATCCGGAAATGCAATACTGTCTTCTCATCTGCCCTGAGTTTGATAGTTTGTGAAAACGTAACCCCCTTCGCGTAATAAGCCACAGTTTCCCCGGCAGAAGATGCTGCTCCTTTTTCCTCCATCTCTCCTATCAACTGAACATTCGGATTTTCTCCCCATGTAATAGTAGTAGGCATTCCCATTCCACCATCATAAGACTGTGGATAAATATGAAAGGGTTCGTTGACAGACGCCACGAAGGCAATCTTAAAAGTGAGTGGCGCTATTGAGTCACTGCGGAATTTCCACGAAACCGGGTGGTTATCCTGCGCAATGCCAGACAAAACTGCCAGACTGGTCAATATCAAAAAAATCACTCTTCTCATAAATACATTTTGCAGGGCAAAAGCCACATTCGTTTAAATTCAGTTATTATCATCTAACAGGCGCAAATTGCATTACCCTTTATACCTGGATTTTGTGATCTCTACCATAGACTTCAGTTTATAATACTCCCTGTCTGTGGAACCGGCGTAACCAGAACTAAAGAATCTTATATTACCCAATGGGTCAAATATGATTTTCGTGGGTGTTCCCTGGACATCAAAGAACTTGTTTTCTTCATCCTGTAAAACATCGAGGGTAATCCCTTTTTTCTTCACGAAAGTTTTCACGGTAGCCCTGTCTTCAAACAGGCTTACCACAAACATTTGAAATACATCTTTTTTATAGTCTGCCACCACGCGCTCAAATCCGCTGAAGGCAGCTACGCATGGGGTACATCCTGTAGACCAGAAATCAAGGGCCAGCACCTTGTTTTTATAGTCCCTCAGATGAACGACTTTTCCGTCCAGGTCCGGCAGCGATACTTCTTTTACAGGTTTCGTGGCGTGAAAAAGTGTAAACATTTTACCATCTCCTCCCTGGCTGGGTATTGCACCGTCAAGCGTTGTTTTCGGTGATGCTATGTACAACTTTTCCACTTCCTTATAACAGTGATGGTATGCTTCATCCTTCAGGGATTTAAGATATTCCTCATATCCATTTTCGGTACCCTTTACCTTTTTATATACCAACCTGAATGTATTAACCATAACCGGGTTGGACTCCGCCTCCCTGAATGCTTTACTTAAGGTATCGAATGCCACCTGATACTTACCGGCAGCAAACATCACTACTCCATACCGGTTCAGGTAATTGGATTTTGCATCTTTGAAATAGCGCATTTCGCGCATACCGTCTTTTACCTCCGAAGATTTCGCCAATAACTGTAATGCCGTATCTGTATTTCCCAGTTGAGCATTAGTGGCAGCATTTATCTCCAAAACGGTCTGAGTTCTGCCAATTCCATCTTTCAGTGCTCCTTTGCTCAGATCTTCCAATATCCCGGCTGACACCTTTTCCACATCGCCCGGATTAGTATTTGCATCAAAGAGGTTGTCCAGTGCATAAGTCAGATACAGGAATTGAAGTACGTTGAATTTCGGCCTGGTGTTTTTATAATACCAGTAACGTTCAAAGTTTCCTTTGGTAAGCCATCCCATAGCCAGCTGCGCACGGTATTCCTCATACATGGATGGCTTGGCAGGGTCTATTGGATTTGCTTTCAACATTTCATTGTATTGCTTCTCCTGGTCTTCCACGTTTACTATTGAAGTAAAATCATTAAAGTTATACTTCGCGGAGGGCAATTGCTGTGCGAAGACGGACCCCGAAATCAGCAACAGCAAGATTAACATTTTCATTTTCATCAGATTCAGATTAAACAGTATTAAAAATTTTGAATTATTACGATTGAAATTTCCTGCCAGGTAAATGTGGTACAACTGTATGCTGCCATTAACTTACCAGTTCTATTCATTTTCCACTAATCCCTTGTTCGCGGCCAGCATCCTTTCCCCGAACTTCAGGGCAAATCTCGCGGGCCTGAGCGTATAGGTGGCCACTACGTTGCCGGCGTCATCATAAAGTTTATGTGTGTACTTAACCGTATTGCTATAAACCGGGTCAACTGAAAGCCGGCGCATATCCCACCAGCGCATGCCGGAGGTGGCGAATTCACGAATACGTTCATCAAGGATATAGCGAACCAATGCCTCTTTGCTTGCCGCTATATTGGCAGGTACAGTTGCGATATTTGCAGGCATTCTTTTGGACCGCAACATTTCGAGATCGCTCTTTGCCCCTGCAAGGTCACCTGCCCTTGCTTTAAGCTCTGAGCGCATCAGGTAGAGGTCAGGCAATGAGGGGCCGATTTCCAACCCGGAAAAAAGTGATGCGGAGTAGCGCCTCATTCCTCCCGGAAAGGTTTTGTCGGGATTGAACATTTCCATTCCTGAGAACAGTTCCAGGCGTTTATCTGCCGGATCATATAAGGCAGCCGTTTCCGGAGAAAACACATAGGTATTGGCTTGTTGCAGCTGAAAATTAATCATACTGAGATTGTATATCACTTGTGCATTATTGGCAGCCAATGGATAATTTGAAAGTCCGAAACCGAAGTCTGGAAACCATGAATTATTGTTATCGGGATCAAGCACTATGTTATAATCGTATAACGCGAGAGGCACTGCAGCTTTGCCAAGTTCCGCAAATGCAGCATCCACATGTGTGCTGGCCTCATTAAACTTTGCCATATACAGATAAACACGGCCCAATATAAATTCTGCCGCCAGCCTGGAAAATTTCCGCCTGTGTATTAATGGGCCAAGGTCCGGCAAGGCATCTGTTAAATCCTTTATGATAAAATCATAACATTCCTGTACAGAGGCCCGCACAAATGTTGTTTGCGTTACATCCGCCTTTGTAAGCAGTGGCACCCCCAAATCCGTAGCAGCAGTAGCAGCATTATAAGGCAACGAAAAATCATTCAGAAAATAAAGATGGCAAAGCGCCCGTCCTACTTTGGCCTCCGCCAGGATAGCACGTTTTTGCTGATCGGTTCCTCCCTCTGATTGCATTACTTCGTTTATAACCTTATTAAAGGTATAAATGTTGGTTAGAGGCCAGGTTTCATTGGGAAGCTGATCTTCATCGTATATCCTTGCTTCAAACCTGAACAGTCTTTGCGTTCTGATTTGGGCAGCATCCATATAGGTTGCCTGGGCTGCCATTTCATCACCCATGTATAAAGATGGAGGATAGGAAACCTGCAAGCTCACTGCATTCATTAATTGCTCGTAGTCCAGCGTCGTTTTTGCCACACGGGAGCCTTTAGGCTCAATTTCCAAAAAGTCTTTGGAGCATGAAGTCTGAAGCATCAACAATATAAACAGAATGGGTAATGATACCCTATGAATGGATTTCATCATCTTAAGCAGGTTTAATTAAAGAGTAATGTGTGCGCCAACTGTGAATGTACCTTGTCCTATACGGATATTTCTGACACCTGCAGGCGATTGAAACTCCGGATCGATCCCGAGGTGGTTCTTCTTCCAGAGCATGAGATTGGATACCTGTGCCCTGAAAGTCAATCCTTCAGCATGTAGTCTCCGAACCAATGTCTTACCCACATCATAGGAAAGCGTGATCTCCCTAATCTTTGCATAAGATGCGTCAAATGAATTCAGATTGGAGTAAGTATAGTAATAGATATTTCTGCCGTTGTCAATGGTAGTGTTATAGGCATACCTGGGAATATTGGTTTTATTTTCATCTCCCGGCGCCTTCCAGCGATTAGCAAATTCAGGTTGAAGCGTGTTCTGATAAAGGGGATCTTGCCAGAAATTATTAAAATCACGGAACAATACATGTCCTAAGTTAAAGCTGATATTAATTCCCAATTGAAATCGCCTGTAATAAAATGTGTTGAATAATCCACCTGTCGCGATAGGTTGAGAAGTTCCCGCCAAATGAACGTCTTCTGGCTTGGAGCCATTTTTATCAGACAGTATTTTTCCGTCGGCCTGGATGATCTGTGGATCTCCTGCAGCGTTAAGCCCACCGTTGATGAATTCAAATACAGCGTATGCAGGTTTACCTTCCACAAAGGAAGTTCCAATCATTCCTGTACCGGTTGTGATGGCAGTTGCTGTTGCCATCCTTGTTATCTTATTTTTGTTGTACGACAGGTTCAGGACAGTATTCCAATTGAAATCCCGGGAAATGACATTAAGTGAAGTCAAACTAAACTCAAATCCCTTATTTTCAAGGTCTCCGTAATTACCGATAACAGTTGCATATCCAGTCAACGGCGCCGTCATCAATGAGCCGATCAGGTTACTGGTCTTTTTTATATATCCGTCTATCGAACCGCCCAATCTGCCACCAAGCACTGTAAAATCCAATCCTGCATTATAGACAGTGGTTCCCTCCCAGGTAAGCTTGTCGTTGCCGGGAGTTCCGATAACCAAACCAACTCCCGTTACATAGTTTACGTTCGATGAGGATTGCAGGATATCGAATGATGCTGCCTGAGCAGGCTTGGGTGCATTACCTGTTATGCCATAGGTGAATCTCAGGTGGAGCCGGTCCAGCCATGTAAATGATTTCATAAAGTCTTCCCTGTTCAGCAACCATTTACCGCCTATGCTATAAACGGGCCTGTTTTGAGCAGATTTGGCAAGGCCAAATAAATTGCTCTCATCAATCCTCCAACTCCCATTCAGTGCATACTTCCATTGGTACATGTATCCCAATGTAGAATAGTAAGAGGTGGTTCTTGCGATAGCCCCCTCTCCTCCACCCACATTATTTGATGGTAACACTCTTCCCAGCTGGCCGGATACCGTTCCTGTAATCCCCTTCATGAGTGTATCAATATTTACCGGACGGGAAACCTGCAACTGATCATCCCATCCATAGTAGGTAGCGGATGATGTCAATGGTGTGGTACTTGTAGCTTCCTGTCCTGCCATTACAGTCAGCTGGTGCGGATCCCAGTTCCGATCAAATATCAGCTGATTTCTTACCGTCCAGTTTTTCTGAGACGCATTATTTACATTGAGCATCCCTCCATCCTTTGGCAACCAATACCTGGGCGTGCTGTTTACTGTTGGCGCCTGTGTAAATCCTACCAGCTGGTCTCTTACCGCGTAACTTTCCTGGTACTGAACTGTCCGGTTGTTTCTTGCAAATGTCTGGTAGCCATAAGTACCCTCAAAGCGAAGTCCTTTCAGCAATTGTAATTTCGCGCTTCCCACTACTCTTCCGGATATACTGCTACTCTTTGAATATCCCCTGTTAAACTCATCAAGCGGAACGTAGTCCAGGTTAACCCGGCTCCTGGCAGCATAATCAAGCCTGAGAGAATCGCTGTAATTTCCCAGGAAATTCACTGCCAGCGGATTTCCTGCATTATCGCGGAACCGCTGATAAGGTACGATGGAAACATCCGGGGCCTGCACTCCTATACCCAGATTTGAAGTACTTGCTACCGTATTGGTAAGATCAGTGATGACCGATAACTGCAATTTTTTATTGAAATTGAAATCCTGTCTGACATTCACCTTATACGAATTGTTCCGTTCACCTGGTGTGCTGCTTTGAATACCGGTATAGCTCAGCGATCCATAAAAACTGTAAATGTCACCGCCCCCTGAAAGCGAGACTGTATGATTAGTTGAGGCTGCATTTCTGTAAAAAATACTGGAAATTTCACTCCTGTTATCGATGGCAGCCAGGCTGTCCAGCGCCTTATTCGCCTGCACACCGCTGATTAGCCCCCGGTACTCATCATATTGAATTTGCAGGTGCGGAGGAACCGGAGCAAAAGTCTGTACTGCATTCCAGGTATAATAAGGCGCAAATTGAGGAAAGATTTCCTTTGCGGTAGCAATAAAATCCCTGCTGTTCATTTTCGGGATATAGGACAGATCCGGTTTACCCTGGAAATTATAATACCCGTCGTAATCGACCCGTAATTTTTGTCCGGTTTTACCCTTTTTGGTAGTAATAACAATTACTCCGTTCGCCGCTTTTGCGCCCCAGATAGAAGCTGCGGAGGCATCTTTCAGAACAGTTATATCCTCAATATCCTGCGGATTGATATTGGCGATGGGGTTAGAGGTATTCATAATATTATTACGGGATGCATCACTGGTATTATCACCTGGTAATTCCACGCCGTCTACCACGATCAATGGCGACCTTGTAGAGTTGAGAGAAGTCAAACCCCGAATCAGTAACGGCTCTCCACCCGGTGCATTGTTTACCACCAGGCCGGGTACAAGCCCGTCCAGTCTTTGGAGAATATTGGTACTGCTGGATCTGCTGGCAACAGTGCCCATGTCCACTTTTGCTACTGCCCCCGTATTTCGTTCCCTGCTAATATTCTGATAACCCGTAGAAACAATTTCAATAGCGCCCAGCTTTTGTTCCGAAGGCACCAGAATAACCGAAATCATTTCTGAATCGTTCACCTTCACCTCTTTTTCATTGAATCCTATGAAGCTTATTATCAGCACTGCGCCTTTTCCCGCTTCTATATGAAACAGCCCCTTTTCATCGCTCACAGCTACTATCTGGCTACCTTTAATACGGATAGTAGCCCCGGGCAGAGGATTTTTATCAGCGTCGGTGATTGATCCCGACACTTTTGTTTTAGGCTCCACAGCAGCAGATAAACTTCCATTTTTCCCTGATGCGTCACTATCTCTGCGCGTCACTACCACATTACCCTGCTTTATCTCGAAAGCAAGTTTCTCCGGCTTCAAAATGGCGGTAAGGAAATCATCCAATGGCATCTGCTGTGCCTCAATAGTCACAGGATGCGCATTCTTAATATGTTCATCATTATAGAAAACAGTTACTCCCGTCTGTTTCTMAATAATTTTAAACACATTACGCAAAGGCTCTTTGTGTAGTTTGACAGTGATAGATTGCGCCAATCCTATGGCTTGTGCCTGAACTAAGACGACAGTTAATAAAACAAATGTTAGTTTCATCGCGAACCGTATTTTGGTTGATACCGGACGGCAGGAGAAGCCACGCCAGGCTAATCCTAGCCTCCACGGCTGGTTTAAAGCAGGAAAACGCATACTTTCTGAATAATTTTGGTTGGTTTCTATTGATCCCGAACAAGATGCTTTATTGGCATACCAGGTCATTACCGGAGAGATTCCCGGCATTTTTGGTTTTTACCAAGCGGCCTGCTCAGTGCATTATTTTGTTATCAATAACACTTACTGAATGACTAGTCAACAGCCATCAGGGAAGTATAATTAATGTCCTGTTGCCTTGCAGTTTGTAGTGAAGTCCCACGTTGCTCAAAAAATACAGCACATCGGTAAAAGGAAGGCTTCTCTTAATAGTACCGCCCAGCTGTACCTTCGGAATTGTTTGCTGATAAATTACTTCAATATCATACCACCTTGCAAGTTGCCGCATAGCCTCCTCCAGCGGAACATCATCAAAGTCAAAGACACCATTTTTCCAGGCAACAACTGAAACTGCATTTACATCGTCAAAAACCTGGATAGACCTGTTTCCGGTGGTTGTGAGCGCCTGTTGCCCGGGCTTAAGCAGTTTGTAGGCTGCCCCTTTCATTGCAACCCGTATCGCTCCAGCCAGCAGCGTGGTTCGAACGGATTGCTCATTGCTATATGCATTCACGTTAAAACTTGTTCCGAGTACTTCAACAGAAGGCCCACCTCTAACCTCTACCCTGAAAGGAATGGAAGGGTTTTGAGCTACTTCCGTGTACACTTCTCCTGTAACACTAATAAGTCTTTCCTTACCCGTAAATACTACCGGGTATTTAATGGAACTTTCCGCGTTCAACCACACACTGGTTCCATCTGATAACCTAAGCTGGAACTGCTTTCCTTTCGGGGTAGATATGGTATTATACTGAACTTCTGAACCTGTTCTTTCGTACTCCAATACCTCATTGGTTACTTTGGCAACTGTTCCTCCCTGTAATGTTATCCGGCCATTTTTAACAGTATCCAAAAGTACCTGTGATCCGTCTGATAAGGTAAGTAAAACGCTGCTTTCCCCCTGTTGCGCATTTGTTATCGACTGCACAACACCAGTTGGCGTTTCCGCTTGTTTTTTGTGATATAAATAATAAATACCAACACCAATTATCAATGCCACAGAAGATGCTACAGCCCAACTCCATTTCCGTATGAACGAATTCCTGTGACCAACATGCATACCCTTCCCTGTTGCCTTATCAACAGGGAACTCTCTGCCGGGATAGCGATCCAGGATATTTTTGATCATCGTTTGCTGCTGAGCTTCACTAAAGAGGCCTTTATCCTCTATTTTTTCCCACATGTCCTCCAGTACAGGAATAATTTCCTGTTCAGTAGAAGCCGATTGTAACATATCAATAAGCTCCCGTCTTTCTGCTTCGGTAAACCGGTCATCTGACCATCGTTCCAATAGGTACTGTAATCTACTATTCACAATCAATTTATTTCAACGGATATGATCCATCTTTATCTTAGGAGAAGGCTTTTGTAAAAAAGGGGGTATTCCAATGAAAAAAAAATTTACAACTTTATAATCAGGAAGGAAATTATGATTGGCAGGCCATTATTCCTGATGTAGTCAACGATAGATGAAGAGGAAATCTGCAGGTATTTTTTTACGGTTTCCCGGCTAATCTGCATTTCGGCTGCTATTTCGGCATATTTTTTCCCTTCTAACCGGGCAAGCATCCAAACCTTCTTTTGCTGCGGCGGGAGCCGATCAATCGCATTTTTCACCAATATATCATACGCTTCCTTTAAAGAGGCCTCGTCCTCTGCCTCCAGGCCATCGGCCGCAGTTTGTGTAATTTGATGCCACTCCTCCCGTTTTTTGTACTCTCTGTCGATGTTCTTCAGCATCCTGACTGCATGATGCCTCGAGATTACGAATAACCAGGAACGAAAGCTTTCCACTTCTCTCAGAGACTCCCTCGTTAGCCATAGTTGAGTGAAAATCTCCTGTACCACGTCGGAAGCTATATCCTGATCTTTGGTAATTTTGACCAGGTATGTAAAAAGAAGGCCGGAATACGCTTTCACAAGCATAGCAAACGCCTGCTCATCCCCTTCAGAGATCTGCAGCAGCAGTTGACGGTCACTGTTATGTTTAATGCCTGACAATTAATAAATTGATTGATCCGAATTAGCCACAATGTTATTAAAAATTTCACACAGTTAGTATTAGCTTTTGGCTCATATCATAATATCTCTCTTCGGCAGATCAGACCTATGATCTTAAAACAAGTAGTGATTTTTCCGTTCTTCTCACTCAGCTACCAATTTCCAACGATGGCGGAACAATTGACATCAACGTATCCGAAGGAAAAGGCAGAATCCACTATATTGCAAGTGGAAAAATAATAGGGCGAGTGGATCCATATGAATCGAAAATAAGTTGGGAACTGCCCATAATATAAAAGATAATGACAAAATTTATATTTACAGTGTTATTGATAGCAAGCCTTAATAGCTGTGCACAAGAATCAAAAAGGAAAGCAATGACAACTGAACAAAGAATAGAATATCTTTCTAATAAAGTTCAGAAATTTGCCACTGAACCTATTTACGAATTAGATATCCAATCTGCATTTAGCTTCAGGGTAATGGTAAACGGAGTTCCAGTTTATTCAAACTTTGATGTGATTCCGGGAATAGCAAGAATCAATATTAATTCATCAATTCTTAAAAAAGGGAAACAAAATATTGAAGTTGAGCTTTATCCTGGATTTGACCATAATAGAACTCAAAAACGCTACCTTGACAATGGTGAGAATTTTATTCTGAAAGTAGAAAAAGCCGAATGGAATAAGGATGGTTCAACAGAAACACCGCAAGATGTACTTGAGTTTAAAAATAATGATAAAAATATTGACTACTCAAAGTTAACAGAATTTAAAACCGAACTCAGTTTCGATGCTTCCCTTCCCTATTCCATCAAAGGATGGGAGGAAGGGGAAGATTTGTCTACATTGAATCAAAAAGATTTAGAATTAAAAGTAGTCAGCTTTTATGAAAAAACTATTGCAGCCTTTAAAGAAAAAGATTATGATTATTTGAATACTATTTTTTTAAACGCGGACGCAGAATGGTATCAGGCAGAGTATTTTGCTAAAGATATCATAACAAAACTTCAGTCAGGCAAGGGTAGAAAGGGGAAATCCGTATCTACAACACGTGCGAATTCAGATAAATCTTCACAAAATTTTTATCCTATAGAAAATTACACGATGAAACTTTACGCTAATAACAGATTAGTTAGATTAGAACCGAAAGAAGGTTATAGTCGTGGAGAGTCTTTATTGGGCTATGATGATATCGATAAAAATGGGATGAATAGAAAAACTTTTATAGACATGTTGCTATACATTCCAAAGGGTACACAAACCTTACAAATCATTAGATAGCCAGTTTTGTTATTCCCAGATGACTTCCAGCTCCTTACTTCCTTTTCGAGTACCCCGTTTAGGAGACCGTGGTTATATAAATTTTTCCATATCGCACTTTCCTGCTATTAGAATTTTTTTGGTTTCAAGAAGCAATCCATCCCCCGTCAACCGGCATTGCATGTCCGGTCACAAATGACGCAGCATCGGAACACAACCAAACAACTGCTTCCGCAACTTCAGCTGGTTCGCCAAACCTGCCTATCGGTTCCATGTTCACAAACTGCTGCTCCACTACCTTGTCGTTGCCAGTGATCCTGTCCACCATAGCTGTTCTTATTACTCCCGGGCATACAGCATTCACCCGTACTCCCAGCTTCGCGCTCTCCAGTGCGGCTGTCTTTGTAAGACCAATCACGCCATGCTTGCTGGCCACATATGCAGGAAGACCTACAAATCCGATCAGTCCTGCTACAGACGCGCAATTAACAATGGCACCTTTCCCCTGTTTAAGCATATGGGGCAGCTCATGTTTCATGCATAGCCAGATACCGGTAAGGTTTACCGCAATTGTTCTCTCCCAATTGTCCTGTGTGCACTCCTGCGTTGGCGCAGACACTCCTTCAATGCCTGCGTTATTGAAAGCAAAGTCGAGCCTGCCATAGGCAGAAAAGGTTGCATCGATCATTGCCGTTACATCCCCAGGCTTCGAAACATCACATTTCACAAACAGGGCTTCTCCTCCCATTGCTTCAATCTGTTTTAGCGTCGCCTGTTCCTTGTCTTCTATCCAGTCGGCAACAACCACCTTTGCACCTCTCCTGGCGAAGGCCAGGGCCGTTGCCTGGCCAATTCCAAAGCTGCCACCGGTTACGATAGCTACCTTGTTCTCAAATATCTTTTCCATACTGATTTTTTAATCATTAAATAATTCAGGGATGGGTAATAAATACAGGTATATTGACTGTCCGCAAAATATTGTCAGCATCACTGCGGTGGAAAAACCGGGAAACACCACTCCTTCCATATGCTCCATAGGTAACGATACAATCCTTCCGGTGTATCAGCAGAGCAAGGAATTCTGTTGCCGGTTCACCATTCAGCACAGTATATTCTACGGTATCATAATGCATATCAAGATATTCGTGGAGTTCGCGTTCCCAGGGCATTGCCTGTTTCTTTTTTTCCGCTACATACACCACTTTTACCGGCATATCAGCATATCCCGGGAAAAGCTGGGTAAACTGTTTGATGGCAAACATGGAAGAAAATGTGCCATTGTAGGAGAAGATAATTTCCCTGATGGGCGATATAACTTCCGGCAAAACCATCACCGGGCACTCCGCTTCCGCGAGCAAATCCTTTACAAACCTGGGCGGGTTTGTATCAAATACTGCCGCAAATGATGTACTGTTATTAATCAGCAAAAGATCGGCAAACCTGCTTTCTTCCGCTACTTTCTCTGCAGGTATTCCCGCAGTTTCGTGCACCTTGATCTGCGCATTGCTGCTATCACACATCTCATGCAGTTGTTTCAGATTGTTATCCCGCTGTAATTCCAGTGCAGCCCTGCTTTTACCGGTAATCTGTTCGTAGTTATAAGCATACCCTTCCGGGTACATGTTGGCGATGGGCGTCAGCTCACCTACAATATTATCCAGGCATACCACAGTTAACGGGCCACCCGCTTCCTCAGCAATATATTTAAAGGCTTCCACCTGTTCGCCGGAAAAGTGAAGTACATCTATGGCAGCAATGATCTTTTTCATAATAATTATAATTTAAAACAATTAGTAATGGGTAATAAAACAAGGTATATCACAACCGGTACGGCAGGGTTGTGAGTATTGTTATACAGTTTTTTATAAAACCCGGTCAGAAAAAACTGGCCGGGTTTGCAGATCAACATCTATTTAACAGCAATCTGAATGCTCTTGCCATTCTTCTTTGCATCTTCATTTTTGGGGAGTTTCAATTTTAAAACGCCTTCATCATAGTGCGCTTCAATTTTTTCTTTGCTGATACTTTCAGGAAGATTAAAACTGCGGGAAAAACTGCTGTAATTATATTCCTGCCTGCTGTACTTTTCATTTTTTTCTTCCTTTTCATTTTCTGCTTCTGCGCTGACGGTAAGCACATTGCCCTCCAGGTTGATTTTGAAGTCTTCCTTTTTCATGCCGGGAGCAGCTACTGATAATTTGTAACTGTCTTTATCTTCACTCACATTCACTGCCGGAACGGTTAGCTCTGCTAAGAACCGGCCACCATTGGAATCACTTGTCCATTCCCGCCAAGGTTTAAAGAAATCATCAAATAAGGCTGGAAAGAGTGTACTGCGTTTGGTTAGTGCTTGGGATGACATAAAATACCTCCTTGTTTTTTGGTTAAATAATTTTACGCTAAACTATTATGTACCGATGCATAAAAAAATGATCAATCTCAATAGTAATCCTGATTTTGATCATACCTCTGCGGCTGTGTCCATAATCATCTTTCCGGCTGACCACAGTCATGGTTAGAAGGGTTGTCATTGCGCCGTCTTCCTTCTCCCCGATACAGGAAATTGTATTTTGTCAGGATGGCAGCCCATCTTCTGTATTTGCTATGAAACAATTAACCTATCTCTTACCGGAGCTTAGCGAAACAAGAGCCACCGTGGTACAGATCAAAGAAGAAAAAGAGTTGCCTGCTGCTGAAAGAAAAAGAATTGCAAACTGGCTCAGCAAGCATTTTGAATATACAGATATCACAGCCATAAAAGGTGATTCGGAAAAAGCCCAGTCTGACTACTTCCTAAAAAACAACATGCACTGATAGTTATGGGCGCTTACGGCAGAAACATGATTTCAAGATTATTCAGGCTGAGTCATGCTGATCTGCTGATCAAAACGCCGGCATATCCTGTTTTTATTACCCATTATTGAACCCGAAAAAATAAAATTTATGCAACACATACGTCAATTTCCGTCCATACATTATGTAATCCCCTATGGAAAAGATGTTGCCCTGGACTGTAGCCCTCTTGTTGTCGGTCACCCGCATATCACTGACTTTCGTCAACCTTGCAGATGATGCTGGTCTAAAAAACCGAAAAGATTGATAACAATCATATCTCTGCCTAATCATGATCATAAATAAACATCAACCGCATTGGTACTTTTGGACATACATTAATTATTTCACCCCATGCTAACCATTAACAAAAAACAACCGCTATTCAGGAAACTGGTGCTGGATCAGGCAGAACAGCCCGACTGCCGGGAATTTCTGCTGGTTAGTGATAATGGCACCTACGCAGCAGGCACTTTGTGCAACTGTAACACCAGGAAATACCATGGAATGCTGGTAGCTCCGCAGCCACATCTGGATGAAGATAACCATGTATTACTGTCTTCACTGGATGAAACGGTACTGAAAGATGACCAAACATGGATGCTAAGCACGCACGCTTACCCGAATACATATTACCCCGAGGGCTTCCGTCATATTTATACATTCGACAACAACCTTATTCCAACCTGGACCTATAGATTAGGCAATATGGTACTGGTGAAAGAATGGCTATTTCTGACAATGGACAATACCCTATATATTAAATATACACTGCGGGAAGCCGATGCAGGCGTCACGTTGCGGTTGATGCCTTTCCTTGCATTCAGGAACATGCATACCCTCACTCACCGGAACAACCAGGTAAATGAAACTGTAAAACCAATTAAAAACGGGATATCAATTCAACTCTATCCTGCTTATACTCCTCTTTTCCTGCAAACCTCTGTCAATGGAGAGTTTATTCCCACTGCCGACTGGTATTATAACTTCGTTTATCCTGAAGAACAAAAAAGAGGATATGAGTACCAGGAAGACCTGTATACCCCGGGATATTTTGAATTGACAATAGAACCGGGACAATCCGTATTTTTTGCGGCCGGCATGAGAGCTGCCAACATGGAGAGATTACCTCTACGGATCAACAACTGGTTCCAGGCACAAAAAAAACCCGTTACGCTCTGCGATTACCTGAAGAACAGTGCCCGGCAATTTCTTATTAACAACAACGAACGAACTATTATCAAAGCCGGCTATTACTGGTTTGGTGCCTGGGGCAGGGATACGTGCATATCGCTACCCGGATTAACATTGCTGACCGGAGAGGTATATTACTTCAGGAAAATAACCGACGCTTTGCTGGAAGATATGCGCAATGGTATCATACCTAATACCGGTACCGGCAACAAAGCAGCTTACAATACCGCCGATGCCTCTCTCTGGCTGATTTGGGCCATGCAACAATTTGTTCATTATTATATACCAGAAGAAAAACTCTGGGAGATGTACGGCCCTTACCTTTCCTCCATATTAGACCACTACCGGCAAGGTACCTTACTGGGTATCGGCATGGAGGAAGATGGATTAATATATGCCGGAGCAGAAGATTATGCACTCACCTGGATGGATGCCATCATCAATAACAAACCGGTTACGCCGCGCCAGGGGAAGGCGGTTGAAATAAATGCCCTCTGGTACAATGCTGTTTGTTTCTGCCTGGCAACAGCCGCTAAAGCAGGTGATAAGGACTTTGTAACAAAATGGTCCTCCTACCCCCAAAAAATAAGAGACTCCTTTGTCCGCTGTTTTTGGGATGCAGAAAAACAATATCTCGCAGACTGTGTGAATGTTTCATATATGGATTGGTCCGTACGTCCCAATCAATTATTTGCGGTCTCACTTCCTTTCTCTCCGCTAACGGAGGAACAACAAAAGGCTGTGATAGACAAAATAAAAGAGGAGCTGCTAACTCCGCGGGGACTACGGACCTTATCCCCTCATGATGCAAATTATCATGGACAGTATTGTGGCAACCAGCCGGCCCGCGACATGGCCTATCACCAGGGTACTGTATGGCCCTGGATGCTGGCGCATTTCGCAGAAGGCTACCTCAGGGTGTACAAAGAGGATGGGCTTCCCTTACTGGAAGAAATATATAAAGGGCTGGCTCCGGCCCTGGAAGAAAGCTGCCTTTATACAATGGCAGAAGTATTTGATGGCGACTACCCCCACCGGGCCGGTGGCGCCGTTTCCCAGGCCTGGAGTGTGGCGGAACTTTTACGATTCAGAAATCTGTTGGATAATTATAAATCATAAATATAATTTATATGCGGGTGCTCATGTTTGGCTGGGAATTTCCACCACATATTTCAGGAGGATTAGGTACAGCATGTCTGGGTATAGCAACCGGACTCGTGGCAAATAACGTAGAGGTACTATTTGTGGTGCCCAAAAAACATGGCAATGAAGATGCCGGGGACATTAAAGTAGTTGGCGCAGGTGACGTATACATACCCCAGCCATATGTACATGCAGAAAAATTACAGGAAACATTCTCCTATTTTGAAGTAAATAGCCCGGTAGTCCCTTATCACAGCCCCGAAACATTTGCCACTTCAACTACAACAACCACTGTTAGCAGTAATCAAATCAGCAACAGCCAGGCAATGCGGTATCCATTCACGGGAGGGTATGGAAAAAACCTGATGAAAGAAGTATGGCAATACGCATTAACAGCAGCAACTATTGCCTCGCAACATGATTTTGATGTTATTCATGTGCACGACTGGCTTGCTTTTCCTGCCGGCATTATGGCCAGGGCAGCGAGTGGAAAGCCACTGATTGTACATGTTCATGCTACGGAATTCGACCGTTCAGGAAGCCATATTAATACACAGGTATATGAAACTGAACGGAATGGGATGATGCAAGCAGACAAAGTCATTGCAGTCAGTGAATTAACAAGAAGGGTAATCATTGACCAATACTCCATTCCACCTGAAAAAGTAGTGACGATTCATAACGCGGTGTTACCGGTCGCGGAAAAAGAAAGTGACCCGCCGCCCAAGTCCTTCAAAGAAAAGGTGGTCACTTTTGCCGGCAGGATAACCTACCAGAAAGGCCCTGCCTATTTCATCGAGGCTGCACATAAAATATTGAAAATAGATAAGTCATTCCGTTTTGTTATGGCAGGAAGCGGAGACCTGCTAAAAGCGATGATCTCTTATGCAGCCCAACTACGTATTTCACAATATTTTCATTTTCCCGGATTCCTGAAAGGGGCCGAACTCGACAGGCTACTCGCCACCAGTGATGTATTCGTAATGCCTTCTGTTTCCGAACCGTTTGGTATCATTCCGCTGGAAGCCATCAGAGCCGGCGTCCCTGTTATTATCTCCAGGCAGTCAGGAGTACAGGAAGTATTGCAATATGCTTTGAAAATAGACAGCTTCGACACCTCGGATATGGCTAATTGTATACATGCACTGGCCAGGTATAAAGGTATTCACCGGCTATTGAAACGCGAAAGTACACAGGAACTAAACGCGCTTAGCTGGGAAAAACAAGCATCCCATATTAAAAAACTATATGAGCACCTTATCTCCAATTATTAATCATTTTTTCTATGAAAAATATCTGTCTTTATTTCCAGCTGCATCAACCTTTCCGGTTAAACAAATTCTCATTTATGGATATAGGCAGTGGCATGCCTTATTATAATGAAACTTTAAATAGTGAAATACTCCGGCAGGTATCGCTCCAAGCCTATTTACCGGCCAACAGGGCATTACTGAAACTGATAAAAGCGGGGAACAGGCGGCTTCGTGTAAATTTTTCCATTTCAGGTACCCTACTGGATCAATTTCAAATGTACATGCCGGAAGTGATTGAAAGTTTCCTTGCGCTTGCAGATACAGGCTGTGTGGAATTTACGTCTGATACTTACAGCCATTCACTTGCTGCTTTGAAGAGTAGTGAAGAATTTAATTTCCAGGTAAAACAACATACCGCCAGCATAGCCGCATTATTCGGAAAAACACCCCAGGTATTTCGCAATACAGCGCAGACCTACAATAAAAAAATCGCTGACATGGCCGCAAACATGGGTTTCATTGCAACACTTACCAACAGCGATTTTACTGAAAACAAAATCATCAACCTGTTCAAAGACTATCGCATATTCGGCAAATTTCATGAGCATGCAGACGTGATAGCTGATTTTGCCAAACACTTACCGCCGGAAGTACTGGAACAAAACAATCACCTGATGGCACCGCAGGAAGTCATAAAACTGCTGCCGACAGTAGCTTCCATCATGAGGCCACAAACAACCACCTTGCCTGACGCACTTCATGATTTACAACCCTGGCTCAACAATGATATGCAACAGGATGCGTTCGATACCTTGTATGCACTCGAAAAAAAAGTGCATGCTGCCGGTGACGCACAGCTGACAGAGGACTGGTTATACCTGCAAAGCGCCGACCACTTTTATTATATGGGCATCCAGGACAACGGCAATCCTTTGAGTCCTTACGACACCCCTTTTGATGCCTTTATCAATTATATGAATGTACTGACAGATTTTTCCCTGCGTACAGACAACTCCCTTGAAAAGAAAAAAATGACGACCAATGGACGATATACGCTGGAAGCCGGATTACATCTTTGAGGTAAGCTGGGAAGTATGCAATAAAGTAGGCGGTATACATACAGTATTGATAACTAAAGCCCGTTTGCTGCAGGAACAATGGGGTAACCGGCTGATCATGATTGGCCCTGACCTCCCATCCGGCATCGCCGGCAATCCCGAATTTACAGAAGATAAAAACCTGTTTCCTACCTGGAAAATGCACATGCAGCAAGCCGGCCTGAGGGTAAGAGCAGGCAGGTGGAATATTCCCGGGAACCCATTGGTTATACTGATAGACTTTACACCTTTTTTCCAGCAGAAGAATGAAATTTTCACCCATTTCTGGACAAAGTTCCGTTTAGATTCTTTGTCCGGTCAATGGGATTATATTGAACCCGCTATGTTTGGATATGCGGCCGGTAAAGTCATTGAAGGATTTTACCATTGTCATCTCAACGCTACAGATCATATTATTGCGCAGTTCCACGAATGGATGACTGGCACAGGCATTTTGTATGTAGAAGAAAATATACCCCAGGTAGCCACCGTATTTACCACCCATGCAACTGTATGCGGCCGGGCAATAGCAGGCAGTGGTTCGCCATTTTACAGTTGCTTCGATAACCTTAATGCCGATCAATCTGCCAGGGATTTTAATGTCATCTCGAAACATTCCCTTGAAAAAATTGCGGCGACAACAGCTGATTGTTTTACAAGCGTAAGCCGCTTTACTGCAAAAGAATGTGAAAAATTCCTTGGCAAATATCCCGATGTTATCACACCAAATGGTTTTGACACAAACATGGTGCCCATCGCTCCATTATATGATACTAAACGGAACAGGGCAAGAAATATACTCCTCAAAGTCGCTTCCGCACTTTTGGGTCAGCAGCAACCGGACGACAGCCTGCTCGTGATCAAAAGTGGCAGATATGAATACAGAAATAAAGGCATTAATACCTTTATTGACGCCATTTCATTACTGAATAAAACAAACGGAATAAAACGGAATATCCTGGCATTTATTTTCGTGCCTGCCAATCACACCGGTCCGCGTAAAATACTACTGGATAATCTACTGTTGCAGGCGCCACTGCCCACCCCGACCGGGGAAGTCCTGACACATAATTTACAAGGGGCAGACACTGATCCTATCTTAAATCATATCCGGCAACAGCAACTGAATAACGCGCCTGCCAATCACGCCAGGATCATTTATGCACCGGTATATCTCGATGGAGCGGATGGAATATTCAATCTCAACTATTACGATACGCTTATAGGGTTTGACCTCGCTATATTCCCTTCCTATTATGAACCCTGGGGATATACTCCGCTGGAAAGCGCAGCATTTCACATTCCGGCTGTTTCTACCAGCCTTTCAGGCTTCAGTGAAGCTGTTGGCAGGTTGCCTGGTTTTAATGGCAAAGGAATATTTATAGTAGAGAGAAATGATAATAATGAAAATGCAGCAGCAGCCAACATCGCTGACATTATCTGTAATTATGCCGCTGAAACTCCGGCGCTCATTGCAGCCGCCAGGGAGAGCGCCGCTCATATTGCAGAACAGTTCCTGTGGGATCATCTCCTTACCTATTATTATCAGGCGTATGATCTGGCATTGCAGAAAAGTATCCAACGGGAACAACTTTTTTACAACAAACCACAGGTATCTCCTGCGGAAACAATTATTGAAACGATACCGGCATCAAAGCCGGTCTGGAGGGAAATAACCCTGCAACCGATGTTCCCTGCCGCTCTCCAGCCATTACAACAGATCAGCAGAAACCTCTGGTGGTCCTGGAATCCGGAGGCAGGTGCGTTATACGCATATGCCGATAAAAACGAATGGCGCTATAAACAAAATCCGTGTCTGTTACTAAAAAAAATCAGCCCTGCCAGCCTCCTCCAACTAGAAAAAGACAAAGTCTTCCGGCAGAAGCTGCAAACAATATCGGCAGCTTATGAAAAGTATACGCAACCTACCGATCAACCAGCGCCATTGGTGGCATATTTCTGCATGGAATATGGGTTGCACAAAGACCTGAAACTTTATGCTGGTGGACTCGGGGTATTGGCCGGCGATTATATCAAAGCTGCAAGTGATAACCGGGTAAACCTGGTAGCAACCGGCCTGCTGTATAAAGGGGGATACTTTAAACAAAAAATATCCCCTGATGGTGTACAACTGGCTATTCCGGATGTAATGGAAACAGAAAACCTGCCGGTTTACCCCGTACAAAATAACCAGGGCGAACAGGCAGGCATTGAGCTTGTTTTCCCCGGACGCATCGTATATGCCGCTATCTGGAAAGTAGCTGTAGGACGAGTCTCCCTCTATCTCCTGGATACAGATATAGCAAAAAACAATGAAGAAGACCGGCTGATATCGGCCCGGCTATACAGCAGTCAGCCGGAAATGAGATTGAAACAGGAAATCCTTTTGGGAATAGGCGGCGTGAAAATGATGGAAGTATTGGGTATCCAACCCGATCTGTACCACATCAACGAAGGCCACGCCGCATTTACCGCCCTGGAACGGATTCATATCATGATGCAGCAATCACATCTTAGCTTTGAAGAAGCACTGGAGATTGTTAAAAATTCCACCCAGTTTACTACACATACTGCCGTACCTGCCGCAATGGATATTTTTGATGAAGTCCTGCTCAGGACCTATTTCGCGTACCTGGTAAAAGATTTCAACATCTCCTGGAGTGCCTTTATGCAACTTGGCAATACAGGCGATGAGCATAATCCTGGTAAATTTTCTATGCTGAACCTGGCAGCCACCCTCTCACAGGGAATAAATGCAGTAAGCAAACAACACCGCGGAATATCCTGCGCTATAATGCAGCCCCTGTGGAAAGATTTCAAACCGGATGAACTACATATCACCTATATCACCAACGGCATACATCTGCCTACCTGGATGGCTTCCGCCTGGAGGCCATACTATGACGACATCATTGCCGGTAAAGCCAAACAGATCCCGGATAATATTATATGGAACATACGTAAAAAACTGAAAGGGGATATGTGGCAAGGTATTGTGAATAGACGACAAACAGTTACACCTGCGCTTTACCTGGCCAGTCAAAAAAATAACTTTCCCCCGGAAGATCTATCTATGGAGACGTTGGTGATTGGTTTTTCGAGACGGTTTGCTACCTACAAAAGGGCCTCATTGCTTTTTGCTGATATACAACGGTTGACAGCTATCGTCAACAATAACAAGTGCCCGGTGTTAATTATTCTTGCAGGCAAAGCCCACCCGGATGATGCCGATGGTATTGCGCTATTGAAAAAAGTGATCACCGCAACAGCGATGCCGGCATTTAACGTGCGTGTTTTATTCCTGGAGGACTATGACATGGAACTGGCGGCATTGTTGACACAGGGAGTGGATTTGTGGTTAAATACACCCGAACATAATATGGAAGCTTCCGGCACCAGCGGTATGAAAGCCATTTGCAACGGTGTTCTCCACTGCAGTCCTGAGGAAGGTTGGTGGGCGGAAGCCAACCGCGAAAATGCAGGATGGACATTGGAAACCAGTAACCATCCTGAACAGGATACCTACAGAGAACGATGCGATGCTGCCTTCCTATACGATTTGCTGGAGAAGGAAATTATACCGCTTTTCTTTGACCGTAATACGGAAGGATTGCCCGAAAAGTGGATTAGTATGATTAAAAACGGATTTGACAATATTACACGTGAATTTGACATGACCCGTGCAATTGCCGGATACAACCGCTGCTACAGAGAATTATATGAGAGGAGCAAATTACTGCTGGCCTCGGGATACAAAAACACAAGAGAGCTGGTAGCCTGGAAAAACAGGATTCGCAACGCGTGGCATGAAATACATGTGGTAACAATAGAAGAACCTCAGCGCAGTAACAGCCTGCAGTCTCCGGGAGAAACCTTCCAGGCCAGAATAATCCTTTCTATTGGCACATTACATGTTAATGAAATAAGTGTAGAAGTGGTTTTCTATCATAAACAGCAGCCTGACAGCTACACAACAGTGCAGGAATTAACAGTTGAAACGGTGAGCCATGACTATATCACTTATTCATGCCAGGTATTGCTACACTTTACCGGCGCTCTTGTTTATAGTTTCAGAGTTGTTCCCAGGCATCCGCTGCTGCCCAACCGGCAGGACTTTCCGTTGATGACCTGGATTTAATTGTTATAAAAACCGATTGTATGTTAGGCAAATTAAACCTGGATCAGATTGATCAAGTACTGGCCAATA
The DNA here is from genome assembly GCF_056394125.1 of Chitinophaga sp. 10T418. Classification (NCBI taxonomy): domain Bacteria; kingdom Pseudomonadati; phylum Bacteroidota; class Chitinophagia; order Chitinophagales; family Chitinophagaceae; genus Chitinophaga; species Chitinophaga sp. 10T418. Next base: position 44,181 of record NZ_JBFTHG010000003.1, read on the forward strand.
ATGTAACAGGCCGCATCGGGTGTACCGATGGACAAAAAGTATATATAGTGCCCGTCAGTTATGCATTCAATAACGCTTATCTCCTGATACATTCAAAAGAAGGAATGAAAATAAATATGATGCGAAAACATCCGCATATTTGCTTCCAGGTAGACGAAATCATTGATCAGGCAAACTGGCGGAGCGTTGTTTTATGGGGAGATTATGAAGAAATAACAGATCCGAAAGAAAGATTTTATGCCATGAAATTCCTCATAAGCCGGCTGGCTCATCTGCGGGTAAGTGAAACGGTGGGAGTATCTGAGATGCATGAGGAAATGACGACGAAAAAAATACCGGAACATATTATCCGGCCTATTGTTTACAGGATAAGGATCAGTGAAAAAACCGGCAGATTCGAAAGAACCTGATCTACCTGCCGGTAAATGATGTCAGATCAATACGGTAACGCATTTGTGATTGACATCATATTCATCATCCGCTTTACAAATATTGGCAATACCTCCAATAAAGCATAGGGTTAAAAGACATGCTATTGATCCCCTATGCTACGGAAAAAGCTCCAAAATCAGGTAAGTCGGCTGACATCCACCCGGCCGAAATTTGCATCATCCAGCTTTTGTCGACAGGCATTTCCCGTGGCACCAATTCCTCCTTTGGAGCACATGCTCCTTTATGGCGCGGATTACGGTAAAACGCCAGTTTGAGGTTAGGATAAAACTCCCTGAATTTTTCCTGTATATCCACGACCACAGCATCTTCACTAATATAGACATCCATGATAAAAGGCTTATTTTACCTAAATATTAGTCTACCGCGGATTCCCTCAAAATGAGATCAGCCAGTTCGCTGTATGATAGCGGTCATACACCGGCATTCAGGTTACCTGCGCAAAAAATGACCTGGCAATACCGGGAAAACGGTGATATTGCCCGGTCATCTTCCGGCATATCGGTTTATGAATTTATCTCCAGCTGATTAATTACCTCCACAACCCCTGGTGTAGCCCAAATTGCTCTTTCTGCCTCTTCTTTTTCAGTCCAGGAATGAACCTTACCTTTTATCGTAACCGTACTATCTAAAGCATCAACCGTAATTTTATCTGCTTCCAGATCAGCGTTACGCTCCAATGCTTTTCTGATATTGCTTTTGATGATATGCGAGTTCACTGCTGGTTTGAGCTTTATCAGGTTAATCACACCGTTTACACCTAACAGGTTTTTGACAGCATTCTTTGCAGCATCGCGCTGATACTGCCATTCCAGTTCGCCCTCCAGTGTCACCCATCCGTTCTCCACCTTTACAGATACCGTGTCATTCGGAACATCGATATTCCATTTCAGGGCATTTACAATTTCCTCCGCAATTTCTTCATCATTTTTCTGTGCACCATAAGGCAAACGCACCTCGATATCTTCCGCTACTGCTTTTACACCTTTTACTCTCTTAACCACCTTTTCAGCAGCCAGCTTCTTGCTATAATCGCTTACATAGCCGGAAAGAGTAACAATACCATCTTTTACCGTTACTCCAATTTCTGATGGACGTAACATGGGTTCCCACATTAATTCATCTAATATGTCTTCCCTTAATTGCAAATCTGTTTTCATAATAAATAGTTTTTTAAGGTTAAAAAAATAAAAGCGAATGTACCTTCCCTGGCTCCTGTTTTAAATGACAATTATTAGGATGTTTTCTGATCTTCATCATGTTTTTTGGGGCTGACTAAAATCAATATAATGGTTGCCGGAAATCATTTTTCCTGAAAGCATAACCGGGTAGCTTTATCTTAAAACTGATGTATGAAAAAGATATTACTGGCTTTTGATGGCGTCCATTTTGCCAAAGGAGCTTTTGAATTTGCATGCCGGCTCAATGAACTACAACCTATTCTTTTGACCGGCACCTTTTTGCCACGGGTAGATTTATCTGCTTCCTGGAGTTATGCAGCAGGCGGCGGCCCTTTTTTCATACCAACCATGGAAGGCTATAGTGCCGGGCAAATAGAGCAGCATATAAAAACATTTGAAAGCGAATGCATCCGCAGAAATATTGAATACCGGGTGCACAAACATCCTAATGAAGCGGCGATGTCCGAACTGAGAAAAGAAACCCGTTTCACAGATCTGTTGATGCTGGATAGTGAAAAGTTTTATGAAGATGTTGCCATGAGATCGCCTAACGAATTTATCGGTATGGCTGTACATGATGCGGAATGTCCTGTGCTGCTGGTACCTGAAGAAGCGGCTTTCCCCGAAAGCATTGTTCTTGCATACGACGGCAGCGAAAATGCTGCTTTTGCAATCAAGAACTTTTGTTACCTGTTTCCCGAACTTTCTGATAAAAAAGCGATCCTCGTATATGCCACTTCCGGAGAAACAGTCATTCCGGACCTTTTGTCTATAGAGGAGCTGGTAACAAAACACTTCTCCCATCTCACTATACAAAAACCGGAAGCAACGCCACGAAAATATTTCGATACCTGGCTGGCAGAAATCGAAAAGCCTATGCTGGTATGCGGAGCATTGGCACGTTCCGAAGTATCTCAGTTATTCAGGAAGAGCTTTGTGGCTGAAATACTAAGTGAGCACAAGGTGCCCGTTTTCATCGCACACCGGTGATCTTTATCTTCTATAGATGTTTCAATTAAATATCAGGAAATGAAAAACAGTATAAAATTATTCACTATTAATCATACCAGCATTTACCTGCATTGGTCTTTCGGATTGCTGATAGCATTGATGCTGTTTATACAAAGCGCCACAGGAACAGCGGCCAGCGAGGTACTGTGGTCAGTAATAGCTGTTACGGCTGTATTTGCATGTGTAATATTCCATGAGCTCTGCCATTCGCTGGCCGCAGGCAGGTACGGCATTCATACCAAAAGCATCACCTTGCTCCCTATTGGAGGCATTGCTGCTATGGAAAAGATGCCGGAAAAACCGGCCGCTGAAATTGTTGTCAGCGCGGCAGGCCCGATGGGTAACCTGTTGATTGCAGTTGCTTTGCTTCCTTTCATCCCGGGATATCCTCCGTTCTGGAAAGCGGCAGACGTAATAGGATCTGTTGACAGCTATAATTTCCTGTATTACCTCTATGTTGTAAATATAATGCTGGCATTATTTAACCTGATCCCCGCTTTCCCTATGGATGGCGGAAGAATATTGAAAGGAATACTKGGACTACGAATGGATCCTACCCGCTCAACCGCTATAGCAGCATTTACCGGCAGAATAATAGCGGCACTGTTTATCATAGGCGGACTAATCGTCTTTGATATTATCCTGATGTTTATTGGTTTCTTCATCATCGTCAGCGGGGCCGGAGAGGAAAAAATAGTCTATCTGAAAGCAGCAGCAAAAGGTCTGTATCTGAAAGACCTGGCAATAGATACTGCTTCCTCATTTCCTGCAACTACAACAATTGAGGAGGCTGCCGAAAAAATGTTGCACTACCAGGATAAATGTTTTCTGGTGACAGATAATACAACTACTGCCGGTATAATTGACCGGAATACTATTCTCCGTGCGCTATCAGGCGGAAAACATGAAGCAACAATCAGTCAGTTCATGACAGCGGATGTACCAACGCTTAATGAAGAATGTACTATGGAAGAGGCAATTGATAAACTGTCGGGGAATAAAGTAACAGCAATGCCTGTGGTTACGGGGAACCGTATAATGGGCATCGTTAACATGCAAAACATCATAGAATACCTGGCAGTCCATGATATACAACTGCGGGAACATAGCCACAGTGGTGCAATGTATAAATTCCTTAGGGCCAGCTAAACAAAGCACTGACGCAAAAAAATAAAAAGATGAATCTGTCGATCAGGAAGGAAAACGACCAATACTGGGCATTAACGGCTGAAACCATCATCCAGGTCTGCTCAACAGATGCCATCCGGGGATTAACAAAAGAAGAGGCTGTAACAAGATTGCGCAGGTATGGCTACAATAGCATCACCAGTCCCAAAAGCAATCCACCATTATTAATATTACTGCGGCAGTTTACCAGTCCTTTTATAATACTGCTGGCCATTTCAGCGCTGCTTTCCTTCTTCTTCAAAGAATGGCTGGATGGCTTTGCTATCCTTGCGGTACTGATCCTGAATACCATCATTGGCTTCTGGATGGAATACCAGGCCCATCGTTCTATGGAAGCACTCAAAAAAATGAGTGTTGTTCCGGCCAGGGCTATCCGGAGCGGCGAGATGATGGAAATAAAATCGGAGTTACTGGTTCCCGGTGACCTGCTATTTATCGAGAGCGGAGAAATGGTAACCGCCGACGCACGGGTTCTCTCCGCCAATCAATTACAGGTCGACGAATCAACCCTCACGGGTGAATCTTTTCCTGTAGACAAATTTCAACACCAGCTACCGGAAAATACTTCGCTTTCCGACAGGAACAACATGTTATACAAAGGCACTTTTGTTACGAGAGGTAATTGCCGGGCGATAGTGGTAAACACTGGTATGAAAACAGCATTTGGCAAACTGGCCGGTATTGTTCAACAGACCGAACAAACGGCCACTCCATTGGAGCAAAAAGTGCGGTATTTAAGTAAAAAACTGATCTGGATTACATTGGGACTCATTGTTATTATATTCTCCGTGAGCGCGTTCTATGGCACGCCTTTCACACAGATATTAAAGACAGCAATAGCATTGTCTGTTGCCGCCATTCCGGAAGGATTACCCGTTGTAACTACGCTTGCTTTGTCCTTTGGTATGTTGCGGATGGCCAGGCATAATGTCATCGTAAAAAAACTATCTGCCGTAGAAACCCTTGGGGAAACAAATGTTATTTGTACCGATAAAACAGGCACGCTTACACAAAATCAGATCGAAGTATCGCTTATCCATACCGCCGGGCTATCGGCACATGTTCAGGTCGATGCGACCAATTTCTCCATTCACTGGCTGGGAAACCACGTTATCGCAGAAGCAGCTGCCTATGCTCATTTACGCCATATCTCAGCGTTATGCAATACCGCCAGCTATCAGCCTAATAACAGTGGAGCAAATACTTCAGGAGATCCGCTGGAGATAGCCTTACTAAAAATGGTATACGCATCGGGAGTGAAGCCAGCCTATTATCAGCAACAATTCAGCAAAACAGCTGAAATACCATTCTCCTCCGAAACGAGATTCATGGCCACCCTTCATCGGCAAAAGGATCAGGATCTGCCCTACTACGTCGCGGCAAAAGGAGCCGTKGAGGAAATACTTTCATACTGCACTTCAGTACTTACTGAAAACGGGAAACTTCCAATGGAGGAAGAACAAAAGGAAGAATGGAAATCCATTGCCACAAAATATGCCCGCTCCGGGTTCCGCATACTGGCTTTTGCTTACCGGGAAACAACAAAACAGGAACCATCTTTCATGAATAACCTGACGCTGGCCGGCATTATCGGGTTCAGTGATCCGCCAGCAGCCGGTGTTATGGAAGCTATTAAAGAATGTAAAAATGCTGGCATACGTGTGATCATGATTACGGGCGACCACCCGGCAACCGCAAAAAATATTGCGTTGCAATTAGGTATATCCACTTCAGGCAATGATGTAATGCTTGGTGGCAAAATGAAACCTTATGCTCAACTAACAACAGCAGACAGGGCGCTATGGTTGAATACCACTGTATTTGCCAGGGTGAGCCCCGAACAGAAGCAACACCTGGTTAAAGTTTTGCAGGATGAAAAAATGATTGTAGCCATGACTGGTGATGGCGTAAATGATGCCCCCGCGCTAAAAAAAGCAGATATCGGTATTGCCATGGGGTTACGAGGAACACAGGTAGCACGGGAAGCAGCAGACATGATCCTGAAAGATGATAGCTTTACGGCCATTGTATCTGCCATCAGGCAAGGGAGAATTATTTTCGAAAATATCCGGAAATTCGTGATTTTCCTGCTATCCTGTAATTTAAGCGAGTTGCTTGTAATTGCCGTATGCGCCTTATTAAACCTGTCGTTCCAGCTGCTCCCGTTACAGATCCTGTTCATTAATTTCCTGACAGATGCAATGCCCGCACTGGCACTGGGTGTCAGTAACGGCGGTGATCAAATTATGAAACGGAAACCTTATCCGCCCGAAACCTCCATTATTGACAAAAAAAGATGGACCGCCATTTTTGTTTATGCGCTTGTTATCACAACCACTACCCTGGGAGCAGTAGCTATCAGCCATTTCCTGCTCCACCGGCATGATCATTGGAATAACAGGATATACAATAATATCCTTTTTTATACCCTGATCTTCTCCCAGTTATTCCAGGTACTTAATATGACTTTTAAGGGAACGATCCCCTTTCATAAAACGGATGTCTTCCGTAACAAAGCTGTATGGTATGCGATCGTAAGCTGTATCCTGTTGTCTTTGGCTGCTTATTGGATTACGCCGGCAGATAAAATCCTGGGAATTACAGTGATTGGACTGGGAGACTGGAGTATTATATTACTGTGCTCAATGTTAACAGTAGCGATCGTAAGAATCATTAAGAAATTAAAACTAACCATCTGACCCAACTGTTTCAGTCATCATCAGCATCTTCCGGTAACTGAAGGAAGAGGCTCTATAATAATCTTTCCACGTTATTCAATTCTTCCAATGTCCAGCTATCAGCACTTGTAGTTTCCAGCCATAATGTTCCGGCTTTACGAAGTACCTGTGCATTTAAATATTATATACACATAATAGCCGTCTGTGACTTAGATCAATCAAATAGATGACTTAGATCATATATGATGAGGCATTAAAAAAGGAAATTTGAAAGTCAGAAAGTGCTAGAAATATTAATTAAAACATTATTAAATCAGGTCTAAAATGAAGTACTATTTCAACAAAAAAATAAGAGGGGATTTTGAAGAAGTCATTCAACGAGTTACCAATGCGCTAAGCAAAGAAGGGTTCGGCATATTGACAGAAATTGACATCAAAGCAACCTTAAATAAAAAGCTTGGTGAGAATTTTTACAACTACAAAATATTAGGTGCATGTAATCCGCCGTTTGCCTACAAAGCATTACTGGCAGAAGACAAAATTGGTACTATGCTCCCCTGTAATGTAATTGTTCAGGAAAAGAAGCCCGGTAAGATTGAGGTATCAGCCATAAATCCGGTAGTGTCGATGAAGGCGGTATTAAACAAAGATTTACGCAAGATAGCGGCGGAAATAAAAAATAAATTAAAGAAAGTATTAGAGCAGGTATAATATGAGAAAAATTACCAGTGATAGCTGGTAACATCATAGAATCCTTTTTAATCACAGAAAGCCAATGATATGAAAACAATCAAATTTGTAACTGATGAAGCATGGCAAAAGCAATTTTCTGCCGCAGTACGAAGTAATGTGAACCACTACTTCAAAGGAAATGGTATTTCCACTAAGGGGAATTTTACGCTGGTAACACAAACAGTCGCCATGCTATTACTATATATCGGGCCATTTGTATTGTTACTGATCATCCCAATGAATATATGGGTGGCGATGCTACTTACCATCACCATGGGAATAGGAATGGCCGGTATAGGAATGAATGTTATGCACGATGCAATCCATGGTTCTTATTCAAACAAAGAGTGGATCAATAAAGTAATGGGCGGAACCCTATATCTGCTGGGCAGCAATGTATTTAACTGGAAAGTGCAGCATAACATGATGCATCACGCTTATACAAACATTGAAGGATATGATGAAGATATAGCAGGAAAAGGTCCTATCCGGCTTTCGGAATATGCCCCGTTAAAAAAAATTCATCGGTACCAATATATACATGCCTTTTTCTTTTATGGACTTATGACTATCGCGAAATTGGTAAAGGATTTTACCCAGCTCGCTAAATACAATAAGGAAGGGATAACCGAAAAATATCATGTGAACCCCGAAAGAGAGTACGCAAAAATGGTGATTGTAAAGATTATTTATCTGTTCACTTTTATTGGTCTGCCTGTTCTTGTAACGCAATATACGTGGTGGCAGGTTCTTCTTGGTTTTCTGATCATGCACTGGACTGCCGGGTGTATACTTAGTACCGTTTTTCAGATGGCACACGTGGTGGAGGGTGCGCAACAGTTCAGGCCAGACGTAAATGGAGTTATACACGATGAATGGGCTGTTCATGAGATTCGGACAACAGCAGATTTTGCAAGAAATAATCTTTTCCTGAATTGGTACATTGGAGGATTGAATTTCCAGATCGAACACCACCTTTTTCCAAATATCTGTCACGTTCATTATAGAAAAATGGCTCCAATTGTAGAGAAAACAGCCCGCGAATTCAATTTATTTTATAATTCAAAAGCTTCTTTTGGGGCGGCTTTTCGCTCTCATGTCCGGAGATTAAAACAATTAGGGCATCCTGATCCCACCAAGGAAATTTTCATTAATGGGAATAGAATAAACCCGTAAGATCCTGGGTTCATTGGCTGGTATGGAATATAACGGCTGGCCAGGTTGTCAGGGAGACTTATCTGCGGATGCCTTATACATTGTGGCTTTACAGTGATTAATGTTAATGCAACTCTCTTTGTTACCTCCCGGAATAGGCTGATTTGATCAGGTTTGAAAAACATTTTTATCGCTACAAAAATACGAAGATATCTACCTCTAATAGTTCTCCGGTTTAAACGCGCGCTTATCTTACGAATAGTTTGGTATAAAAACGCCAGCTAATCGCCAGAGCTTTTACTTTTGAGATTGAAGTTTTCCTTTTGTCTCAAAAGCATCGATTACAGCAATAACAGCGGCATCCTTGGATTTTCAGGTTAAAACTAACCATCTGACCCGATTGTTTCAGTCATCGTCAGGATCTTCTGGTAACTGAAAGGAGTGGCTCTTTAATGATCTTCCTGCATTATTCAGTTCTTCCAATGTCCAGTTATCAGTACCGGTAGTTTCCAGCCATAATGCTCCGGCTTTACGAAGTATCTGTGCATTTAATCCAAAAACGTAACTGAAGTCATGTTCTATGGCAGCGGCAGTCCTGTAATAGCTGATATCGAGCCATCCGAAACCATTTCGCATTCTTATTTTCTCAATCGGAGTATCCCGAGATATTTTCTCTTCTTCCGGGGAGTATTCTCCTTTTGTATGTGGCTTCCTGTAAAATTCCAGTTTCAGATACGGATATATTGTATGGAATTTCTCCTGTATATCTTTTACCACAGATTCTTCACTAATATATATCTGCATAAAAAAGAATTTTGATCAATACAAGTTTAGCATTGTTATGCTCACCTGCAAATGAGACTAATCATCCTGTTTTATGACTACGGTCATAAAACAGAAAGGAATACCAGGACCAATTAAGCCTTCCAACTACCAGATATGCTGATTTGATTCCATTTAAAAATATTTTTTATTTGTAAGATATTAATTCCTGATCCGCAATACGGATGTCAATTATTGATACCTTTTCAAGGGATGATTTTTTTATTTTGCCTGATAAATTTCTTAACTTCAATTATTGAAAAGTAGTTCTGGAAGCAGCCCCCTACTAAATCAATATTTCCATTAAAGCACAATAATATACTTACAGCGCCCCAAATACAACGCGAGGCGTAAAAACGGATTACACCGTTTGCACTTTTCAGAGAATAGCAAAATCTTCTTTTACTTTATTTTGTTAAATAATAGCATGAGCGTATCAGTTGGTGATATAGATATACACTTCCGGCTCGATATTTTCGCTGCAATCCTGGAGCAGGACCCGGGACTTGTGGCTATAAGAGAACTCGAAAGCGGCAAATTGCTATATATCAATGAAACCGGGAGCAAAATATTGGGAACAGACAACTACCTCTTACTGGAACTGCTCATGGAACAAAATAAGATTGGAACTTCCGATGCCACAGAAAAGTCTGCCAGCAACGGTTTATCCGTAAATGAGCGGCAACTTAAAAATATAAATGGAGAAATATTTATCGGCGCATATGAAGAAATCTCCCTTCAATACAATCATACAAATTATTGCTTCTTCAGGATTACGGAAATCTTATCTCCCCGCCAGTATAGGCAGCAGCTTGACAAAGAACTGAATCGTTTTGAAACACTATTCAATAATGCCAGCATTGGCATCCTCGTAACCAATAAACAAGGGGAAATTATAATAATTAATGATTTTGCATTGCGGCAGTTTGCCTACCAACTGGAAATGTTAGTGGGTAAGCAGGTAGAATTACTTATCCCCCTCCGTGTCCGTGATCGTCATATAGGGCATAGGGAAAGATATAATGCCACCCCTCAAAACAGGCCAATGGGCATAGGCATGAATCTCTTTGCTGTCCGGAAAGATGGAACAGAATTCCCGGTAGAAATCAGCCTTAGTCATTATTCCAACGAAGAAGGGAACTTTATCATCGTCTATATCAGTAATATTACCGAGAGAAAGAAAGCGGAAGAACGGGTCGAAAAACTGTATAATGAGCTGGAGGAAATGGTGGAAGACCGCACCACAAAGTTGCGCAAAACGTTGGAGGAACTGGAAAACTCCAAAGGAGAACTTACAATGGCATTAAGTAAAGAAAAAGAGCTTGGTGATCTGAAATCCCGTTTCATTTCCATGGCATCTCATGAATTCCGGACTCCACTAAGTACGATCCTTTCATCTATATTTCTTATAAAACATTATGATGCAGATCAGGATCAACCGCTGCGCAATAAACATATTCAACGGATTATCAACAATGTAAACCTGTTGACAGATACCCTGAATGATTTTCTTTCTTTAAGTAAAATCGAGGAGGGGAAAATACAGGTCAGAAATACGGTATTTGATATTGAAGAACATATCAATACAGTCATCCAGGAAATGCAGGACATTGCAAAGAACAACCAGACAATTACATACAACCATACAGGGGATAAAAACCTGGTATCGGATCCATCGCTGATAAAGCATATTGTAATGAATCTACTCGGTAATGCTATTAAATTTTCAACCTCCGACAGCCAGATAGAAATCGAGACCACTATAAACGAGACTTCCTTCACGCTCCTCGTAAAAGATAATGGTATGGGCATTTCAGCGGAAGATCAGCAACACCTTTTTGAACGGTTTCACCGGGGAGCTAATGTTAACAATATTCCTGGAACGGGTTTGGGGTTGCATATCGTTCAGCGATATGCAGAGATCATGGAGGGTAAAATCTATTGCAGCAGCAAATTAAACCAGGGTACTACCTTTACTGTCATATTTCCCGTAAGCAAATAATTTACCCCTGAAAAATTCAGGCTGGCTTCCCCCAGATCACCGGATKATCGCTTTTCACAAGCAATCATCCGGCGATTTCAGTTTGTTTCATAGCAGGAAACAGATCAGCGCAATCGCTGCCACAGTCATTACTATCAGCGTTATAAAACCTAAAAGATTAGCAAACCATGTATTCGTATTCTCTTTCATGATCTTTTCATTGTTCCCGATATGCAAAACAATCGCGATTAATACGGGCGCTGTCAATCCATATACGATGGCCGTATACAGCAATGCCCGGAGGGGGCTGATTCCGGAAAACTGCAGTAACAGGCCCGCCATCAGGGAAATAACAATAGATATATAAAACGGCTTTGCCTGGGTAAACTTCTTGTCGAGCCCTCCTGTCCACCCCAGCGTTTCTGCGAGCATATAAGACTGGGCGCCGGTCAGTACGGGGATAGCCAGTAACCCCGTTCCTAGTACCCCTGAAGCAAAAACAAGGTAGGTTAATTTACCAGCCAGCGGCTCCAATGCTTTTGCCGCCTGGTCTACCGTATCAATCTGCCTGATACCTGCCTGGTAAAGCACTGTGCCGGTAGTGAGAATGATGAAAAACATGACAATATTGGAAAAGAACATACCGGTGCCCACATCTGTCCTCATATTATGCAATATCTGTTTATCAATTACAAGAATATTGTTATGCAAACGTTCTTCCGCCTCCATGGTGGCCTGCCAGTAAAAAAGATATGGAGAAATGGTCGTTCCCAGGATCGCGACAATAATTGAAAGGAAATTTTTGTCGTATTGAATCACCGGGATAATAGCATCTCTTGCAATCTGTTTCCAGTCCTGGTCCACCAGGAAGGGAACAATAATATATAATAAAAGGGAAAGACAAAGCCACTTCAGGATCATCGCAATTTTTTGATAAGGATAACGGATAATAACGACCATCAGCAAAAAGGTGGCGAATGTACAGAAAACGGCCACAGGAACTGCCGGGAATATCATATGGCAAACAGCGCCTATTGCCTGGATATTTGCACCGATATTTAGTGTAATAGCGGGAAAACTGAAAAGCAGCATCACATATAAAAAAGGTTTGGGATAATGTTGCTTAAGCGTGGCGGTCAATCCCTGCGATGTTACCAACCCTATCCTGGCACACATTTCCTGCATGCCGGCCATCAGTGGAAAGGTGAGCACCGATGTGTACAAGGTGGAAAGTCCGAACTGGGCCCCGGCCTGAGAATAGGTAGCGATCCCGGATGGATCATCATCACTGGCGCCCGTAATAAGGCCAGGGCCTAAGGTCTTAAATACCTTTTTTATTCCAGCTGGTATTAACGCTGAACGCTTGTATTTAACGATTGTCTTTTGCATATTTCTTCAAAAAGCATCTTTGAATCTTCCTTTTTGCATAATGCTGTGCCGGGATTCAGGGTAGCGGCGGTACCGCAGGCTACGCCAAATTGTGTAGCTTCCAGGATATCGTTGCCGGCAACCAGGCTGTAAACAATACCGGCCAACATGCTATCGCCTGCCCCCACCGTACTCACCCTGCGAACACCAGGTGCTGGTATCTTCACTGAAAGATCGGCTGTTACCAACATAGCACCGGCTTCTCCCATAGATACAACTATTACTTCACAGCGCTTCCTGCTGATGATCCGTTTTGCCACTTCCGTAATTTCTTTTTCATTAAGGGTATTCACACCGGCAAAACCTGCCAGTTCCCGGACATTTGGCTTGATCAGGTAAACTCCTTCGCGTAAGGCCTCTTTTAAAGCCGCACCGGAAGAATCAACAATAAAACGGGCGCCTTTAATCGTCGCAATAGCACTGAAAGAGGCAAATATATCCGCAGGCACGCCAGGCGCCAAACTGCCGCTGGCAACCAGGTAATCTATATCATCTATCCCCCGGATCACTTCCAGTAAATGCTGCCATTCGTAAGTATCCACTACCGGCCCCGGCATATCTAAACGGTATTGTGCATGGTTATTATTATCCGTTACAATCAGGTTTTCCCTGGTATGGCCTGCAATGGGCACACGTAAAGCAGGAACTCCTTCTGAGTTCAACAGGGAATCAAAAAATTTCCCACTATAACCACCTCCCAGGTATATTGCCTTTGCATTACCACCTAACCGTGTAATGGCCCGGGCTACGTTAACGCCACCACCACCCGGTTCAAAAACAGGTACGCTGCATTGTAACTTTCTTTCCGGGACCAGTACCGGGACGGTTGTACTCTTATCTATCGCTGGATTTAATGTAATGGTGACAATTGCGGACATAGCAGTGAATTTTATTAATGAGATCAGACTTATAAACACACCAAAGATACCTGCCGCCTTTCCCCGTGGCAATGACCTGAATTAGGCATTATGCTGATCTTAATCAGGGAAATCAGATGATCATGCTTCAGGAAACCCGATGCCCCGCATCAGCGTTGCTCCCTGCCCACCTCTTTAAATGCGGCAAACGGCCTATAGCTGCTTCCAGTATATCCTCCGGCAACTTTTCCCTATCCATCATCCTGGTCATGTGTTCTTTCATCTCATCGAGAGACAAGCCCGGATGAGTAAACTCGCCGTGCTGGTAACAATATTTACAATACTCCTGGCTGGGGGTTCCGTCCTTCTCTGTTCCCAGGAGCTCAGGTGTGTCAAGCGGCATGCTGCAACTCTGACAAAATTTTCTGTTATCCATAATGTTATTATTTAATGATACACCATCCTAATTTTCTTTGCTAAATCTTAGCATCTCACTTTGTAACCTGACTCCCGACCACCGCCCGTCTGTTATCATACGCCTGATTGTAAATAGTGCATTACCGCGATGCCCGTTTAGCTGAAAGGCTGCCCTGTAACCAGATCTCTCCAGATGACTAATGATTGTATCATTCCATTCTCCAAAGGGATAGGCAAAATACCATACGGGTTTATCCGTGATTTTTTCCAGTGTTTTCCTGGGCCGGAGCAATTGTTTTTCCCAATCCATTTTACCCGTAGCATACAAATGCGGATGATCCCAGGTATGCGATCCAATGATATGCCCCCGGTCAGCGAGTTTCCGGATCTGCTCCGTTGTCATATAACCTGGCTTTCCCAGTGTGACCGTCATTACAAAAAAAATACCTCTAAATCCATAGCGGCGCAGCAAGGAATCAGCTATAGAAAAATGTTCTACATGGGAGTCATCAAACGTGATCATCAACAGCTTCGCCGGGGCTGGGCGCTTTCCTGTTAAATATGCCAACAACTCATCCGGCAATATGGTACGGTATCCACTGTCGGCAAGTGATTTTAATTGCAGGTTCAATTGTTCATTGCTGATATGCATTAAATCATTCTTGTGGCCCGTACCCGCATAAATATTGTGATAACATAACACCGGTATATTTACCTGTGCCGATATATGCTTTATAGCGAAGAAAAAGATAAGTATCATCAGGTATCTCATACAACTATTATAACAGTGACAAAAAACTATTGATATTGGATATACACCGGCTGCGGATACAACTCCAATACTTCTGCAGGTTGCATCAGGTGCCCGCCGGTTATTACGTCATTCTTATAAAATAATTTAAACCCGGTAAACTGTACCGGCTCCCCTGAGATCCAGCACTGGTAGCTGTCTTTCTTTTTCGCTACGCCGCCAAAGCCGTCCATATTCATCACTACCTGCACTTCAGGTTGTATATGGATATTTTTATAGTTTGTCACCATTCCCTGTGTGAAACGGTGTATAACCAGTATTTTGGGAGGCAGATGGTATTGCCGCACCAGCGCGGCAAGCCAGGTAATAGTATAGTTGATATCCTCCGCATCAAAGGTGCCAATTGATGTACAGGGCACCTGTTTATTTTTCATAGAATATTCCGGATCAATACCCACGTGTATATCGGGCCGCGAGAGATACTTTTCCAGTAACGGCAGCTCTCCCTGAAGTGAACTCCAGCCTGGCTGAATATCCAGAAAAACAATGGCATGCGCCTTTTTTGCCAGCTCCAATACTTTATCAATTTCTCCGGATGGCATATGTAACCTGTATTTCCTGTCTTTTCCCGGTTGCGACTGAGCCGTAACGGCGATATAATGTAAAGCAGGAACAACCGGCAGGCTGGTATCTGCCTGCTTCCATTTGTCCACTTCTTCCGCTAACTGTTTTACCATATCATCTCCTGGTAATTCACCCAGTATGCCCATTTTTGCGGAATACAGGTTCCCATAAAAAGCAACAATCCGGTGATAGGGCAACAACGCTCCCGGCAAAGGATAACCAGTATTCACAGGCCATTTGGCAGATGGTTTATTATGCACCAGGTGCAGTAGGATATTATTATACCGGCTGCTATCGGTAGTCTCCGCCCCCTCATGCTCTTCGGTGATATCAACTCCGGGTTGGGAAATCGTCACTTTATGGGGATGTCCCACCTGTTTCATATCTTCCATTTGCCCGATAGATAATAAGTCTATAGCTGTAAAAACATATAATACCAGGATGCCGGTCCATAAAATAACGGCGGTAATAAATGCTCCATTTATAAATTTCAACACCATTTTCATATATGTGATTTTGAAAAGTTCCTGGATTTATCCGCTAAATTATATCACCACGCCTCCAAAAAGAATGACATCGCTCACAGGCATTGTTGATTATTATCAGGGTTTCATGGCTGTATATCAATACATGACAACAATCACCCAAAAGGTATGACCATCATCATTTACCTATCATCAATACCCCGCTAATTTTATAGTCGAAAAAAGCGGCAGCCAAACCACTGCCGGAACAGGTACATAAAACAATCACTTATGAAAAAGTACCCGTCTACATCGATCACCCGTGATCTTTAAAAACTGACGCTGCAATTTTTTATGAAAAGGATTTATTTACATCTTGCAATAACACTAATGACTGGCTTTTGTCAGTGTGCTACTTCCCGTATTACTGGAACATGGAAAGGAAGGGAGATCCACCCTGAGAACTATAAAAACATTCTCGTTATGGCGGTAATACATGGCCCCGACAGCAGTTTACAGGCAACGATGGAAAAACATATGGTCGGGCAGTTAACGGCACAGGGCTGCACCGCTCTCTCTGCGTGTATAAAATATGGCCCACAGGCATTTGCAGCGATACCTAAAGACTCCATAAAAAAAATACTTTCCCGGGATAGTATTGACGTAGTGCTAACCATCGTTCTTCGGGATAAATCAAAGGAAATTTACGATGTCACCGGAAGATTTATCTTTTCCCTCTATCCCTTCCGCGAGAGTGATTTCTGGTTGTACTACAGCGCCATGAATGAGTATCACCCGGTATATACAAATTATACGGAACATACGGCCTGGTTCTGGGAAAGCAATGTTTATGATGTTAACAACGGTGCCTTGGTTTATGCCATACAAACGGCCTCTTTTGACCCCTTATCAGAAGAAGATTTAAGCGGCAGTTATGCTCATCTTCTTGTAAAAGATATGCTCAGGAAAAAGATCTTTCAACCGCATAAATACCATTGATTCACAAAATGAGTACGACTCTCAGATATAAAGCATACCGTCCCGGATGTACTCTGGTCTGATATTTATAATAATTTAATCCATTTGCCTTGACAGCAGGCGCTACTGCATGTACCCGGAAGCAGCCAAAAACCTATCTAAATCTGCTATCTGTTCATTATCCATATTTATCATATAATCGATCGCTTTAGCCTTGTCTGTGGCACGCTCATAATAAGACTTACAGATGGCGTATCCTACAAAGTATCCCAGATCAACACCATTATATAACCAGTCTTTTAACTCAGTTCCCTGCATTTCCTGTTTAAATTTTTGCCATATTTCCTTTTCATGTTCTTTACCATAACGCATGTATGGCGTTTCTAACGGGCGCTGTAACAACAGTTCCGCTATGAAATCGCATAAGCCTTCCGCAATACAAAATCCAAGCAGGTTGGTGTGGGCTTTGTCCTCCATATCTCCGCCTTTATGTTGTGTATGAGAAAGTTCATGTGCCACAATCTGCAAAATACCTTTATTGCCTTTAAAATAACCTTGTAAAAAAGGAGGAAGTCCCACTGAGTTAGTGATGCTGTCTGACGCCCCTATTTCTGTCCCTATCAGTACTTCGGTTTGTGTAGTAGTTCCTCCTGTTCCAATATATCCGATAGTAAAATAAATTGCCGGTCTTTTAAAAGGGGGATATAGCTTTTTATATGCCGCTATTAATTTTTCAATATCTGCTTTACTCTCTTTTACTTTCAGCGTGTTAGGTCTGATAGATGCCCAGAAACCGGGATGAGCAAAAATGCTTTTCTGAAATTTTGAAGGTGTCCAGTTCCTGATGTGGGCCAGTTCTTTTAATCCTTTGGTCCCCTTATCAAGATACATGGTCTGTATTAGTTGTATTTGCTGCGTAGCGTCATTAACAGTATGTATGCTATCGAATGTTTTCCAAAACAGGTCTATGTCTGAATAGTAAATATTCGTTTGTGCGCAGATAGTGGTGGTAACAAATAATGTTAGTAATAAAATGATAGAACTTTTAATAAAGTGCATGTAATAATGGGTTAAGGGAATATATAAATATACCTAAAAAAGAAGCAGAAGCAACTATGCCTGTTTTACTACATGCAGCCAGGAATTTATTTAAAGTTAAAGCCGCATAAATCCTATGATTGATGCAGCTTTCCTGTTTTTAGCAGGTAAAGCTGAAAGTGCATCAAACGAATCTGAAAGGGGATCAGGCTGAAAACGGGTGGAATATCTTTTTTCAATATGCTCTAAATGCCCGTACACTCACATTTGTTATTCTCAAATACACACCGAACTATCGTTGAATATTATACAATACCCATTACACTCCCTTTAGCTAATCTTCAATTTGTCCCGAAAACAGGTTCCCTGAATTATCTTATATTTATAGTAATCAAAATAATCTCCCATGGCAAAACAAATGTCTGTCATTTCCTTTACGGGAAAACTCGGCAATCTCATTGGGTATAAGCGCAATGGCGAATACTTTCTGCGCAGCATGCCCGAAAGCGTGCAGCAAACGGCTGCTACCCGCCGCGCATCCCGGCGCTTTGGCATCGCCAGCAGGAAAGGCGCTTTTATCCGTAAGGCTTTCTACCCCCACCTGGATATCCATTGTGACGGTGGCCACATCAATCGGCTGAACAAGCTACTCATTGCTGCCGGTGAGCATCACGAGGCCATCACAGGCTTCCGCTTCCATCAGCATACCGGAGTAGATCATTTTTTTCCGGTAGCTCCCCGGTTGTACAGTAATGGGATATTAAATATTCCCGCACAAACCATCGCCGGGTATAAAGGCATTGCTGCCCTGGAAGTAAAAGTGATCGCAACACGTATTGATTTTATATCACGCCAGGTGGCAGGTAGCGAAACGGTTACGCTAATGATAGACCCCGATACCACTTTCCAGGAAACAAATGTTTCGCTGGATGTACCCGGGAAGGGTTCACTGGTAGTGGTTTTCCAGGTAAGAGCGATGTACAAGGACGGCCCATCGGGCAACAGACAATATATGGCC
Organism: Chitinophaga sp. 10T418; assembly: GCF_056394125.1. Classification (NCBI taxonomy): domain Bacteria; kingdom Pseudomonadati; phylum Bacteroidota; class Chitinophagia; order Chitinophagales; family Chitinophagaceae; genus Chitinophaga; species Chitinophaga sp. 10T418. The sequence continues at coordinate 62,954 of NZ_JBFTHG010000003.1, forward strand.
GCCGATATTATTGCGGTGGCAGCGCCACAGGTTCCCAAATCTGCTCATAAACGTACTTATCCAAAGCGCACGAAATTGCTTCCCAAACTTACCTATACATACACATATCCAGCTGTCATTCAACTGGAATAAAGCTATTTTGCCCCCGGAGATATTTTGATCAATAAACCCCTTATACCTGCTTCCTTTCAATAGTACATCTCTTTCCTCAGCTACAGCATGCTTCTGAAGCAGCGCTGCTATGGCCAGTTCTGACCTGCATACATTTGCTGATACAATTTCACCCCGGTTATACATCCGAAACTCATCCCCACATCAAGTCCACCTCTACTGCACTGCTTCTATAGGTACTTAGCGGGTACTAAGCATAGCCTGGACGGAATCTATATAATGAAAAGGTAATGTCGGCTATAATGATGGGAGGCTTAATGCGCTTTATCTTAAAAGCGTATTTATAGATAACGAAGATAAAATTCCTTCTAAAAACAGCCGTTTATTAATTTTTGCGTATGATAATAACGAGCCGGAGAAAGCCATAAAAGTCAAAATAACACCAAAATTGGCTAAATTAACTGTCATTCAATGAATACGGAATGTAGACATTTGTAGATTCCCTCAACATATCAAACCTTGAGCAGGCTTAAGTTACAAAACAATTAATGATATAATGCTAAAGAACGGATCGTTAAAGAAATATTTCCTGGGAGGATTTTTGACTGCTGTAAGCGGTTTCGTTGCTGCACAAAAAAAACCGGTGGACTATATTAATCCATTTATTGGCGCCAGTACCAGCATTGCCAAAGCAAGAGATGGCGCCGGCCTTGGTAAAACATTTCCCGGCGCAGCAACTCCATTTGGGTTGGTTCAATTAAGTCCTAATACCATTACAGGAGGCGATAACGGTAGTGGCTACAGTTACGAGCATACAACAGTAGAAGGCTTTGCCTTCACTCAAATGAGTGGTGTTGGCTGGTATGGCGACCTTGGCAACTTTCTGGTGATGCCTGCTAACGGGCCTTTGAAAACTTTCTCCGGCAAGGAAAATGGTGAAAAGAAAGGATATCGTTCTCATTTCGATAAACACAGTGAGAGATCGGAGGCTGGCTATTACGCAGCTACCTTAACAGATTACTCCATACGAGCGGAAGCTACAGCCGCGCCACATAGTGGTATACTCAGGTTTACCTATCCGGCGGGTAAACAGTCACGAATGCAGATCGATCTGGCCCGCCGCGTAGGAGGTACCTCTACAGAGCAATATATTGAGGTCGTGAACGAACATACTATCCGCGGTTGGATGAAATGCACTCCTGAAGGCGGTGGCTGGGGAAACGGTGATGGGAAGCCAAACTATACCGTTTACTTTTTTGCGGTGATGAGTAAGCCACTCAAAAAATTTGGAGTATGGACAGCCGATATTCCAGAAGGCATGAAACGAAAAAGAGAAGATGTTACCAGTGATGCTTACCAGGACATTGTAGCAAATGCTAAAGTAGTATATGGAGCCAAAAAAATGCAGGGAAAGCATCTTGGATTTTTCTCTGAATTCGAAACCAGCAAGGATGAACAGGTATTTCTAAAAGCAGGTATTTCATTTGTAAGTATGGAGGGCGCGGAGAAGAATCTGCAGGCTGAAATAAAAGATTTTGACTTTGACGTTATTCATCAACAGGCAAAATCACTTTGGGCAAAGGCCATGGATAAAATCAAAGTAGATGGTGGTACTGAAGATGAAAAAACAATTTTTTATACCGCACTTTATCATACGATGATTGATCCACGTTGTTATACCGACGTAGATGGGCGTTATGTGGGAGGCGATAACAAAATTCACCAAACCAACAAATTTGTAAAACGTACTATTTTCAGCGGATGGGATGTATACAGGAGTCAATTCCCCTTACAGAATATCATTAACCCCTCCATCGTAAATGATATGATCAATTCACTGGTGGAGCTGGCCGACGAAAGTGGGAAGCAATACCTGGAGCGCTGGGAATTTTTAAATGCGTACAGTGGTTGCATGAACGGCAATCCAGCGGTATCTGTGCTGGTGGATGCGTATAATAAAGGTATCCGGAAATTCAACATTGATAAGGCATACCGTTATGCAAGAAATTCCTGCGAAAAATTTGGCAATGGTGACAAAGGACATTCCAATAATATTTCTGAAACATTGGAACATGCCTATTTTGAATGGAGCCTGTCTATGTTGGCAGACAGTCTGGGTAAAAAAGAGGACGCCGCTCTATACTTCAATCGCTCAAAAAGCTACCGGAATATTTTTGATACTTCGCTCCATTGGTTCAGACCCAAAACGGATGCTGGGCGATGGGTTCCGCTTCCTAAGGACAGCATACTGGCCATGGGATTTGGGTGTACAGAAAGTAATCCTTATCAGCAAGGTTGGTTTGTACCACATGATATTAAAGGGTTGTCGGAATTATTGGGTGGTCGTGAAAACACCGTAAAGGAACTCCAGTCCTTTTTTGAGAAAACGCCGGCATCCATGAAGTGGAATAATTTTTATAACCATGCTAACGAGCCCGTGCATCTTGTTCCGTTTATGTTTAATAAATTAGGAAAGCCTTACCTCACGCAAAAATGGGTAAGAGAAATATGTAGCAGGGCCTATCATAACTCGGTAGAGGGATTGGTAGGCAATGAAGATGTTGGGCAAATGTCGGCCTGGTATGTGCTGGCTGCAAGTGGGTTGCATCCCTCCTGTCCCGGGGAAAACAGGTTCGAAATATTCAGTCCGTTGTTTCGTACTATAACAATACAAACAGATGCTGGGTATGCCAATGGCAGGAAATTTACCATTATTGCGCATAATAATTCGGCCACAAACAGGTATATACAATCGGCCAGGCTAAACGGCAAGGTGTATAACAAGTGTTATATTGATTATAAGAATATCATCAACGGCGATACACTGGAACTTTATATGGGTGATAAGCCGAATGAAAATTGGGGTATGGAAAATTAGATACTACCAATTCATACTGCTAAGGGCAACTCCTAGTAATGTATACGATATTGTTTCAAAAAATTACTGGGAGATAGTCCTTCTACTTCTTTAAAGTGCTTATTAAAATTAGAAAGGTTATTATACCCGCTTTCATAACAGGCAGCAGATATATTATGGGTACCTGCCAGCAATAGTTTAGCAGCATGACCAATTCTAATCTCTTTTAAAATTTCGATAAATGTTTTGTTTGTTTTTTGCTTAAAGTAACGGCAAAAACCGCTGGCGGACATATGAATAACTGCTGCCGTCTCCTCCAGGGTGATGTCCTGCTTAAAATTCTTATACATGTGGTCAAATATCTGTGTAATCCGCTGCTCCTGGGTTGATGTTCCCGTAATGTTGAAATAAGGAGAAGCCAGCACCGTGCTTTCTTTTGAATGAGCGAGTACATCCAGCAATTCTATCATCCAGGCAATTTTCCGGAGCCCCTTTGCACCCAGCATCTGTTCTAAAATAAACCTCGCCTGGATAATCGTATCTCCTGAAAATAAAATACCTCTTGCTGCTCTGCTGAACAAAACATTCAATTCTTTTGCCTCCGGTTTTTCCAGGATCATAGTACCTATAAAATCCGGGAAAAAGTGTACTACATAAGCCGTGGGGGGATGACTGAAATCCTGTACGCCATGGTACTGCCAGCAATGCGGCAGATAGCTTCCTAAAAGTACCAGCTCCGGCCCGTCAAAATCAGCGATGTGATCTCCGATAAACCTTTTCCCAAGGCAATTCTCCAGTAGCGCAATTTCAAAATTGATGTGACTTTTAAAAGTGCTATACTTCTCCATTTCCAGTACCTCTTTCCTGATCGTAAACGATTGATCGGCAGGGAATGTGAAATTCTCATATAAATATTTCATTATTCAGGTCTTATAGATTAACGAACAGGGATACAGTAATTACAGGGGCATAAACAGGCGTGTCTTACCCCGCCTCTGCAGATGATGTAAGACATACCTGTACAAACCCTGTTTATATTAAATAAATATGCATCAGTAAAACAGTTCCAGTACACCTCCTTTGGTTAACATATTATGGTTGATCCGGAAATCAGGCAGATCAATACCATTGAATTTCACTTTCTTAATGATGTCATTCAAGGATTTCCTGTTTCTTGCTACAATCATAAACTGATGGGTTTTATCCAGCTGAATCCTGATTTCATCATATATCGGAGAGGTGATCTCATACGAGGGTTCGCCAACTACCAATGGAAAAAGTCCCATGGAAGCGAATACATACCAGCCGCACATGGTACCATCATCCTCGTCCATTTCAGGAAGAAATCCCACAGGAGAATTCTTAAATATCCTGCTTACAACCGGCTCGGGGTACTCTGCGTTGCCGCCATAAAGGTGTTTCGTCTGTTCCGTAAGCATTCTTTTTACAATGGTCTGCGCCTCTTGGGGCCGTCCCAACCTGTTGAAAATAAAAGGGGCATGTATACCTACTTCATTGCCCTGGTTATTCATACTTTTTTCAAAAAAATAATCAAGTTGATTGGCCAAAGTATCCCTTCCACCACTCATGTTTTCCATCAATGGGAGATATTGCGGCACGGCCCATCTGTATTGCCACCTGCTTCCCTGGTATAAGCCATTGTTACGCATAAGGGCATACGAACTATTGACATGACAGAATTCTTTCTCCCAGGTGGTAGTAAACAGTTGTTGTGCCTTATTTTTATAGTAGATGGCATCGCCGGTGTGATTTGTTTCCCGGGCAATTTCACTCATCGCCCAAAGGTCAATACAGGTTTCCATTGCCTGGTCTGGTCTGCCAAAGCGAAGGCTATCCACTTCTTTTTTTATTGCCTCATAAGCGATGTCCAGATTCAATCCTGTAATACCTTTCCTATAGGCATCCAGCAGTACACAGATGGAATGCTCTGTCCTCACAGTAGGTCCGGATTCGAAATCCGTTGCCCAATCCTTTTTGCCGTGAATATATTGTTCGGCAAGCGACCTGCTGATATCTCTCATCTTACCAGGTTCCAGTAAGGTGATCAAAGGGAATTTTGTCCTGTAATTGTCCCACATGGACCATGAACTATAATAAGTAAAGTCCCTGGCAGTATTAATAGACCCGTCTGTAGCCAGGTATCTCCTGTCGGAGGACGTTACATTTGCGGGGCTTAGAAAAACCCGGTAAAGGGAGGTGTAAAATAAAATACGGTCGTCTGTGGTGCCGCCCTTTACTTCAATTTTATTTAACAGAGCACACCAGTTATTCATCGCCTCCTTTCTGATAGCATTAAAACCAATACCGGCAATCCTGTTATTCTCTGCAGTAGCAGTCTCCACATTCACCGGCGACAGCGCAACCCGCATTTCTACCGGTTTTCCGGAGGCCTTCCCAAAGGACAATTCCAGCACCTTCCCTGTAGTATTCAGGCAACGAAAGGACCTGTCGGATCTGATGTTAAAAAACAGTTTATAAGTGCCCGCATCACAGGTTGTTCCTGCCCGCAGATAACCGGAGATTTCACTATCCGATATTACGTTGTAGCTAACCTCTCTTACTCCGGTAAAGGAGGAGGCAAAATTAATCAGCAGCTGCTGTTCCGTCCCGGCAGGGTATAAGTATTGTTCTACCGCCACATTAGTTGTTGCTGTCAGAGCAGCGGTGACGCCATTATCCAGCTTTACCGAATAATATCCGGGCTCCGATATTTCCGTTGATTTTACCAGGGAGAGTAAAGCATTTTTATCCGCAGGTTTTATACTGAGATTTCCCCCATTACCTCCGCAACCAATACCTGAAAGACGGTTCACAGAAAACCCGGAGATGTTTTTTTGAGCAAAATCATAACCACTGTGACTTCTGTGCACCATATCAGGGCATACCCTTGCCATACCATAAGGTACACATGCGGCGGGATCTACCTGGCCATTGTCCCCGCTGGTGCCTATAAAAAGGTTGACCGGCGGCATCTTCTGCTGGCCCGAAATATTCAGTTGAAAGGCCAGACAAATAAGGGTTATCAATGGAATACTGTGTAAAGGTTTAATCATATTCTGTAATTCGTGTATAAAAACTGATGGTACCAGCAGGCGCCACCATCAGCCCTGCCATAGTATAAGACTGCCGGCGAATGAAATTGGATACCATCGTCTACTTTTTTATAAAATATGCGACCAGGAATGTGTCTGCATTCCTGGTCGCATATTTATACTGCTATTTCCGTTTATAATTTCAGTGATATACCAACCTGGCTATTTTACATTTATTTGTCCTGTAGTCCATGCCTTGCTTTCCAGTTGCCATGCCGGATCGGGAATGACATTCAGCCAGGACAATACAAGCAAGGGAATGTCTTTACCGGCAGGTACCAGGGTCTGGATGTTGGCGGAAGATGGGGGAAGCAACACGGTTGCGAACGGATCCCAGCTATAATTGCCAGAGGGTACACCTTGCAATATGAAAGGATGCCCCAGAGCAGACTTATCTTTAAATATGCCCCCCGCACCATCAGTAGCCGGCCAGTACCCCAGCAGGAAATCCACGAAAGGATGATTATCATCTACTCTTATGGCAGCTGCATCTTTTGCTATTGTTGCGTCATCTATAGCACATTTGAATATTCTTACTGCCGCCATATATACATCGGCCGGTTGATTAACGGAGCCGGGCAGATATCCCATCCTCAACGGAGCCGGGCTATTGATATTACCCTGGCCGGTTATCTCCTTTTCCTCACCAAACTTGCCATCCGTATAGGTTCTGGCATATCTCTTTCCATTCCTGGAAAGTATCACTGCGGCAATGTTATGCCATTTTCCATCGCCGATAACAGCGCCTCTGGCCTGGATATTTCCTTTGCCTGACTGGCCAAAATTTATCTGCCAGTAATTCTGTTCCAGGAACATAACCCATCCTGGCACGCCACCATCGAAAGAAGCACGTTTGCCAAGTATGGAAGGCCAGGTATAATTATAGCTGCCATCCGGACGCTGGTTTACTTTAATATTCAACTCCACCGTAAAAGAAGTGGTATCGCCAAAATTATAGGCATCAATGGCATCCTGCACCGTGGCAAAAACGGCGCTATCCTTACCAAACAGGCGAACGGTGCTTCCGGAAAACCGGGTACCATTAAACGGCCGGTCAAGGAAAAACGGCCGGAAGGTGGGAGCATAAACAATGGTAAATGTATTTAACCGGGGGTTGCTGAATATGGTATTATCATCCTGTTGTGGATCCACAGGAAATGGCCCTCCTATGCTGGATGTAACCACTACCAACCATTTTTCACCTGCAAAATTCTTCCGTTGCCGCAGTTTCCCCAGCATCTCTCCCAGGTACTGATCCATGTTATTGATGGCATCGCGGTATTGCGGAACAGTGGCATCATAACCATAAGCGGCTCCCGCTGCATCCACATTTCCGAAGTGCGCAATAATTAATCCGGCCGTGTCTTTCCCCAATGCATCCAGTGTGGCATTCTTAACCGCCTTATCATCATTTTCAAAATACCCGGTTTTATCTGCACCGGAAGAAAGGTAATCTGCCAGTGATTTTTTTGCACAGAAAAAATTAATAGGATAATTGGGCAAACGGGATTTGATCAGCTTTGTAACCGGAGGATACGCGGCCAGGTTATTACCCGAGAAATCATTGGTGCTCACCCCATGCCGTTGCCGGCTAACGCCGGTCAGCATATCCGCCCAGGAAGTTGCCTGCACCGCGGAGGTATCTGTAAGTGAATTCCAGGAATAAATGGCGTTACTCGTCATTGACGTCAGAAATGGAGGAGCCACCTTATTTACTGACGCCCCTCTTGCTCCGTCAATAATCACATAAAGCACTTTGGGAAGCGGATCATTTGCAATAGTATCATTACCTCCCGGTGTCTGACGCATCATTTTTGCGTCTTTGTTACATGCTGCTATAACGGTAAATATCACCGGTAAAAGCAGTCTGCTTATTTTTTTATATTGATTCATGTATATAGCATATTAGCAATGAAACGATAGGGCTTATTTTAGCAGCAAGCGGGTAATATTTCCGATAGGCTGTCCATTAAATGTAGTAATGTAGCCCATCAGCGTTAGCTGTATATCACCATTAGTTGTTTTTGTTTCCAGCAGATTTGATATACTACCCTGAAATTTACCGGTAGAATTATAACCGGGAACTAATTTCCCTTTGTTATCTATTACCATAAAGCCATTACGCTGTACATTATCATAGCGTCCAAAGTAGCCGGCAGCAACGATCAACCCATTATTTAACTGAAAGCCATAACTGATGCCACCATCCTCCAGGGGACCGGTTGAAAAACCATTGACCGGATTGAAAGATTCATCGACCAGCACTATCCCGTTAAATTTCTTGTTGTTATAATTGATAAAAGCTCCGGCAACAACATATTGCTTTGTTGTGGCATTATAAGTAATGCGTGTAACTGCATTATCACCGCCGGCAGTAAAGGAAGGATCAAGGCTTCCATCTGTGTTGATACGGACCATATTTAAAACAGGCATACCATCATATTTGCTGAATCTGCCAAACAGGATGATCTTACCATCCGGCTGCATCACTGCGCCTGAGATGTAACCGTTGGTGGCAGGTCGCCCCTTATGTGAAACAAGATCGTAGTGATAAGAGGAATCAATGGCACCATCCTGTTTGAACCGGATCACTTGCCCTGCTTCAATGCTGTCAATTACCAGCGAATCTTTCAGGTGGTCCGATGTGGAAACACCGTATCTTTTACGGAGATAGTACTTAAAATTGCCCACTGCAATGGTTCCTCCCTGCGCATCCTGGAACAGTTCCTGAATATAATCATCCGTTCCTCCGTTAAAAGCAGGCACCGTATCCTTTTTAGTGAATGACTGCACGGTGATGGTATCAGGAGATCCGTTAGCATTAAGGCGGCAAATATTAAACATACCGTGTACGCCGCCTCTCTGTTTATCGAACGAAGAAAACCCGCCGGCAATCATCATTTTACCGTCTGGCTGCATCGCGATATCCGATATGGATCCGTTAACGCCCCTGCCAAAAAGCATAGAACGATCCAGCTCCCCACTGCGGCTGATGACGATAATCCCATTCAGGGGATTCACTACGCCTTTATTTTCATAATTAGTGAACCCTCCTACCATTACAAAACGGCCATCCGGCAGCTCCTCCATTTTGTTTACAGGACCGTTGGTACCTGTAGTAACGTGGAAGGTAATATCCGTTTCAATTTTACCGGCTACATTGAAAACCGGTCCGTAAAAAATCTGGTCTCCCACAACCACCTGTACATTACCGGTACTTGCCAGATCGGGCACTTTCACACTAATATGCTGGCTGTCGAGCTCCATTACCTGTGCCGGTTGACCATTGAAAGAAAATACCGCCTGATTCCTGTAAGGCTGCAACCCGGTAATCTTAAAGCTTACAATCGTGCCTGGTGGTGCAGTCACTACAGCCGGCGGCTCAGTCGAAAATTTTATTCCTAAAGGCGCTTTACCTCCCGCATAAGGGTTCTGGAATGTGTTCTCCTTCTGACGGCAGCCATATGCCAACAGCAGGAGCAGTATATAACAGAGATATTTCTTCATATATTGATACTTCTAAGGGTCTGCTGAAATTGTTACTGCTTGTAATGCAGGTAGTCGTTAAAAAAATTACCCGGATCAAATCCAAAGTACTTGTCGTTATCTGCCAGTACATGAACAGCCGCATGATTGGGCTGAATGTTACAGGAAGCCACCGGAACCCGGGTAAAATAATTCGCTGCGGCGCCGGAGGGGTCCGGCTGGTACGACAAATTCAACTGGCGATAACCAACATACTTAACACCTCCGGAGGTAGCATATGTAACACCGATGTTCATGACGGTGTTATTGAGGGAAAGATAATTCTGTCCTCCATACACCTGCAATAAATCAAAATCAATCTGTGGGTAATCTTTCAGCAGGTTTACGCCTCTGAAAATATACATAGACAGGTACTTTTTCCAGACTGCCGGAGGCACGTCTGCAAGCGTTTTAATAGTATCCTTACCCAGCAGGTAAAGACTACGGTTAAAACTTCTGACCAGGTTAGTAACGCCCCGGTTGGTAGGTGCAAAAAATGTCAGGGAGTCTTTATTCAGTATAGAATCAAGCCCCGCAAGTCTGACTATTGTTTCAACGGAATCAAAATAAAACGGCTTTGTGTGTAAGTAGTCCATGACCGTTCCATTAAACACCGGCGAAGTAACACCTCCGTCTTTATAATAATCGTCTTTCTTACAGGAAATAGCCATCAATGCTATCAGCATTAATCCGCCAAAATATTTCAGGAAATTAGTTGTCTTCATGGAAAATCAGTTTGTCCAATAATTATTCAGCTTCATCAAAGGGTTGTTGTCCATCACAGACGTGGCAAGTGGCCAGGTCCATCCGCCACGTGCAAACTGATCAACGGTCAACGGGGTATAACACCATTTCTGGTCCATTACGCGGCCTGTTCTCACGAGATCAAAATAGTACAACCCTTCTCCCATGAGTTCTTTTGCCTGTTCCAGGTATACCGCCTGCCGCAGGTCATCCCCACCAGGCCCGGTGTACCTCGGTGCGCCGGCTCTGTCGCGGATCATATTCAGCAGGTCCGTAGCGTCCTCCGTTTTCCCGGTTTCCATCATTGCTTCAGCAGTCATCAGCAGCGCGGTGGCATACCGGAAGATGATGATATTGTTGTCCGGGTTCACGTCCTCTCCATGCGAAAAAACGCTTGAAAATTTGATAAACTGAAATTGTCCGTTGTCTGCGAACATAGACTGGTCGAACCAAAAATCCTTCCGGCGATCCGCCTGTCCATCGGGATAAAGCATGTGAAGAAACGAGGCCCGAAAAAAGCCAAAACTATATTCATGTCCGGACCGTGGTTGCTTGTAGGGATAGTGCTGCACCATATCCGAAAACGGCGCATAGGCAGTCAACGTTTCACCATAATTGAAATTCTGTGCAACTTCCACCAATCCTTCTTCGCTCCTTCCTTTGAAGATAAGCTCGGAATTTTCTATAGGCAGCAATTTGTAGGAAGCACTTTGAATCAACTCTTTGCCATATGCGACCGTCTTTCCGAAATAATCCTGCTTTTTCCCTTTATCAAATCCGGCATTCCACAAATTCATGTACATCAGCAATGCCAGTGCTCCTCCTTTTGTAGCCCTGACAGCTCTTTTAGCGGGATCTTTATACGTCCATGGAAGATCGTCCTTCCTTTTGTCCAGTTCTGAAATACAATTATTGATGACGGTCACCATATCCATTCTAGGCAAAGGCGTGCTTAAATAAGCTTCTGTATAATAGGGAACATCTCCATATAACCTCACCAGGAACAGATAGGTCAGACATCTGATAAACACGGCTTCCGCTTCATACTGGTGGATGTCTGCAGTTGACAATTCCGGAATGGAATTTCTGCCAAGTTCTTTTTCCAGGATGTTGGTCGATTGAATAACCCGGTAAAAATCCTTCCATTGGGTCATTGCGGCAAAGTTGAAGCCACTGTTCCACTGAGCATTGGCTGCGATCAGGCCCAGCAGGTTGTTCCGCGCGCACACATCTATATAGGCGCGTTGATTCTGATCCGTTTCAGGCGACATTTTCACCTGGCCTCCTCTCAGCTCTCCGGAAGCCGCCATAAAAGAGGTGGTCTGTAACTTATCCCGGAACTGACCATAAATATCACTTACAAAAGATTCAACGTCCGAAGTTGACTTCCAGTAAGCGTTTCCGGATAGTTTATCCACCGGTTGAACAGTGAGGAACTTCTTGCATCCGGAGGAAAACAAAGTCAAACTCAGGAATATAACAGCAGTTAATTTCAGTTTCATAATTAAAAAATTGAAGGAACATATGATCAACTCAAAAATCCACGTTCAGACCCAGGTTATAAGTATGTGGCACGGGATATCCATCTGAACGGTCACGCCCGAGATCCGTTACATTTTCCKGGTTAGGGCCGCGGTATTTCGACCACGAAAACAGGTTGTTGACCGAGCCATATACTCTGACAGAACTCAAGCCAATATGCTTTGTCATTTCCCTGTTGAAAGTATAGGACAAAGACGCGGTATTCAGTTTATAATAGCTGCCTGTTTCCTGGAAAAGACTCTGATTAGCTCTGTAAGGCTGGGTGAGCGGCGCACGCTTCCAATCATAAACATTCGCAAAGCCGGCGTTATCACCATTCTTTTGCCAGTAGGTTACATCGGGTGGCAGCACGGTAATGGCATTTCCTTTAAATGGACTCTGTAAAAACTGCATCCGCTCCACAAGCGCGCTGTTAATAATATCCCTGATGAGCGTGAAAGAACCATTTATATTCAGCGAAACACTTTTATACTTGAAATAAGAACTAAAACCGCCGGTGATCAGTGGCATACTATTTCCCATAATAACACGGTCATTATCTGAAATAATATAGTTACCATCCAGGTCGCGGAATTTAGCATCCCCTGCGTGGAAAGGAACACCATCGGGGGTATGTAGATAGATACCAGTAGCAGGATCCAAAGGCACATCATCATTTGTTGCATACACACCCTGATTCTGATACAGGTAATTGCTGAAGGTATTACGTCCTACCCGGAGATAAATATTATCACCGGAGAGAAACTGACGCTCATTGCCAGGTAACCGCGTTAATACATCTTTATTCAACGCTCCGTTGATGGAAAAAGTCCACTGAAAAGCGCTACTCTTTGGTAAAGGACGGAAGGTAAGACTCAGCTCATATCCATAATTGACCATACCTACCTCATTAGTGATCACCTGATCGAATCCGGCGATATCAGGCAATGGTTTACCACGTGTGAGAAAATCCACCTGCTTATAATAAGTATCAAATATGAGTTCTATACGGCTGTCGAAAAAGCCTGCCTCGATGCCTATATCATATTGCGTGGTGGTAGTTGGCCTCAGGGAAGGATTGGGCAAAGTCCCGAAATTGATACCAATTCTTGATACATTATTATAAGTTTTCCTGAGGTCGTACTGACCCGAAGAGGAAAAAATATCACCATTGGGAACAATATTTCTTCCCCAGCTAAAACGAAGCGAGCCAAATGTGAGCCATGCCAGGTCTTTTGCAAACTGCTCTTTATTGAAGTTCCAGCGCAATCCTAGCGCCGGGTTGGCGGAGTACCTGTTAGACAGACCACTGGCCGAAGATCCATCCATACGGTAGCTAAAATCAAAAATATATTTCTTTTTAAAATCGTAACTGAAAATACCAGCAAAAGACGCCACATGATTTTTATTATATCCCAGCAAGCCTCCCCTGGAAGTAAGACCATCTGCACCCAACGGCCCCTGGAACTGATCGTTCGGTGTCTTTTTCTGTTTGATCACTGCCTGTTGAGAAGCGGAAGAATATATTTCGTTGGAAAAAGACAGGAAAAAATTATGTGTTGCATTAACAGACTTATAGTAAGACAAGGCATTCCTGTTGAAAAGCGTAAATGAGCGATCGTTATACCCATACGCTTCTGAGAAATCATTGTTCGCAGCTGCAGGCGTAAAGTTATCTTCCGTATTAGTACCATAATCGTAGCCCAGGCTGGACGACAGCGATACGCCTTTGTATAATTCGTAATTCACATCCAGATTGATATGATAATTGCCGCTTTTGTTATCATTCTTTGTATTAAGAGATGATAAAGCACTATTGGTGCTAAGGAAATAACTGGGCGGTGGTAGCAAAGAAGATGACTTACCATCTGTTGCTACTCCTTTCTGCAGTAACCCTGATCCTGAGCCTTTGTTCCTCAGGCCGAGAGAAGATGACAGCGCTGCAAAAATACGGAGCTTCTTCGTTGGTTTATATTCCATATTCGTGTTCAGTGAATACCTGCTAAAGCCGGTATTCCTGATCACTCCGGACTCATTATAATAACCAAGATTAACTTTGTAATTGAATGTAGGATCTCCCCCACTGATACCGACATTATGTGTCTGATTAAATGTATTCCGGTAAAAAACTCCTTGCCAGTCTGTACTATTATTATAATAGGGATTCAGACTATCTGCCAGGAGCGGCGTGTAAGCAATATTGTAAATATCGTCCAGCGTACCATAATTGAATATTTCAGCCAGGCGAAAATCCCGCTCCGATTTTCCTCCCATAGTTGGCCGCAGCTTAGGTACCGTGTTCAGGAAAAAATTCCCGGTATATCGTACAACAGGCACCGGTGAATTACCACGATGCGTATTAATAATGATCACACCATATGCGCCGCGCGAACCATATAATGAAGTGGCCTGTGCATCTTTGAGCACTTCTATGCTTTCAATATCTTCAGGAGGAATAAGTGACAGCGGACTTACACCGGGACCTGCTGTTTGAAATCCATAATCAAAATTGGTATTTGCCTGGATCGGCACACCATCTACAATGTAAAGCGGAGAAGTAGGTGTTAGAAATGCATCATCACCTTTCCCTGTTACATTAATGGTGGACAAGCCACGCAGCATAACAGAACCTCGCGCACCGGGGGCGCCGGTATTATTCTGGATATTAAGCCCCGCCACTTTACCCTGCAGTAACTGCTCCACATTCGACACCGGTATATCCTGCAGGTCTTTACCACTTACAATGACTGCCGCACCGGTTACAGATTCACGGGTCTTCTTCTGGTAGCCCACAATTACTGCTTCGTTCAGTTTATTTTCATTCACGCTCATTTGCACGGTTATCTCCCTCCGGGAGCCGGGCTTTATCTTAAAATCAGAGTATCCTAAAAAACGGAATACCAATGGGGTACCGGGATCCACCAGTACGGAGAATTCTCCGCTGCTGCCTGTAACTCCTATTGGCTTGAGAGGGGCACCACCCAAAATGCTCACTCCAACCATTCTTTCATTTGAAGTGGCTTCCCTGACAACTCCTTTGACGGCCACCTTATTCTGCGCGGCAAGCGTCTGCCCTAGCATCAAAAGGCAGCAGGTCAGCATTAACCGGGTATAGATAAATTTCATCTGAGGAAATCATTTAAGTTTTAGAAAATATGGTTTGATGTGGCCAGATGTTACTCATCCCTGAACCTGGGGGTATCGTTATAAAAGTGAAAAGCTATTTCCCAATCCCCTTTTTCGTAAATATTAAAATTGAGCAACAAAGAAGATACAGATCTGATATTGCCTATACCAAGCCGGTCGTAGGAGAATATTACTGCGGCCTGGGAACCGTCATTGTTCGTAAAACGTGTTTTCAATTTAACCAGCGGAACAGGATACGCTATATCGTACGTTACGCCTGTTGCTGTTTTCCTGGGATTAAAACCGTGTACAATAGAGTCCCACGCCGTGCGGTTAAACTTTGCCGGATCTATGGGCAGAGAATCTTTGTCGAAAAACCGGAAGGTCAGACTATTGCCTGTTCCTTTCTTCGTAAAATAAACCCTCACCTGTCCGGAAGACAACGACTTCCCGCTGACATCTCCTGTAATATTCGTTACCGTAGGATTTACATATAGCAGGTTACCGTTACCATCTTTTTTAGCCAATCCGGTAACCGGGTCTAACTGGTTAGGTTCGTATGCCCGTTGCCGGTAGGAGATCAGTCGCAGATCCTTATAAGTACGGTGGCCGCCGGAATTACTCACTTCTACGTCGAAAATATATCCTGAATCGGGCAAATGTGCCAATAACTGATCTGTTGCACCTGCCCATAGTACAAATTCTCCTGAATGTGGTCTTACCTCCCACAGCCGATGCTTCTCCGGTCCTCTCTTTTGGTCAATTTCATCCAATGTTTTTTCCAATCCCGTATATCCTCTCTTCCAGGCCAATACATCCACACTATCCTTAAACACATCGGTTAACTTTCCACTGCTGGTGCGCACGTTTGCTACGCTAAAATTCAGCGGAAGCGAGGATTGCCCGGGGTTAAAGATGTTCGCATAAAATGTGGTTCTACCCAATACCGGGTTAAAGGTGGTAGAAGTATAGATCGCTTTGTCGCTCAGAAAGTCAAGATCTTCGGGCAGATTTTTTTTACACGATACCAGCAGTAAAAAAAACGCTGCATACCCAAAACCGCATAAGTATTTATTAACTGGCATTTTTATTATTTATTTAAGCGTAGAATGAATTCATCAAATCCAAAAGCATGATCCTCTCTGAGTACATGCACTATACCTGTGGTAGTGGCAAGGTTAACAGATTGAGTGCTGGTGGTTACCCAATCACGGTTATACTTTGACTTCCTGGTATCACTATACTCGAGGTAAGAGGGCCCTCCTCCAATAAACCCTTCTGAATTGGTGGTTCTCCGGCGCCCATTCATGGGATAGTTATACTTTACTGTATACATAGTAATACCATCCGCATAATTCATATCGTCTGTGTTGAAGACCCGCCGGAGAATATACTTCGTCATCATCGTGTCCAGCTGTGCGGCGTCGGCCTGTTGTAAATAAACCGGCGGAAGTTGTTTAGACTTCCGGATAGCGTTGAGGTTTTGCAATACAAATCTGAAACTTGTATTGGTAGGCGCAAACAGCGTATACTTGCCCGTTTTCAGCGTATCCGACAAATGAAGTCTGTCCAGCACCAGCAATAAAGAATCAAACCGGCCGGTATTGCTTTTCAGATATTCATAAGTGGTCCCCGGGAATAAGTGCCCGGTGTTACTGTAGTTATAATCGCCGCCGTCCTTTTTACAGGCAGCAGTGAGCAACAGGGTTGCCAATATCAGCACACATGGATTTTTAATTGTCATCATAGATCCGAATAATTATTTCCAATATGGGTTTTGCTTAATGAGTGGATTTTGACGAAGTATATCAGCTGAAACCGGCCAATAAATTCCGCCTTCGCTGATGAGTTTCATAAAAGCAGGATTATTACGTTTGATCTTATTATACCTTACCAGGTCAAACCATCGATGTGCTTCCCCCATCATTTCCTTTCTTCTTTCCAGGAAAATTGCATCGATCAGGTCTTCGCTGCCACCTGCTTTGAAACTGGTTACGTTTCGAATTCTTCTCATACTATTCAGGGCGTCTATGGCCCCGTCAAGACTGCCTGTTACAGCCAGCGATTCAGCATATAATAAATCTATTTCTTCCAGCCTGGTGTAAATAAGACAACTGGAATACAAACGGAAGGAAGGATCTGTTCCGCCTTTCTGTATCACTTTGATCTTGCAGAAAATGGGAATGTCGCTATTGAAATTGGAAAACCATCTGTCGGTATAGTTAGGCTTACCAGTAAGGGTATCGAGTGAAAACCGCAGATCTGATGGTGCGGAAAAAACAGATAAAATTGAATCCCGTGGAACAAATATATCCGGCAATGATTTCCTGACAAAAGGTTCTGCCAGTGTAAAATCTTCTATATGGCCTTCGAAAGTGGCGTCCTGGTTATCAAATTCAAAATTAAGACCGAAAAGCTGGTTGGTTTTGTGCCCCTGGAACATCCCGTTGGGGGCGGAAATCCAATAGGTATCAGGCTCAAAATACATTCCGCTCTTGTTGTAGTTGTCCAGCACAAATTTGCTGTAAGTAGCGGCCGATCTGTAATCACCTTTCCAGGCAGCCAGGTGAGCCAAAACACCATAAACAGATAATTTTCTCGCCAGTACGCTCATCCATCTGGAGCCAGGTTCGTTGTAGTAGTCACCCAGTTGCTGCGGATCACCGGAGCTGTAATTGTATGGCAGATCTGCTGCGGCTGCCAGCATTTCACTCTCTGCAAAAGCAAGTATTTTATCTTTATCTTCTCTTGGCCTGTTTTCAAACGACCCGTCATGCGACTGCTGAACAAAAGGAACATCGCCCCATACAGTAACGAGATAAAAATAGGTAAAGGCCCTTAGAAACCTTATCTGCGCTATATCTACACGCATATTCTGGTCAGAGTATTTAGGATCGTTCTTTTTAACGTCTCCCACTCTTTCCAGGAAAATATTGGATGCATTAATGACGGCATAAAATCGTCTCCAGTTGGTTAATGCATTGAACAGAGGATAAGCAGCATTTAGTTTACCCTTGATGACAGCATCGAGATCGGGTCGTTGTACGGAAACGAAATCTCCATTCCGCAGCTCTCCATACATCCAGAAACAGCCATTGTCTGACAACGCAGCTCTTAATAATCCATAGGTACCCATCAATGCGGCGCGCGTGTCTTTATAGGAGGTCCAGAAATTCTTGTCTCCAACAGCTTTAGTGGAATCAATATTCAGTTCCTTTGTACAAGCACATAGCAGGCACGTTATTAATAGTCCGGTAAACAGCGTCTTATTACGTATTTTCATCCGAATAATCATTTATCTCTATTAATCAGTTTTAATAAAACCAGCGTCCCCTTTACAATTCAACTTTAAGTCCCAGGGTGTAGGTCCTGGGAATAGGCAGGCCATAGCCTGTATCATACCCGTTGAAATTGATCAGTTCAGGGTCACGTCCGGAATAGCGGGTGAGTGTAAGCAGATTGACGGCGTTACCATACACGTATAATTTTCTGACTCCAGCCAGTCGTTTACGCCGTTTCCACCATCCGGTACCGGTGAGATCATATCCCAGCATGACACTGCGGAGCTTTACGAAGGAACCGTTTTCAAGAAACAGATCCTGATCTGTTCTGTAAGGCACCACACTGCTCCAGGGATTATAAACCGGGTATTTCGAATAATCACCGGTTTTAGACCAGGAAGTAATTTCCTTCACGGCATTCATATCAAGCGTACTTTCCCTGTTGATAAAATCAAACTTGTCCGACATATTCTTGTTGAGGATGGTTCTACCCAATACGGCATACAGGGAGAAGCCAAAGCTGAAGTTGCCGTAAGTAAAATCGTTGCTCCATCCGCCGGTGAAAACAGGCAGGTAATGGCCGGTAAGGGTTTTGTCTTTATCGTCAATAGTAAAATCACCATTCTGGTCTTTCCATTTCGGATCGCCTTTCGTCAGTGGAATCCCCTGGTAATTCAGCGGTTGATTGGTTTTGGGATCTACAGGTACTTCATTTCTATCATTGTAAATACCTTCATTTTTCAGCACCCAGAACTGGTCAATTGCTTTTCCTACCTCCAGGTGGCGGTCACCGATGGTTATTTGCTGCAGTTCACCCGGCAGGGCCAGTAATTTATTGCGGTTAACGCCGGCGGTAAATGAAGTATTCCATTGCAGCCTGCTGCCGGGTTTCAATGGCCTGTATGCTACTGTGAGGTCCACGCCTGCATTTCTTACCACCATTCCATTCCTGAACTCACCGGTATATCCATAATCGGAGAAAGCAGGTACACCGATCAGCATGTTTTTATCAGTTCTGCTATATGCGCCGATATTAAAGGAGATCTTTCCACCGGCAAGGGTAACATCCAACCCGGCGTTTAACTGGTCGCTATAGGGCCAGGAAACGCCATTACCGATATAACCATAGGTATAGGGACGCATCAAAGCGGAGATGCCGCCGTAAGAACTAATGACTGGCTCCTTTGTCCAACCCATATCAACGGTATACTGCGGGCCCTGGGCAAATCTGTCGTAGGTGAGCAACCGGCCTATCCGGCCCCATCCTGCAGAAAGAGCAGCATGGTCTATCAACGGGCAGTTACCCAGCAATGCCGGCTTCATTTCCCATTTCACGCTGGCGGTAGGCGATACAAACCACCGGGAGGCCTCCTGCATATTGGACGATGCGTCTGAACGCAACATCAGTGACACTTCCACCTGCTGCATAAAGCTATAACTCAGGCGACCGTATAGTGATGCCAGTCTTTGCCGTTCCTTATCAAGGTATTTATAGACCAGCTGATACAGGAATGCTTTAGGCTCCAGGGACCCATCATCCTTCTGATCAAGCTGATTAATCCTGATCAGGTCATTAGGGCCTTTATAAGCATAGATATAGTCATACTTGTTCTGATCAAACTGCAGGGAATAACCGGCATCGAACTTTAGTGAGTGCTGTTTTCCCCACGGAGCCGCAAAATGAATCGCGTTGTCGAAGATAACGCGCTGTCCATAGCCTGCGAAGTTGGACACAAAGTTATTGGTCTCCAGCAATGTTCCCGGATAGAAGACATCTCTCATATCTTCATTGTAATCGAAGGATAGCTGCGAAGTAAAATTAAAGGTTTGCGTAACATCCGCTTTCAGTCTGAAGAATCCGGCGAAAGCGTTTGCCTTGTTATTGTCGTACGACTTGTTTACTGCCGTCAGGTAGGTACCGTAGTTTTCTTTATTAGGAGACAATGGGTTCGTCAGATCAGGGAGGTACCTCATTTCTGCGAACCTGTCGCGCAGGTAAGTGTTTCTTTTTCGCTCCAGCATGGCGCCGTTCAGCATGGTCGACATCGTCAGCCACTTCAGCGGTTTCATGTTAATAGAAAAATTAGCCGTATACCTGTCCATCCGGGTATTGTCTGCCGGATTTGCATTGCGCACGTTGCCAATACTGAACCGGAAATTGGCACGGGGATAACCGCCGCTGATATTAGCATTAATACCACGGACCGCCGCATTATGATAATACAGATCTGTCCAGTCTGCAGGACCATAATATGCAGGATTGGTAGAATCACGCAGGTAAGATGGATACTTTTTCAAATCTGCGGCGCTACCGTATTTGTCATAAAACATGCCACGGAAACTGTTTTCTGTTGCCGCATTCATCGTGTTAGTATGCGGCTTCTGCGCAACTCCGAACCAACTATTGATGGAAATACTACTACGTTGTAAAGATGCCTGCCTGGTATTAATCTCTATTACACCATTCACTGCCCTTGGCCCATAAACAGCGGCATCGGCGGCATCTTTAATAACCCTGACAGATGCGATATCGTTTACGTCTATACGATTCAGCATATCTGTTGCTGTACCCAATCTTACATAACTGTACTTCTGAATATCGTACACAAAAGGATGAGGCGATACTAATGGTATGCCATCCAATACCACCAGCGGTTGGGATTCATAAACGTCTTTAGGATTGGTAAAAGGTACGGCACTACCCCGTATCAGCATATCAATGGCCGTTCCGGGCTCTCCGGAAGATTCACGCACATACAGACCGGCGACATTTCCCTTCAGTAATTGTTGTATAGCCGGAAAAGGGAGATAATTTAACCTGGAACCGTTGCTGTCTAACCTGATGACTATTGACGAAGAAGTTTTTATAGCCCGGAGACCTGATAATGTTGGCACATTTGCAGTATCCATTAAGGCAGGTACTGTGTCTCTGATGCCTGGTATCATACGCGAACCGCCACTCCATCCATATAAGGTACTTTGCAGACATAGCGATAGCAGGCACGTAAAAGAAATACGTACAGATAAAAGCATAAACAATATTTAATTAAATTAATACGGGTACCGCAGCAGTAGACGGCAACCTGCATAAAAAACTATCCCCCTAAAAGGATCCTGGAATCAGAAAAATATGATGGCTAATGGCATTGCCAGGGAAGCAGACATCGGGAATTATTATTTACCAATAAAACTAGTTGTTCATCAGGATGATGAAATTGTGTACAATTGATCTTCATAGTTTATTTTTTCATTAATTCACATAAAAAAGCAGCAACTGCCAACGCATCTAACAATGCAAAGCCTGACATTCGCAATAAAAATTTTGGTTCAGCTACTTTACTTCACTGAAAAATGAACACGGCAGGGCGGCAATTGATTACGATCCGTAACTTTCTTCTGATATGGCTGACTGATCCTACACTTCAGGAATGGCTACATCCTGCAAAGTGCACTATTGAAACATCTGTCCTCGCGTGCGCTGATAAATACAGCAAACTACAATCAATATTGGTTCATCATATTTAATAAATGAACAAGGCAAAAAATTATTATTCCTAACAATAATCAAACTGGAATTAATGGAAAAAAATCGCTCGGCTTCAAGATCAAACCCAATATACTTTTTCTATCCTGACTACTACAGCTTATATTAACACGTATATAACGGGAATTACAATGACATAAAATTATGTTATTAAAACAATCACCACTCACAACATCTTAACAGAAACATGTGTTTTTTTTGCTTTGATGTAAAATTATTTCTTCAATAAAACAACCTGCTATTCAACTATCGATTGCATGTTGACGACATCATAAAAACGGGCACTAACACATATATGGCGCACAAAAAAACCGGAGCTAAAATCAGCTCCGGCTATTTGTAAAAAAGGGCACCTAATCTGAAAGGTATCGTTTACTTTATTTTCACGGTCGTTACGGCCTTCTTTAAGTTCCCATCACTTTCTGCCGTCACTTTTATAACACCTGCAGCACCTTTCTTCGCCCGGATGATCACCTGCGCCATTCCATTGTAGGCCGCACGTTCCCTGCTTTTAAAAGATACCAGCGAGGTGGCATCGCCATTATCGGTAGCCACGATCTCTCCCGGACCTTCTATAGAAAATTTCACCAGCGGATGAGATCCGGGGACTGTCATCTTATTTTTATCCACCACCAGCAAGGTGATATAACACAATGCGGTACCATCTCCTGGTACCGTTTCCGACTCCGGTTTAAGCACTAAACCATTAGCTTCTCCGGTAGTTTTTACTACATCAGTGGCCCAATACTTTCCGTCCTTATAAGCTATCACTTTTAATTCTCCCGGCTGATATCTCACACTGTCCCATACCAGGCGAAAATCTATTCCCGGCGTTTTAGTTTTCATGCCCAGGCTTTTCCCATTTAAAAATAATTCCGCCTTATCACCCGAAGTATACACATGCACAGGCACCAAAGAATCCACTCTTCCGGGCCAGTTCCAGTGAGGCATAATATGCGCCATCGGATGTTCGGGACGCCAATGCGCCTGATAATTATAAAACCTGTCCTTAGGAAAACCACATAAATCTACTATGCCAAAATAACTGCTTCTGGATGGTGGATTTTTTCTCCGTATTTCAGCCAGCGCTTTTTCCAGTTCCGCCCGCTTTGCGGTATCTGTTCTGAAGTTCAGTAAATTCGTTTCATCAGAATTAAATGGTGTAGGTTCTCCCAGGTAATCGAATCCGGTCCATACAAATTCTCCTAACAAGTGTGGATATTTTGCATTAATACGGAATTGTTCATCCGGCGAGCAACCCCACCCCGGCCATGCTACATCATAAGACGTTACCTGGTAGTTGTTATAATTTTCACCAAAAAAATATTCGCCTCTGGAGCTAACACAGGAAGATGTTTCACTTCCCATGGTAGGTTTGTTCTTATATCTTTCGTCATGATCCCATTTCGCCTGTTGAGAAAAGAAATAGTTGACGCCCATTACATCCAGTGCCATTGCTGCGCCACTGGCCCTTCCTCCATCGGGATCGTTATACGCATTTGAAACCGGTCTTGTCGGATCTTCTCTATGTACAATATCCGCCAGCTCCTTCGTCAGGGCAACATCCTGCTGATCCATTACTTCATTGCCTATAGACCACATGATAACAGAAGGATGATTCCTGTCTCTATGCAGCATGGCTACCAGGTCTTTTTCATGCCATTCCGGGAACAGCTTGTTATAATCATTCTTACGCTTACCATGCTTCCATGCATCAAATGATTCATCCCATACCAGTAATCCCATCTGGTCTGCCAGTTCCAATAACTCCGGGGCAGGAGGATTATGAGACGTACGTATGGCGTTACACCCCATACTTTTCATGATCGCCAACTGGCGGCGAAGTGCGGTGATGTTAATAGCCGTGCCGATGGCGCCCATATCGCTATGCAGACATACCCCTTTAATATCGATACGTTTACCATTCAACTGGAATCCGTCCCTGGCAGTGAAATCAAGTTTTCGGATACCAAAAACGGTGTTATAGATATCCTTCTGTCCATCCGGTGTATACACCGTCGT
Organism: Chitinophaga sp. 10T418; assembly: GCF_056394125.1. NCBI lineage: Bacteria > Pseudomonadati > Bacteroidota > Chitinophagia > Chitinophagales > Chitinophagaceae > Chitinophaga > Chitinophaga sp. 10T418. The sequence continues at coordinate 86,798 of NZ_JBFTHG010000003.1, forward strand.
TTGTGCGATGTACAATGCAGGATGTTCCAAAGACCAAAGCGCCGGATGGTCTAAAGTCAGTTCAGCACCGGTATTCCTGAAGCTGTCAGGAGAAAGTTCAAACGATTGTGGACTGATAGCCGCTATTTTCTTTCCTATATTTTTCCCATCGGGAGAAGTATAAATAACCGTGCTTACAAATGTCTTTACAGGTACCTCTCCCTGGTTTTCTACCCTGACATCCAGTTTTATATGAGCCTGTTTATCAGAAATGTTGCTGGCAGTGATGTATGTACCCCAATGCGCAATATGTACAGGGGTCGTTTTCACCAGCCACACATGCCGGTACAACCCACCACCCGGATACCACCTGGAATCCCAGCTTTCTGTATCAAGTCTTACCGCCACTATATTCTTTTCTCCGAAATGCAGGTACGGTGTAATGTCCATGCGAAATGAATTATAGCCGTAGGGCCATGTTCCCACATAATGACCGTTCACCCAAACTTTGGCATAAGCCATCGCTCCATCAAAATCCAGGAAGATCTTTTTATTCTTATCTTTCCCTGGTATATCAAACTGCTTCCGATACCAGCCTATTCCTTTCCAGGGTAGTTTTCCTGTATTCCCACTTAATTCAATTCTAAAAGGACCTGCTATTGCCCAGTCATGTGGAAGATCCAATTGCTCCCACGCTCCATCTGCAAAGCCTGATTGTTCCAATCCAGCGGTTTCTGTTTTGACAGTACCATCTGTTTGCGTACCAAACCGGGCAAAACGCCAGTTAGCATCAAAAAGTGTCACATCTTCACTTCCTTCCCTGATGAAAGAAGACTGTGCGGATGCATGAAGTGTACACAAGGCCAAACAGACAATTATCAATTCCATTCTCCACCTTCTTATCATAAAAAATAAATATTGTCCGACTAAAGTCGGGGTTTTAAAAATAAAGGCCGTCCATTTACACCATGGTTCTCCTGAAATCATTTCACCTTTTCCAGCAAAATACAAGCTCCGCCTCCTGCTGCCAGCTCAACATCTATAAACTGCTTACGTGTAACCATTGAAGTTATTACACTGTATTTTTCTTTGTTTACCAGGTAACTGGCATCTTTTCCATCCTTTATGATCAATGCCTTATAGTTTCCCGGCTCTGCAAAGTGCAAAGGAATTCTCAATACTCTGGGACTTTCATTCGTTGCTGCAGCAATCAGCCAGTTACCTGTGGACGCCTTACGCGCCATTACAATGTATTCACCAATTTCGCCACTCAACGTTTTACTTTCCATCCAGGGCATTTGCTGAGATGAAATGAATTTCAAAATTTCCGGATATTTATTATAATACTCAGGAATGTCGGGGATAATGGTGGCCCCGGAAAAAGTAATAAGCGTGCGTGCAGCCTCCGCCACAATAGTGGACGGCACCGGACTACCATTATCCACCCGGCCTTTTTGGGTCATATCAACCACACCATTACTCATATCTAAAGGCCCTGCAACCATATTCACAAATACCGAGGTAACAAATGTTTTTGGCTGAAATACTTTAGCCCCATCCAGTTGAGCCTGACAATATTCACGGGTAACTGCATTGGGCCATGTACGCATTTGCCCGTAAGGATGAACAGGGTCGTCATGATAATCTACCATTAAATGATGCTGTGCACATAATTTCGTGATTAACCTGGTTCTGATATTTTTTTCTTCAAAACTCCCCTGCATAAATCCGTACTTAACACCTACTGCTCCCCAATCGCCATACTGTTTTATAATGCCCGCAATAGGATAATTTTTCCCTCCTACATCATTCAGGTATAACCAGATTCCCACTCCCTTTTCTTTACCATATTTAATAAGCTCGTTTACTTCTGCAGCTTTTCCCCCTTTTAAAGGATCCGATTCTTTATTGAACTCCGGACCATACCAGTTAGCATCTAACACCAGCGAAGGAATTTTATTGACAGCTGCAAAATCTACCATCCTTTTCCATGATGGGAGCGACATCTGGTATTTAAATCCATTCACGACTGCACCATTCATTCGCCAATCCCAAAGTGCCACCCCTGGCTTTACCCATGAAAAATCAGATCCTGACTCCGGATTGGGGTTGAGCAATTCCAGCAAATGGGAATCAATCAATTGCCCCGGTGTTCTCCCATACATAATTACACGCCAGGCCCTGGCTCTTTTAGAAGGCACCAGCATTGATGCACGCCCTGCTACCGGCTGCAACAATAAAGGCTCCCCGCTCTCCAGATCTGCTTCATGAATAGCCATATATTGATTATCAGCGGCCTTAATAGTTACAATGGGCCTGCGAATGCCTTTGGCATCCAGTAACTTTTCCGGGCCAATATTATGATTTTCCCCATTATAATACCAGGCATCGTAATTGCCTGCGAAATTGAATTCAGTCAATTCAGTTGCACTTTGTCCATCTTCATATCTAAAAGCAATACCGTCATTATATGCCCTCGCTCTTATTGTATAAACATCAAATACAATCTTTACTTCCTTATATGCGTCATGCACTATACTCCTCTTACCCCAAACTGGTTGCCAAACCGTGTCAACAAGCTTCAGTTGTTTAGATTTAAACACTGGTGCAGTTGAAACATCCAAGCCCATTCTTGAAGGTTGCAGCAAAAGTTTACCATCGGCCATCAACGAATAAAAAATAGTACCATCCGGACCGGCAGTAAACAAAACTTTCAACTTCCCATCAGGAGACCTGAGATCTGTCAATTTTTCCTGACTTTGAGAAAATGAAACATTGGATAGAAGACTAAAGGTCACTAAGAGAAAGAAACTGATACTGAACAATTTGAAAGTTCTCATGATGTATTATTTATAGCATAGCGAAAAGCTTTACTTCATTACCTAAACAATAACCAGATCATACGATGATTTGTATAAATTGTTGCAATGGCTCCGCCGCAAGCATTTTCCACTATACTGTTGCTTTATTTTAAAAAGTGAATACTGTTATATCAATGCGTACTAACATTCAGATGACCTGCATTTAACCCCTGCACAATCGCACTCAATTTTACCGTACCTTTTTCAGTACCGGATCTGAGTAAGAATGTAGCAATTCCCGCCTCTGCATTAACACTATCCGGGCTCACTAATTCCGCATCTCCGGAAACCTTCAGCGTTACAGGAAGATCAGCAGCTGATACCAGGTTATTATGTTCATCTACCAGTTTCACGTATACAAAGATCACATCTCCGTTGGCATTAAAAGGCTTTCCATTGATCCCTGTTTCCAGTACTGCCTTGTATGGTTTTCCCGGTGTAGTGACGCTTTGCTGCGCGATTGCTTTTCCTGACCGGAATCCAACAGCAGTAAGAGTTCCCGGAGCATACGCGATATTACCAAAAGTAAATGGAGGATGCTCCAGGTTATTGGCGTTACCACCGTTAAAATATAATCCTTTTTTATTGCCGCGGCCCTCATGCGATGTTTCCGGTCCGCTGTCAGGCTTTTGAGTGCGCAGCTTCCTGCCATTCAGTAACAACGTAACCGAATCACAATTGCTATAAACAATCACTTTAGAACCGACTGTAGGCTGATCCCAGTTGCTGGCAATAAAAATCACCGGGCCGGTGGAGTTAGTTACATTTTTATTAACTACAGGCGGTTGCTGACTTTTAAAAAAATAATAACTGTATTTAGGAATTCTGAAAATATCTGCTACACCCCAGCCTTCGATACCTACTACACAGCCGGCCAGCCCATCATAGAAAGCCCAGGTCAGGTCACCAATTGAATGAGGATAACTTTTCCTGTTTTTATTATGCTCCCATTGCAGGTTCCACGCCTGTTCCAACATGCCGTTTTCGCCGGCGCCTCTCAGTTGCCGGGTAGAGCTATTACCTCCCCCAAATTCATAATCACCGTACTCCCTGATCAGGAATGCCTTGTCTTTGTAGGTAGTATTATTTCTGCTCCCCGGATCTCCGTTCCAGTCGTCATACGGTACATCCCAGCAGGCTTTTGTAAAATAGGAATCTCCGCTGGTGAAAAAGTTGGCTGCACCTCTCCATTCTTCACGGGCCACCTCTGCCTGTTTGCATCTGAAAGCGGAGTCCGGGTAGGTTTCATTCAGACTCGTTTCCCATAACAGGATGGAAGGATGATTACGATCCGTCCTGACCATCTGCCGGATATCCTTCATCACATTCGCTTCAAACGATGGATGTTTGTTAAAAAACTGCCAGCCGGGAATACAATCGATGATTAATATTCCCAGTTCATCCGCAGCGTCCAGGAATGCCGTCCCCTGCGGGTAATGGGCAATTCTTACAGCGTTCATCCCGGCTGATTTTATCAGCCATGCATCCCTGTAGGAAGCTTCATCAGACAATGCATTGCCTATATAAGGATAATTCTGGTGTCGATTGGTGCCCACCAGCCGGTAGGGTTCCCCATTAATCAGCAACCCCTTCTCCTTTGTTATTTCAAATGACCGGATACCTATTTTCGTGATCCGGGAATCCGTCAGAACATCATCTGATAAAATACTTGTTTTAAGCGTGTACAGCACAGGATGATCAGGATGCCACAGGGACGGCTGATCCATCTTCAGGGATTGCACATATTGCTTATCTCCTTTCGACTCCAATTGTAACGGGTCACTTTTCACCAAAACAACCCGCTTTCCGTTCTTGTCTAAAATCTCCTGCTGAATAATAAACCGCTTCCCCTGCTGATAATTATTTTGCACGTCTGTTTGTACTTCCACCACCGCTTTTGCCTTTGTCACAAGGGGATAGGTGACAAAAATGCCTCCACCCGCCTGCTTACCGGCATTGATAGCATTCGTTACATGCAGCCGGTTTTTTACTTGCAGAAATACGTCTCTGTAAATACCTGAATAATAAACAAAATCAAGTTTCTGAACGGGTTTACCTGGCGGCACTACCGGATTCGCCTGATTGTTCACCCGCAACACAACTTCATTTTCACGTCCATAAACAGCCTTCCCGGACAGCTCTACCACAAATGGCAGATATCCGCCTTCATGGCGCCCTGCATACCTGCCATTTACCCAGATATCGCTTACCTGCATTACGCCCTCGAATTCAATACTAATATCTTTATCCGCTAATTTTTTGTCGAGAAAAAAACGTTTCCTGTAAAATGCCACTCCTTCACGTGGCTTTACAATAACCAGTGGTTCAGGAAAAGCAGTATGAGGGAGCCTTATAGACTGCCATTCCATTTTTTCCACCGTTTCCAACACCACCGACAGCATCGTATCTTTTGATGACAATGATGCTCCTTCCACATTTTCCTTTTCAATCTTAAACTGGTCACTCCAGTTTACGCCAAGCTTAYGGAAAGAATCTACCCGGTTCTTATCCATAAATTCAACGCCCTTAAACTGCCAGTTGTCATTAAACTTCGTGACTTGTCCCCAACTGCGCTGCACTCCTGATACCAGGAGTAAGAAGGATAGGCCGATTATATTTTTAACCATACTTTATAATTTCCACGGATTGAATTTGCAATTATTTATTTGCGGCATAAGGGCGAATCTCCATGGCTTTCAGGAACGCACCACTTTCAGTTTGCCGCAGTCCCATCACCAGCACATTTTTACGGGCAGTCCCGAAATTCAGCCAGCACTCCGGCAAGTAGAATTCACGCTGCGGCCCGGCCTCCCAATGCCTGCCGATATTGTGACCGTTAAGCCACATATACCCGTTGCCAGAAGCACTGATGCGGGCCAGCCAGGAACTTTCCAGCGCCGCCTTATCTGCAGGTAGTGAAAATTCAACCCTATACCAGGTAAAGAGTCCGTTCATTGGTTCTCTTGGTTGAATAAAATTGCCTTTGCGTGAGATCTCTGTAACAGCATCCAACAAAACTATTTTCCAGCCCGCAGGGACATGAGCCGGTAGCTGGTAGCCCAGTGAAATACCGGCTGCATCTGCTGCATACTCCCACTTCAATGGATGCGTAAGCGTTGTATCTGTTAATGACAACCCTGCTTTTCGAATGCCTGCCAATTCCTCCATAGGTACATAACCATGTGCATGTCCCAGATCTTCATACACCACATTTATTTCATTATTCCCCGATTTCAGAAGACCTGATACATCAAAGCGGTTATCATATTCATCGGGCTTTATCCTGTCGTAGCAGCCACGGGTCAGCCAGGTTTGCGCATCGGCTTTTTCCGGGAACAAACGTTTGGCCGGCGTGCCATTTACCGAAACACTGACAATATCACGGGTGAACATATTAAAGAGAAGATATCGCTCATTTTTTACCTGCTGATCATCCAGCTTTACTTTAGATCGGTAAAGACTATACCTGAAATCGTTGACACCCAGCTGTGTTAATGATGCGCCTTCCGGTAACGCTTTCCACCTGGCCATAGCGAGCGGATCATCGGTTTTCCGCGCAACATCAATTCTTATCGTTGCGGGGGAAGGCAGCTGAGAAGCGGTAGTGGATAACGCTTCCGGATACCACACACCGTTCTGAGGAGCAGCGCCGGGAGGAATTACCAATACCTTCGCTCCAAGCGGTTCCAGGTGGCAGGCGATGGATATATTGTCCAGTTTCAGACTGTCGGCAGCGGGGTTACCATCCGCTGTTTTCATCTGCACATGTTGTCCATTCTGATCAATGTTATAAATAGGTTCGGTTGCTTTCGCAATGCTGCCAGGTACAATATCTGCCTGTCCGTTGTAGCTGGCTTTAGCATCACTGTTATTCAGGAAGATGAATTTTGTACCATCTGGTGCGATACGGATACCACCTGTAATATTTTTAGGAACGCCCTGTATATTACAGGGACCTCCTTTGGATCTGAGCAATGGTTGTTCGTACCGGTGAATGAAATTTCCGATGGAGGTAGCCGCATAATATTTGGGACTACAGATGCCGCTCTCACCAATGGCCGCGTTATAATCATACGTAGTCGTCATTCCCCTGGCACCCCAGCCGGCAAAGTGGGTACCACCAACAAACATATAATAGTTGATGCCCGTGCCGCCACCTAACAGCGTCATTAAAGAAATAGCATTAAAATGTCTTGCATCGGAAAAATGTTCTTCGCTGAGCCTGCCGGTTACGGTTGAAAACCATCCACCTTGCATCTCCGTTACAAAACCCGGAGCATCCGTTTGTCTTTTCCGAAGAGATACCATTCGATGTGCACACCCTGCAGCCCCGCTCTGATCAGTATAATAATTATCGCAATCAAATACCTGCGAAAGCTCCGGGTCTTTACTGCCGCGGCATTGACTCGTAAGACAAGTAAATACCGGCACATCTATGCCATTGCGTTTTACAGAACGATACAAGGCCTTCAAGAAAACGGCTTTATCCTTGCTACCATCGGCATCATATTCATTTTCGATTTGCAGCATAATGATGCCCTTACTGCCTTTGGGCTTCCGCGTCAATTGGTCTTTGGCCACAAATTTACAGACCGCATCGAACCAGTGAATGCACCACTTAATATGTTCAGGGTCAGCACTTCTTAACCAGAAATCGCCTTTACCAGGGCCATACATGGCCAACCAGCGTGGATATGCACCCCCTGACCACTCCGCACAAATAAATGGCCCCGGCCTAACAATGGTATAAAACCCAAACTCTTCATGTGCCATTTTTAACCAGGCGCTGAGATCAGAGAAATCAAACTTTGACTGATCTGTAATAGAAGCCGGTGCCACCCGCTCATGCCAGTTCCAGGGAATATAGGTTTCTACTGTATTGAAACCTGCCGCTTTAATTTTGCGGAACCGGTCGCGCCACAATTCCTTAGGGGTTCTGAAATAATGGAAAGCCGCGCTATATATAAATACATCCTTATTTTCAATCGTCATACAATCTCCATCATAGCGGATCCTTTCCGGATGAGGGAAATTTTTTACAGGAGGAAATCCCTGGGCATTTCCTTGCAAAGGAGCCAATACATAAGTGCTCCAAAACAGGCTTACTACAAGAAGCAGTGTAGTGATAATACGTCGTAGCAGCACCGTGGTATAAATAATAATTGACATAAACCGCATTTGAAACGATTACAGGGATCATAAAAAAAAACTTACCCAGTTATAATAACGTGGGTAAGCTGCCATCAAAAATTAACCGATCTAACAAAACGCTTATATTAAACTTGTCCTGGTACGTTTTAGAATTCTCTTCTTACCTAAGGAACCATCTGTATTAACAACATACATCCACCAGGTATTTTTATCTTTTTGCTCCAGGTGATATTTGTTTTCCTCTAATTTCATTTCTTCTTTCAACTGTGGGCTGAAAACGCCGGCCTTCCTCGCTTCTTCCCATACCCGGAAGGTTGTAAACAGTTCTTTTTTATCCGTTCTGTGTTCTATACTGCCCTGGCTGATACCTAACATATAAGTAGCGTCCCAGGCAACTGACTTGGCCTGCAAATTCTCTATCACCTGTACATTCCAGTCTTTCTGTATATTCTGAATACCAAATGTACAAGGGAAGTAATTACTGTTAAATGAATAACGGATATCCTTTCCTTCAATACCCCACTTATTATGCACCGGATCAAACATATTATTTCCTCCGCCCACATTGCAAACGCTCATGTAATGCCAGTTACCTTCAAATACGCAGGACCCCATCACTCTCAGATAAGGCACACCCATTTGCTTAAGATCTCCGAAAAGTATACGAAGAAATCTTTTGAATGGATATTGGCCATGACCCTGGTAGGTAAAACTCTCGAAACCATCGAAGTCAATAAAATTCATACCTCCATCGTGCAGCAGCCGCGCGTAAAACCGGGCATATTCATCGCCGAATTGTGCATCCGGAATGAAGCCGGAATAACAGTTCACCTGGAGTTTTGCTATTTTATCTCCGGCCTGATGAGCCGCTGCATTGGTTTTAAATGTACCTCTCTTAACCCCGGTTAAGGTATAAGGCTTAGTGGTAGTGACGCCACGGTATTCAATCAGTTCCTGACCAACCCTCAGCGCATTCACGGTATTCTGATCCCAGCCACCCCGTTCATTCAGATAGCTGGTATCGGCCACTTGTATAATAGTATCAACCGCTGACACCGGATTAACTATCTGTGTGGCCAATACGGTACATAATCCCGCATTAGGAACCGGGTGAACATCACTGCTGTGAGGCTGTACAAACTCCGTCAGTGTATGCAAACCATAAGCAATACCGTATTTATTGGTAAGGTCTGTTAAATCCTTAATAGGACGTTTTTCGTTATTAAGTCGCACAAATTTGCCGTCCCATCTGTCTGCAGGGTTTACATAATATTCTCCCAATCCTTCATCCTGTACCGCTTTCAGTCCAAGTTGATTAGCATAGGATACAAGGCTGTCGTGCGGGCCGGACCAAGCCAGATCAATTTCAAAATTGGCAGGATCTTTTACCCATTTACCGTTCCGGGTAACATAAGGCAGGCCTTCATTCTTCACTACTTTTTCTATTACTTTCAGGCCCAGTGAATCGGGGCAGGCATATAATGCGATGGAAGAACCAATATAATCTACATCTACCGGAGTCACCTCCATATGCCGGGGCGCCTTAATACCCGGGAAGTCGTTGAAAAGCGGATAGAAAATGGTAAATGGTTTCTTACGATTGCGGGCATGCATTGCGATGGAGATACCATAGGCAGGATCCAGTTGTGCACCATTTCCGTTCATGTACCTGTAATACTCTTCCGGGTGGGAATAGAACGCCACATCATTATTACCATCGCCTCCGATGCGGAACCGCTGCCCTTCCTTCAGATCGGCAGGCAAAGGATATTTCACAGGATCCGGGGTATGAATAATATAACTCGACTGAGACATATCACCATCGCAGGGAAGACCACTGGTTGTATTATCATCGAGGCCGAGCATTCCAATAGCAAAATTATCATCTCTTGCCACTGAAATGATTTCTCCAATATATTTCTTTATGCTGGTTTTGTAAGGCCCCCACACCACATTATCCACTCCATTAGCAGGGGTAAGTGACAACAATTCAAAGCGGAAATAATCTCCTTTGGAGTCTGCTTTTAATATCGCTACAGATCCATTGGGGTAAGTCAGTTGTAAATGGTTTTCTTTTTTCAGCCACTTTGCCCCGGAAGGATAAATCGTATGTTTATCTTTCTCTAATGCCAGCAGTGGGGAACTAAGTCCGGCCGGATTGTAGTCCTTGTTGGTAATGCGGTCTTTAATGCTGACAATATAACCGTCTTTGTTAACCACTAGTGCCGCGTACTTTGTAGACAGCCTGATATCCTGAGCCATGGTACTCTTTGCGAGTATCAGCGAAGAAAAGAGGAATCCTAATGCTATCAGCATCTGTTTCCTGCAATTAATTTTTTTCATTGCAATGTGCTAAATAATATATAGTAAAAAAGGGTGACGATACTTTATAATATCAGGGATTCACCATTAGATTTCAAACTTACAACAATGGATCAAGACAAAATATTCAACTAAAACTAAACATGTAAATATCCAATTGTTAAAAAGGAAAAACAACCTCAAATTTGCCCTCCATTGATGTTATATTGACGACCTATAAGGCAGGGCGATATAGCTATAGCTCTATAATTTATACTGATGAACACATATGAGGAGGATCATCGCAAGGCCAATTTAGTCATGCAGGGGCTTTCACCCCTGCACAGCAAGTTTACAATAATGGATCAAAAGTACCGCCCCAGCTATTATTCTGTTGCAGTTTTGCGTTTCTATCCAAACGGGATTTAGGAATGCCGTAGATATAGTATTGATCCTTAATAGCAATATCTATTTTATCAGTTGCTATTACGGTGATGATAAATTTCTTATACACCTGGTTGATATCATCCATAGGCAATACATCTTTTTCACCTGGTTTTAGCAGATAGGCTAATCCATGGCGTTGATGGAGGTTACGCAGGTATCCAAACATTTTCCAGCGTCTGAGATCATCCCATCTTTTTCCTTCAAAGCAGAATTCAACGAGGCGTTCATTTTTGTAGGCTGTTCTGATGTCGTCCTGCCCAACAGCGGTGATTCCATAACGGCCGCTTGTGCCTGGCAGTATATTTGCCCGGGCACGGATTTTATACAATACATCCAGGGCTTCATTGGATTTATTCAATTCGTTGGCACATTCACCATAGTTCATCAGCACTTCCGCAAATCTTATTTCCGGCCAGTCTAATCCGGAATTCCCTACGTTATCTTTATCGATTGTTTTATCAACCGCTTTCACTCTGTAAAAACTGGAATTTGACCAGAGAGGATCCTGAGTAATCTGGTTATGTGATCCTTCCAGGCCGGTATTACCCGAGTAATTGCTAATGCTTAAAAAATAAGTCCACAGATAAGTGCTATGGTCTCTCATACCCTTCAGGTATTGATTAGGAGCACCGTTGTAATAAATACTGGCGTAAAATCTGTCATCCCGGTTACGGAATAAGGTATCATACGACATGCTGGCCGGATTCCAGGCACTACCATCTTTCATAGGAAAGCTGTTTACCAGCTCCAGGGACGGGCGGTCGGCCCCCACACTTCCACCGGAAAAATCAAGAGGGATAAGGCCAGCCTGACTATAAGCGGCTTCCGGATAATGGTATCTTCTTACCATCACCACTTCTTTGTTGAGTTCATCATCCCAGATTTTGCTATAATCACCATATAATCCCTTTCCTTTTCCTTCCAGGTATTCTTTAGCTGCTTTATTAGCATCGTAGGCTTTCTGCCATTTTGCGGGATCATTGGAGGGATTAAACAGCGGGCTGGCAAAGAACAGGAGCACACGGCCTTTGAATGCCATAGCCGCACCTTTGTCGATCCTGCCAATATCTCCGCTGGTCCATGCATCGGGAAGGAGCGCAATAGCATCGTCCAGGTCTTTAATAACCTGCGTAACGCATTCAGACGTTTTACTTCTTGGTATGGCCAGTGCTGTCAGATCCTGAGTAGGCGCCTGTGCTGTCAGGATCAATGGCACACCTCCATAATTTTTCACCAGGCCATAATAGGCCCATGCCCGCCAAAAAAGCGACTGTGCCTTGATCTGGTTGCGGGAAGTCTGATCGAAAGTTGCCTTGTCAATATTGTCCAGCAGCATATTGACCGTGCGGATCTTGTCATACACGCCGTAACTATCGTCGTTGGAATCGAAGGTAGCCGTTCCGGATAACCACTGGTCTGTTTGCTTCTGATAGGCAACACCTTCATCGGTGCCATTAGCACTGCCAGAAGGATTACCCGGCATTAAATTAGCATAGACATCATCCAGGTACGCGCGGGCAATGCTGGAGTTGGTCCATACATCGGAAGGATTAACTGCTGTGAGGTTCTGTTTATCCAGAATTTTTGTGCATCCGCTAAAGCAACCGGCAGTTGCTATTATGATAGGTAGTATGAATAATCTTCTCATCTTTGACAATTGTTAGAACTGAACATTAAATCCTAATACAAAATTCTTCATGATAGGGTAGCTGGTAAAGCCGCCTATTTCAGGATCATAGAATTTGAATTTGGACAGATAGAAAAGGTTGGTACCAGAAGCGTACACCTGGATATTGCTGATACCCGTAATCTTCAACACTGATTTGGGAATATTATAACCCAGGTTCAGGTACTTCATTCTTACAAAATCAGCCCGATAAGTATTGTAGGTGGATGTTTCCGTATAACCATTGGCACGCGCATCTCCCCAGGCATACAATTTCGGTGTGCTACCTCCTGGGTTGGTGGATGACCAGGAGTCTTCATGATAAATCGGAATTTTTCCTCCGCCTCCGAAGTTTCTACCCCATGAATCATTATAAGTGAGGTCAAATCCTGCCATGCCTGCAAAAAGCATATCCAGGGTAAATCCCTTATAGTTGAAGTTCAGCATGAGTCCAAAAGACACCGGCGCCTTATTAAGGTCCGTGTAATTGCCGATCACTTTTTTATCATAGGAATCTATTTTCCCATCAGGCTTTCCATTGGGTCCACTGATATCTTCAAAATTCATCATACCCAGTTCAGGTTTGGCTCCCAGTATGGTGTAATCCGCCGGCAATTTATCAATATCTGCCTGAGAGCGCAGAATGCCTGTAGCCTGGTATCCGGTGCCATAAGAAGAAGTTTTGCCCTCCGGATTATCATAAGGTTGGGCATTGGTAGCATGGTCTTTAAGAATGACTTTAGTAGTAGCCAAACCAAATGTTCCCTTGATGTTATAAGTAAATGCCTTTGACGGGATACTATTATAGCCCAATTCAAATTCAATACCTTTGGCATCACCTATCCCGTAATTACTCGCAGGTAACTTACTGCCAAATTCTGATGGTAGCACCTTTTCACGTTCCCCAAGGATATCATAGGTATGCTTTTTCCATAATTCAGTCGTGAAACTAAACTGATCCCGGATTCTCAGATCCACACCAATATTTACTGATTTTGATTTTTCCCAGGTAAGAGAAGAGGTGGGAATACCGCCGTAGGTAAGTCGTGGCACGGCACTGGCAGGATTACCAACGTAAAAGATATTTTTGTCGATGTTATATTGCTCCACCCATTTCCATCCACCAATACCATCATCGCCCGTAATACCATAGGAACCACGGAGCTTGATCATATTAATGGTTTTGTAGAAGTTGGAAGACTTATACCAATTTTCTTCTGAAGCCAGCCAACCGCCGGAAACAGAAGGGAACCAACCCCATCGCTGGTCAGGAGCAAACTTAATAGAACCATCTCTTCTAACTGAGCTGGAGAAAAAATATTTCCCCCCATACTCATAGATCAACCTTCCTATATAAGATAAACGGGCATCCTGGGTTTCCTTACCGCCTGTTCCCCAATCACTGTTATTCCTACTGGCGGCAAAAAACTGATCAACAGGAAAAAGCGGGAAATTATTCCTGGACGCACCAAAATAGTAGTCCTGATACTCATATTGCTCATAAACAGCGGTAGCCCCTATATAATGCTTACCAAAATGCCGGTCATAGTTGATCTGCGTATTAAACTGGTAAGCGTCTGATTTCGTATATTCATCACTGATATACTCCAGCCCCGGGTTACCACTTTTCACGGTACCAATGATTTCATCCGATACAATAAGGCTGTTAGGGCCGGTACGTTTAAAGTTATAAAGGGTCTGTTTTTTTCCGAAATCCTTCTCAAAATTATTGTCGATATTCCTGCTATAGGAAGAGTGTAAGGAGAGCCCCCGCACAAAAGGTACGTTATAGTCCACCTTGATTAATGCATCCACATGCTGGTTATTATTTCTCATATAACCACTGTTTTTGATCATTTCAGGCAGATTCCCTAACCATCCCGGATTAACTGGTTTACCATCCATATAGGGGATAGCAAATACATCCCAATACAACAGCTTTCCCCATAATCCATTTAAATCGTCACTACCATCGCTCTGGAAGTTGAACCGGTTGCTCGTTCCATAACTATTCGCCAAATTCAGACTCACCGTAAGATCTTTTGTTATTTTGGAGGAAATATTGGAACGGAGGTTATATTTTTTATACCAGACATTTGGCAAGAATCCGTTCTCATTAAAGAATGATCCTCCGAAATAATAGGTGAATTTATCGTTTCCACCGGATAAACTCACCGAATGTTTCTGGCTATTTGGATTTTTGTATACCGCGTCAAAATTGGCCATACCACCGGGATTAACCTTCATTACCCAATCAATTTCTGCGTCGGAAATATTACCAAAAACTGACTGCGTAGTTTTCAGCGCCGTTTTCATATCCATGTATTTTGGATAGCTGGATACTCTTTCCATGCTAAAAACAGAATTGTAATCCACACGCATTTTACCCGATGTCCCTTTTTTAGTCGTTACCAGTATTACACCGTTTGCAGCCCTCGAGCCATATACTGCAGCAGAAGCAGCATCCTTCAGTACACTGATCTGATCTACCTCATTTGGATCTAATGCATCGAAACTGGTTTTATCTCTGACAATACCGTCAATAACATATAAAGGGTCGCTGGCATTCCAGGAGGCAGACGCGCGTATCCGGATATTAGACCCTGTACCAGGCGCACCGGTAGTAGACCGTACATACATCCCTGCAAGTCTTCCTGCCAATACATTAGACAAGTTAGATGTCGGTATTTTGTCCATGTCTTTTGCCTGAATAGTGGATATGGCACCTGTCATTGAAATCTTCTTCTGAGTACCATAGCCAACTGCTACTACTTCGTCCATACCCACTACGCCTTCTTCCATGGCGATGTCCAGTGTCCGTTTACCACCCAAATTCACCTCCACCGTTTTCATACCAATGAAGGTAAAAGAGATCACGCTTTCAGGTGGCACACCTGGTAAGGTATATTCACCGTTTCCATTGGTCACAGTACCTTTAGAAGACCCTTTGACCTTTACCGTAACGCCCGGTAGTGGCTGACCTTTTGCTCCGGTAACAACACCCCGCAGTACTGATAATGAATCTTTTGGACTTGTTGCTGAGGGAGCTTCTTTCTTTTTGATAAGAATCGTTTTTTCTACTACCGAATAAGTATAATTATTTGATGGAAAACAAAGACTAAGCACCTTATCAATGCTGCTTTTTTCTACATGAATCGATACAAGATCTTCTTTAGAAAGCAGATCTAGATCGCACAGGAAATAATAACCGGTTTGTTGCTGCAACTGCAGGAATACCTTTTTGAGCGGTACCTTGTCTACCGACAAAGATATTTCCTGTGAAAAGCCCTTCGCGCTGACCTGTAAGCAGGCCGCCAACATAAAAACAGCTGTCCATTTCATTACTGAAAAGATTTTGGCTATGCAAGGGCTTATACAACGTACATTACGTGTTCCTCTCCAATCATCTTTCTTCATTTCCGTGGTTTTCTTAATCGTGGAACTACCTGTTGTAAATTGATCGCCTGTATTACCTGGAAGGGAGAAGCATAGGGAGCCTGTTCGCGTGCCCTTGCGAAAATCAATAAATAACATAAATTTGCATTGTTAGGTAATTGAAAACAATTGTTAGAGCGATTGTAAAATATTACAAAACTAACCGGGAGCATTAGGCCGCTTCCGGTTTTTTTGTTACTTGTAATCAGATGCTTTTTACTAGATCATAAATTTTGGTGTTGTTTAAGAGTGATAACAGTTGTGGTTTTAAATTGGCGGAATACTATAATTTAATGAGGTACAGATGTTACAATCAGTTTTTTACCCTCCTGACGGAAATGGACATCTGCTCCTTCCAATATTTTTAATACAGATGACAAAGATTCCTGACGGCTCAGCACTCCAATAAACTTCCGGGTGGGCATTTTGCCCTCAAATTGCACGTCCATATCATACCACCTGGCCATTTTCCTGGTTATGGTGGCTATATCATCATTCTCAAATCTAAATAATCCCTTCGTCCATGCGATAGCGATATCAGTATCTACATTTTTCTTCGTGAATTCATTTGAACCTTCCACAAAACCGGCTTCCTGACCTGGTTTAAGGGTTACTTCCGCCTCATTAGATTGTAGCTTAACAGCACCATCTACCAAGGTAGTCAGGGTCAGTTTTTCCTCTCTGTAAGCGCAAATATTGAAACTGGTACCTAAAACATTTACGACCATCTCTCCTACTCTCACTTTGAAAGGCCGGGCTGCCTGTTGTGCCACCTCAAAATAAGCTTCTCCTGTCAGGACCACTTCTCTTGCAGCGCCGCTGAATGCAGTTGGATAATATAAAGAGGAGGCTGCATTCAGCCATACTTTTGTTCCGTCAGGCAGGATGACCTTGTACTGTCCACCTCTTGGAGTAATCAGGGTATGGTACGCTACTACTGCCGATGCCGGCTGAATAGCTGCATATTCCACCGTTCCGCTGTCCCTCCCGATAATAGCATTTTCTGTTTGCTTGCCAGTCACATGATCAGCGCCCCCATCTAAGGTCAATTCACTCCCGTTGGAAAGTTTCAGTATTGCTTTATTGGAACCAGGCTGATTATTGGTTTTAGCAATCGGTGCAATTTTTTCCTGCTTATTAACCTTACCTGCAAAATAGTAACCCACCGTGAGCAGCAGGAGAATAGCAGCTGCCACTGAAATCCAGCGTTTCCATGCAAATAATCTTAAACGCGGATGATCCACTTCATCCAGCCGGCGCTCCAGTCTTGCAGAAAAGGCATCGAGATCAGGAGCAGGCTCCATTTCCTCAACACCACTTTCGTCCAATGCCTTATAAAAGGTATTGGCATCTACTTCTTCCAACCATGCTCTTAACATCCTCCTTTCTTCCGGAGTCAGTACACCAGCCTCATATTTTCTTAAAAGCGTTATTACTTTTTTTTGCTCCATCATCGTAAAATAGACAGTTGAAAAAGTGAAAACGATACCTCCCGATTATGCTTTCAAAACGTTCCCACATGGGTAAGACTGTTCTCAGTTAAATCTGGATACCATTTCCTGAAAAAAAATTATAAAAAGAGAGATAATATAAGGAATATCAGCGGCCAGTCAGCATATGACCGCAGGTAAGATTTAATAAAATGAATGGAAGAATAGAGGTTCTTCTTTACGGCGGCCCTTGACAAATCAGTTATTACTGCTATTTCATCCAACGATAGCCCCTTCTGTGTACTCAAAAGGAAAATCTCCTTTTTTCTGGGAGACAATTGATCAATGGCCTTCTGGCTTAATTGGTGGTACTGGTTAAAAATAACCTCCTTCTCTACCACATTATCTTCATTATGAATATTTAAAGACGCATGCTTAATTACCTGACGGCGTCTCTCGTTCTGCTTTGCGATATCAAATAACCTGTTTTGAGCCATACGGAATACATAGTTCTCAAAAGACTGGATATTCACTAAAGTTTCTCTCCTTTCCCAGATCTTTAAAAAGCAATCCTGTATAATCTCTTCTGTATCTTCCTGATTCTGGCAAAAAAACTGTACAAACCGATTTAGCCGGAAGAAATAATGTCGATACAAACTGGAGTACGCAGTCCTGTTGCCTGCGGCGACTTCTTTCACTATCAACTCCTCATTTTCAAGTACCTGGTCCATCTTAAAATTTGAGTTCACTGATATGATGAAGGTAATAAAATGGGACTAAACACTGATTGTTCTATTTAAATAAATGGTATTTCTAAAATAAGCAGGCATAAAAAAACAAGACATGCAAATATCCGGYAAGGATTAAGTGCGTAAATATCGAGCTGTTAAAAATGAAAAACAAAGTCAATTTTACCATCAAATGGTACTATATTCTCCAATGGCGCTCCAAATTTCACAACAGACATTTAATGATTTGTTGCTGTTGCGGTAGCTGATAAGGTTTCCCTTTTCATGCAAACGATTATGTTTGCATCTTTATAAATTCTTGTTTAACTTACCACGCACTCCCTGTAAAAAAGCTTGCATTGACAGACAGTAATCATCTTGATGAGAAGGTAATGGTGGCCCTACTCCGGACCGGCCAGCAGGCTGCTTTTGAGAAAATATATGAATTATATAAAGAACGGCTGCTGGGCTTTATTCTGAAGCTGGTGAAGATGGAGGACATAGCCTGTGAGATTTTGCAGGATGTGTTTATTAAGATATGGACACATCGGGAATCAATTGATGAAAACCTATCATTTAAATCGTATATATTCCGTATAACCGAAAATGTAGTGTACGACTACTATCGGAAAATTGCCCGCGACAAAAAACTACAAACAAAGCTATTGGCCATCGCCAGTTCCAACTACAGACATGTGGAAGAAGATGTTATTGGCAAGGAAGAACGGCTATTACTGCATAATGTCATCGAAGAATTACCCCCCATACGCCGCCAGGTTTATAAGCTGCAAAAGCTTGCCGGCAAATCGTACCATGAAATCGGGCAGGAACTAAATATCTCAAGCTCCACGGTCAGCGACCATATTCAGAAAGCTAACAAGTATATCCAGCAACGGTTACGGGCAATAAAATCTACCGATATTATCCTCATCATCTGGGCCTCGCGTTTTTTTTCCTGATTTTTTTTGCAACAGAGCAGGGACTTTTTTATTTCCATCCGTATTAGCATGAAACAACGCATGTGAAAGCGCCTGAATCAACCAAAGATCTATTCGAACGATACCTGAGAAATGAATGCAGCCCGGATGAAGTCCGGCAGCTACTGGAATATTTCCAGGCAGGGGAAATGGAAGATGAAATGAAAATCCAGATCAGAAAATTCCTGTTAGCGGGTGAGCCAGACAACGTTCCGGAACACCTGCTGGAAACAGCCGATCTGATGCATGAAAAAACACTGTCCAAACTTTTCCCAACGTCTGCACCTATATCTTTATACCAACGCCGGTGGTTCCGCTATTCTGCTGCTGCGGCAGTGCTGGGTTTTATCATTACCACAGCATTGTTCACTTACAGATCCGGGCAACATACCCTGCTCGTTAAAAATGAGCAGCACCCACACGCCATCAAGCCGGCTCAGTTTGGGGCCACACTAACGCTTGCAGATGGCAACACTGTTGTGCTTGACAGTGCTGCCAACGGCCTGATTGCACATCAGAACGGGACCAGCATCACTAAGTCAAATGGGGCAATTACCTACGAGCAGGCGGCCACTCCTGCAGATAAGGAGCTTATCAACCAGGTGGCAACACAGCGGGGAAATCATTACCAGTTAGTGCTGTCAGACGGCACTAAGGTTTGGCTGAATGCCGCCTCTTCTATCCGTTTCCCTGCAAATTTCTCCCCGGCAGAAAGAAAAGTGGAAGTCAAAGGGGAAGCATACTTTGAGGTGGCCAGCAATCCCAATAAGCCTTTTCGCGTAAAAATCCTTTCTGCGAAAAGCCAAAGCGAAGTAGAGGTGCTCGGAACCCACTTCAACGTACATGCCTATGACGATGAAGCAACGGCTAAAACCACGCTGCTGGAAGGCCGCATCAGGGTAGTGAGCGGAAATGCCTCCAGGCTGCTCGTTCCCGGTCAGCAGGCAATTATAGGCACCACCGAACAGATTGCCATCAATAACAACATTGATCCGGACCAGGTCATGTCGTGGATCAATGGCGTGTTCATCTTCAATCACGAGGATATCCGCATGATCATGCAGCAGATCAGCCGCTGGTATGATGTGGAAGTAGTGTACAATAATACCCATGCCGGAGAAACCTTTTCGGGGGTAGTGAGCCGCAACAGCGATGTGACACAGGTCTTGAAAATTATGGAAGCCAACGGACTTAAATTCAAAATAGAAAATAAAACCATCATCATACTGTAAACAGGCAGACCATAAAAAAACAGGAAGTGGGTTCAGCACTTCCTGTTAAAACGCAGGTCTGATTTTACAACGCTTAAGTATTGTCAATTTTTCATTCCTACAAATCAAAGTTATGAATTTACTGGATGTCACGCTTTCCATTCCCTGGAAAAAACGTGTGATTAACACTTTTATTACCATGAAACTAACCGCAGGCTTGCTATTAGCCAGTTGCCTTCAGGTAAGTGCCTACAGCTATGGACAAATAGTCACATTACATGAAAAGAAAGTTTCGCTCCAGAAACTTTTTCTAAAGATTCATGAGCAAACAGGTTACCAGATATTTTATAAAGACTGGCTGCTGGATAACGCAGGAAAAATCGATATCGATGTAGAAAATATGCGACTGGAGCAGGCGCTCTCTATCTGCTTTAAGAATCTGCCATTATCCTACACGGTATCGGATAAAAATATCATCATCAGGGAAAAGCAACCTGCCGACCTAAAGCCGGCGGGTACAGAGCAAAATGCCCCCATCCTTATGAAGGGGGTAGTTAAAGATGAAAAAGGATTACCACTGGTGGGTGTAACCATCAGCATTAGTGGTACCGCCAAAGGTGCTATCACCAATGAAAGAGGTGAGTTTGTAGTCAATGTAACCCGGGGAGATATCCTGGTATTTTCTATCCTCGGATACAAGAAAAAAAGTATCACCGTCGGAGATGATAATTTTCTTACAATCTCGCTGGATCTTGACGTTGTTTCCGCAGGAGAAGTAGTGGTGGTGGGCTATGGTGTCCAGAAAAAAGTAAACCAGACAGGTGCTGTGTCTTCTATTAAAGGAGGAGAGCTGGAACGCCGGCCTGTACTGAATGCCACACAAAGCCTGGAAGGGCTGGTACCCGGACTGAACGTATCAGTAGGCTCCAATACCAAACCTGGTCAAAGTTACAACCTGAATATCCGCGGCGTTGGAAACCTTGCCGGCGGCGACGGACCACTGGTATTGGTGGATGGAATCCCAATGGACCTTGCTTCTGTCAATCCTAACGACATCGAATCTATTTCCGTTTTGAAAGATGCGGCAGCCTCGTCTATATACGGTGCCCGCGCGCCTTACGGCGTTATTTTGGTGACCACCAAAAAAGGTAAGGCAGATAAAACGGTGATTAATTACTCCAATAACTTTGGCGTAACCCGGCCGGTAAACCTGCCGCAAATGGCCAATGCATATGACTTCGCCGTTTATTTCAATGCAGCATGTGCCAACGCAGGTGTAGCACTTCAGTATTCAGATGCAAAGCTGGCACAACTGAAAGCCTACGTAGAAAACCCCGGCGTTCATGTGAATCCATTCCCTGAAGCGAAGGATAATTATCTCCTCAATTTCGAAAATACACCTAACGGTGTTGCCAGTACGGATTGGTTTGCCTTTAATTACAAACCATCTTCCTTCCGCCAGCAACATAACCTGAGCGTCAGCGGCGGTAATAAAACAACCCAGTATTTTGTTTCCGGTGGCTATTATGGCGAAGGTGGTGTAATGCGTTTTGCAGATATTAATTACCATCGGTATAATTTAAACAGTACAATAACATCACAGGTAAATGACTGGTTTAAGCTTAAGCTGAACAGCAAGGTAACCGCAGATCAATACCAGGCACCTTTTACGCCAGGTGGTACATTTGAACTAAACTTCTTTCATGACCTCGCCCGCTTCAGGCCAAATGTTTCTCCATATGATTTAAACGGGAATTATAATGAGCTGTCCCTGGTTCCATACCTCCAGTCAGGAAGCGCTTATACTGGTAAGGTGTTTACGCTGATAGTACAGCCGAGCATTGAACTGGAACCAATTAAAAACTGGAAGGTAACTGCCGATCTGAACATCAACAGGGGTTCCTATGATAGCATCAGCACGTTGCTGCCAGGTAAGCAGTATGGTATTGACGGTAAGCAGAGGTATGTCAATCGTTCGGAGTTTGGTATCCCTATCAGTGGTAGTTACGGCAGAGGCCTCGCTACAAATGTCTACATCTCACCCAATATCTATACCTCTTACCACTATATGCCAACGGCGGATCATGAGTTTAACTTCCTCGCAGGATTTCAGCAAGAGTCCTATGACTTCAGTTCCTTGAACGCTGCAGCTACGCCGCTGATTAGCCTCAATACGCCGGGAATCAATTTATCCGGAGTACCGGCAACCACTTCTGAAAGCCGCTATCACTGGTCTACCCGTGGTTATTTTGGTCGCATCAACTATAACTATAAAGAAAAATATCTTGTTGAATTTAACGGCCGCTATGATGGTTCTTCCCGATTTGCGCCATCGCGCCGCTGGGGCTTCTTCCCCTCAGCATCTGTTGGTTATAATATCGTGAAGGAAGACTTCATGAGGGGACTAAACAAAGTATTTGATAATCTTAAAATCCGTGCTTCCTATGGTTTACTGGGCAATCAATCTGGTGCGGGAATGTATTCTTACTTACAAACCATGGGTATATCCAACGTAGGAATAAACGGTGCTGGTCCGAAATGGTATTTCCAGAATGGCCGCGAAGCTAATATCTTTGCTCCTGCAGCATATAACGCATCTAACACCTGGGAAAAAGTGCAGGTAAAAAACCTTGGCCTCGACTTCGCGCTGCTGCAAAGCCGCCTGTCGGGTACCATTGAAATATATCAGCGTGATACCAAAGATATGTTAGGCCCGTCTTTCGATATTGCTGACATGTTTGGCGCTGCAGTGCCTTCCAGCAACAATGCCAATCTGCGCACCAATGGTTGGGAGCTATCTCTTACCTATAAAGGAAATATAGGTAAAGAAGTGAAATTCAATGTAGGCGCTGTACTTTCTGATAACAAATCAGTAGTAACCAAATATCAGAATCCTACTTTCTTTAATCCTTCTGCCACTTTTTACGAGGGTAAACATCTGGGAGAAATCTGGGGATACCGTGCTTCCGGCCTGATTCAGAACGATGATGAAGCAGTAGCATTTAATGCGCTGGATCATTCATTTGTCAGTACTCAATCATGGAAACCAGGCGATGTGAAATATATAGACCTCAACGGAGATAAGAAAATCAGCAACGGCGCCAACCGCCTGGACAGTATGGGCGACATGACCGTTATCGGTAACTCAAATCCCCGCTATGCATATGCTTTCACGGGCGAGGTGGATTGGAAAGGGTTGACTCTCTCTTTTGTGCTACAGGGTATAGCTAAACGAAATTATGCCCCATCATCCGGCGATGTATATTTTTGGGGTTATGGCTCCTATGCGCAGGTGACAGTGTTTAAGCAGCATATGGACTACTGGACACCGGATAATCCTAAAGCATATTATCCTGCGCCGTACACCAACTCGTCAGGTGCTGTAGGTCCATTCCAAAACAAAAGTCAGCAGGTATCTGACAGGTATCTGCAGAATGCAGCCTACCTGCGACTGAAAAATGTGACGCTGAACTATTCCCTGCCGACACGACTAATCAGCAGCGCCCATTTGTCAAAGGTTTCCGTGTTTATGTCCGGCGAAAACCTGTTGACATTTACGAAGCTCAGCAAAATATTCGATCCTGAAACATTGAATATTTCCGCGGTAGGCACTGGTAAATCATATCCATTAACGCAGGTTTATTCTGCCGGTATGAATATCATTTTTTAATTACCAAATTTCCAACGATGACTATTTCAACATATAGATATCTGCAGCTGGCGGTGGTACTGACAGTATTCACATCGATTAGCTGCAACAAAGACTTTCTTAACAAAGCACCTTTAGATACCCTGAGTACCGACAATCCTTTAGCATCCACCAATGAACTACGACTATACGTAGATCAGTTTTATAGTGCCCTGCTACCCGCGCAGCCAGGTAATGTAAATGGTGGTGGCATTGCTTTTGACGATGGCTTCGGAAGTGATAATATGGGCTTTGGCAATACACCCGATTCCAGGATGAATGGAGCTTTGTCACCTAATGGAGTCGCTATTTCCGGCTATTCCAATATACGAAGTATCAACTATTTCCTGGAGCATTACACAAATGCTCAGGGAGATCAGACCTTAATCAATAATTATTTAGGCGAGGCGAAGTTTTTTCGGGCAATCACCTATTTCGGTATGGTAAAAAACTATGGGGACCTGACCTGGGTAAATAAGGTATTGCCTGCGGATGTGAACCTGATGGAAGTCCCCCGCGATCCGCGCACGCTGGTAGTAGACTCCATTCTGGCTGATCTGAGCCAGGCGGCGGCACTATTGCCGGTGCAAGGCAACAGCAGCACCATGCGCATTCACAGAGATGTAGCACTGGCGCTTAAGTCGAGAGTAGCATTGTATGAAGCAAGCTGGGAGAAATATCACCGCGCGAAAAACGATCCTTTCTTTACTGCGGGTATTACCAATGATAAAATCCGGGATTACTTCCAACAGGCAAAGGATGCTGCCAATGCTATTATCAGCAGCGGCCGCTGGAAGATTTTCAATACCGGCAAACCACTGAACGACTACCAAAACTTATTCATCAGCAATGATCTATCTGCCAATAGTGAAGTGCTGCTATGGAGAAAATACAACGTCGGTGATCTTATTGGTAACAGTATCGCTAAGTACGTATCTACCGGTGGTGGAAATATGGGAATTAGTCTTTCACTCGTAGATGATTATCTTACGATCAACGGAACACCTTTCACCACCACAGCGAGAGCGAATGCACAGGCGGTGTATGGAGCAGAATTGCTGCCAACAATAAGGGACCCGCGTTTATCACAAACGGTCGTAGTGCCACGTGTGCAGCAATTGAGGCCAGGTACGATAGCCCCGGCATATCCCGCGTTGAACGGTACGAGCTTTAATATGAATACCACTGGTTATCCGCTGGCTAAGTTTTTAGCGTACAATGATCCCCTGGCTTATACAGACGATAACAAAGATCAAACGCCTGCCATAGCCTTCAGATATGCAGAGGTATTGCTGAATTACGCAGAAGCAGCAGCAGAACTGGGAGATGATCCAGCATCCATTGCTACTGTTTTAAAACCACTGCGCGATAGGGTAGGCATGCCTGTTATGAATGTCGCGAATGAATTTAATGGAGATGTAAATTATCCATTCCATGATTTAAGTCCCGTACTACAAGCTATCCGGAGAGAAAGAAGAGTAGAACTGGCATGTGAGGGATTCCGTTTGGACGACATTATGCGCTGGTGTGCAGCTGATGTGCTGGTGAAGGGCAAAAGGCCCTTAGGCGCGTTATTTACCGGAAGTGACCTCGTTCAGCAAAATACACCTACCGGCTTTTACGGTTCTTCTTTGCTGATTTATGATACACCGCCTGCGGGCAAAAAAGTCAATCTATATCTTTCAGGGAATCCGGGTGATCCTTTACGATATATTGATCCATACAAGGCATCGGCGCCAAATGGTTTTGGATTTAATCTCAAAAGGGATTACCTCCTGCCAATTCAGCAGCGGCAATTACAGCTGACCGGTTTTAAATGGGTACAGAATCCCGGTTGGTAATTTCTAAACTTCAAAAAGATCATTATGCATAACTTGAAAAGATATTCAAAGGCGGCAGTTATAGTTGGATTAATGTTTTGCCTGGCTATTGCCTGCAAGAAAGATAACCAGCCGGTAAAACCGGTGCCTGCAGCGTTTACGGCAACAATGAAGCAAAACACCAGCTTCCCTGCAATCGGAGGTAAAGATACGGTTGTCATCACCGCCGGAACAGATGGCTGGTGGGTAACAATCCCGGGGAGCAGCGCATCATGGTGCACTGTTACGCAAACATATGGAGCAGGAAACTTCCTGCTACCCGTAACGATAGGCGCCAATACAACAGGTGCTCCCAGGCAGGTAGTCATTACTTTAAATCCCAGTTATAATTTACCTAAGGTAAATATAACACTGAATCAGTCGTACTAAGTTTCCTACGTCAAAAACAACAATTAAGCTAATAAACACTAAGTATGAGACTACGAAATTGGATGGGCGTGTTATTTTCGCTGACGGTTTCTGTGACGGCCTTAGCACAGAAAAGACCCAATGTAATCATTATCGTTTCTGATGACCACGCGTATCAGGCCATAAGTGCTTACGGTAACAAACTGACCAGGACACCCAGCATTGATAGAATCGCCAGGGAAGGAGTGAGATTTGATCGGGCCTACGTAACCAATTCAATTTGCGGACCGAGTAGAGCAGTGATATTGACCGGGAAATATTCCAACAAAAACGGGTTTACCGATAATGAACATTCCCGTTTCGATGGCGCTCAGAACTCGTTCATCAAAGAACTTGCAAAGAGCGGTTATCAGACAGCCTGGATTGGTAAATGGCATCTTGAAACTAAGCCACAGGGCTTTACTTTCTGGGAGATACTGCCGGGTCAGGGACAATATTACAATCCTGATTTCATACAAATGGATAGCTCCAAAACAAGAATCCAGGGTTATGCTACCAATATCATAGAAGATCTCGCTGAAAACTGGCTCGATCAGCGTGATACTTCCAAACCATTTTGCCTGGTAATTGGCCATAAGGCAACGCACCGCGTATGGCTGCCGGATACCTGCGATATGGGCATATACGACAATATCACGTTTCCGCTGCCAACAAATTTCTACGATGATTACAATACGAGAAAAGCGGCGGCAGTACAGGATATGTCTATTGCCAAAACCATGACCATGGGATACGATTTAAAGATGTTTKATTCTGATCAGGCAGCAAGCAAAGATGATAACATCCATCGTATGAATCCTGCGCAACGCGCGCGTTTCGATAGCTATTACAAAGCAATTCATGCCAGCCTGAACGCACAGCATCTTTCTGGTAATGCGCTTACAGAATGGAAATATCAGCGCTATATGCGTGATTACATGAGTACAGCAGCATCGCTGGATCGTAATATTGGTCGCACACTGGACTACCTCGATAAGCACCAATTGACAAAAAACACCATCGTGATCTACCTTTCAGATCAGGGTTTCTACATGGGAGAGCATGGCTGGTTCGACAAGCGCTGGATGTACGAGGAGTCGTTCAGAACGCCAATGGTGATGCGTTATCCTGGCGTATTAAAACCAGGCACCGTTAACCGTGATTTTGTAATGAATGTAGATATAGCACCTACCCTGCTGGATGCTGCTGGTGCTAAAATACCTGCAGACATGCAGGGGGAGTCGTTCCTGCCGTTGTTGAAGCATACCAGGCAAAAGGGAAGAGAAGCCATGTATTATCATTACTATGAAAATGGTGAACATTCAGTATCTCCTCAATTCGGAATCAGAACCCGGCGTTATAAGCTGATTCGTTATTACAAACGCGTAGAGGCATGGGAGCTATTTGATCTTGATGAAGATAAGTCTGAAATAAACAACATATACGGCAAAAAGGGCTATGAAGCGATTACGGCGCAATTGAAAAAGCAGTTGTCGGCATTGATTAAAAAGTATGAAGATGTGGAAGCTGAGGAGGTGATGAAGGTAGAGCCGTAACAACTGGAACGGATATATGAAAAAAGCCTCCGGGGATGTTAACCCCGGAGGCTTTTTGTTTAGAAAACAGGTTCAAATGTTTGAATTAAAGGTAAATTAAGCGGTACCTTAAAATAGTTTTCTTCAGTATCCGTTATCATAGCACCGCATCCAGCGCCAATATGTTATGCCGATAAACATCATTTCAAATTTTTCTTAAAAAAATCAGTAGCGAGGCTGTCTATTTTTAAATGTACCTGGTGCCTGTTTACAGAAGGATCATCTACAAATTGAATCGGCGCTTCTTTCTTCAATTCGTTATCTGCTTCACCCAACATTACATAATGCCCGACTTTACCACCGAACTCATAATACCCAGCACCTCCGATCAGCTTATGATATACCCTCGCATTACTCTTAACAGGCGCTATACTATCTGCCAGTGAACCAGTGATAAAAACAGGTCCATGAACATTTTTAAACTGCTGTTTACGGATGAAGCCAGGTCCTGTGCCTGGAGATAAGGCGAAGAAGGCTTTGATGCGGCTATCTTTTAAATCGGGAACATGCCTAGTGGCGGCAAGCAAAGTACTGTCATACAGTAAGCGAACCAACCCCGGATATTCGGGTACCTCCATCTCCCGGCGACCTATGGTGCGGTAATAATTTATCATGACTGGATAATCAACTACTCCACCAGCCAAAGCGATCACAGTATACCCCCCAAATGAAAAGCCCAATGCGCCGATTTTTTGTGAATCTATCACTGCACTAAAATCTTTGTCTTTCAGCAGCTGAGTAAGTGCAAAGCTGATATCCTGTGGCCTTTCCCATCCCTTTACAAATTCAACCTCGATTTTATTATCACTCGTATTGCCCCAGTGATCGACAGCAGCTACAATAAAACCGGATTGAACCAGCCTTTGTGCTAACCATTCTAAAGAAAGCCGGTTCCCACCAGTTCCGTGTGAAACCATAATGAGGGGCAACTTACCTGTCGGTAGACTTCCATCGCGTACCGTGTAATTGCGCAAAAAAGGAGAATACTTTTTATCGCTTATTTTAGGTGTATCCGTTGTTGAATACCATACTTCCGTAACTATAGGCCGGTTACGTTTTTCATCTTTAAAATGAAATGTGCGCCTGCCTATATTGAAGGGCTGTGCGCTCTGTCCAAAAACACCCAGGTGAATAAGTAGTAATAGTATGGTGAGAATTTTTCTATGCATCATAATGCTATAAATAAAATTTCAATTAAATAGTACCCATTGGTAAATTTATGGAATTATATGGTTTAATTTTATCGGGGTTACAATATGTTTAAATTTCCTACTCACCAATATATCTGCGCTATGCAAAATGGCTGATGTAAGATACACTGCATCATTATAGCACTTGTTGCTCAATACCCATCGGAAATACAATTTAAACAGTTTTATTGTGGTGCTAATGTTCACTTTCTAAAGCAGTCCTGTCTGCGAAAATGCGGAGAAACCTGCTCATGGAGCACGCATTCATTATATTTTCACCAATTCTTTACAATTTTTAACCCATGAATGCTAGTACGATTTCCTTTGCATATTTTCGTCAATACCAGGCAATTGGCATCACCTACACTTTATAAAGAATGTAAACGGTTTTATGATTGTTATACAAATCAACTAAAGATCATAAAATGGCCATTCAAAAACAGTTTATTTTATACAACAAATCATATGCACATTTCAGCAGCAGCAAAACAATATTTATTTCTTATTCTGGCAATCAGTTCCTTTAAAATAAGTCCAGCCCAAACCATTGCCATTACGACTAATCACACGGCCATTGTTTTTGAAGTAGATACCAATAAACAGGTACAGCAAATATACCTTGGCCCCAGGCTAAGCAATACATCAGTATATCGGGATGTAAATCCGGACTACCGTAATGAAAATGCAACATTGAATACGGCCTATGCCACCGGTGGTTCCACCTATCTGAATGAACCAGCTATTGAAGTGACGCATGCAGACGGAAACATGTCATTGGTATTAAATTATGTTTCACACCAATCTAAAAATTTATCACCGGACATTGTCCAAACAGACATACAACTACAGGATCCTGCTTACCCATTTTTCGTAACCCTGCACTATAAATCATTCCAGGCAGAAGATATTATCGATGCCTGGACGACCATTTCACATGGCGAGGAAGATAAGGTAGTTCTAAACCGGTATGCCTCTGCTTTTATCAACATTCTATGGCCTCAAAACCATCTCACCTATTTCTATGGTGAGTACGAAAAAGAAATGGAAATGAAACAGTCGTTGCTACAACCAGGCATATTTAGCATACAATCCAAACTAGGAGTACGTACCGCCTGCAACTACAATCCATCATTTCTTATTTCGCCGGCAAAAGATGTCACAGAAAATACCGGTGAAGTTTTCGCCGGAACGCTTGCCTATAGCGGAAATTTCAATATACAGTTTGAAACGCTGAAACTAAATATTGACATGGGCAATACATTAAAAATTATACCTGGAATCAATGCTTATGCTTCTTCATACGCATTAAAACCAAAGGAAAAATTCGAAACGCCACACTTCATCTTTACCTATTCCAATAGCGGTACCGGCCAGGTAAGCCGGAATTTTCATCGCTGGGCGATCGATTATGGCATCTGGAACGGGCGGCAAAAACGATTAACACTTCTTAATAACTGGGAGGCAACTTATTTTGCCTTCAACCAGGATACGATTGTAAATCTTTTTGACGACGCCACTCAATTAGGTGTTGATTTGTTTTTGCTGGATGACGGCTGGTTTGGAAACAAATATCCACGTGATCATTCCCGCGCCGGACTAGGTGACTGGCAGGTTAACAAAAAGAAATTACCAGGAGGTATCGGACACCTGGTAAAAGAAGCAACAAATAAAGGACTTCGGTTTGGCATATGGATAGAGCCTGAAATGGTAAATCCAAAGAGTGAATTGTATGAGCAGCATCCGGACTGGCTAATGGTAGCACCTAACCGTCCGCAGCATTTGTACCGCACACAGTTGTTACTGGATCTGATTAATCCCGCGGTACAGGATTATGTATTTGACGTAGTTGACAACCTGATGAAAGAAGCACCGGGGATTGCTTATATAAAATGGGATTGTAACCGTTCTATGGATAATGCTTATAGCCCCTATTTAAAAAAAGACCAAAACAGTTTGTATATACGTTACACACAAGCCTGGTACAACATACTGGAACGTATCCGCAATAAGTATCCCGATCTCGATATGATGCTTTGCGCCAGTGGTGGCGGTCGGGTAGAATTCGGTGCGATGAAGTACTTCCAGGAGTTTTGGCCAAGTGATAATACTTATCCTGTAGACCGGATACGTTTACAATGGGCCACTTCCTATTTTTATCCTGCCCTCACCGTATGCGCCCATGTAACCGCTGCCGGCCGTGAATCACTGAAATATAAAATGGATGTGGCAATGGCAGGTAAGCTTGGTTTTGATATTGTTGTAAAAAAGCTGAATGATCAGGAGCTGGCGCTGGCCCACACAACGGTGGATAACTATCACCGGCTGCAAAATGTGATCAATTATGGCTCCCTGTACCGGCTCGTATCTCCCTATACTACTAACTTTTCATCATTGATGTATGTAGACAGCGCAAAGAACAAAGCGGTGGTATTTGCCTATAACATGGAAACAATGCAGCAGGATACCTGGCCGGAATGGAAATTCAATGGCCTGGATCCAAAGAAAAACTACAGGGTTACAGAAATAAATTTATTGAAAGACGCCCCGCCTCAGTTCCCCGAAAGTGGTAAGGTATTCAGCGGTGAGGCGCTGATGTACCAGGGACTGAAATGGTATATGAAGAAAATAGAAACCAGCTCTGTACTGGAACTGGAAGCACTTTAAAATAATAATTACTACCGGCATTTACCGATAAATTCGAATCCTGTGCTGCCCGCTTGACTAATCGGAACCGATTAATCAAGCGGGTTTCTTTATGATGCTTTATTTAGGCCAACTATCGTTTACTGAGATAGGATTACAATTTGAGATTTCCCCTTCTTCCCTTCCGGCAGCAAAAGAAATATCATTCAAAATAACGCAGTAAATAGTTATGTGATTTTGCAATTTAGATTAACGCATCACCTTAATTTCATAATCGGTAGTCAATCCGTAATCATAAATATCGTATCCATTCCCTGACGGCTGCGTTTTAATATTATACCATTTACCCGGATCAACCAACCCAGGAGCCGGCTTGTTGTAAAATGGTCCTAAAACATTCTTCAAACTGCCGATTACTGTTACGTCAATCTTATTATTGCCTTTTTTTACGAATTCACCGATAGACAGCCTATTAGGCTCGGACAGGATGATGCCCGCAAATATATCATTGACCTTCACAGCGACCACAGTACCTTTCCATTTACCTAATTCTACCGCATATGATTTGGCGGGATCAGCTACTGTAAATGTCTTCGTATAGGTGATACCGTGACCATATAGCGGTAATCCCTGTTTGCTCCAGTAGCCAAGCTGCAATGGTTGCGGCTTTACAATACTCCAGCCATATTGCGCTGCTTCCAGGCTAAAATCCCCTAAAATATAAACCGGTTCAATTTCAGCATAAACGCTCATAGGAGAAACAGTTACGGCCAATTCATTATCACCCGCTTTTAAATAGCGGCCAATCCTATACACCCCAAACGAGCGATCCAGCCACCAGTGCCCTGGTTCATTTTTAACGTCTATGCCATTAATTTTCACATCATGCCAAAGCCCTGGTTGCTCTATCACCGCTTTAATGCTCCGGAAATCAACGCTATCCTTCACCGTAAAATGATAGACAACCGTGTACCCGGTTCGGGTAGAAAAAGTATCCCGCTTAATGATGGCATCTTTAAACTGGGTACGGTTATTCCATGGGTTGCCCACGCCATCTGTAAATCCGTGGTGTTTGAATGCCGTATTGGAAGCTACTCCTACATGTATGTTGCTATAGTTTGAATCCGGCTGATGTAAATGAAGATCACAAAAATCAATCGTCAGCGTGTTATCTGACAGTCTGCTTACTTCTGTCGTTGAGGCGTTCACGGTAGTCCACTCCGTTGGTCGGACCGCCGTTTTATACAGGGGCATTTTTTTATCAGCAATAAACAGCATCAGACTTCCGGCAGGGGGAATATTAAAGTCGAAATGCACCTCCTGATTAAGCAGCGAATAGTTAATGCGGGAAATACTTCCTGAATTCATATCCATCTGTAACACATCCCGCCCCTGCATGTTGATCCTGCCCGAAGATACCCCGGTCATGCTGGCATTGGTTAATAGCAATAACTCACCGTCAGCCAGTTTGCGGCGTTGGTGATAAATGTTACCGCCGATGCTGTCGCCTTTTCCCCCGGATATATTAAACCCTTCATTGTGGAACAGATGCGGCAAGACATCCCGGTTTACCTCATGGATCTTTTGGACAATGGTGGAAAGCTCCCTGCTGGTAGCACCATCTACTAATCGCAATTGTTCAAAACAGATCACTTGTCCCCCTGCTGCGATATATTCTTTCAGCAAACGAAACGTAGCGCTATTTATATTCTCCATGCCTGGCGGTATCACTACCACCCGATATGCCCGCTTTCCAACAACAAAGCTATTCCCATCAACACGGCCATTCTCTTTGATCACATTCTCTGAACCTAAATCATATTCCAGATATGTTCTTTGCATCATGGTCACAAAATCATTAAACCTTTTGGTGATATCGAAAAAACGCTTGTTCTCACCGTCCCTGGCGTAATACATCCAGGCCGAGGTAGTGGGTTCAATTACGAGGATATTGTTATACTGCTGCCCTTTGGATAACAGGTAAGACAGCCGTATGAAATAATGATTCATGAAACGGTAATAGGGCCACCAGGGTTCATGATAAGAGAAACTTGGCGGATAATCATATTTACGTGCTCCCGTCAACGTCATAAACGATAAATGCTGATTCAAAAAATTAACCCCTAAAACAAATTCCCAATCGGCCAGACGTTTCATATCCTTAAAAGTAAGCTCCCAGCCGGCACCACCATAAGTTTCAGACAGTGTACGTGTTTTACCCAATTGATTGGCCACACTCCCTAATTCCCGAACAGCGCGTATATTGCCAAACTGCACAGGTTTATCTTCATTAAACTGGTTGAAGAGCATATCAATACCCGGCATTTGATGCCATGCATACATGGCCATATTATCTGGCCCATGGTAGGGACTTGGCCAACCATGTTCCCAATAATGCCCGGTCCAGGTAAGTTGATGGTCGCTCATATACGCAGATACAGGTTTCGACCACCGTGCAATAAATAATTCCAGCAAGACCTGGTAATAATTATGACGAACCCGCTTCCAATCGCCCACTTCTTTAAACAGGGATGGCAGATGTAACCGGAGATCGTATCCCCAGTTCTTATAAAAACTATCGAATAAGTCAGGAGTCCAGCGTACACAGTTGTGCCCTTCATTGATGATGGTTGGTTCGTCAGAAAAAACGCCTTTAATTGTTTTGCCAAATTCCTTGCCTACCGCTTTTTCATAACCTTTATAGGTAATGTCGATGAACTTATCGGTAACTCCTTTAGCCATCAGATCTACATAAGACACCCCTATAGGGCCCGCCACCGAGCCACGGTTCGACCTTTGATAATTCACTTTTCTGAATAACTGATAACGTCCGCTTTTACCTGCTTCCTCCTGCACATGATTGGTGATGTCTTTATAAACTCCGTTTTCTTCTTTAAGATAGAAAAAGAATGAAGCAAGATCGCCAGGCAGTTGGGTTACTTCTTCCATATACAACATTTGTCCCTGGTTGTACGCTTCCGGCATTTGCTCACCTACCAACCCACCGGCAAAACCTGTAGGGTAAGAGTTTTCGTCATATATCCAGATATTCAGTCCCAGTTTTTTCCCTTTCTGAAGAGCATATTCAAATAAATCGAACCACTCTTTTGATAAGTATTCAGTAATCAGGCCCGGGCGAGGATGAATGATTACGCCACCGAAATCATTTTTCCGGTAATCATTCAACATAGAATCGATATTGCTTTTGGAAACTTTCGTATTCCATACCCAGAAAGGTACCGTTCCATAATCCTGGCCGGGATTTTTAAATCCGGCAGCCACCTCTTCAAAACGTTCCAATGGCTGTTGTGCCTTTACATTGGAATCAACAAATACAACAGCGACAATCAAAGCGCAATAAAAGAATTGGCAGATGCTTTTCTGCATAGGTGAATATTAATTTTCAGATTTTTTACTATTATCCAGTACCGTGCGCGTGATGATACTTCTACGTCCTGCACGAGTGATAACAATGGTTTTCAGGTTGATTATCTTCCCCCTGGGAATTGTAATGGTTACGGGTCCTTTATATTCGTGATCATAGTCTCCCGGCGGTCGGTTGTTCAGCGTATAAAATATGCTGGCTCCCCTCACAGTAGGCTGTGCTACTTCAAACCTGAAAGTATCAGTTAGTATTGTTGTATCCGTGTAATCAAAAACCGCAGGCACACGGTAGTTAATACCAGCTTTGTCGAATCGTTCCAGATGTACTGGTAATGCTGTGCCGGCGAAACGTGGATAATCTTTGGCCGTTTCATCTGACCATCCTGTTTCCGCCAGCGCCAGCATACGCGGCAGCATCATATATTGGAGTTTGGAAACATCTGGGATGTTTTCTGTCCATATACAAGCTTCCACGCCCATAATGTGTTTATGCTCTCCTGCAGATAATGCAGGGTATTCCGGGTTATACTGATAGGCATTCCGTACCGGCTGATCACCGCCATGGCTGGATGGTTCCTGATCTGAAGTGCTTTGAGCATAATCAAAATACAGCCCGTTATTACCAGGAGCCAATATAATTTCCAGTCCTTTTCCAATTTGTTCGATAGCGGCCTTTTCACCAAACCGGCTCATCACCGTGATTGGCTCCCTGATATCGCCTGCTGCTACCTCATCCCAGGCGATCAGCTTTTTCTGTTTAGACAGTATGATCTTGTTCACCCTTGAAATGAAATAACTTTGCAGCTCGTGAGTGTCATGGATTTGATGTTGTTTCATGAAAGTCTGCACAGCGGAATCCTTCTCCCAATAGCCTTTGTAGCATTCGTCACCACCTATGTGAATGTAGGGGTATGGAAACAAGGTGGCTACTTCTCCAAATACTTTATCAAGAAATTGGTAAACCCGTTCATCAGTGGGATTGAGTGAATTGTCTACATACATTTCAAAACCACCTGTGGAGAACCATTTGGCAAAGGGGCTTCCCGGATTCACCCTCGTATCCGCATTGTGCGTAACACACAGCTCAGGATATGCTGCTATGGCGGCCATGGAATGTCCTGGCACATCTATTTCGGGTACTATTTCGATATGTCTTTCAGCAGCGTAGCGAATTACTTCCTTCACCTGCTCCTGGGTGTAGAAGCCTCCATCTGTAGCGGGTTCACCAGGTTGCGGTGGCAAAGTATTGCCACTGAACTCGATTCGTGGTACACGCCAGGCGCCTACCTTCGTTAGTGCAGAACAGCTTTTGATTTCCAGCCGCCACCCCTGGTCATCAGTAAGGTGCCAATGGAAACGGTTCAGTTTATAGTAAGCCATCAGGTCGAGCAAGTTTTTAATCTGTGCGACTGTAAAAAAATGCCGGGAAACATCCAGCATGAGTCCACGATAGCCAAAACGAGGAGCGTCTTCTATGGTGAGACAGGGAATCGTAGCCGCTTCGTTTTCAGGTGCAGACAACAACTGCAATAAGGTTTGCATACCATAGAACAACCCTGCGTTATTGCCGGTTAGGGTGATGCGGGCAGGTGTTACTGACAGCCTATATCCTTCCTTTGGGAGGTGTTCTGCACCGTTGGTAGTAATGAGTAGCTCCGATGCTTTTGCAGCACCTGTTATCATCTTGTTCCTGAACTTCCCGGTGCAGAACAAACGATCCGTGAAATACTCAACAACACGCTTTTCCCTGACATCAGTCCGGATCACCGTATTCGAATCGAAAACAAAGTTGCCTGTATCCATCTTTAGTGAACGCGGCATGGGGATCAGCGCCGGTATATTTTGCTGCCCGGTAGTATTCTCCACACCAAGACCCAGTAAGGCCAGGCAACAGGTATATATTTTTACGTATTTGTTAAAGTACATTACTGATAATTGTCGTAAACTATTTTTACTTTATAAAAACAGGCACCATTTACTATTCTCGATCCCTGCCATTGCCCACCTGACGTATAGAAATCAACTGTGCTGGTAGACCAGCTGTTGAGCGGGCAGTTGACTGCAGGACGCGGGTTTTTATTAGCATCGGGACGCACCAATACAATTTGTCCGCTTGGTTGATTCCCCATTCCTTTTACAAAGGTCAGGTTGTTGGTAGGTGAAATAGAAAACGTTTTTGTCGTTTTATTGAACACATATTCTCCTCCATTGGTAGTTACCCACAGCAGGTTACTGTTGCCATAGTATGCGCTTATTTCATGGCCCCAGACAGTAGGCAGTGTAACCCGGTACTGCTTTAATTCTGTTAACTCAGGATTAGCATCGCTTCCACCAATCGCCAGGGCTGTCAGGATGTGCGCATTGTTGGATAAATCCTGGCCGGTAACCCACAAGCCATTAATGACCGGATCCCATAATACGGCATGTGCTGCGCCTAAAGAAAACTCCGCATAGGTGTTGTTATCGGCGCCCTGCGAGGACGCGTACACCCTGATCCAATTACCATCAGATGCAGCCAGGGCGATGTTACCGCTGGGTAACAGTTCTGCAGCATGCAGATTCCCATTGATTATTTTCGACCATACACGTTGTCCGGATGGATAGGCAATCACAGCTGCAAAACTATTATCGCTGATAGCCGCATAGTTGGCATCCTCGCGGATTTTCATCTTCCGCACTTTGAAATCAGTGCCGCCACCAAATGTCCTGATATCGTTTGTACTGAAACCCAGCGTAGTGGTTGGTGACCAACTCCACTTTTTTGCATTGCTGGAATTCCAGTCTGTTATCATAGGATCATAGAGCTCTATCTGCTTACTCGCATCGTTGGTTAACGCCAGCTGAAACCCCGGATAGGACTGCACCGCCGGTGGATTAGTGTTGGGGCCGGGAGCTGAATCTGCTCCCGGTTTTTTACTGCAGGCTATTTGAAAAATGATCAAAGAGATGACAGTCCCCATCAGCATTATTCTTCTCATAGGATCAATAATAGTTAGGATCAAATGTTTTTCCTTTATAAATAGCAGCCCCGCTCACCGTACGGGAGCCGGTAGCTGCACCAGTGGCAGCATTATAAAAATTGACTACTGAGGTACACCACTTGTTGGCAGGATACAATGGACAACCTGTGCTGGGCTGTGTTTCCACAAGGGTATTCTGACCGGGTTGACTACTGATGGCTTTTACAAAGGTTCGGTATGCCGCTCCCGGCATATCACTGAAGGTACCGGTGGATATATGGAAAATATGAACACCGCCATTGGTGGAGAGCAGCAACTGATCCGGATTATTCACATCAGCAGAAAGGTCGTGTCCCCAGGCAGCCGGCAAAGGTGAATAAGTAGCCTCTAAATGCAGTTTGGGATTGGTGATAGTGCCTCCGGAGATAGCGGCATTATAAGTGTATTTTCTCAGCTCATTTCCCAGCGCCCAAAGAACCTGGTGTGTGTCATCCCAAAGTACCGCATGAACAGAGGTAAAATGGTATTGCGTATTTACACCATGATTGGGTGAAGGCTGTGAAGATGAATATACACGGATATATCCCTGTGGCCAATCCTCGCCCGCACTGGCTACCACACAATTGCCATCAGGTAATATTTCCATCGCGTGCAGACGGGTGGTATCATTAAAACCCATTACCCACAACTTCTGGCCCTTGGTCCCCGTGCCTGTATAACGTGCAATGGTGGCCAATCTGTACGAGGTGGCGGTGATTACCTGCGCGGTATTTGCAAATACGGTGTTATTCCGGACCTTGATATCCGTAGGCGTTTCCCAAAGAGGTATTTCACTGGTAGCATTGTACGACAATGCGGTAGTTGGCATCCAGCTCCATTTAGGCGTAGTCCAGGAAGCATCTGCCGGATCGTATACTTCAATTTTTTGCGTGGATTGATTGGTAATAGCAACCCAGCAACAGGTAGCCAGTTCTGTTTTTACCTGCCGGCTTTCGGGTATTTTATCTTTTACTGGCATTTTTTGTTCGTCCTGCCGGCTGCAGGAAGCTGCCAATACCAAACATACAAATACTATCAAATTAACACGGGTAGCCCGTAAGCAGGAAATACCTGCTATGCTTCTGATATTTTTCATGATGGTGAATTTTAGTTAGTATCCTGGGTTAGGAGTAAGTTTATCATTCAACAATATTTCAGCATTAGGTATCGGAAACAGCAGCCTGTCTTGTGTAACATTATAGCTTCCTGCCTGCAGATAAGGGTACTGCGCCTTTTGTTTGACACCAAAGTTGGTCATTACTTTAATGGCATTACCGGTGCGCACCAGGTCGAGCCAGCGCTTATTTTCAAAAGCCAGTTCCACTCTTCTTTCTTTTAAAATAATTGCTTGCAGTGCCGCCTGATCAGTGGTGGTGATATTATGTAATGCATCGCCGAAGGCTCTTGCTCTCACAGTATTCAGATAAAACAATGCATCACCTGATTTTCCTTGTTGATTCAGGCTTTCTGCCAGCAGCAATAAAACTTCTGAATAGCGGTACACCGGCCAGTCATCATTGGTTTGATTACCGATAGCATGCGCATGCAGGTATTTCCTGGGAAATGGCCGCCCCACCATGCCTGCAGGCGCCGTGTAACCCACAGATGATTTAACTGCCGTAGCTGTAAAATCATCCGTCGCATTAAAGGTACCCTCTGCAATGGCAATAGATGCATCGAGCCGCAGATCACCAGTTTCATATGCATTGATCAGATCCTGTGTAGGGGTGTTAAAACCACCCACTGTTGTAATGCTGTTGAAGTTTACACCTGTTACCACCGTGGTGTTGGCCATGCGCGGTAAGAAATTGTAAACGGAAGCATCTGTATTAGCCTGTGGCACGGATAAGCCGGTGTTGAACTGAATCTCAAATACAGATTCCTTTCCGTTTTTGTTGCTCAGCTGAAATGCATCGCTATAGTTGGGAAACAGCATGTAACCCATTGTAGTTACCTGTTTTAAGGCAGCTTCCGCGAGGTCATATTTTTTCAGGGTCAGGTATACATCGCCCAGCAGTGTCAACGCTGCGCCTTTTGTAGCACGCCCGGTTTGCGGAAAAGCAGGTACGTCCAGTTTAGCTGCAGCATCGGTGGCATCGGCTATGATGAGATCATATACTTCCTGCAGGGAAGAACGCGGGATATAGGTTTCTTCACGTGTAAGTGGTGCATGTTTATAGATGGGCAATCCGCCATAAAAACGCACCAGGTCGAAATACACAAGCGCGCGGATGAACTTTACCTGGCCCAGAATGGCGTTGCGACTCGCATCGGACAACCTGATATCATCGATATGATCTATGATCACATTCGCTGCCGATATCGCGTTAAAACCGGCATTCCACTTGGCAGGGGTCTGATTATTATATTTATCGTCCAGAAAATCAGCGACTGCATAACGGTTTACAGTAGCTACTGCCTGGTCTGATGATTTATAGTCATAGTGCGTGTTATCTGAACGCATCTCCCCCATTATCCAGGCACTTTTGTTATTATAAAGCCCGCGTAACTGGTTATAGGCACCGTTTACCGCCAAATCAAAATCGCTCTGGGTTTTAAAGTAGCTTCCCAAGGTGACATTGTTGGGATTAACTTCGGTCAGAAATTTTTTACAGGATATCTCGGTCAAACTCAGTATCACTAATATTAAACAGGAAATCTTTTTCATTTTTACTGATTTTTAAAGGCCAAGGTTCAAGCCAAACGTAAATGTTCTTTGCAGGGGATAAGCGCCCAGGTCCTGTCCCTGCTGTGTTACAAATGCCAGTCCGCCGGCACTTACCTCAGGATTGCCCGGGTAACTGGTGAATATGTATACGTTTTGTGCAGATGCGTACACTCTGAAGCTCTTGATATAAGGCGTCCTGAATTTTCTCAGCATATACCCGAGTGTGATATTGTTGATAGAGAGATGTGAAGCATCATGGATAAACAGTGTATTGTCGGTACGATAGGCCGCAGTGGTGTTAGCAAGGGTACGTGCCACCCGTCCATTACCGGGGTTGGCCTCAGAGCGCCAGCGATCAAGCAACTCCGGAGGGCCATTGAACACACCATCCAGGTTGTAAGTACTTTCCTGCATACCATTTTTCAGCTTGTTGCCATAAGTCCCTGACACAGCAATGTTCATATCGAAGTTTTTATACTGAAACGTATTGCTGAGACCAAATATAAATGTGGGGTTAGGATCGCCAATCACAGTCTGATCATCAGGGAAAGTGATTTTACCATCACCATTCAAATCTTTGAACCTCACTGTTCCTGCCTGAGAAAGCGTGGTGGAACCGGTTCCATAATATTTAGGTCCTGCATCGGCTTCCGCCTGCGTTTTGAATATACCATCAAACACGTAGCCATAAAACTGCCCAACAGGTTTATTAACAAGTGTGCGGTAGTCGGTGAATTCAGATAGCGTTGTGGTAGGATTATCTGCAAAGGAAATATTATTTAATCCAATCCGTTTAACAAGGTTTCTGTTGAACGAAATATTAAACGCGGTATTCCATTTGAGTTTTCCAACCAGGTTTTTAGTACTTACTGTAATCTCATGTCCCCATTGACGGATATCACCGAGATTATCCTGCACAGTGGAAAAACCCGAAGATTGCGGAACAGGTAGTACAAACAACAATCCTGTTGTTAGTTTATTGTAATAATCGTACGACAGATTGATTCTGTTGTCAAATAATCCGAGATCAAAGCCTGCATCAAATTGCCGGTTACGCTCCCAGGCCAGGTTCTGGTTGCCCAAACTATTTTGTACTTTTCCCGGAGCCAGGCTACCTGAAAAAGTATAATTAGCATTACCAATACCTGCTGCTGTCTGATAATTGCTTATTTCGGCCATACCGGTCAAACCAAAAGTGGCCCTAAGCTTCAGCAGACTTAATTGTGATATATTTTTGAGGAAGGGCTCATCACTAGCTACCCATCCTGCACCTATGGAAGGGAAAGTACCCCATTTATTTTTATCTCCGAAACGTGACGATCCATCCCGTCTTATAGTGGCCTGCAGCAGGTAACGATCCTTGTAACTATAATTTAAACGCCCCAGTAATGACGCCATTGTCCAGGCATTGAAGCTGGAGGTATTGGTAGTAAAGCGGGTAGCCGCACTTAAATAGGTGACGCTGTTATCCGGAAAATCGCGGCCTACCATATCGCTCGAAAACCCCGTAGATCTCTGGAGAGTAAAACCACCCAGTAATCCCAACGAATGATCTTTGCCAAATTGCTGCTGGTAGTTAAGCGTATTTTCATTCAGCCAGGTATAATCGTTATTAACCGTTGTTTGACCTAAAGCAGTATTATTTCCCGGCGGCGGATTTTCCATCGGCAACGCGTTAAACCCACCCACGGAAGTAGATGGAATAAACCTGTTGCGCGTCATATTGCCAACATCGGTACTTCCAGATGTGCGGAAAGTCAGATGCTCTGTGAGTTTTACTTCTGCAAACACATTGGCCAGTACACGTAACCTGTTAGCATCATCCTTCACTTCGAGCAGTTGTCTTAACGGGTTCGCCCAAACGAACTGGTTGGTAAATCCTGAAATACCAAGTGCCAGTGATCCGTCCGGATTATAAGGTGAGCCCATTGTAGGTATCATGGAGGCAGACGCAAAAATGGCACGCTGCCCATCCACATTAAACCCGGTCCCCTGCCTGTTGTTATGCTCCAGCTGCAGGGATGGCGCTACACCAACGCCCACCTTTACGCGTTTGCCAAGATTGAAATCACCGTTTGCGCGTAAAGAAAAACGTTTATATCCCGTATTTACAAGAATACCCTGCTGATCAAAATAACCCCCAACAACACTAAAGGCCGCCTTATCATTGCCTCCGCCGATAGAGAGGCTATAGTTTTGCACAGGCGCATTCCTCGTCAGTACGCTGAACCAATCGGTCCCTTCGCCATATTGTTCCGGGTTTTGATATACCGCTGGTATACCACCGGTATAGCCTTCGTATTTGATCTTATCTTCATAAAATCCTTTCATGTAAGTAGCCAGCTGTGTAGCATTCATGACAGGAGGTATCAGCTCACGCATTAATGAGGCACTTCCGTAATAGGAATTAAAATTGATCTGTGTAGCACCGGATTTTCCCCTTTTGGTGGTAATGATAACCACGCCGTTGGCAGCGCGTGAACCGTATAAAGCGGTGGACGCAGCATCTTTCAAAAGGGTAAAGGACTCAATTTCATCCGGGTTAATGTTGTTAATATTATCAGGGTTGCCGAGCATAGGCTGCCCATCAATTACCACCAACGGCCGTACGTTGGATGTAAGTGAGGCGGCGCCCCGTATGCGCAGATCCATTCCTTGTCCGGGCCGTCCCGTAGTTTGCGCCACCTGGGCCCCCGGCAGCTTGCCCTGTAATCTTTCTGCGAAGGTACCGGTGGGTTGATCCTTAATATCAACGGAAGATAACGTTGCCACTGAACCCACAATGTTACGCGAACTTTGTTTACCGTAAGCCACTACTACTTCATTCAATTGCGAAGAGGTTTGTTCCAGCTGCACGTTGATCACCGTCTGACCATTGATAGGTACTTCTTTAGATGTATAACCAAGATATCTGAATGACAGTACTCCGCCCGCATCCGGCACATTGAGCGAGTACGTGCCATCAGTTTGTGTGGATGTTCCGATCTGGGAATCTTTGAGCCTTACTGCCACCCCGGGCAACGGATGATTATTGATATCAGTAACGCGTCCTTTAATAGTAACCGTAACTATCGTTGGCTCGGGATTACGCGTCACCACAATCGTATTTTGATGAATTGTGTAAGTAAAAGGTTGACTGGCAAAAATTTTCCGCAATACTTCTTCCACTGTTGCATTGGTTACCTGTATGGCTACCGGTTTGGCATCCTTTAATATTTCAGCATCCCACAAAACATTGTAACCGGTTTGTTTTCGGATCTGACGGAATACCTCTTTAAGCGTAATTTGTTCAGATGATAACGTTACCTTTTGGGCATAGCCTGAGGCGCTGACTTCCATTAACGCTGCGATCATTAAAACAAAGGTCAGTTTCATCATCAACAGGATTTTTTTATGCATAGTGCCGGCTTGTACCTGGCACACGTCAGGTATGTAAAATTTCATTACATTTGGATGTTTGGGTTTAATAATCAGATAACTGTGACTACAATAGCTTTCGAAACTTGTTTTTCACAGGGTAAACTCAAACTGCCCGGGGGCGCAGCAACGCTCCCGG
The DNA here is from genome assembly GCF_056394125.1 of Chitinophaga sp. 10T418. Classification (NCBI taxonomy): domain Bacteria; kingdom Pseudomonadati; phylum Bacteroidota; class Chitinophagia; order Chitinophagales; family Chitinophagaceae; genus Chitinophaga; species Chitinophaga sp. 10T418. Next base: position 130,974 of record NZ_JBFTHG010000003.1, read on the forward strand.
TTTTTTATTGTTCCCTGTTTTTTTGCAGATACTTTTTATGGCATAACTGTGATCCTCCTTCCGTTTATTTTAAAGTGTACGGTACCTGTTAATTCCAGCATATTTAATACTTCCCCAACGTTTTTCGACCTCGATAAACTACCGCCAATAGCTTTTCCGGAAACATCACCCTGATAACTGATTTCTACATCATACCACCGACTGATTTGCCTCATGATACTTTCTACCTTTTCATTATCAAATAAAAAGTAGCCATTTTTCCATGCAACAGCTGCTTCCGTATCTCCATTTTTTATACTGATTTTTCCAGCAGCCTTATTTAGTATGGCTTCCTTACCGGGAACCAGCAGGGCATTTGCGGGACCACAGTCTACCTTTACAGCACCTTCCAACAGCGTAACAACATTGTGCTGTTCATCGGGGTAAGCATTAATATTAAAATGTGTACCTAATACCCTTACCGTCATGGGGGTACCTGATCCAGTATTTACCGTTACCAAAAAAGGCCTGGCTATATCTTTCGCCACCTCAAAATATGCTTCGCCTGTAAGTGTTACCTTTCTTTCATTTCCGGGGAAAGATGCAGGGAAACGCAGGGAAGAGCCTGCGTTGAGCCACACTTTGGTCCCATCCTGCAAAGTCATTTGATACTGGCCGCCATAGGGTGTGCTCAGGGTATTATAAGCAATGGTGGCTGCGGTATTACTGGTCACATTATCATATAACAGGCTGCCGCTGTCCGTCTTATTCACCAAAGCGTTGCCTTGCTGCGTGATAACGCCGTTTTGGGCATCTTCCAACACCACTTTATCACCGTTATCCAATGTTAATATCGCTTTGTTGCCTCCCGGGACAATCTCTTTAAGGTTTTGAACAATATTGGTTTGCTGCGGCGGCCGATGTAGCTGCGGGTAATAAAAATATGCGGCCAATCCAAGTATGAACAGAACGGATGCGGCCGCCGATAGGTAGTACCACCGGCGCCTTGTGTTGATCGCCCTCGTCACCGGTAAATTAATTTGCTGCTGCAGCCGCGTGAACATACGCAGTCGTACCTCCTCTTCTTCATCAACATTATCTGACAGCCATTCAATATCGGCTTGGTTATGATCCTGGTACCAGGCCATTAACGTCTCCTCTTCAGCCTGCGTAATCGTGCCATCCAGGTATTTTTCGATCAGGTGATATAGATTGTCCTTCAACGTGTAGGTTTTATCGTTATATAGATATGTACCATAACTTTCTGTTTGCCCTTAATGGAATTGAATATTTTATTGGCCGGACTTATAGCATTCGTACGTGGGTAAAAATGTTCACCATAAGCAGGGACGATTCAATTTAAGTTTCAGTACTTTCAATGCTTTGGTAAGATGCGCTTCTGCCGTTTTCTCAGCAATACCCATTTTCCGAGCCACTTCCGGTATGGTGAGACCTTCCACTCTGCTTAATTTGAATACCAGGCGACATTGATCCGGTAATGTTTCCACGATACCATTAATTTGTTGCTGCAGAAACCTGGTATAAATCTTTTCTTCGTCCCAGGCAACTATCACCCGATCGGCAGTCTGTTCAATTATCTGGTCTCTCCTCTTCTGCCGCAGGTACTGTTTAAAAACTGACAATCTAACTGCCGTAGCAAGATAAGCGTCGATGTTATCGATACAAAGCTCCTTGCGCCTGTTCCAAAGGCTGATAAAAACTACCTGTACAATTTCCTCCGCAATTATTTTATTCCTGCAATGAGCATATGCGATGGCCAGTAATTTTTTCCAGTAACGATCATAAATTTCGGCAAATGTATGACCATTGCCCTCGCACAAGGACACCATTAAGTCAGCATCTGTTTGTTGCTGGTACTGGCTCATACAACGGGCAAGTTTCCACTACCTACCTTATTTACGGCCATACTCAAAGCTTCTTCAATCCCATCCAATACATCGCTCATCATAACATGGGTATTATGGTTACACAGATATGTACCATAAGGATCACCTTTACCCTTAGTGGTAGAATAATTTTTTCTAAAAAATCTTAAGAAGTCAGCATTTGAAAGAGGAAGATCACCCATAAAAAGGGGCGATTCAATTTGTTTTTCAGTATTTTCAATGCTTTGGTAAGATGTGCTTCCGCCGTTTTCTCGGCAACACCTATTCTTTGGGCAATTACCGGTATACTTAGACCTTCGTTCCTGCTTAGTTTAAATACCAGGCGACATTTCTCCGGCAAAATTTCCACCATGTTGTTAATATGCTGCTGCAGAAATCTGGTATAGATCTTTTCCTCATCCCAGGAGGTTATTATGGGATCGGCGACTTCCGCTGTTATCTGCTCTCTCCGCTTCTGTCGCACATATTGTTTAAAGACAGATAATCGCACCGCGGTAGCAAGATAAGCATTTACATTCTCAATATAAAGCTCCTTCCGCCTGTTCCAAAGGCCTATAAGGACCTCCTGCACAATTTCCTCCGCAATTATTTTATCCTTGCAATGATGATATGCCACGGCCAGTAACTTCTTCCAATAGCGGTTGTAAATTTCAGCAAAAACATCTCTCTTATCCTCGCGCAGGAGCATTATTAAGTCTGCATCAGTTTGTTGCTGGTACCGATTCATGCAATTAGTATGGTACACAAGAATATAAAAATAAATCGAGTTTTTATATCAGTACACAGAATAATAATATTGAGAAAAAATGATACCTAACGGCTTACCCTGGATTCACGTAAGCGACCTTAAATACCGGGAATATGCAGATGGTAGGTCCTTCAGGTAAAATCCCGTTAACGCGCCTTATCTTCATTTAAACTATTTTCCCCGCGCCGAATTATCATTTTTTAAATTCGACTGAAAATTAATATTATTACCGAACGCTTATCTTACTTTCTTCATTCAGGAATATAATCCAGCAGTTGTATATGATTTTAACGTAAATTACAGCTATCTGTCTAACCCATTTTTATCTATCTTAAAGAAAGCCGTTATCGTAAAATTGATTCCATGAACAATGAAGTATAGCCCAACCCTGCATTGTTATGCTTTATCTCACTATTAAAGCACAATGCATTATCACTGGCCGGCAGTAACACATTCAGAAACAACAATATATATCGCTGAAGTGCCACCTCGAACCAGTGTTCCAGTTGTTATGTAAACCAGTATGTTGCCCGAATAAGTCGTCTGAGCAGTGATACCAGCCACCCAGACAAATACAGTTAATTATCACACCCGTTATGCCACACACAAAGGAGGTGGTGCTGAAGTGATCAATGTTAGGTTGTGATTTTACCGCAGGACATTATTGTTCACCATAAAATTCATCCAAATGAAACAGAAGTGTTTATCGTCCAAATTAGTAACCGCATTTATTATCCTGCTCTCCGGTGCCAGCTGCACAAAAGAATTACGTCCTTCAGAAGTATTGCCACACAGTGAATTTAACATGGCTGCCGGAGCTGTTGCCACTGTTACCTCAGACAGCCTGCTGGCATATAAAAGCCGCCCCCATGAAATTTATGCAGCTTTCTACCGCCTCGAAGGCCCCTGTTATGGCCCAGCCCCATTTAATACCAATTTTTCCCAGGTACCCGACAGTCTGGATATATTAATCCTGTTTTGCTTCTCTTCCAGCTCTCTGGTGGCAGGCCAGGTACCCGGATGGATCAATACACTACATACAAAAGGCACCAAAGTGATTCTGACAGGCGGATTAGACCTTGTTCCGAATGCCACACATGATTCTGTTGGCTATGCCATGACCGCAAAACATATCATGGACAGCACAGTAAATAAATATGGCTTTGACGGGTATGACATTGATATAGAAAATAATCCATCCGGCCAAACCCTGACAGATATGGCAGGCGTATATAAGGCACTTTCCAGGTATCTTGGACCAAAATCAGGTACAGGAAAGCTACTCACGTTTGATACCAACCAGAACGGAAACAACAACCTTTTCCAAAAGGTATATACAATGGTCGACTATGTGTGGTTGCAGGCATATGGACGTGGTGCTGGTACATTGCAATCAACATGGACAACCTTCTCTCCTTATATAACATCAACCCAGTTCATACCCGGTTTTTCTTTTTATGAAGAAAGAGGATATCCCTCCAATGTATGGTATGATGTAACTTACCCGGTAAATGGCACCGGCCGCGCGTATGACTATGCACACTGGGAACCCGGTACTGGTAAGAAAGGCGGCGTATTCAGCTATGCGATAGACAGAGACGCTCCATTAACTTCTTCTACCGACAACACCGCTTATGCACCTACTTACATCGTCAGCAAACAGCTGATCCAGATCATGAACCCGGCTGGCGGTGTCAGTGGAACAACCGGCGTGATATTCTACCAGGATTCAAACTATGGGGGCGCAGCTTCACAGCCTATTGTGAAAGGCAACTATACTTTATCTCAATTACAAGCAATGGGAGTGGTGAATGATTGGGCATCTTCGGTAAAGATTCCTTCCGGCTGGACGGTTACCATATATGCAGATGATAACTTTTCTGGTACCTCATGGACACTTACCAGTAATAACAGCTGGCTTGGAGGGCTGTCTCCCAATGCGAATGATAAAATGAGTTCGGCAAAAATCCAGTAGTGCTTATTCTTGGAAAGCTGTTCTTCAATATTCAATTTCGATGGTTGTTCTTACCATCCTTATAAATTCACATAAACCCGCGACCTGGACTTTCTTTAAAGTAAGTGAGCGGGTTTCATGTTTTCAGTAAGGCGATGGGGCTGATTCAGGCGCAGTGGCTTTCCCTTGTCAATGGCAGACGGAAGAAATAGACCGTGTAATCAATAGCTCCCCGGAGCTGACAGGCGATGCTTTTGTAAGGGAATTCCTGGAAAAAGTAAACAGGATATTCAATTACTCATGACAACAGCAAAAATTCATCCCACGGCAAAGGCGCTGCATAATCATGCGACAACAGGGATAAGCCCACACCGCAACTACCATCCAACAGATCCCAGCAATATGCCCATTTCGTATCTGTTCCCTGCCAGGTCCGGATTCCATGAACACCTTTCTCTTCCGGAAAAACTATTTTTCGTAGCGTATTGTTGTGCCATAGTTCTGCGCATTTATAAAACGCTTTATCATTGGTTTCATGCCAGAACCTCCGGTAGAAAGCGGCTATGCCACTGGATCCATGACACAAACAGGTATCCAGGATACCGGCAGTTTCATCGGTATTACGCCTGATGTTATAATGCATGATATCCAGCGCCTCTCTCATCCATTTATCTTCTTTAAAATATTTTCCGCTATACCATAATGCCAAGGCCACATTAAGATCTCCATAGCACCAGGATAAGCGGCTATAGGTACCCATTCCATCCAGGATACCCGGATACAGCCCCCATCGGGCATCCGGGATAGCGATATTTTTATGGTTAATGACAAAGTCGATGCTTTCCGATACCAGCTGTTTACAGGCTTCCTGCATAATGCCGGCTTCATGAATTCTGAGCAACAGTATCTGCAATGAGCATACGCCATGAGCCAGGCTGAATGCATCGGTGCTGGCTTTCTCTGCTGACTCCATTATCAGAAATACAGGTATACTGCGGCCCTTATCTGTCGTCCTGCTGATATCCAAAAGTCCGGTGACAAATTTCTCCAGGAGTACTTTCACTTCTTTCCTGTGGGCATATTCAACGAGGAATGTACATATGCCTCCACTTCCATGCATAAAGTCGAAGTTGCGCTGTTCAATGCAGGCTTCACTTTCTATGATAGCAGCGGTAATAAAACCCGCGGAGAGATGATCTATATCGATATCAATAAAGTCATGTGTGCTCAGGTGGTGCATGAGCCAGAACGGGCCTGTATTTCCTATGCTATATGAATAATTAGTAGTCGCTGTCGGATCAAAAGCATTATATAATTTCTCCAGGAAGTTCACTGCGTTATTTTCATTATCATCTACATATTGCTCGTAATAAAACAGGTAAAACAATGCGCCCCATGGACCTTTGAACAAGCTGTTTTCATAGGATGGATCATACTTTTTCTGTTCCAGTAATGCTACCATATCCTTGTAGATAGCGGTTTGTATCTCTCTTAGTTTCATGAACAGGTATTGATTTAATAAAACAGAAAATCCGGGAAGGCAAGAAGAACAGGTATATTCTTGTTGCATGTAAAAGAGATGGCACAGCTACCTATGCAAAAAGCGCTGCCGCTGTGTACTAGCGGCAACGCTATAAAAGTGCTCCCTACACTGATGTCAGTCAGCGCATTTTACACACCTGGTAGGGGATACATATGTTTCGCAGGTGACGAACCTGGTAGCCACAAATTGCATGGCCGCAGCTCCGCCAACCACTTGCGATTGTTCATGCCTGTTAAGCTCAGCAACGGTAGATTTATGCAGCACCAGCTTTGTGGGCAGGGATATTTTTTTCTTTTTCATACTATGCCTTTAAGTGGGTATTGTTATTTATAAGGAAGTAGTCGGATCTCCAGGACAGCAAAGACAATTAGGTGGGCTCTGCCTGGATTGGGTAGTTATTGGATGTATTGTGAAACCAGCACCACCTTGTATATGCTGTTGCTGTGGTATGCTCAGATTTGCAACAGTTTCCTTTTGCAGGAAAATTTTTTGGTTCAGATCAGCTTTTTTCTTTTTCATACCATACTTTTAAGTGAGTATTGTTATTTATAAACCACTGGTTGGATCTGTAACACAGCAAAGGCAATTTGGCGGTTGCTGCATGGATATCTTAGTTGGTGGATTTAGAGTAAACCCAACGCCCCCTTGTATACCCTGTTGCTGTGGTATACTCAGATTTGCAATAATTTCTTTTTGCAGGAAAATTTTTTGGTTCAGATCAGCTTTTTTCTTTTTCATACGTTATTTTTTTTGATGTGAGAAAATTTGGGCAAATAGTTATCTGCCCGTGATTACAGGTTAAATGTTTGGGTGTCAGTGTTTACAACATTATTACAGATCAGGCGAAGGCGCTCTTGTCATGGTTAAATTACAGGTCTATGGGTTATTATTTGTCCAGGGCTCATGGTAAATATTGTAACAAAATAAAGTTAAAAGATTCGGAATCACTTTCTTTTGAAAGTCCATAAATGGTACTATATTTTTCACTAACGGCAGTTCATCACTTTCTGTACCGGATTATTACTTTATTCATTATATTGCTGATGTAGTGCTGCTACCTGATCAGTAAAGTATTCTTATGAAAGTAATACGAGCAAACTTAACCCGGTGCTTACCCTTATTGTAATTACCACCACTGTTCTTTTTTAACTTCCAGCCCATGTTTAGCCCGATACATGATATACCTGAAAAGGACATCAACATCATTATTGTTGATGATGAACAAGACGCGTGCAGGAACCTCCGTCATTTGTTACTCACTTATATAGATGCGCGTATTGCTATAAAAGGTATGGCATACAATACGCAGGAAGCGGAAAGGCTGATCAGAACACATCAACCGGACGCTGTTTTCCTTGACATCGAAATGCCCGGAGAAGATGCATTCCACTTTCTGGAACGGTTAAAGCCATTGAATTTCGAGGTCATATTTGTAAGTGCTTATGATGAATATGCTGTAAAAGCATTCAGGCTTAACGCGGTGGATTACATCCTCAAACCTATTGACACAACAGAACTCACCAACGCTGTTGAGAAACTGAAGGAGAAATGTCACTACCGGAAGATGGCCCACGACTGGCAAACACAGGCGCCCAACAAAGCGAAGCCCAATCAGATCACACTCAGGAATCACCTGCAGATCGAAATAGTAGATTTCAAAGACCTGCTTTATATAGAAGCTAATGGCAATTATTCCAGAGTATTCTTTCAGCATAATAGTATTCCAAAAAGCATTGTGATGAGTCATTCCATTTCAGAGTACGAATCACTGCTGCCCGATACACTATTCTATCGTATACATAAATCATATCTGGTTAACTGCAGACATATCAGAAAAATACTAAAGGAAGAAAACCCGATGATACTCCTGGATAACAGGTACCGGCTGCCGGTAGGCCGAAGACGTTACAAAGGACTGCTCTTTTATTTAAAGAACAATAACTTCCCGGATGTGTAAACACCTGCATATAATCATTGTAATATGGCTGCTGTCAGGCATCTCCCTGTTATGTGCAGCCCAGGAACTGCCTGTGGTACATTATACTACTGAAAACGGGTTGCCGTCCAATATTGTATACTGTAGCTACAGGGACAGTAAAGGGTTGCTGTGGTTCGGAACAGACAAAGGCCTCGTCATGTACAATGGTATCAGGTTTGAAACCTTTACCACTTTCGATGGCGCACCCGACAATGAAATTTTCTACATCCTGGAGGATCATCACCAACGTCTCTGGATACAAACCTTTAATGGCCTGCTGTGCTATTACAAAGACGGGGTGTTTCATACCCCCGCCAACACTCCCTTCCTGCGGCTGAAGATAACATCTGCCCCCGTCAACATCATCAGGACAGAAAAAGACAGCTCCATTACTATTCTTCGCTCCGCAAACAATGAATTTATCAATATCAGGGATGACACCTGCCGCGTATATCAATTCCCTGACTGGGATAAAAGCCCCGGCGAATATGTTATTAACCTGCAAATGCAGCCCCATGGTACTTACGAACTATATACCAACAAGCGTACTATTCTTATCGACACCAGCAGACAAATACTAAAAATTACACCCACCAGTATTCCCGGCCCCCTCAAAGAGCTACAGGAGCCGGAAGGAATATATACCTTGCTAAGCAATCATACCATCGTTACCAGCAGCGGACAACCTGTATTTTCATTTAAACCAGGGGAGATCAATAGAAATAACATCACCCACTGCCACCTGTCAGACAGCAATGTATTTATTACGACCACTGACAAGGGCCTGTTTATCAATCACCATGCTCCCATTCTTTCCAGTGGCAAGTTCAGTGGTATTACGCAGGATATCACCGGCAATTACTGGCTCACCACCCTGAATGAAGGCATTTATCTTATCGGAAAAGATATCATCCGAAGCAATGCCCACCAGGCCAATTATCCCGGTAAAATAAAATTCGCATTTACCGATAATGGCACACTGTTTTACACCAACAGCGACAATAATCTCTACCGGTTTTACAAAGGAAAAACTACCTGTATACTGCATTACAACAGGTACCATCCAAAAAAATATGCTACACAGGATGAAGCAGGATTTATTTATGCTGATGGAGAATATCACAACTTTTATAATAACGACCACCTGATATTACAACACCTGCATGCACCGGTACCCGACATCAGAAGGAATACAATACAGCCTTCACATAGCCCAGACCTGCTCAATGCAGGAGCCGGATTCAAAGTAATGGCGGAAACTTCCCGGTATTTTTACGCCCTTCAGTCGGGCAACCGAATTATCCGCATCAACCGGAAAGCCGCTAAAACCAGCCATACCACTATATTTGAAAGCCCGACAGCCATCAGCGGAAAACAACGGATATACGGAATGGCAAAGGACCTCCATGACCGTATCTGGTACAATACCAACGACACCATGCACCTGATGACGGATCAACTGAAGATCATCACCTTACCTGCTTTTAATCATATCTCCTTCAAAAGGTTTTATATATTCGGTGATCATCTCACCGGCATTACCCATAACAACAAATTAATCGTTTGCAGTAACATTTATGACAATATCAGGATAGACACCCTTCCCGAACAGCCCTGCATATGGAATAGGATATACAGACTGGATAAAGACCACGTATTGCTGAGCAGCAATAACCAATACAGCGTGCTTAGTTTCGGGGAAAATAAAAATACACTTACTACAGTAGAAAATATCTTTATACCGCAACAAGTATCCTATATCTCTTCTGATTCCACTACCTGTTATTTTTTTAAAGAAGGAAAAATCACTGCCATACCGGTTAACCTCCTGTTAAATAATAACACCGTACAACGGATTTTCTTTACGCACATTAAAATCCTCGGAAAGGTACACCACATTACCGCAGACAATTTTATAATACCCTACCGGGATGCAGATAATATCTCCGTTGCCTTCTCTGCGCTTTCTTTCGGCAGTCCGCTCATATACCACGAATACAGCATTTCAAAAAACGGGGAGGATAACTGGCAACCTATAAAAGGTACAGAGATCAACCTGGTTAGCCCCGGATATGGAGAGCATGTGATCAGGATCAGATGCCGCAGTGCGTCCGGCAATTACAGTGTTCCTGCATCATTGCTACTTACGGTTACCCGTCCTTTCTGGACAACGCCCTGGTTCCTGCTGCCATTGGGAATAGGCGCCATTGGATTATTGCTGCTTACATTCCGTTACACTACGAAATATATAGTCCGCAAACGGGAACTCGCACACGCCGCAAAGATCCGGTTCATGAAATCCGAGTATAAAGCGTTAAATGCGCTAATGAATCCACACTTCATATTCAATAGCCTGAATAATATACAGGGATTGATCAATAACGATGACAAACGTCCGGCGAATGAATATCTGCAGATCTTCTCCAACCTGATCCGCCAGAATATGCATAACGTGAGCAGAGAACTGATCCCGGTCTCAAAAGAGATCACCCTCCTCCATAATTATCTCCGGCTGGAAAAACTGCGCTTTAAAAACTTACTGAATTATACCATTGATGTGGACGAGGAAGTAGACACCGATATCATTACGGTACCTCCCCTGCTAATACAACCCCTGGTGGAAAACGCCATCAGGCATGGACTGCTGCCCAGGCAGTCTGCCGAAAATATGGTCCGGATAAGCATATATGAAAAAGGAGACACCCTGTTTATTGAAGTAGCAGATAATGGTGTCGGCATCAACCACCAAAAGGATAGCATGCTTACGTCTCATCAGTCGTTTGCCCTGAAAAATATCCGGCAGCGCATTATCCAGCTACGGGAAATGTATGGCATGCCCATATCACTGGAGATTAATAATATTGATGGTGACAATGGGGAATCACTGGGCACACTGGCAGTTGTAACAATAGGCATTATATAAAGCCCTCTCCGACCAGGTATTTTTTTCCAAAGACACTGGTAATAATTTCTTAATACTGGTTATGTAGCTTCACGCCTGAAAATCATCATATAAACGGGGATGTCATGAAGTATATTATTTTACTGGGAGCTTTCCAGGCGTTGGTTGTATTCAGCATATTCATCATCGACCATAAAAAAAAGTCTTCGGATAATATATTAAGCTGGTTTTTAATACTTGTGTTTGTTCACCTGGGAAGTGGCTTCGCACTACATACACTTTTCCCCAACGCGGAAATACATAAGCAGTTCTATACTTTTATTACATTAATATATGCACCACTGTTGTGGATGTATGCCAGGCAACTTTCCGGCCGGCATCTGCAGGCGGGCCGGAAAAACTATTATCACTTCCTGCCGGCAATGGCAGGTGCTGTAGTCTATTTTACGATTGCAGGCTACATTATCCTACATGACGGTACTACACCCGCAATGATCATTTATTATAACCAGGTGGTAGGATACATTGCAATGATCTCTTTTCCGCTATATGGCGCTTTGGCCTTGTGGGAATCCCGTTTTATCCCATTCTTCTGGCAATCGGAAATATGGCTGGTCCGCTTTATGGCAGCGGTGTTTATGTCTACCACAGTCTGGATGCTGGTAATGGTGCTCAATAACCATTTACCTGCCACATCCCGGTTCATTGCCGACACGCATCTGTGGGGGAGAATATATACTTACATATCACTGCTGAGTATATGTCTGGCTATCGGAAGGGTAAGGATTTTATTTTTGATGGATACAGGAACATCATTACCACTGTTAGACCATACTCCCCCTGAGACAGCCCCTGCTATTGCCTCCATCGGGGAAACTGTAGAAAAGGAAACAGCACCTGACACTCCGCAGCTACCCCGAAAATCTTTGTTGACGGAAGCACAAAAAGCCACCATTGCCAGGCAGCTCAAACAGTGGATGCATGAAAAAGCTGTTTATAAAGACCCGGAACTTACGCTGGACAAACTCGCTGCAACCATGGACATATCCCGGCATCATCTTTCAGAAGTCCTCAATCAATACATTGGCCAGTCCTTTTATCAGTTCATCAACGAATACAGGATCCGGGAAGTGATCAAATTGATTGATGAGCACAGGCAACAAAAAGATGCGCCCAATATCTTATCGCTGGCTTTTGAGGCAGGGTTCCATTCCAAATCTTCTTTTAACCAATACTTCAAAAAAGTAACGGGCAATACCCCTTCTGCCTATTTGAAAAGTAAAAATGTGGTGGTAATAATGCCAGAAGAGATGGTCAAAAGTGTCCTGACTTAATTGGCTTAACAATAAGCTAACATTACATAATATATTGATTATTAGTCAATAACAGCCTTTTTTGTTTTCATCGATCTATAAAGTCGTACGGATTTATCTACAAGGACGACTTCTTCCAGTCATCGGTTCAACTTTGCGGAAAATTCTTTTTGCCCATGAGCAGCCGACTTTTATTAATGTTTTTGTTCCTGCCTGTTTTCTGTACGGCACAACAAATCAGGGGGAGCATTTTATCCAAAGAGGGGCCCTTACCCTCCGCTACTATCGTTATTGATGGCACCGGAACACAAACAGATCTTTCAGGGGTATTTAATATCACTCTCCGGAAAACCGGGAAGGTGACACTTAAAATCAACTATGTAGGATTTGCCGTTAAAACGGTGGAAATAGATGTCAAGCCGGGATTAAACCAATTGGGAACTATCCTGATGGAACCTGCTAACGGTGTACTCGGAGAAGTAGTAGTGAAAGGTGCTTCCGCCGGTTCGCAGATCCGGGCCATCAGCATTAAAAAGAATGCCCCGGGTATTATGGAGGTGCTGGCTGCCGATGCTATCGGCAAACTCCCCGACCGTAACGCCGCAGAGGCGGTGCAACGTATCCAGGGTGTTTCTATCGAAAGGGACCAGGGAGAAGGAAGGTATGTGTCTGTACGTGGTACACCTATCCAATGGAGCGCCACCCTGCTAAACGGCAACCGCCTGCCCACTGCCAGTCTCGATTATACCGACCGTCGTATACAGATGGATATTTTTCCTTCAGAACTGATAGAATATGTACAGCTGTCTAAAGCCCTCACACCGGATATAGAAGGGGATGCCATTGGCGGTTCCATCAATTTCATCACCAAAGCAGCACCGCTTTCAAAGATATTGCGGATCAATGCCGCCGGCGGATATGGCGACCAGGCCCGCAAAGGCTCTTACAATGCTTCTATTGTGTACGGCGACCGGCTATTGAAAGGCAAACTGGGGTTTGTGGTTTCCGGCGTCATCTGGGATCGTACATCAGCCCAGGACCGTTATAATATGAACTATGATTTTTCCAATCCCAATGCTAAGCAGTCATATTCCATCACAGATCTCCAGTTGAGAGACTATATCGCGCACCGCAAAACCACAGGACTGAACGCCGGTCTGGAATACAAATTCAATGACAGGCATAAAATACAATTCAAAGGTATCTACAGCGCCTTTCTTGATGGGCAGAACGTACGGGAAACCTACTTCTATTTCAACGCCAAAAATGCAACAATTACCGACAGGGCATCCAATTACTTTACTGACCTTTCTTCCGGTGAATTAAGCGGACAAAATGTTTTCTCAGGTAAACTGAGTCTCGATTGGGCGGCCAGTATGGATAAATCAAAGTTTAGGTTTAAAGATCCCGATTATTATCCTATGGCCATCTTCCAGCAGGCTGTCACTTACGATGGCCTGGCTGCTGATGGAAAAAAATACCTGGCTATGGATGCTCCTGATGGAAAAGGTGATGCGATAGATGCAGTACTGCCACATGTATCCTCCACGACTCCTATCAGCGCCGATGCCATGAAACTTTCGCAGGTGATTATGGTGCGCAGCACCAACTGGGAACAGAACAAACGTTTCAGCTTCAATTTAAAATATACACCTGCCGGATCCCTAACCCTGAAGTTGGGTGGTAAGTTCATTGATAAAGACAAGGTGGTGCAATCACCATACAACGTATATGTAGCCGGCATTCAGGGAGCAGCCCCCACAATGAACAGCCTGGGTACAGAGCGATTCCCTTACAATGGTGGCTTCCTGTCTGAAATCGGTTCACCATACAATAATGTTATCATCGATCAGATGGCCCTGAACCAGTTGAAATCATTGGTCACACCGGAAGGCATCAGTCAGCACCACCTGTATCCTTTCCAGGTAGATTCTGCCACTAACGCATCAGGCGCCACCAAGTACTTCACAGGTGTGGAAAAAGTATATGCGCTATACGTGATGGGAGAATATAAGATGTCAGAGAAACTGATACTCACAGGCGGCATTCGAAATGAATACAATAAAGTAACTTTCAACGGCAGCAAAGTAGTCTCTAATGCCAGTGGTAAGCAGGTAACCACGCTCACCCAGGACAACAGCTACAATGCCTTCCTGCCAATGCTCCATGTGAAATATAATGTGACTGAAAATGACATTGTTCGGTTAGCCTATACGCGCACCTTCGCCCGTGCAGACTTCAACAACCTGAATCCCGCTACCACCCAGGACGATGCCAACAAGGTAATCGTTAGGGGCAACGCCGGCCTGAAACCTACATTCGCCAATAACTTCGACGTCATGGCCGAACATTATTTCGGGGGCATAGGTATGGTCAACGCAGGTGCTTTTTATAAAAAACTAACCGACCTGGTTTATACCAATCAGTGGTCTGAAACGATCGGTGGCGTGCAATATGCCGTGAGTGAACCGGATAACCTGCAAGGCGCCTGGCTGGCAGGCTTTGAGGCCGGTTTTGTAAAAAGATTTACCGGGCTGCCGGGCTTCTGGAAAGGATTTGGAATAGATGCCAACTATACCTACACCGATTCAAAAGTGAAAATCCCCCGATTTGCTGACAACAAGAAGATAGAAGACAACAGCGTGATTCCCAAGCAGGCCAAACATATCTTCAACATATCACTGCAGTATGAATATAGTAAGTTCATGGCCCGCATTGCCGGCAACTATAAAGGCAAGTACCTCGATGTGATCCGTCAGTCTGCAGGCCCTGACCATTATCGTTGGTATGCAGAGAACTTCACCGTCGACTTTTCTGCTTCTTATGCCGTCACGCCCAAAATCAGGACATTTCTAGAATTAAATAATATCACCAATACGCCGGTACGCTATTATCACGGCACCTTTGACCGGGTAGAACAGGCCGAATGGTATTCCATTCGCGGACAAGTAGGCGTGAGCGTTAAAATTTTCTAACTAAAAAACTATCAACCATGCAAACAACTATTACCAGGGTATTGGGAACAATGCTGATGGCCTGCGCAACTACCATTTGTGATGCACAATCTTTACAACTGGATACGCTTAAAATAAACCAGGTACAGATACTGGGTACACACAACAGTTATGCCCGGCCCGTGGATTCCGCCGTGCTGGCCTATATTGATCCTATCTTTGAAAAAATGGGGCAAACATATATGAAAAGCATGCCGAAGGAACAACTGGCCGCCTTTCAGGAGTTTCATCCCAACACGGTAAAAATGAGTGAAGGCCTACATTACAACCATCCTCCATTTGATGTGCAACTGGATGCCGGTGTACGGAGCCTCGAGATAGATGTGTATAACGACCCTACCGGCAACCGGTTTAATGACCCCGCTGTATATCGTGAACTACGGAAGAAAGGTATTACGCAGCTGGCATCTTTTGATACAAAAGATCTGGACAAGCCAGGCTTCAAAGTGTTACACATGGCCGATATTGATTTCCGCACCCATTATACCACCTTCAAAGATGCCCTGATCGCTATGCGCTCCTGGTCAGATGCCCATCCCGGTCATTTCCCGATTTATGTGATGATAGAAGCCAAAGACAAGGGTATTCCTTTATTCCCCGGTTCCGCACAGGTGTTGCCTTTTGATGAAAAAGCCTTTGATGCGCTGGATCAGGAAGTTATTTCTCTAATGGGTAAAGACAAGCTGATCATGCCTGATGACGTACACGGAAAATTTCCAACATTGCGCGAAGCAGTCTTAGCTCAAAACTGGCCTACAGTAAAAGCTGCCAGAGGAAAATTCATTTTCCTGTTGCTGCCTTCTATGGCCGGAATGAACCTGGTGTCTGACTACGCTAAAAACAGGCCTAACCTGGAAGGCAGGGGAATGTTCATGCAATCGCTTCCGCAGGATACCTATGCCGCCTTTTTACTGCAGGACAACGCCATTGTGCGTCAGAAAGAAATACAGCAGGCGATACAACAAGGGTTCCTGGTCAGAACCCGCTCCGATATCGAAACGTATGAGGCGAAAGTGAATGATCATACCAGGGCTAACGCAGCTTTTGAAAGCGGTGCGCAGATCATATCCACAGATTTTTTCCGCCCGGGAAACGGATATGGAACACCTTACTTCGTGAACTTGCCAGGTGGCGGTGAAGCGAGGCCCAACCCGGTGAATACACGAAAATAATCACTATACATTTTTTAGTAGCGGAATAATCTCTATGAGGTTATTCCGCTTAATTTTTAGGCGAACCATACCTACGCAAGCTGCGGCTTTATATGTTCAAATCCTGCCCCTCGCACTTCTTCATAAAAATAATTTCAGTGTCGCCTCCTGCCATAATTTGATGAAAACCGTCAATCATAAAAATTCGAAAAATATAATTTAATTACCCTATTTTATGTGAGTGCTACACAGATGCCCTGTTAACGACAACAGGCAGGCTTACCTATATTCCAGATACTTTGATAAACCGCAGGCGTAACAGATCGCGACTATTTAAACCCATCGTATTCCGATATCATATTCCATGAACCAAATTCTAATGACTATGACCCACAACTACCCGTTAATCCGTACAGCATTGCTCCTTCTTTTATTTGTGATGATGATAACACCTTCTTCAGCTCAAACAACATGGCCTGCTGGTCAATTGCTGCCCTCATTTCCCGCAACAGCCAGTCAGCTGGATTTATTTTACAGTAATGGCACCTCTCTGCCACAGCAAAGGTCCTGGCGCTGGGAAGCAGAGGGCGCCTCGCTTAGTCATAAGACAGGGCGCTTAGAAACCGATGGCTGGCTTTGCCAGGTTGGAATCGATGCAGCAAATCAGCATATGATTTACGGACCTTATGATAACACCGTTACGGCAGGATTTAATATCGCTGAATTTAGAATGAAAATTGATAACAACACTGCCAATAATGATTCTGTAGTAGATATCGACGTCAGAGATGCTACTACCGGTGCCACCCTGGCATTTAAGACAATTACCCGGCAGCAATTTCCCATAGCATCTAACTACACAAGTATTAAATTGCCCTTCACTATGCCGGCAGACAACCACAATATCGAGCTACGGGTATTCTGGCGGGGAGCTGCCTATATAAAAGTGGACTGGGTGGGCGTACAGCAGGATAATGCCACTGCCGAAACTTATTTATTCAGTTCGCTGAAAGGCGTTGTTAACAAAACACAACCACGTATCTTCTCCTACGAAGGCGATGCCTTTGCAGAAGGACCTTATACCTGGATGCAGTCTTTAGGTTTAACCTGGACAGAACATACCGACAGGTGGGAACTGATCACTAAATACCGCACCGAAATAGATGGACTGATAGTGTATGATCCTGCACAAACAGCTACTGTGAACCTGGCCACCATGCTCGCAAAAAACAAAAAGGCACTTATTACCTCTCCATCGTTATTAGCACGGTTAACGGCTGCTCCCTATAATTTCCCTGTATTGGTTGATTTGCGTGGCCAGTTTACCAGTAATCTACAGGTATACCAGACGTTGTATAACACCTATTGGCCCACACTGGATCACCGGTTATTGATTGGGTTAAGCCCGGAAGCGCACCAGGGTTCGCTACGGGAATACGCTACTGCATTGGGTGCCGCAGTAATATGGTTAGATCCGAGGGTGTCGGGTGAAAGTGAATTGCTAAACAGCTTTCTATCTTCTATGCCGGCCGGAGCCAACTTTATGGGCTGGTGGCCGGAAGAAGGCTCCGGTGTAACAAGAGCATCCAGCTATGGCATAGCCACCATTGCGAGCGATTATGCCACCAATTTAACGGTTCATAGTGGTATGCCCAGGACGGTCGTTGTTAAACCGATACCGCCAAAACCAGTCCTGAAAAATAAAATTTATGTTGCATTTATATTAAGCGATGGAGACAACTTACAATTTGTTGAACACCTGATGCGCAAGCTTTGGAATAATCCCGATCGTGGCTCAGTGCCTATTGGATGGACCTTGTCACCGGCGATGCTGGATGCGATGCCGGGAGCATTAAACTTCTATCATCAAACCGCCACGAACAATGATAACCTGATTTCGGGACCCTCCGGATACGGTTATGTATATCCAAATAATTTCCCCAATCAGAATACCTTAAACCAATTTGTTGCTAAAACAGAAGACTATAACAAACGGGCAGGGTTCCGCGTTGTCACCATCTGGAACACAATCACAGGTGGCATCAACCAAAATGTTGGAGAGAGCTTTGCCACATATGCACCATCATTACTTGGGCTAACAGCTCAGAATACAGGTGGCCCGCTTAGCATATATAATCAGGTCCTCCCGGGAATGCCGCTTTCCTGCAACTATTGCACCGGTGAACAAGCGATGAAAGATGCTGTTGCTTCTGCTTCTTCAGGATGGAATGGAGCATCACCGAGGTTCATCATTATCCAGGCGCAACCATGGCAGGATGTGAAGCCCACAAATTTTAAAAACGTCATGAATTCGCTCGATTCCAATCATATTGTAGTGCGACCAGATCATCTTTTTCAATTGCTGCGTGAAAAAAATGGCCTTCCCGCCGTTAATACTGATAATAGCCTGGGAGTAGATATTACAGACCTGCCGGGAGGAATACTGAGTGCCCAATATCAAACCGGTTCTCCAACAGGTGAAGAATATACAAATCTCATCGACAACAATCGTAACTCGAAATACCTGACGTTTAATTCTTCTGCCTGGATACAATATCAGGCACCCTCCAGCTATATCGTGAAAAGTTATACCATCACGTCAGCAAATGATGAACCGGACCGGGATGCTATGAACTGGACACTACAAGGATCCACAAATGGCAGCACCTGGAACACTATTGACAGCCGCTCCAATGAAGACTTCCCCTATCGTTTTCAAAACAGGATTTTCAACACTAACAATAACACGGCGTATACATTCTATAGATTCAACATCTCCAATAACAGTGGAACAATTCTACAACTGGCGGAGATCGAACTGTTTGGCAAACCATCATCCAACCTGAATAATGCACGCATCAATGTTATTACAGACCCGAAAATCCAAAAAGAAGGGAAGACCACAAATCAGCCCAAAGGCATCTCGCTGTATCCTAATCCAGTTGGTACCAAACTCTATATTCGTGGACTAAATAATATCGCTACACTCGAGGTATATGATAACAATGGTCAACGTATGAAGCGCGCATCAGGAACAGCTATTAACATTGCGGAACTAATGCCGGGTACGTATTTTCTGAAAGTCAGTTCAGAAGAAATAAATCATACTTATAAGTTTGTTAAGCATTAAAAACTCATCTTACACAACCTGAAAGGACTTCAAGGAACAGACATAAGCCTGTTCCTTTTTCCTTTAAATGCTTTGAAACAATAAGGACGGGGGTTCGCGCCCCAACTAATAACAACAACAAAAATTCAGAATAATTCCAAAAATCTAAAAGAACATTATTAAATTTGAAGCCGGCCCATAAGAAGCCAGTGCGATAGTCGCAACAACCAAAATCGTCAACCCGAATTCTAAACAGTCTCATATCCATAGTAACAGATGATAACAATAAACGATGTAGGAAATATTGCCGCCATGGACAAACCACGGCGTATTATGAAATACGTATTGGTTTACTGCGTTTCTGGCAAACTATCTATGACTATTGACGAAAGAGAATTTCATCTTGCTGCTGGACAGGTCATCACCATCACCTCCGGGCAAATTCATAGCCTGATCAGGCCTCCAAAAACGAAAGGTTATATACTTGAATTTACATTAGATTTCTTTTGTAAAGATGATAAAGACATTGAATTGATTTTCCATAACGGATTGTTTTGCCATTTCGCCATGAACGAAGTGATATCCGTTGATAAAGCGGTTATTGAAGCCCAGCTAAAATCAATTGAGGAGGAATTGCTTAATAAACCATACCAATACCTTATCTCCGTTCATAGCAGGGTAGAACTGATATTGGTGGCAATTAACCGGGCTAAAGTTGCCAGAGGAGATGAAATATGGAAACCCGATGCCTTATTCCTTAAATTCCTGGAAGCGGTAAGGAATAATTTTGAGCACAATTATCCGCTTAGCCAGTTTGCTGAATTGCTTGGCACTACCGAATTAAAATTAAATGAGCTTGCAAAACTGCATACGGGAAAAACAGCGCAAAATGTGATCTATGGGCTGGTGACCTCTGAAGCCAAGAGACTGCTTACTTATGGCAATCTCTCTGTAAAAGAGGTCGCTTATCAGCTTGGCTTTAACGACCCGTTCTATTTCTCCAATTTCTTTAAGAAACAAACAAAATCTTCCCCCAAACAATATAAAGAAAGGCTGACAGCGTAAATATTACATGCTTTTCTCAACATTCTCTATTCTTTAAGGGGCCTTTGTAAGCCATCTTTGTGTCTGATTAATTATCTGCAATTTTAAAAAATCAGGACATGAAAGTTACAGACATAGCCACCCTGCTGTTACGATTGGCACTGGCATCAGGCTTTTTATCTGCCGTAGCGAGTCGCCTTAGCTTATGGGGAAGCCAGTCATCCGGCTGGGCCAATTTCTTAACCTATACAGCACAGGTAAATTCATTTGCGCCCAAAAGTATTATTCCGGCCATTGCGATAGGCAGCACCGTTTTGGAAACCACATTAGGAATGTTGCTGCTCGTTGGCTTTAAAACAAATTATGCTGCCTATAGCGCCGCCCTGCTTTCATTCGTATTTGCCCTGGCCATGACCTGGTCATTTGGTATAAAAGAGCCGATGGACTACTCTGTATTCGCCTTCTCTGCAGGCGCCTTCCTTTTGGCCACCATGCCTTCCTACAAATGGAGCATTGATCAATTATTAATCAACTAACCGCATAAAACAACAAATATGAACACAGACATTCATCATTACATCGTACGAAATAATCAAAAAGAATGGCAGCCATTAATTGAAAAAGGAATTCATTATCATGGCATATCTGTCATTTCCCTCTGCTACGACGAAACAAAGCAGCGTTCCACTACTATCCTGCTGAAATTTGAACCAGGCGCAACATACCCCTATCATAATCATCCTGCCGGTGAAGAAATATTTGTATTAAGCGGTGACGTAATATTGGAAGGGGCTACACTTTTACAGGGAGACTACCTATATACTCCTCCGAATTTCAAACACTCCGTCACTACGAAAACAGGATGTACCATGTTGTTTGTTATCCCGGAAGAAGTAGAAATTCTATAATTGAATGAGGAACGAAATAAGAAGGGTAACAATACATAAGCAGCCGGAACAACTGTTTCCGGCTGCTGTAATTCCGTCTGCTGACGGATCAAATCATTATTACATGTCGATGCAGGATACCCGTTATGCTTGTACAGTCGTCACGTCTTGTTCTGTGACTTCAGTTATTACAAACACGCAGATCTTACAGGCACCGTTACCTTGTTGATGAAACCATCTGCAATTTTTCCGAATGGGGCAACGTGGCAAGTCTTCCTTTGCGGGAACACTATCCAGGTAGGTAACCAATTTGTCTATTACCCCACAGGTTTTACCGGTCCATTGCGAACAGGCGCCTTCAACACATTTATTGGTAAATCTGAATGCCTGCTCTGCTGCAACCTGGCTTTCATTTACTTTCTGAATAAATGTTTCATCGACCGGCAAAGTCTGAGGCAGAATGGCAACGGTACCATCCTCCTGCCTCATCCCCAGCAGCTCGGATCCTGTTTTACACCTCGATGACGGGCATAAAAATTTCTCCTGATCTTTCATAAAAACAGCTATTCAAACCTGATAGAATCCTTTATGATTACTTTATCAAAATCTCTTAGTATAAAGCCCCAGATAATGGGAGAATGAGGCCAGTGACTAACAGGGATCAATACATTGCGGGCCACATTACCAGCACTAATTCCAGCGAGTTCGCCTGTCACTGCTTTCTGAATAGCGCTATTAATTTTATGACGTTGTTCGTCAGTAAGCTTGAGATCACCAAGATCTACAACAAATTTGTTTTCTTTCATAATAAATTGATTAGTGCACCGTGTGAATGGGTGCGGGAGAGTAATGAGGTTATTACAGAGGATTTGAGGTGAGAACAGGTCTCATGTAGTACCAGTACAGCTATTTGAGAGAAATATTTATTCTTCGGGGTTGTAATTAAATCAATTTAAGCGTCATTCTCCATCCTATTTCATGAGACAGTATTCCGTTAAATTGCTATGTAGCCATATKAGTGTTTTTTGGAGTGATAAAATATCAATTGGGGTCGCTGATTATTATAGGCTCTCTGTAACAAATTTAAGAGAATCTCCTGAGAATCCACCAAATACTTTTATAGCTATCTGCTTGTTATTCATGTTATAACACGCAACATATATCAAAACAAAAATCTCATAGTCGCTTAAAAAATTTCGGCGACTATGAGATCCGGAAAGAACTATGTATATTATTTACACTAACTTTTCTGAAAAGAAATCAATAGTCCGGTTCCATGCCAACACTGCTGCGTCCTTGTCATAACGAGGAGTGGTATCATTGTGGAAGCCGTGATTTGTACCGGGATAATGGTAAACGGTATATTCCTTATTGTTATCTGTCAATACTTTTTCATAAGCTTTCCAACCGCTGTTGATACTGGCATCTGTTTCAGCATAATGTAATTGAAGTGCTGCCTTAATATTGGGCACTTCTTCCAAAGGAGCCTGGCCTCCATAAAAAGGAACTGCGGCCAGCAAATCGGGTACTCTCGCCGCCATCATATTGGAAATCCATCCTCCGAAACAAAATCCTACTACCCCCACTTTGCCGTTGCAATACTCATATTGCTTCAGGTAATTGAATGCGGCGATGAAGTCTTCCAGCATTTCTTTCGGCTCTCTTCTATTGTGCAAGGCCCGCCCGTCATCATCATTTCCGGGATAACCGCCTAAAGGACTCAATGCATCCGGAGCCAGGGCGACAAATCCTGCCAGAGCAGTACGTCTCGCCACATCTTCAATATGTGGATTCAAGCCCCTGTTTTCGTGCACTACCACTATTCCAGGTAGCTTCTTTTGATTGCCCCTGGGCATACACAACAACGCTTTTATGGTGCCACCTCCTTTGGGAGATGGATAGCTGATATATGTTGTAGTAATTCCAGGGTCATCTGCCCGAACCTGTATGGCATCTTTGTAATCAGGCGTTAAGAAGGCCATTAGGGAGGCAACAGTCCATCCATCAACAGCATAAGCGGACAACTTTTCTGTAAATGCCTCTTTGCTTAACCGATTGTGTGCATAATCGTTGTATAATTCAAAAACGACTGGTTGGATATTTTCTTTATTGAGCTTGTTCATAACCATATATTTTAAATGGTGTCTATCTTTCTTCAAATAGTAATTCGGTGGACTTTCTTACTTTCAGATGATGCTGCGTTTGATCTTCGGTACTTCTGTAGCCGGTTGCAGCAATCACACAGGCGTTTAAACCGCTTTCTTCTAAACCTAATATGCGATTATAATGTTCCGGTTCAAATCCCTCCATCGGGCAGGCATCGATCTTTAAATCGGCGCAGGCTCCCAATAAATTGCCAAGAGCAAGGTAAGTCTGATTTTTCAACCAATTCGTCTTTTGCTCCGGCGTTTTTTCCGCAATCTTCCCTTTCATAAATGCTCCTCTCGTTGCTGATTGCCCGCTATCTATATGTAATATTCCTGATCTTGTGTGAATATATTCATCAACGTATTCATCCTTCACTGTTGCATAGTTACAGAATATAAAAAGATGTGAACATTCTGTAATCTGGTGCTGATGCCAGGACACCGGCTTCAGCATCTCTTTTAATTCCTGCTCCGCAATGATGATCACTTTGTAAAGCTGTAGCCCGTATGGCGATGGCGTTAATTGAATACTTCTTTTTAAAAGATCCAGCTCTTCTCTCGAAATTTTCCGGGTTGTGTCAAACCTTTTGGTGGCATATCGCCATTCCAGGTTTTTAATGAAATCCATGGTGTTGGTCTATTTTAATGAGTAGTTGGTCACTTTGAACTGATGATAATTATTCCTGACATCATGGCTGCAATTCCGATGATTTTCTTCCATGTAATGGGCTCAACAGGCAAATTCAGCCAACCGAAATGCCCGGCAACGGCGGAAAGTACAAGCTGTCCACATAATCCTAAAGCAATCATTTTCGAAATTCCCAATTTGGGTATAGTGAAATAGTACAGTGTGATACCCGTAACACTAAACAAACCGCCTATAAACCAGAGATACCAGGGGATTTGTTTCGCAGTTTGAAGGCTGGGTAGTTCCTTTGAAAAAAGCAACAGGAAAACAGATGCGAATATAAAACTGCTGATGGATTGTGAAATGGAGGCAAGAATTGGCTTCTTAAGCAATATGCCTAATTGTGTATTAAAACCGGCTTGTACAGCCAAACAAACACCTCCAACAAAAGCTACTATAGAGAAAAAATATTGATTCATAAGGCAAAATTATCCCTAAGCATCTTCATTGTTCTTTACATATGTTGAGAGGGGGCTATTTTTTTAAATCCTTTCGGATCCGGCTCAATTGCGTGGGGGTAACTGCCAGGTGCGATGCAATGTGCTGTAACGGAATTCTTTTGTCTATGTTTGGATATTCTGCCAGAAGTTTCTGATACCTTATAGTAGCATTCTCCATTACCAAAGAAATCTCTCTTTGTTCTTTATCTATTATCCAGTTCTTTTCTAGATAAGCGATATAAAAACTTTTAAGTTCATCGTTCTTGTAGATCGCCTCTTTATATAAGGCGTAACTCATCCTGATAATGGTGGTGTCTTCAATCGCCTGCAGAGTGAATTCTGATGGCGTTTTTAAAAGTGCTGAAACAGTAGATCCTGCAAACTGTCTTTCTAAAAAGATATTTTTATTATAGGTTTTTCCATCGTTATCTGTAAAGAAGGCGATCACAGCCCCTTTGCAGATAAAGTTAAGATGTTTGGAAACTTGTCCAATATTTAAGAGTATCTCCCCTTTATCCAGCTGATGAAAGCTGATAATGTTTTTAAACAGTTCAAAAGTATTGTCTGAAACCGGGTAATATGTCAGGATCTTTTCTTTAAACTCAATTAAATATTTATCTTCTTCAGTCATCTCTTTTATTATACCATGGTACAAAATTCCGGAACAGGTAATGGTGTTCTTCTTTTCTGAAAACCTTCTCTTCTGCTGCCTTCAAACGGGTATTACACTACACTTCGTCATGGATATCATTTCTCTAAAATCAGTTGGTCACGTTGGTTATCAATAGACCAACGTCGAAATTTATTGAGTAAAGTTTTACCCAGCAGAAAGGTATTAGCTTCTTTGGAGGCGCCGATGACGAGATTGTTAACGGTAAACTTCCCCACCTGGACATTATTGATCCGGTATACGTCACACAAAATATCTTTACCACTGGCAAGGGTGTATGTTTGTTGCCCAAGGAAATCATTCCTGGAAACCAGTTTCAACTGAAGTAATTTATTGATCATCGTATCTGACACCAGCATATCGGTAGCGCCGCAATCCAGCATCCATATGTTTACAAGCGGCCCTATTTTCACTTTCAGCTTCGTCATGCCACTAACGGTGATAACATCAATAGAATCGATCCTTTTGTTACCGGTTACATCGAGACTATCGGACATTTTCCACCCGGTGGTAGGAGATATTTTTTTATAGGGATATCCACCACAACGATAAGCAATTTCATTATACAACATAGAATTAGGGTCATTCATGTCCTTAATGGTTTGCGTATTTATTTTCCGCTTCGCCATAATAGCTACGGCACAATCACAGTAGCTGTTTATCCGGCTTTCTTCCAGTGGCTCCTTTTTATTAGCGCGAATATAAGCCGCCATAGAATCGCGATAGCCGATAATTTGCCCGGGGGAGAAGAAAAGATTGTTTTGTGAAATATCTTTGTAACATTGCTCAATACTTGCCTGCAAGGCGGTATCTTCTTCAATCAGTTTAGACAATGCCTCACCGGAATACAAACGGTCATATTCCTTTATCCGCTTTATGGGAAAATGCTTGTCAATTAAATCGGCCTGACAAGTGCAGATCTGAACAGCTTCTTTATTGCTGGCATCGGCTTTCATCCCCTTTATACAACGCCATATCATTGTATTTCTCTCCCACACCCTGGTTCCCTCTTTGGAGCGGATAAATTGATCAACGTCAGCAAACTGGGCGGACACCCCGGTACTGATAAATAATAAAATTAAAATAAGAAAACGCATAAACAGCCGCTATCAGGTTAAAATACAAGTGATGATACCCCGTTTGAATACCTTCATTTCCAGGTCTTCATCATAAAGCAGGTAAGTTAATTAAAAGTCCTGAAAGCTGGCAAATCCGAACCCGGTAGATTCAGACACAAGATAAATTACGCCATTTCCCAACATCAAACCAATCAACAGCATCTGGTTGTTCTGTTGTTGTTATCCCCTTAAAGAAATACTCATTTGTATGAGGATCACAGTAATAATCTTTCCCCCACTCGGGTATGTTGAATACCGTTGTTTCAATAGCATCCATGATGAAGATAATTTCTGCATTGGTCATGATGGGATGTATAGATAACCTTATCCAACCTGGTTTACACGATAAATCTCCCGATCGGACAGAATCCAGTATGGCATAAGATTGCGGCTTATCCACATTCAGCAGCATATGCCCATAAGTGCCTGCACAGGAACATCCTCCCCGCACTTGAATGCCAAACCTATCGTTCAGTAGTTTAACGACTAAATTATAAGGCGCTCCCGATACAATGAAAGAAACAACACCGAGTCTTTTTGTTACCCCGGCTTCCAGTATATCTACTCCCTTTATCTTTGACAACCTGGAAAAAATGATGGCCAGCAGTTCTTCTTCCCGCCGCAGGATATTCGCTACGCCCATCTGTTCTTTTAACCGGATACACATGGCCGCTTTAATACCCTGTAAAAACGGAGGCGTTCCTCCATCTTCCCGTTGTTCAATATCCGTGGCATATTCATGCTGCTTCCAGGGATTACTGTACTTTACGGTTCCCCCTCCCGGCTGGTCCGGTACTGCATTCCTGTAAAGTTTTTTATTAAAAATCAATACCCCAGGTGTACCTGGTCCGCCTAAAAATTTATGCGCTGAAAAATAAATGGCGTCTAAATGTGCATCACCGTCCCTGTCCTCCGGATGCATATCGATATCACAGTAGGCAGCAGAACAGGCAAAGTCTACAAAGCATAACCCGCCATATTGATGAATGAGTTTTGCAATATCGTGATAAGGTGTTTGGATCCCGGTAACGTTGGAGCATCCCGTTATTGCGGCTATCTTATTGGGTCGGTGCTTGAAGTGCTCTAGTAAAGCGCTGAAATGCGCGATATCAACATTGCCATTTTCATCGCATCCGATGATCTCCACGGTGGCAACAGTTTCCAACCAACTAAGGTGATTACTATGATGTTCCATATGCGTTACAAAAACAACCGGTTTCAGTACTTCATCGCAGGACGGGAGTTCACTGGCATGAATGTAATCAATAAAACGCTCCGGTAGTCTCAGTCCCAATATCCTTTGTAACTTGTTGACGGCACTGGTCATGCCGCTACCGCAAAAAAGCAATACATCCGTTTCGCCGGCATTGACATGTGATTTCATAATGCGTTTCGCTTCTTCATAGGCCTTAGACATATAGTTACCAGTAACTGTCGTCTCCGTATGCGTATTTCCAACAAAAGGAAGTATGTGCTGCTGTATATATTTTTCAATAGGCCCATAAGCCCTGCCACTGGCAGTCCAATCAGCATAAATGATTTTCTTTTCTCCAAAAGGTGAGGTAAAGGTTTGTTGATGGCCRATGATATTGTTCCGGTAAACAGCAAAGTATTCTTCTAATCCGCCTTCATGCGGCATCGGTAGCGGTAGCATATTTATCTGGATTTAACCGTAGTGGAAGATTTGAACAAATCATGGGGTTTCTTGCTAAACTGTTCCTGGAGCAACCTGGTGGCAAAGAAAACGGAGGCGATAAATAAGAGCAGCATGACCACTTGTGCCAGTGAAACCTTTTGAATATCCTGCCTGGATTTGATGTCGCATACTTCTCCGGGACAATGCTGTACTCTATTCTTAAAAAAAAGAGGATAGAACAAACAACCCAGACAAATACCAAAAGCCGCCTCAAAGAACAGGAATATCAGGCAAATGAGACAAATGATGCCTGTTATCGGGCTATAGGCATTTACAATTACGAGGAAATAAAACATGATGGCAGATAAGACAATACCAATGCTCCATGCAAATCTTTTTTGCGGTGCGCCCACATATTCGGGCGCCTGGTTACGAACGATCAAACGCCCAAGGATCAACACCGGAGAAAATTTCGGACTAATGAATACCCGTATCAGTAAATCGAGCAGGAAGCCAGAGATGACATATTTTACCAGTATAAAATTGCCCGCAAAGAGGATAAACATCAGGGAAGTATAGGTGGCCAGAAATAGTATACCTGCGGAGGCCCTGATTTCTCTCTCATTCAGGACAGGGATATCATATCCATCTACTATTTCGCCAAACTGCATTAGCTTGTTCATGTTTTGTTTAAATTGAGTTTGAATATTAGGTTGTTTGGTTGTTGATGATACAAGGATAGTGAATCCCCCCTGTTTGTACAGTAAGCTGTCAACGAACAACGGGTTATGGTAAACAAACGGCAAAGTGGCGTCAATCACCGGAGGGCATTAGGAGAAAGAAAAATATTTGCCGACATTTATCCTACCAAACATCAACATGAAAAAACTATCTGACATAAAGCTATTTGAGTTGTACGTGTGGCTGATACCCGCTTTTTTGTTGTTAAACCTGCTTGGTGATGCAATAGAAAATCCCGGCAATTTTCCCCTGATAATTTTTAATGAAATCTGGTTAGTATGCTATTTATCGGTAGCAAATTACTCCCTGTTTGAATACACCTTGCCGAAGCTAAGTCTGAAAAGGTTTATCTCTTCTTTTTTTCGGGTATTGTTATACTGCTTTTTTTTCTCGCTGGGTTTCTATCTCTGGCGGACACTTGGCGTAACATTGCATATCTACACTACGCTGGGCAAACCTATCACCATAGCAAAAAGAATCGGCAACCTGACAGGCTATAGTATAGGATCTGTTTTGTTTTTTGGTATCGTCAGACATATCTACAATTATATCCGGCTGAAACAGTCGGCACAGCAATTACGTATTGCCAGTCAACAAGCGGAGTTGAACTATCTTAAGTCTCAAACCAATCCACATTTTTTATTCAACACCCTGAATAATATCTATTCGCTGGCAAGAGATAAGTCTGACCTGGCGCCTGAATCCATTCTTCGTTTGTCGAAGATACTCCGCTACATGCTGTATGAAACCAGTGGCCCCTATATTGCTATTGAACAGGATCTTAAAATCATCGATGACTACATCGCATTGGAGAAATTACGCTACGATGATTCCCTGCGCGTCAACGTCAATTATGATCTGGAGGATATGAAGCAGTCGTTACCTCCGCTCCTGTTGATTCCGCTGGTTGAAAACGCTTTCAAGCACGGCGTATCTGAAACGAGAGATCTCCCGTTTGTAGATATTCATCTGTCTGTAAAAAACAGGCAGTTACTTTTTATAGTAAAAAATTCTACCGGTGATCCGTCCGGTGAAACCAAAACAAAAGAAAATATAGGTCTTTCCAACCTGCGGCGGCAACTGGAATTGCTTTACACCGACTATCAACTGGACGTACAACAAGGTGACTTTGTATTCACCGCTACCTTAAAAATAAACCTTGCAAGCCATGCCTAAAATAAAGTGCATCATCATAGAAGACGAGCCGCTGGCAGTGAAAGTACTAAGTGATTATATTTCCGAAGTGCCGTTCCTGGAATTACAGAAAGTATTTAAAGATGCCATCTTTGCTGCTGAATTCCTGTTGCATAACGAGGTAGATCTTATCTTCCTGGACATCCATCTACCTAAACTAAAAGGCATGGATTTCCTGAAAACACTAGCCAATCCACCTGCCGTTATTGTTACCACGGCCTACCATCAATATGCCGTAGAAGGGTTTAACCTGAATGTAACAGACTACCTGCTGAAACCTTTTGAGTTTGCAAGGTTTCTAACCGCAGTGAATAAGGTCAATACAGAACAAAAGAAAGGATCAAATGAGAACAGGGACTTTATCTTCGTGAATATACAAAAGCGGAAAGTCAAGATCCTTTTTTCAGAGATATTGTATATTGAAAGCCAGCGCGAGTACATTAAAATTGTTACCACCAGGAATGAGTATATTTCCAAGATGAGTACCAGTGAGATAGAAGAAATCCTGCCAACGGCCATCTTCAAACGCATACACCGGTCTTTCATTGTTTCTGTCAATAAAATAGAATCCTACACGGCGGAGATGGTGGAGCTTAATGGCATATCGATACCTATTGGAAGAGGGTACAAGGATGTGATAGATAAATTATAACCCCTTTCTGATCTCCCTCATCCCTTTACCAAAATATTTCTTCATCATCTTATTCAAATGACTGCTATCAGTAAATCCTAATTCCCAGGCGATTTCCGCTAAAGGAGTAGTCGTATAAATAGCGCGGGATTCAGCAATTTGCAAACGTGATTTGAGTACGAAGTCCTGAAATCGTTCCGCAGCATTCCGTTGAAAATATTCACTGAAATAACTCTCAGCAATATTAAATTTAGCAGCCAGATAAGATACTGATATTTTCTCCGGGTCTAAAATATTAAAGGAGATAAAGTTCCATAAATCGATAAACTTCCTGTCTTTGAATGTACGTCCCTGCAATACCTTTTTCTGGATGTTACGCGACAGAATACCCAGAATAGACACCAACGTATTCTGGATAATAAAAGCGGAACAAATATCTTTTCGCTCGTATTCAAAGAGTACCACATCGAGCAGTCTTCTCACCTGTTTTTTGTCTTCCGGGTCATTGATGATCTCTCCGGGAATCCGATCATGATTACCTAAAATAAAGTTGAGCCGGCTAAACCAGGAGCTATAGTCCAGTTGGTCTTTATCCCCGGACATAAAATAACTTCCGGTAAAACGAATGAACAAAAACAGCGTCGGCTTTTCTATGATATACATGTGGCATTTAGCAGCCGGCAGCAGAAAGATACCGTTTTCCGTATATTTTCGTTTGATGTAATTTACGCTTTGCAGACCTTCTCCCCGAAGGATATATACCAGTTCAAAGAAATTATTTTTCCTGTTCCTCTCGCTCCACTCGTGGTATTCAGCGATCTCAATAGCAAATGTGTCGTGCAGGTAATCCATATAGCAAAAGTACGAACTCCAAACCGGTTAAATATCGCTTTCCAATCACGTTACTGTTTTCTCAGAGGTTATTACCGTTAATTTAACCATAAGAGATCCAATTTTGCCCTACAATAAACGAATCATGGATTACAAAACCATTTCAAAAGAAACGATTGGATTCCTCTACCAGGCACATACCAGCATCCGGAAATCCGGACTGGACAACAAATTGATTGCGCTCGCAGAGTTACGTGTATCTCAATTAAACGGCTGTGCGTATTGTTGCAGCTTTCATAACCAGGAGCTAAGGAACATGGGACTTCCCCAGGAGGTACTCGACAGACTGCCCGGCTGGAAACATTCTAACGCCTTTGATCACCAACAGGAATTGGTGTTGCAATGGGCAGAGGCCATCACATTGATGCAGGAAGATCTGCCCTCACTACGCGAAAAACTGGACAAACAATTTACCCCAAAGGAAGTGGTGGAGCTGACTGCCAGCATTTCCCTTATGAATGCACTCAACCGGCTTCGCATCACGCTGGGAGAAAAAGATTAATTAACATCAAAGCATTATAATTATATGAAAGCTGTTGTATTAGAAAAATTTGGAATTGACCATTTCAACCTCCGGGAAATTGAAACCCCGAAACCTATCCGCAACGAGGTTTTAGTGAAAATCAAAGCAGTATCTTTAAATTACCTGGATGGCATAGTGGCGAATGGAAGCTTTAACGATCAACTCAAATTTCCTTATATCCCCGCATCCGATGGCAGTGGTATTATAGCGGAAATCGGACCAGACGTTACCCAATGGAAAATCGGAGATCGTGTAGCCATACAGTACGTACAAAAATGGACAAGAGGCGCCATCAATAAAGAAAGTAATTCAATAAGGGTAGCCTGGCAAACGCCTGGCGTGATGGCAGAGTATGTATGCATTCCTGAGTATGGACTGGTGAAATCACCGGACAACCTCAGCTTTGAAGAAGTTGCCACACTTCCCATCGCAGCAGTAACCGCCTGGCATGCTTTAATCAACCAGGCTCATTTACAATTGGGACAAACGGTGCTTACCCAGGGTACCGGTGGTGTTTCCCTTTTTGCGCTTCAAATAGCCAAAGCTGCTGGCGCCCGGGTAATTGCCACTACCAGCAGCGATGAAAAGGCAGCAAGATTGAAACAACTTGGTGCCACCGCTGTAATTAATTATAACCATTACCCCGACTGGCATCAACAAGTACTTGCGCTGACAAATGGAGAAGGTGTGGATATCGCCGTAGATATTGCCGGCACGGCAACAATAGGACAATCCTTGCTGTCTGTAAAAGAAAATGGCTTTGTGGGCACTGCAGGCTTCATTACCGGCACCTCTCTTCCCCTGGATATACACGCGCATAAGATCAATATGTCGTTTCTGAGGATTCAGGGATTGGCGGTTGGCAGCGCAGAAAGCTTTACGGCCTTAAACCGGGCCATCGAAGTAGCGGATATACATCCGGTTATTGATAGCGTTTTCTCCATGGAGCAGGTACGTGATGCCTATCAGTTACTGGAGCATGGGAAGCATTTTGGAAAGATTGTTATTACGGTTCCTTAAGACTTCCTGTTCAGATCCGTTATCAGCAAAGGGTTATCTCGTTTTAATTCACTGATCAATGCAGCCACCGTATTAGTAGTAGGGTGCTGCATTATCCTTTCCAGTTCAACGTTTGTTACCCCTACCAGTTGCAGGAAAGATACTTCGCCATGTGGGGTTTCTATTCTTCCCAGTTCAGGATCAAGTGCTATTACAAAACCTGTTATTTCGGTATCAGTATCTAATCTTATGGGGCCTTTCGCAGGTATAAAATGATTTTCCTCAAACCACTTTCCGCTTTTAAACACATATCGTGCAAGGTTATTCATTACGTGTACCGCCCAAATTGGATCCTCTTTATCTTTTGCAAATGGCTTCAGCCGGAAGGTAAATTCAAAGCCCCATTTACTGAACTCACCACCCGCTTTTTCATGATCATAATAAAGCTCGGACATGCCGTAGCTGATAATATGACGATGTGGTTCCTGTTTGGCGGAATCATAAATGCTAACGCCATCTATAGGATCAGTACCGCCTACCGCAAAGTGGATACCGCAGAGCGGCCCGTAATGGCGAGGTTCTGTTTTACCATAAACGCCTTCCAGGGCATTGTCTATTGAAAGCCAGCCAACTGCATCTTCCGTTTTAAATCGTTGTTTATACGCTTCTGGTGTCATGGGGAAATTGGGTTATCTATCTCTAATATAATATTATTTATTAAAAAATACCACCCCGGTCACGCTCCTTGTCTGCGCCTCAGCTCTTTCCCACTCCTGCTGGCCACGAAAAAGAAAAACAACATTATTGCTGTAAATACAGCAGGTATCATAATGTTCATGCCATCCACATTCATGAGGGTAACTATCCAGAGGCCGATGACAAAAGGTGACATCAGCCAGCCAATTATATAGCCAAGTATCCGGGGCCACCTTATGCTCACCGGATCGTTGATTCCGGCTGATTGCTACCGGAGATTGCGGGCTGCGAAAATACTGTTGCACAACAGCCGGGGCATTTTGTGTGCTGAATACTCAAATTCTTATCATTTAACTTCCTGCAAAGAAATACTTTTTATCATCCTGCCTCCCTCCCCGGCAAAAAACCCTCCAGCCAGCCATACTTAACTACAACTTAACAAAATGTAATTACAAGAAGTTAAATTCTGCATATTAATAGAATAATTAAATTCTAATTTTAATGTCATATTGACACTAATTAATTTAGCACCTGGTGATTCACAACGTTATTGAAGACTATCCCTTTTCCCCTTGCTGTTTAGATTACTGTGATCGGCTGTCTGTATAAACCAACCGTGCTTTGCTTACTTAGGCCAATAAATATTAACCAAAATCAAATGATTTAGTATGAGAGAATGCCTTCGACTCCCATTGCTATTATGTTGTATCATAATAGCATCCCTGCATGAAGTAAAAGCGCAACAGCCGGTCATGATATCCGGTATTGTAAAGAGCAACGATGGAACACCTTTACCAGGTGCCAGCGTTGTTGAAAAAGGGTTCCCCGCCAACGCGGTCATGACAGATCCAAACGGAAATTTTACATTGCGCCTGATGCGGGAAAATAATTTTCTTTCCATCAGTTACATCGGCTTTGAAACCGGTACCATCAAAGCTGGTAGCGGCAAATTGCAGATTACATTGAAACCTTCCCAGAAAGCACTGAATGATGTAGTGGTCATTGGTTATCAAAGTGTGAAAAGAAGAAATGTCACCGCCGCCGTTTCCTCTATGAGCGGCAAGGATATCCAGGATATGCCACAAGCCAGCTTCGATCAGATGCTACAGGGACGCCTCGCCGGCGTAAGCGTATTGTCCAGCACCGCAGAACCGGGGCAGCGCTCCAATATCGTAATCCGCGGCGCCACCAACGTTGACTACGGCAACGCCAACGGCGGAAACACCGGCCCACTATACGTCATAGATGGCGTTATCTTCGACATTAATACCATCGGTAGTTCCTACAGTGGCACCAACCCGCTCAGCTTAATCAATCCCAATGATGTAGAATCCATCGATGTACTCAAAGATGCCTCTGCATCCGCTATATATGGCGCACGCGGCGGAAATGGGGTGATCATCGTTAAAACAAAAAGTGCCAAAAGAGGACGACCACAAGTATCCGTATCAGGATATTTAGGCGCCACTACCCAACCCGCATTACGCAATGTAACCACCGGTGCGGCGGAAAGAAGATTAAAAATGGACCTGATCACCCGCCTCGCTCCCTATAACGAAATCCGGGATGGATATATCCCCGCTCAACTAACAGATAGCCTCAATCCGGCCTTTAACAACAATGTAGACTGGCAGTCTATGATGGTAAGAGACCAGGCACTTGTCAACAACCAGGATGTAGCTATTGCAGGTTTTCTTGGCAGCGCCAACTACCGCGTTTCCTTAAATCATTATAATGAACAGGGATTATTAAAAGGATTCTCTATAGACCGGCTATCTCCTAACCTGAGCTTATCCGTAAGTCCCAGGAAAGGACTACAGGTAAACACCAACCTGATGATCACGTCCGAAAAACGTAATCACGGCACCGGCGGTGGCTCCGGGCAACTTTTTGCCTCCTGGAACTTCCCCACTTCTTTTGCACAGCTTACACCGCAACAGATTGCCCTGTTCAACGGACAAGCCAACCCATTCGATGACAATAATATTTTTGCGTACAACGGCTCCATCGGTGTAGTAGATACCCTGGTAAAAAATGTGGTGTTTCATAGCACCTATTCCGCCAATAACTATATCGACAAGTGGGCTTATTTCTCACCTAAGGAATTGAATGGTATTTCTAATATGGCCTTTGATATCACGTCCAGCAACCCTTCCTGGTCGTTTGAAAATTATGCAGAATATAATACACTGATCAACAAACATCATATTAACCTGGTAGCAGGCGCATCTGCCTATGCGGTGAAAAATTACAGCACCTGGGCACAGGCACAAGGCATCTCTGTTACCGGTATACATACACTGCAAACCATTCCTCCCGGCTCCTCCCTGAGTGTGACCAGCAGCCAGCAGAAAAAAACAACGCTGTCGTACTATGCCCGCCTATCCTACGACTACGAAGGGAAATATATGCTGACCGCCTCCTTCAGAAGAGATGCCAGCTCTATCTACAGCCCGGAATACCGATGGGGTACCTTCCCCGCATTTTCAGCCGGATGGATTGTGTCTGATGAGCATTTCTTCCAACCCGTAAAAAATGTGGTGAACTTCCTTAAAGTAAGAGCGAGCTGGGGTGTTACCGGTAATGACCCCGGTTCCTTCTACGCCAAATACCAGAGCCTCTACAATGATGGCTCTTTCCTGGGTGGCAGCACCGGAATTATCGTTCCCAACGGTACTTTCCCTATGGCGGGCGGAACACCTTCTACTTATAATGGCACGCCTGTCATCTCTCCCTACCCTTATTACAACGGCTTTTCCTCACAGGGAATCAGTGCCAGTAATAGTGTGAGATGGGAGAGATTTATCCAACCGGATTTCGGAGTGGATATTTCGATGTTTAATGACAGAATAGGCATTACGGCAGACTGGTACCGCAAAGATGCAAAGGATAAATATTTCTACCAGGTACCGGCCCAGACCACTACCGGTTACCGGTTCTACGCAGGCAACTTTGCGGATGTACGGAACGAGGGAATAGAACTGGCCATCAATACGCACAACTTAAATCCCCGTGCTGCCTTTCAATGGAATACCAACTTCAATATCTCTTTCAATAAAAACTATGTAACCAGACTGCCCAATAACAATCGTGATTTCCTGTTTGGTGAATCCTGGTTCCAGCAAACCCTCACCATGGGCGAGCCTTTATATAACTACAAAGTATACCAGATTAATGGCGCCTTCCCTACAGAAGCCAGTGTACCAACAGATCCTATGACGGGCAAAAAACTCACCTACCTCGGTAAAACGCTGCATGCCGGTGATCCCAGCTACCAGGACATGAACGGCGATTATAATATCGATTATGATGATAAAGTAATTGCCGGCAACCCATTACCCAAAGTAACCGGTGGATTCGGTAACAGCTTTAGTTACAAAGGCATCAGCTTAAATATTTTCTGCTCCTTCCTGACCGGCAGAAAAATTTTCAACGGCTACCTATCCGATGCGTTAAACGGTAGCAGAGCCTATCCCTGGTGGGGAACGAATGCAGGACCAGCAGTACTGACGAATGTATTAAATCAGTTCTGGCAACATCCCGGAGATATGAGCAAATACCCTACCCTGGTGTCTTCTGATGGCTCGAGTGATCGCTATAATATTGCCAGTTCCTATTTTGTGGAAGACGGCAGCTTTCTCCGCGTAAAACAAGTATCGCTGTCCTACAACTTCCCGGCCCGATGGGTACAGTCTATGCGCATACGCTCCTTCAATGTTTTTGGTATGGCAGACAACCTCCTGACGTTCAAAAGAAGTCCGACTATACCTGATCCGGAACTGGTAGATCCTACCACCGGCTCTTCTAACATGGCTTATCCTGCTGTCAGGAAATTTACGATTGGCATCAGAGCGGAACTATAATTCCGGATGTTGAAAATCTTCTCCTCTAACTTTTAAAATATCAGCAATGAAACCAATCAACTGGCTTATTCTGTTTACGATATCTACCATGATCTTTACTTCCTGCAAAAAATTCCTGGATCAGGATCCCGATAGTCAGGCTACCGACCAGACCACCTGGAAGTCCGAAGGAGATGTAAATTCCTCTGTAGCAGCATGTTATTCGCTACTCAGAAGTGCGCTCAATGCTTCTATCACGCATTATGCATATGGCGATTTGCCCTCCGATGAATTCAACAGCGAATTTGTTAGCGGCGGCGATAATGACTCTTATAAAAACGTGGCCAGCATGAAATGGGAAGGAAGCATTCCTCCTGCCAACAGTTATGTAGCACTACTGAAGCTAAGGGTCTATTCCAACTTCTATACTACGATCGCACAGGCCAATCGTTGTCTGCATTTCATAGAATCCATGCCTGCATCTGTATTTTCGGGTAATGATGCAGGTGCACAACAGGCAAAGAAAAATCAATACATAGGGGAAGCCTACTTCGTGCGTGCGTTTGCTTATTTTTATATGGCCAGGGTATGGGGAGATGTTCCCCTGGTAACCAATTACTACCCCGATGTGTCTACCGCACCGCAGGTAGCCCGGTCACCGCAAAAAGATATACTCGCCCAATGCGTGGCCGATCTGACGCTGGCCAAGCAATACCTGCCCTGGAAAGATAATAACTCTGCCGACAAAATTGTAAGAGGTGATAAAGGAAATGTATTTGCCCTGATGGCACATGTCTATGCCTGGAAAAGCAGCTATGATAGCTGCCGCATGGCCTGTGACTCCGTGATCAGTTCTGGTAGTTATTCGCTGGTGCCTGCCAGTGATTATCTTTCTATCTATAAAGGACAATCACCAGAAGGCATTTTCGAAATATCCAACAACCAACTGAAAGAAAGCCTGGTAGCTGCGCGGAGCATATCCGGGCAAACCCTGGCATCGCCTTATATCAACAATATTACCGTTCCGCTATGGCAACTGAATACAGGAGTAGTCAACACCCTCTTCTACGACACTACAGATATCCGGTTTAAAAAATCATTTGTCACCATTGCTACCGGTACTACCAGCTTTATATCCTGCATCAAGTATTCCAATATACAATACATTGATCCCAGTAAACAACCGCAGTTTACCGTGGCGCAAAACAATATTGTCATCTTCCGCCTCGCCGATATTAAACTGCTGAAAGCTGAGGCCATGGCGGCTGGAACAAACCCTGATTTTGGAGGTGCATTGTCTATTGTAAATGAAATAAGAGCCCGTGCAGGACTCACTAAGCCGCTCACTGGTATTACGGGTCGGCCGCTGTTAGATACCATCACCGCAGAACGTGGCCGGGAACTATTCCTGGAAGGTCACCGGTTTTATGACCTGGTACGACTCGCCAGAAATACCGGCGTTGTGAAATTCCCCTTTATTTCAACAGGTGAATTTGCCGCCGGCAAATATTACTGGCCGTTGGATCCCAGCTTATTTCTCACCAATTCGAAGTTAGTACAAACGCCTTTCTGGCAAGGAAAACTTAAATAAAGTAGCGGTCATATTTCAACTAAAAAAAACAAACCATGAAAATGTTACATAAAAACTGGAAAACATGGATCCTTGCTATCATGGCAATAGCTATCATTTCCTGCAAAAAAGACGGCTACCTGACAGATGGAGGAAAACACCCTGTTAATACACCACTGAGTACCTATGATTATTTAAAGCAACACAGCGCTCATTATTTTGATACCACCATACTGCTCATCGATCATTTCAATCTGAAAGATTCCGTCAATAAATCGGCTACCTTTTTCGCCTTTACCAACTTCTCTGTAAAGCTGATGATGACGAACCTGAATGTGACCAGTCTTGATCAACTGTACGACAGTGTTAGTTCCAAACTCATCACACAATATTTATTTGGAGATAACATCAGCCTGGATAATGTCAGCAGTACGCCTGTATCCAAAAGCAACTGGGCAGGCACAACAGCTCCCTGTGCGGTAAAAACCATCACCGGTTCTTACTCGGTATGGCTTTCCGGATCCGCACCTATATTCAGTTATTACTCCCTGCAGTATATAAAGATCAATGGCGCGTTGGATGGCTCACCCGGTGCACCGGAAGGAGATCCCGTAGATATAGCCATTACCTGCCAAACTACAGGAATAAAAACGTCTACAGGCACTACGTTGCATGTACTGGCCAACAATGCACAGCTCACCAAAAGATAATTGTTCAGATTATTCATGCCTAAACCAGCATCATATATGCTTAGCAATAAAATAAACCGACTAATACCCACCTGCCTGTTACTGGCCATCCTGGGGATTTATAGCTGCGAAAAAGTGGAGAAAGGATTTTTGAGTGACAGCATCTACTATATCGAAAATCCTTTTACTATTCAGCAGGGCATCACTGCTACTTCTTCCACACTGGTAGCAGATGGTTCCACGAATCCACTCAGAGTGGTCCTGGCAGGTATACGTAATAAAAAAAACAACGCAAAGGCAGACAGCATGTTCATCACACCTCAGATGATGAGTACTTATACAGATGCAGTTACTTATGAAGATTCTACACTGGCCAAATTGAAAGCCAAATTGAGAGATAGCCTCGTAGCACCTTTTAGCATCAACCCTATCGGAGGGCGTTTGCAATTCACTCAAACCTCTTTGTTTATTGATCCCGGGTCCTACAGCATAGATGTGGCCGTATCTAATGTGAAAGGAGAAAAGACGCTGCGGGATGCATGTAATATCATCGTTACACCGATGACTACCATCGACACCCTGCTTTATAAAAGCTGGACTACAGCTGATGCAGCAGGAAACTTCTATTCTCTTCCGGATAACTTACAGATGGATATCACCCACAATGGACAAGGGCCCAACAAGATCATTTTTCAATGGAAAGATAAAAACGGTGATTTTTTCAATCCGGCAGCAGGAGAAGTGTATGGCCGGGATCAACGCCCCAGTTTCAAACACTGGGATCCCTATTATCCGGAAGTCAAAACAACTACAACCATCGAATATGAATATCCCCAGGGAATTCCGGAGTTGCCGGCATTTCCGTCAACGGCTATTGGGTTCGACAATGGTATTTGCTACTACCGGGTGGATATGAAGTATACAGACATCGGGTTACATGTGAACACCGTTTCTTCTATCAAATACTATGTTACCAAAGGAACTTATACGATTACTTATTATCTCAACAACGTGGTGAGGAAAAAATAAAATGAGTGGAAGCAATTTGCTTCCACTCATTTTATTTTTATTGTTTACTAAACATGGTCACTTCACTTATATTCACAGAATTGGAATTATTCACCGTACGTACTACCCTGATACGTATATAACGTGCCGGTGGCGCTTGTGGGATGAAATCAAACTTCATGGCGGCATTACCATCATCTCCCCTGATAGCAGTGGTGAGCAATGTCCATCCTTTGCTGCTCATTTCAGCAGCCCATCCCGGATCAGTACTTTTCAGGGTCGTAGCCGCATTGGTAATATCTGCAATACCCCATACCTCAAATTCTGCCGGATTATTACAGCAGTTCCTGCCTGTTTCTTCGATACGCCCCAGGTTGTATATTTTGCCCATATCAAAAGTGAGGGTACGTGGCAGCGGTGTATTCGATCCCTGATCATCACTATGGAAAATATTAGGATAACCCTGCGGTCCTACGCTACCATCCCACAATTTGCTCACACGGGTATCTGACTGGTAGATGCCCATATCATTTGGCAGGTCATGTTCCTGGAATAAACTTTTGTCGCAGGCCACCAGTTTAAAGATATCCGGGAAGGTATCGTAACTGTTGGTATAAAAAGTATCCAATGCACCTTTGGCGGGAATGTAGGAAGACTGATAGACAACCGGCTTACCTGCTTTGTAGCTGGGTAAATTAATGGAGTCTGCTGTGCCCGGAATAGTGGCCACTGCCTCCACACCGGCAGCATTGGTGTATTTGATGTTGGTGGCAATGTTAATCGTATCCGGTATGCTGAAAAACAACGTAACGGTACCATCGTCCCGTATTTCATAAGGTTTGGTGACATCAGGCAAACGGTTATGAAGGGTACTCCGGTAAATGTTGCCATAGGCGTGTGCATTATCTATTTCTGTTACAATAGACCTGTTTCCGGCCGCATCAAATGAATACAGAAAAAACGTATAGGCGTACTCGCTTAATCCCGGAATCAGGCAACGCACCGTATCCGTAGGCTTATGTGAAGTGGCGGTAATAACAACAGAATCCTGCCGGTTATTCCAGTACAACACATATTTGCTGATACTGGGATCTGAGCTGGGTTTCCAACCGATGGCCAGTCGGCCGTTACCCGGATAAATGGTAATACCAGATACCGTACCGGGATATTGGATTTCCTTATTGCCGAGGAAATCCCTGAAATCAGTAGCTTTCCGGCTGCACGCTATGAAGAGGAGCAAACCACAAAGTGGCATGAGGAGTTTTGTAACTAAATGATACTTTCTCATCTCATAATATTTTTAATAAAATAACTTTTAAAAGAATACCAGTAACGGGGGAAGTAATCGTAACCGTTACCTGTTATCCCCCCATATGCTGAGTTCCATTATGTGAAAGAATTCATTGCTATGCGCTGCATTGGTAACACATTCAAACCGCATGTATCGTACTTTAGGCAGACTCAGTGAAAAGTTATATCCAAAACCTGCGTTCCAGAAAGCCAGATCAGCGTTGTTATATGCCGGAGATACCAGTCCGGATGGCTGAGCAGGCAAATGATAAACACCCATGTTGATCCAACCGCCTGGCGTTGCCTGACCTAATGGAGGCAGGTTAGTAGTATCCGGTAATATTTCATCCACCGGCTGATCAGCGCGGCCCCACATCACCCAGGTTTCGGGATTACCGTATCCCCAGAGATAAGTACCATCATCCAATCCGCGGCCCCACATGGTAAAGCGGCTTAGCTTGGCTACCTGCCCCATATCAAAAGTGACCCATTTAGGTAATGGTGCCGTAGTAGGATAAGTAGAGTGATAGCCGGGTCTTCCCAGGTTGCCATCCCACATATAACGCAATTCCCATCCAAAGCTGAACCCATCATCAGAATTCAGTTTGTACACATTGAACTTCGACTTATCCATCATGGTTTCGTAAAGTGGTTTAACGGTAGTGTATACCGTATCAGAAATATTTCCAAACTCATCGGCCAGGTAGATCCCAAATTTCCGTGGAATGGTATCATAGCCCCTGATGCTATAGGAGATATTTTCCTGGTTGGTATAGTTCTGATTTTTGATTTCCATTTTACGTGTAGTGGCATCTTCTGTAATGGTGATGATACCGATGTTATCTTTTGCGGTATTGGTCACACTGATGTTCACCCCGCCAAAGTCGGCCTGCATAACAACCGTAGGCAGCGCCTGCAGGTAGGTAGGAGTGCCCGGATGTACGGTCACATTCACCGGATCCGACTTTACATCTGCCCGTGAAACCGCATATAGTTTCACAGTATAATCCTGGCTTTTGGCAAAGCCGCCTACTGCGATGGTATCGGTGTAAAAGGAAGCTTTGGTT
This sequence comes from Chitinophaga sp. 10T418, assembly GCF_056394125.1. NCBI lineage: Bacteria > Pseudomonadati > Bacteroidota > Chitinophagia > Chitinophagales > Chitinophagaceae > Chitinophaga > Chitinophaga sp. 10T418. The sequence goes on from NZ_JBFTHG010000003.1 coordinate 174,343, forward strand.
TGCCTGCTTTTAGTATCATTGATCAGGTACTCCGCCTGTACATACAATACATTTTTGGAATCCGGCAACGTATAGGTAATATAGGCGCCCCCGTTCCTGTTGATCACTTTAACATTAGAAACCGGTTGTGGCTTTGTCTTATCATTGGATATTACATCATTGTATCCCTCGCTTTTCTTACAGCCCAACTGTAGCATACCTAATGCCATCAGCGGTATTAACACGCGGCTTATTTTATATATAGCGTCCATACAAAAAATTAAAACTGGTTTGAAATGATTTTATGCTTACCCTCCTGTTATCACCAATAGGGTGTTTGTACCAGGTTAGGATTGGTGAGCAAGTCGTAGTCCTGGATAGGAAACAGGTAATCTCTCAACCCGAATACCGGCTGGTATACATTACTTAGCTGATAAAATCCCTGGGGCGTACGCTGTCTGAAGTTCCATCCCTGGAAAGGTCCGTTGAGTACTGCCTGCAGTTCTTTCCACCGTCTGAGATCCCATCCTGCCTGTCCTTCAAATGCCAGTTCTATTCTCCTCTCCTGGTGGATAATGGCCCTTAAACCGTCTTTTGAGCCGTATTTAGAAGGATTACGGGAGAAGTTGGACCATGCCTGTACCACTCCGGGTAAACCAGCCCTTTCCCTCACCTTATCGATATAGCTATATACTTCGGCGCCGGGTCCATTGGCTTCATTTAAACACTCTGCATATAACAACCATAAAGCAGGTAAGCGCATAAAGGGCCATGAATAATTTGTTTGTACGGAAGTTTGTCCGAAGGCGGTTTGCCAGGGCACCAGTTTCCTGGGCCAGTAGCCGGTAACGTTATAACGGGTAGGGGTATACGCAGCAAAACCATTTACGGCGTTTACGTAGTTGGCATTGTTATCGTCCGTGTTGGCAGAGCCAAACCAGACACCACCATCAAAGGCAACATCTGCATAATACCGGGCTTCTCTGTAAAAATTACCGCGGGCAGTGGTGTATCCTTTCCGGATATAATACCGGTGTTCATCATCGCCGGTCTGCAGTTTATAGCGGTTAGCATAATCCCAGGTTCTGTCTTCATTGATAGGTACACCGTTTTGTGTATAAAACAATTCTGATTCTGCCATCGGAACGGAGAAATTGGAGTACACGGCAAACCCGTTGGAAGCTGCATCCGCTGTTACCCGTGGGGAAGCCATATACTGCCATCCAAACTGTGGGTTGAGGGTCCATATCTGTTCGGTGTTCCATGGATCGGTGAGGGCACCCTGCAATGTAAGCAGTTGTTTGGTGGCGTCTGACATATGTACAATGCCTCCGCTTGCCCGGAACTGGTAGAGCGCAGCTCCTGTTGAAACAGCGGCATCAATGGCTGCTTTGCTGGCAACCGCTGCACGTTGCCATTTGGTAGCATCATACGCTGCCGGGAACAAACTTTCTCCTTCCTTTCCTTTGATAGCAGCATAATCCGGGTTGCCATTAAACAACGGGCTTGCCTGGGTAGCCAGCACTTCTGCTTTTACAGCTTTTGCAATCACAGAAGTAATACGGCCGGCTTCTGCACCTGCATTTTGTATCACGTCCGGCAAATCAGGCATGGCCTGATCCAGCAGGGCTACCACATACCCAAAACAGGAATCCACAGACTGTTGTTTGAGCCGTGCTTCAGCAGAAGGTATATTGATGGGTAATGCCACATCTGCAATAGGAATAGGACCATACATCCTGATCAGCCAGTAATGATAATAGGCTTTCAGAAATTTAGCTTCCGCTACCCATCTTTTGCGTTGATAGTCTGTCAGGTCCAGTGGCTGATGTACATTGTCCAGGAATGTATTGCACATGCGGATAGATTGCCACAGGTTCAGGCCCATGTTATACCCATCCCAGTAATTTAATAACGGGTTGAGACTATTCTGCAAACCACGCATGACGTTAAAACCATTATCGCCGCCTTCACCCCCTAAAGTTTTTTTATCCAGCAGGTCTATAGGAAAAATCACTTCTCCGGAACTGGTAAAACCTGCATTGCGCCGTACATCAGCCAGGTTCTGCATACTGGAGTAACAACCAAACAGATAGGCCTGTGTTTCATTTGCATTGGCAAATGAACTGTTCAATGTAGCCACATTGTCCGGAGTGATATCTAAGTATTTTTTACAGGATACTGATAAAATGACCGGCAATACTACCAACAATGTTCTTTTAAGAAATCTCATTGTCTATATTTTTTATACTTAGAAATTAATGTTTACACCCAGGTTAAATACTTTCTGAATCGGGTATGCAAAACCATTACCTGCCTGCTCCGGATCCCATAGTTTAAAGCTGCTGAAAGTGAGCAGGTTCAAACCGCTGAAATACACACGGAAATTGGTCAGGCGCAACGGAGCAATCCATCGCTTCGGCAATGAGTAACCCATTTCCACAGACTTTAATCTCATGAAACTACCATCCCGCATCCACCAGGTACTGGTTTGCTCATTATTGGCAACATGCGAAGTAGAAAGACGAGGCCACAAGGCGTACAGGTTCTGATTTTCTGCTGACCAGTGATTATCGGCGTATGCCTGCAGCAACTGGGCATTGTCTGCAAATGGTGCGGTGGCTTTAGGATCAATGAAAAAAGATTCTCTGGCCAGTCCCTGGAAAAACGCGCTCACATCAAAACTTTTATAACCGAATGAAAAACCGAAGCCGTAAATGATCTGCGGAGTAGTAGGCAGACCGATAGGCACCTGGTCATCCTGGTTAATGATACCATCGCCATTAACATCCCGATACTTGATGTCACCACCTTTGGGGAGTTCACCAAAATTCTGCACTGGTGAATTCGCCGCTTCTTTATCATCTACAAAAAGGCGCTCTGCTACATATCCAAACTGCTGATTAACCGGGTTACCCGCCGCAAAGCGGTAAGCATATTTATACTCCGGCTCTTCCTGCACACGGATCTTATTATCAGTCACAGTGAGGTTACCCATCACATTTAACCACATATCTTTTGACAAAACCTGCTTATAATCCAGGTGCAGATCAAATCCTTTTGAATCTACTTTTCCGAGATTCGCCTGCAGGTTGTTGGAGGCAGCACCTTCAATACCGGCGGTAACAGGAATATAGCCACGCTTGATGAGGATGTTGTAGCGATTTTCGTGATAAACTTCTGCCGTTACATTCAGGTTATCGGCAATCGTCATTTCCACGGCCAGGTTGCTCTTTTTAGAAGTTTCCCAGGTAACATCCGGATTGGGATATGCCTGTATGGTAGTGCCTTTGAGTCCAAAGCTGTTGTTAGTTCCAAAGTAAGCACCCGGGCCATCCTTATCATCCGGCGTTACATTGGAGAGGTAGAAAAAACGCTGACTACCAATATTATCATTACCCACCAAGCCATAACTACCCCTGAACTTCAAACGGGAAATAATGTGCGCAATACCGCCCTCCCAGAATGATTCGTTCGATACCACCCAGGCCGCACCAATGGTAGGAAAGAAACCCCAGCGATGTTGCGGTGCAAATCTTTCTGAACCGTTGTAGCCAAAGTTGAATTCGAGAAAATATTTTCTGTCAAATGAATAGGTAGCCCTTCCGGAAAAACCGAGGTTTCTGTAAGGTAATGATCCTAACAGGCTGCCGGCGTTGCCATAAAGGGTTTGCTGCCGGGTACCTATCAATGTGCTGCTCACATTACTTTTTCCGAAATCACGGTCATAGTTCAGTGCGCCCTGTAAGTAGATATAGCTGTAAATGTTTTTGGCATTCTCCTTATAGTCCAGGAATTCCCGCGCCTGTCCGGGAGAACTGTTCAGCCAGTTCAGTACATACGTATTGTTGTCCTGGTCATAGTTGCCCAAGCCATAAAAGAAGGGAGCATAGGAACGACTCAGATCAAAATAGGAATAACGGTTGGTACTGAAAATGCCTTTGAAGGTGAGGCCTTCTGTAATAAAGCCAAAATCCTGGTTCAGCTCAAACTGCGCCGACATCCTGGATTCGGAAAAGTTTTTATATCCATACATCAGGTTCGCGTAGGGATTATTTAACAGGCTACCATCCGAGCCAAAAGCGCTGCCAAACAAAATGTGTTTGGTATTGGCGTTGGCCGCATCCGGTTCATAAAATGCAGGGAAGGCTACCGGGCTGGTATGGAGCACTTTGGAATATAAATCTGTGGCGATACCGGAAGCATCGCTGGTGATGGGCCCCGTATAGTCGTTGAAGTTACCCCACAACCGCACTACCGCTTCTGTTGTTTTTGTAATTTTCACGTTCACATTGGAGCGGAGCTGGTAGTTTTCAAACTTCATCCCGGAGTTAAAATTATTCACCGGGTTTACCTGTAAAATACCGTTGTCACGGGAGTAAGAGCCGGCGATGTAATATTTAGTCACATCTGATCCACCCTGCACACTGAAGTTAGCGCGCTTCGTAGTCGTTTGGTCTTTGAACAATGTCTTCATCCAGTCAACTGCCGGGTAAACAAATGGATTACTGCCTGGTGCTTTATTGATCGTAGCCTGGGTAGCCAGTATGGTATTAGGCGTATAAAGTGGCTTATTCAGGGGATTCCGGGTGGTAATAGCTTCGTTGTATTGATTCATGAAAGTAATAGGATCCGCCAGCTTCAGGTTTTGCGTAGGTGTTGAAATGGCATCTTCCAACCGCACGGCTACCCTGGCTTTACCGGGCTTACCTTCTTTGGTAGTAACGAGTATCACGCCGTTGGCGCCTCTGGCACCATATAAGGCTGCTGCGCTGGCATCTTTCAGGATAGAAAAACTGGCGATGTCATCTACCTGCAAACGGGCAAGGTCGCTGGCTCCTAACTCCACATTATCTACCAGGATCAGCGGACTGGCGCTATATCCCAGGGTAGTTACCCCGCGGATAAAAAACTGGGAGTTATCTGCTCCCGGCTGGCCACCACGCTGAAACGCAATCACACCGGCCATTTGACCAGCCAACGCATTTGTCAGGTTACTGGTTGGAATTTTCAGGTCGCCGGGATTGATGCTCGTCACCGAGCCTACCACCGCCTCTTTTCTTTGTTTACGGCCAAATGCAGTGACCACAACTTCATCTACAGAAGCCACTACACTTTTTAACCGGATCGGGTAATCCTTTTGCGTGGCATTCACCACAAAACGGTGTTCAACAAAACCAACAAATGTTACCTGGATGGTAGATCCCACTGCAACGTCGAGTATGAATCTCCCATTCCGGTCAGTGGCCGTTCCACTGGAACTCTTTCCGTTTACAGAGACGGTAGCCCCTTCCAGTGATCTGCCGGTGGTGTCAGTCACCGATCCGGTTATAGTCACCTTCGCCGGAGTTTGAGCATAAACGCCGCCTGCCAGCATTAATAGCAGGAGCAACAGGTAGAGCGGAGGAGCTGATAATACCACCGGCAACCCGGTAGTAAATCGCTTTTTGTAGCAAGTAAATTTCCTGAACATATTAAGATCAATTATTGGAAGAATAAACAAATCATAACGTGCATTAAAGCATAGCGATGCTTACCGATTATCCGGCCGGACAAACGGGCATCATAAGTGTTCGTGGCATTTATTAAAAAAGGAGAAAAAGTTTTATTTCATAACGTTTACGTCATTCATTCCATTCATAACCGGGAGCTGCTAGTCTATCGGCATTTATTTGATTGATGTTTTTCTTTTACGGGAATCTCTTATATGATCAATATTTGGCTGAAGCATACCATTCATCTACGGGAATTTCTTTTATCATCTTCATTTTGGCCGATTCATTCCAGTTACGCCGGAACTTGTAATGCTGTCGATATTTGATATATAGCTATTTTGTGTGAAATCGACACTATCCTATACTATACTATCCTATAGCAAATATATATTTTTTTTATGCCTGCCAAAAGAAATGAGTAATTATTTTTTACAATGTCGCAAAAAAAGCCGCGATGAGTTAAATAGCAATCAGGTTGAGAGAAAAGAGCATTAGCGGAAGGATAATAAAGAGCTATTTCTTTCAAAACAAATCCAAGGGATATACTTTTTAATTTATATTCAAATCACTGGTACTTTCTCCCGAAATTTTTGTGCACAAAAAACCCTCCTTAACATTGGTGTAACATAGCTGGCTTATATTTATATCCGGATCATGTTACAACCTCGAACTATGTCTGACAGCCCTCCGAAGGAACTTTTTGAAAAAATATTTGAGGAGAACAATGCAAAAGTGTACCGGTTTGCATTCAAGTTAACCAACGATGCTTCCAGAGCTCAGGAAATCACCCAGTTATGTTTTGTTCGTTTATGGGAAAACATAGACCAGGTGAAGAAAGGGCAGGATGTTTTCCCGTTGTTGTTTGTGTACATAAAACATTTAGTGATAGATGAAAGCCGCAAACTGTACCGCGAAAAGAAAGCACTTTCCCTGGCTGCCCGGGAACAGAAAGATATTTCTGACAGCGGTGAAAAAGTATTTCTTCAAAAAGAATTCAGTTCCCAACTGCATAAGCTGGTAGAAAGAATGCCGGAACAACGCCGCAATGTATATACCCTGAGCCGTGACTATGGCTTTAGTCATAAGCAAATAGGCCAGCACCTGTCTATTTCTCCCGCTACTGTTAAAAATCACCTCACTGCTGCCTTACAATATATCCGGAAAGAGCTGACCAGCCATTTTTTAGTAGATATGGAAAGAAGAAAATAATCATTTCCCGGCCGCCCACTGTACTGAAATCAACAAAAAAGTCTTTATGCGATATACAATTTCTTTGTTCTCCCTTTGGGTGCTGATGGGGTTGACAGCCTGCCGCAAAAAAGATGATGCGCCCGTTGTTCCTACCGGTCCTGTTACCCAGCAGGAAATTAACCAATGGATACTCGATAGCATGCATCTATTCTATCTCTGGAATGATCAGCTCCCGGGTCAGGCAAATAATTCCATAGAAACCCAGGCGTTTTTTAACAGCATCAAAAGCGGAGAAGATAAATTCTCTGTTATCTATAACCCAAAAGATCCGGCTACCATCAAAAGCGATATGCTGTATAAATACGGCATCGACTTTAGCATCATAGACTGGCCACCCGCTGCTGGTGGGGTAATTGGTGTGATAAAGCTGGTGGTACCCGGTTCATATGYTGCAGCAGACGGATTAAAAAGAGGAGACTATTTTACCCGCATCAATGAAACGGTATTAACCACCACGAACAGCACCACACTCCCGGAACAATTGCGCGCTGCAGCGGAAGGTGGCACACTCACTCCCGCGATTATAAAAGATAATATAATTACAGAAAGTGCGCTTGTTCAGCTACGCCCCGGGAAAACAACAGAAAACCCGGTCTATAAAGCCATCGTTATCAACAGTGGCGCAAAAAAAGTGGGCTATCTTTTTTATAATGCTTTTACTGACGGCTACAATAACTATCTGCTGGCCGCTTTCCAGGATTTCAGGAACAAAGCGATTAATGACCTGGTGATTGACCTGCGCTATAATGTGGGTGGCAGTCTCGCCGCCGCCGCTATGATGGCTTCCATGATTGCTCCCGACCTCACAGAAAAAAGCATTTTTGTAAAATACAGTGGCAATGGTAATATGGGCACCCGCACCCTGGATTTTGCGACCACGATGTCTGTTCCTGAAACCGGCGGCCCCATTCTTTTCAGCAGTTTGTCCACCGGACAACTGAAACTCCCCCGCGTATTCATTCTCAGTGGCCAGCAAACGGTATCTGCAGCAGAACTCCTCATTAACAACCTGAAGCCCTATACACAGGTAATACAGATTGGTCAAACCACAGTAGGTAAAGATAAAGGTGCGGTGATTGTATACGATATGCGTACACCACAGCGTATTCCCTGGATCATGCATCCCCTCACCTACCGGCTCAGTAATGCCAGTGGAGCGGGAAATTATACCGCAGGCATCTCTCCTCAATATCCGATCGATGAAATGAGTCGGCAGCCATTGCTGCCATTAGGCAATACCGATGATCCGTTGCTGGCAAAAGCCCTGGCCATCATCAACGGTAACGTAAGAGCGACTCCCGAAAATAATATACGTGCACGAAAGCATATTTATGATGCCCGGGAAAGAGCGGCGATGAACAGTGTGCTCATCTTTCCAAGATAAAAGAAAGGAAAAGGGTTAACAACAATGATATATGCGTAGAAATTCAAACAGGGTTTTCCTCATTACTTCAGGTGGCTTAATGTAGTCTGTTGGCTTTCAGCGCAGACTTCTTCATGGGCAATGGGTGTAAAGTGATATCCTCAACAGCAGTCCGGCTTCCGGTTCCCAGCAGTAATAATCCCCCCAGGAATCCTGTACCGGCAATACGGTAGTAGTTAATATGCAGATGTTGTATGACGCCTGAACTATCATCCGGTACTTTTCCGCCATAACTCAGGTGATTGAGTGACGGTCCATCCGGATTATCCAGTAAACTATTTCTTTTTTCAATAGCAGCTTTTCCCAATACGATGATGCCGGAAGCGCCGTTATTATTGGATTCTGCCACATTTAGCTGTATTGGTAATCCGTTCGTTCCCACTGCAATAAGATGTGCACCGCGGGTAATAATCAGGCCTCCACTATGGCTGCCATCTTTTTTACTAACTGCCGAAGGCAGTACGTTTATAATAGTACCTGCTTCCAGACGCAGTGTGGCCTCATTGGTTACATACACCCAACCATCAATATACCAGGGATGATTAGCTGTCAGTAAGGTATGGGAGGCAATCACATGCCGGATAGTATCAGAAACAGGGATCATTTCCATTTTAATGTCCGGTGAAGCCGCAAGCGTTACTTCATCGTTTTTTTTGCAGCCTGCCGCTATAACGGATAAGCTGCTGATCCCATACAAGAGATATGGAAACAGGTGGGTTATATGTTTTTTAGCAGGGGGCATGGATTATCAGAGATCTATTTCATTAGGAGATATAACGCCGTTATTATCATCACTAATAACAGTTATCTTGGATTTCCCGGCAACCTGATCGCTGGTGAATGCAAAGAATTCAGATCCATCGGGCTGTGTTACGATTGCACCTGTTTCCGGATCGATCAGTTTGGCTGCATAGTAATATACCAGTCCATCTGTTGTTACTGCCTTAAATCTCAGTACCGGAGATAATTTTTTCCGTTCCCAACCTTTCACMACTACATCGGATGGTACTAACTCACCGGATACAGGATCGGCGTAGATAAATATAAGGTCATATTTTTCCTTTGGATAAAAAGCAGGATTCAAATTATTAAACAACCGTACATCCAGCGAGTCCGGCGGTACTGTAGAGCTACTACCTTCAGCGATAAATCCTTTCAGTCCGAATTCTGTACTATATGCAAACTTGAATTGTTGCATACCATTTGGCAAAATAGTAATAAGCGTATCCGCCAGCAAGGTTTTGCTTGCAGCATCATACGCAGCTAACTTCCCTTGTTTGCCAGCCGGAACAACATAAGAACTACCACCGATTACTTTGATAGTATCCAACGGCTGACCATCGAAATACATCATTACGGTGGGTGTATTGGGAAGATTGAGTAAGGTTACATTCACTTTACCGAAGTAGCGTGCTGCCGGCAAATCCCCCTTCCGGCAGGAAGCAATCATTACCACAAAAAGAAAAAGTGAAAGGCCTTTGATAACAAAAAATGACTTATTATTCACGTGTACGCTGTTTATAAAAATTAAATAGATATAATAAAAAATAGACGTTGTATTTATGGCCGGCAAACATTACAACACCGTCCAGACATCAGCCCATGTAGTATTGCCGGCAGGGAAAGCACCAGCAATCAGTGCAGGAGATAACTGAAGCGGAATATAATTAACAATAGCACGGGTTACACTGAAAGGAAACCTCAGTTTCACATCGAGATTAGGATTCGCACTAACATATGCTTTGTTGGTAGTACCTAATGGAACAATACCTGTGAACCCTGAAAAATTACTTTCCTTATCATAGGCATATATATATCCATGTACATAATTGGTATTCAGTATAGAAATACCCTCCAGGTACCTGGTATAAGTATTATTAGGTGGCTCAACGACAGGCAGTGCTATGTCCTGGGAAATACCATAATTAAATCCGATGAAAACAGAACGATTGATCGTAAACTGTGTATTCCTTCTCAGATACGCCGCACGCCCATACTTACCCAAACCTGAAGGCAGGCCATTAGTAATAGAAGCTGCTGCAGGATTCGGTACACCAATAATAGTCATGTAGTTATAAACAGGATGTGTAATGGGAACGGTTGGCGCGCCGTTGAAACTGTTCTCACTTTCAAAGCCATTGGATTGGTTCCTGCTTGCACGGGTGGGATCAGCAATGCCAAGTCCAAAAGAGATGGTACCGGTATAACCCAAATTAGTATAAAACATATCATCCAAAGCATCAATAGCCAGCAGATGAGAGGCATTCACAGTACCGCCGGTGAAAGAAAAAGCATCCGCTTTTGATTTATATACTTCGATGTAATCCAACGTAGTGCCATTCCCTACACCATAAAGGGAAAGGCCGTTCAATTCATTATCCACAGTAAGTTCAAAGCCGGCATATTCAATTCTTACATATTTCAGTATTCCTGAATTRTCGGCGAAATTGAAGTTTCCAGGGCCTCCATAAGTGATATCCACCGGAGCAGAATTAGGCATAACGCCTTCAATGGATAAGGGGGCACCATAATTGGTAGGAGCCTTGCCTATTAATACCAACCCACCCCAGTCCCCAGAAGCAGGAACCGGTTCATTGGACGTAAAAATAATAGGATTGGTAACATTCCCAATAGCATTCAACCTGGAGCCACGGGTAACAACCAGGGCGCCGCCTGCTGTTTCTACTCCTCCGGCAGGAATTCCTTTTATACCTTTGATCAATGTACCCGCTTCAATAGTTACAGTGGCATTGTTCGCCACGTAAACCAGTCCATCCAGTTTATAGATCTTACAACTCTTTAAGGTCAGGTTGGTACTTATTACACCAGAAAGAGTGGTATCTCCACAGGTACCGGCAGCGCCGGATGGGCCACCTGCTACTACTGAACGATCAACATTGATCCTGGTCTTATCCTCCTTCTTACAGGAAACGCTCAATATCATTCCTGCTATAACAATAGGTAAGAAGTAAGTAAAGGATTTCTGATACATTGATTACCACTTTAAATTAAAAAACGATAATAACGTATAGGGGAAATTCCCCTATACGTTACCAGGTAATAAATATTACAGTACTGTCCAGGTATTAGCCCAGGTAGTGTTTCCTGTAGGGAAAGCACCGGCAGCTTTGGCAGGAGACAAAGCTGTTGGGATAAAGTTGCTGATAGCACGGGTTGCACTGAATGGAGCAGCCAGTTTGATATCCAGGTTAGGATTAGCGTTAACATATCCTTTGTTGGTAGTACCAAGTGGAGTGATAGCTGAGAATCCAGTGAAGTTGAATTCTTTAGCATAAGCAAAAACGTAAGCGTGTACATAGTTGGTATTCAGGGTAGAGATACCAGCCAGGTACTTAGAATAAGTGTGAGGAGGCTGAACAGTAGGTAATGCAGTATCCTGAGATATGCCATAGTTGAAACCAAGGAAGATAGAGCTGTTGATAGCAAATTCAGCGTTTCTTCTCAGGTGAGCAGCACGACCATATTTACCAGTACCTGAAGGCAGACCATTAGTAATGGAAGCAGCAGCAGCAGTAGGCTGACCAATGATAGTGATGTTATTGTAAGTAKGATGTGTGTTTGGAGTCACAGCAGCGCCAGTAGCATTGTTGTCACTTTCAAAACCATTAGACTGGCTCTTATCAGCACGGTTAGGATCAGAAACACCCAGTGCATAAGAGATAGTACCAGAATAACCATTATCAGTATCAAACATATCATCCAGTGCATCGATCGCTACCAGGTGAGAAGCATTTACTGTACCACCAAAGAATTCAAAAGCATCATCTTTTGATTTGTACACTTCTACGAAATCAATCAAAGTACCGCTACCAACACCTGCCAGGGTAAGACCATTCAGTTCATTGTCTGTAGACAGTTCAAAACCAGCGTACTCAATTCTCACATATTTCAGTGAACCAGAGTTGTCACCTGGAATGTTATTGGTGGGTCCACCATAAGTTGCATCAGCAGGAGGAGTACCAGTGATACCTTCTACAGTAACTGCTGCTGCATGGTTGGTTGGTGCTTTACCTAACAATACCACACCACCCCAGTCACCAGAAGCAGGTGCTGCTTCATTAGAGGTAAAAATAATAGGATCAGTAGCAGTACCAACAGCGTTCAGCTTTGAACCGCGTGTAACGATCAAACCACCACCGGCAGTACCTGTAGCACCTTTAATACCTTTGATCACTGTACCGGCTTCAACGGTTACAGTTGCATTGTTGGCCACGTAAACCAGACCATCGAGTTTGTAAATTTTACAGCTTTTCAGCGTAATGTTGCTGGTAATTACACCAGTAATAGTGCTGTCGCCGCAAGTACCAGATGCACCTCAAGGGCCACCAGCTACTACTGTACGATCATTTTGTACACCGTTGTTTTCTTTTTTGCAGGAAGTGCCTAACATCATACCCAGCAATGCTGCTGCAGATACGAGGGTTACCGCTAAGGGCTTCTTGTTCATGGGATTTTACTTTTTTAAGTTTAAACAAATCACTAGTTAATAATGGATAGATACCTGATCAGGATATATTTTTCGGTTACGCGTAAAAATTCTTGTGCGCATAGTACCCCTCATCGTTTCATTAAAACTGATAACTGATGGTAGCACTATAAGTACGGCCGGGAGTTAATCTGTAGTTCAACAAATCTCCTGACTGATAATTCAATTGAGACATAGTAGGTGCCTTCCCACCTTGTAAAGCCCTGTTTTCTTCCGCTGAAAATGCATTGCGATAGATGACAGAAAAGCTATTCAACAGATTGCTGACATTTAATTTCACGCCTACCTTTTCTTTCAACAATTTCACCCCTACCTGCATATCCAATGACTCCAGCGGCTTTTCCATTAAAGCATTATAGTAAACGAGGTTGGGTATAAAAACACGATTGGTAACACGGTTATAGGCAAGGCTTACTGAAAACGGTTTGCTGTCATAATACACCCCCGCATTGAGCATGACATTGCTGGCGCCCATTTGTGGACGTTTTTCTTCCTCTCCCACTGTTTCTTTCACAGATACTTTTAACGGGTTAGCCGGATCAAAGAGGCCGATGTTGCTGTTCATTTTTTTCACCCTGGCATCCAGGTAGGTGAAGTTTCCATACAACGTAATGTTACGCAATACAGGTACTTTTGTAAAAGCCAGCGATTTTCTCATTTCCACTTCAACGCCGTAGTTCTTCGCTGACTTACTATTCTTCAACTCAAAACTGTTATTCAAATCCATCTGGTATATCTCCATAGGATAAGAAAGATCTTTGTAAAACAACGATGCAGATATGATTTCACCAGGACCAGGATACCATTCATAACGCAGGTCAATATGTTTGATAGTAGTAGATCTTACAATTTGTGCAAAATACTCTCCACCTAGTTCAAAGTCATACTCCCGGAACACGGATAACTCCCGCAAATCAGGCCGTATGATACTTTCGGAGTAAGCTACCCGAAGATTCATTGTAGGCGTCAGTGAATAGGTTAGATTCGCTGAAGGGAAAAATCGCCAGTTAGGCTCTCTGTTTAACAGTGCAGAATAGTCATATTCTTTTCCAGGCTCCTGTTTGAAACTAGCGAATATAGAATCAAGGTTATCATTTACCTTATTCAAGTTGTAATACTCCGCCCTTACGCCCCAAACCAATCTGAATTTATTGCCAATCCTGTTATCCATCATAGCGAATAAGGCATGCAAAGAAGCCGATCTCCGTTTAAAGTTATCGCCGAAGCCACTCATTGCTACCGTTGTATTGTGCTCTGGTGTAAACGCGCCGGCAAGTGGAAAATAATTTCCGTCCTTGTTCTCAAACTTCGAATTGGTATTCACCACAAAAAATAACCTGTCTTTGTTCCAGCCTGCATAACCACCTTTAAATGTATTATCTAACCCTACATTACCTGCATTTAATTTAAACGGTACTGACACAGCCACATCCCAGTTGAAATTATTCTCCAATGCACGGCTCCACCAGCGCAAAGCGCCTTCAGCAGCACTGCTTCCCACGCTGGAAATATTATATTCATTCAAACCTGCGCCTGCTGGTTGCTTATAGTCAGCAAACATCTGGTGATTATCGGGCTTTTGCCTATCGAGTTTCAGGTAACTGCCTGACCATTTTAACTTTACCCCGCTACGGCCCAACGAATGTTCCCCTTTGAGCTGATTTTGCCACAATGTTGTTTGCATAGCAAGATCAAATAAGGCCAGTGTATTATCAGCGCCAAACTTTCCGTTCTGGCCTTTTCCGAAAATCAACTGCTGATCCAACGTACGCAGATACATAGATTGAAAGCCTATACGATTCCTTTCATTTCTATAACCTACACCGAGCAGGCCGCCAATATTGGTAGCAAATCCATAGCGTTGGCCCTTAAACTGCTGGGGATCGGTATCATTAGGCGATTCCCTAAATCCATCGCGGCCCAGTATCGCATCCTGCGTTGCCAATGTATTCCTGTAACTGGCAGAGGCTACTACTCCCCATTGCTGGCCATTACCTACTCTAAACACATGGCCAAACGATGCCTGGTAATTAGGAGAAACCGGTGCTTTGAATTTAGTAACACCCCAGTTATTACTGAATGATGATCCTTCCTTACCCACCAGTTCGTATTTTTTAATCACATCATCCCTGTCTTTCCAGTCCAGAGACCCCATCAATTTCCGGTGGTCACTCACACTACCACGATATTCATTCCCACTCAATGGCAAAGACAAAAAATCCTTTCCTACTGTTTTATCATTATAGCTGGCACCTACGGCTACATTCAGAAAATTGTTAGTTGGAATATCCAGCGTATTTACTTCTACCAAACCTCCTCCAAACTCCGCACTACGGTCCGGTGTAATTGTTTTCACCACCGTGATATTCTCTACGATATTGGAAGGAATAATGTCAAAGCTGAAATTCTTCCTGTTCAACTCTGTGCTGGGCATTACCTGGCCATTCAGCACCGCCTGGTTATAACGTTCGCTAAGACCACGTACTACCACATATTTATTATCAATAGTAGAAAGTCCACTCACCCGCTTTAATACTTCTCCAATATTTTTATCTGGTGTACGTGCAATCTGCTCGGCACTGATACCGTCGGTAATGGCTGCATTGTTCTTTTGTATGGCGTACAATCCTTCTATAGATGCTTTACGATAGTTACCGGTTACGGTTACTTCTTTCAGCCTGGAACTGTTGCTTTTCAATACTATGTTCAGCGGTGTTGCGCCATTATCTTTTACAGCAATTTCTGTTACTTTACGTGTTTCAAAAGAAACATAGCTGAACGTAAGACTATAAACGCCTGCTGGCAAGGCTATATCATAAGTACCATCTACATTGGTCACAGCACCTTGTCCCCCAAGAACCGCCACAGTTACACCTGGTAAGGGTTCATTCTTATTGTCTACCACCTTTCCGGTGATGCGTCCGCCACTTCTGCCAGCAGCTTTTGGACTGCTTCCTTTACGTAAAGTAATCGCATTGTCTTTCGTCAGCTCAATATCAATCGGTGCATTATTATCTATATAGTTTAATACCTCACCCAATGGGGTTCCGGAAAATCTAATGTCATTCAGTTCGCACTGCTGCAGGTATTCCGGGTCATAGATGAATGTATAATGGGTTTGTTGTTGTAACGACTTCACTACTTTCTCCGCATTCGTTCTGCTTAATTGTAACTGTACTTTATCGGTAAGAGATTTATAAGACTGCGCCATGGCGATCAACGGCGACAAGCTTGTGAATAAAACTAACAGAAAGGTCACATGACAAGACACACTTCTTCCTGTACAAAATCCATTTGTAGATTTTTGCATAAGGCTGTACTTTATTTTTATGTTGATTTAAATGATAGACCCTATCCCGCAGGTCCGTGAAAAAAATGTCATTGTTAACTATTTCTTACGTACGTGGAACGTACTATCATCCACCCGGGTAAACGAAATGTTATGCACATATTCCAGTGTTGATAATATTCTTTCCAATGACATATCCCGGCTGAATTCTCCGGAAATCTTCTTTTTCCCTAATTGCTTTTCTTCCAGTACAATGTTGCAACCATAGCGCTGTTGTAACTTTGCCAATGCATCTGCCAGCATGGTGTTATCGAAATGAATCTTTCCTTTCTTCCAGTCCAGCACTTCATTACTTGCGAAAGACAGTAGCTGCGGATCTTTTCCATCTATATACTGTAACATCTGTCCGGGTAACAATATTTTATTGAAATGATCCTGTGTGCTAACGGCCACCTTTCCTTCCAGTAAGCTTACCTGTATACTGCCGTCTGCCTTATTAGCGGTAGCGATGTTAAAAACAGTTCCCAGCACGGTAGTAGTAAGATTACCGGTGTGGACCAGGAATGGACGCTGATCATCTTTTGCTACTTTGAAATAGGCTTCTCCATTCAGCCACAGCTCTCTGCGCGTTTTATTATAGTCCTGCTGACAAATGAGAGAAGAATGTGTATTCAACCATACTTCACTACCATCTGCCATGGTAAACAACTGTATATTATTGGTTTTGTTACGGAGGGTATCCCACTTCGCCGCCACCGGGCGTTGAGGAGGATGGTGTTGCCAGAAGAAGGTGACCATAGCGATAGCACCCAATACAGCAGCTGCCGCCGCATACCAAAGCCGATGTACCTTAGGCTTAATAACTACTGGTTCATTTGCCTCCGCCCACTTCTCCATCATAAACTCGTCCAGCAAGGGAGTGTCAGTCCCGGAAAGCCATGCTTCAATAGCCGAGGCCTCCTGTTCTGTGCAATCTCCTTTAAAATACTTTTCAAGTAGTTGTTTATCCATATCCCTGCTTTGGGTGTTTACAGAGAGAGTACGTTCCAGGAAGAAGATATTCCTAGTCAGATTCCGGGGTTAACAATTTGGTAATAATGAGATGCCCCCGGGGAAGGAAATAAGGGGCTGTTTGGGGCCGTTAATGCCAGTTATATGGTCTGCCTGGTAGCGCCATCCGGCATTTCTCTGCATTATTTCCCCAAAACAGCAATTTTGGAGAAATCAAAGTCCAGTTCATAGCGGTTCTTTGTACCAAAACATCCGCAACATGAAAACGATATTTGAACAGGCTACCAGGGATGAATTAATAAGCAGGATCAACTCCCTGAACGAAAACAACGTAGCCCAATGGGGGCAGATGAATGTTTACCAGATGGTAAAGCATTGCAGGATGTGGGAAGAAATGATAAATGGCGACATCATATGTAAACGCTCTTTCATTGGTCGCATATTTGGCCGACTGGCGCTGAAAAGTTCAGTGAAAGATGATCGCCCTATGATGAAAAAGGCGGCTGCCAGCCCGGAAGTGATCGTGACAGAACTCAGTGGAGACCTGGCAGCAGAAAAGAAGAAATGGATCTCTTTGATGGAAGGACATGCATACTTTTCAAACCTGGGTTTTATTCATCCCTTTTTTGGAAAGATGACGAAAGAGCAGATTGGGTATTTTGCGTATAAGCATTCGGACCATCATCTCAGGCAGTTTAACAGTTAATGCTTTTAACGAAGCAGGCGGTTTCGGAAAGCTGTTGTCATTGTCCTGGACGGTTCCTGAACTTCCATCCACCGCATGAAATCTATTTCTTTTCCTGGCATAAAAAAACCCTGAATGACATTCGGATTCCGGATGCAAATCTGAATGTGACTCTTTTCAAATATCGCGGAACCTTTAAATGCTGGGCCTCCTTCCGGAAACACACCACGGGTGGAATCGGATATTTTTAGCTGTGAAAATCCGTCAGCGGTCATATCAGCCTTAATCTGATCATATATTTCAGCATGCATAATTCAATGACGACGCCATTCAAATGTCTTAGGATTTTATCCTTATGACGATCATGAGAGAGATCTTTATTTTGTGGCAATAGGATTTTTAATATCACCACATCGCTTTTTGTCATGAGCCCATTGCAACGCCCGGTCATAATTATTTTCCCAAAAATACAATCCATGACCTAACCAGTCAAATGATTTCTGACTGATCTTATAATCATTCGGGTTTTGCAAAAGCGTATCTCTCACAGCTGCGTCACAGCCATGAAAGCCAATGATTAAATTGGGCTTAACATCATACATAAAATTGATTGCTAATTCAGGAGATAGGAGTTACTTTGAGGCACTCATATGGCTTCGTGTAGTTGCCATTTTCATCAAGGATCCCTGCCCGAATAAAGGATTGCAGGGCCTCTTCAACAGAAACTTTTTCTTTCAGTTTACGCTCGGCTAATTCCATTAAAGCATTATAATCCCTTTCACTCATAAAAACATATTTACAACAAAGGTAAAACACACTCAAAAAAAACAAGACTCAAAATGATCAATTTTGCCACATTCCGAGAAAGCTTTATACCTTCACCGGAAGATATAATACATCAGCGATATGATAGCAGCAAACAGCACTATATACGATGTGATCATCATTGGCGGAGGACAGGCAGCCTTGTCAGCAGCTTACTTTCTCCGCAGAACCAACCTTAACTACCTGCTCGTCGATAATGAAATCACCCCCGGTGGCGCCTGGCAACACACCTGGAAATCACTCACCCTATTTTCACCTGCACTATGGAGTTCTCTTCCAGGCGTTTTAATGCCGGGTGGTCAGCATTATTATCCCTCCCGTTTGGAAACTATTAATTACCTGCAGGAATATGAAGCCCGGTACAAATTCCCGGTAGTAAGACCCGTAAAAGTAACAGCAGTAACGAAACAAGGAGACCTCTTTGTATTAACAACTACTGCAGGAGATTATTTTTCGAAAACAGTCGTCAGTGCTACCGGCATTTACACGAATCCTTTTACACCGGATATTCCCGGCAGAGATACCTTCCGCGGTACACTGATTCATGCGGCACAATATAATGAACCCGGACCTTTCGCCGGCCAACGTGTAGCCATCGTAGGAGAAGGCAACTCCGGGGCACAGATTCTCGCAGAAGTATCTAAAGTTGCCGACACCGTATGGGTTACCCGAAAACCGCCGGAATTCTTACCGGATGACATAGACGGTAAATACTTGTTTGATGCCGCCACGCAACAGTATGAAGCCCAGAGACAAGGCAAAGATTATCAACGGCTTTCTATTGGCAAGATAGTCGTGGTCCCTGCCGTAAAAGAAGCACGCGAAAGAGGCGTTTACGAAAATGCACTCCCCCCATTCGACCATTTTTATGAGGAAGGGCTTGGCTGGAACAGTGGATGGAAGGAGCCTGCAGACGCCGTCATTTTCTGCACCGGCTATAAACCCGCTCTTGATCATTTGAAACCACTAGGTATTATACAGCCGGATGGCAGAATTAACACACAGGGTACACGGGCTACAGCCATCAGTGGCTTGTGGCTCATGGGCTATGGCTCATGGACGGGCTTTGCTTCCGCCACACTCATTGGCGTTGGCAGAACGGCGAAACAAACTGTAACAGAATTAACGGCCTTTTTCGAATAACCATAATTATATAAATGATCTCATAATTATGTAACAATGCAATTGAAAAAACCACATAGTTTTACATCATCAACATGAAAAAACTCGTTACGTTCATATTACTATTCCTCTACCTTGGTGTATCCACCGGGGCTACGGTGCACGTCCATTACTGCATGGGCAAAGTCAGCAACTGGGGATGGGGACACGAGAATAAAAAGCATTGCGATAACTGCGGCATTGAAAAGTCTTCCGGAAAAAAATGCTGCAAAGACGAACACAAAACATTTAAAATCACCAACGACCAACAACCTTCCGATAGCATATTTCATACCCTGTCGGTAGTGGCTATGCTCCCTCAGCAATGGGGCGGCGGATACCGGCAGCCGGTACAGACGATAGTGAACATGCTGCCGCAAACGCACGCACCGCCAATACTTACACCATGTCCCCTCTATCTGCGCCATTGCACTTTCCTTGTCTGATGCCTTTCTGCATAACTGATACTACCCTGGTATCAGCACCCACCTGTTACAGGTAATCTCTTTATAAAATTATTTACAAAAAATGAGCGCCGGTCCCCATCAGGATCAGGATCGTCATTAATATAACTGACATGAAAGCATCCGGATTTATCATCTTCCTGTTACTACTTTTTACTACTATTTCCTCCTATGCCCAGGTAAATGCAGATACCACCATTACTTTCAAGGTATCTGGCGCCTGCGAACAATGCAAACACCGCATAGAAACCGCTGTGCAGGGGAAAGGTGTCAGCAATGCCGTATGGGATGTGGACACTAAGCTGTTAACGCTGCGTTACAATACTACCAAAACATCCCTGGATAAAATTCAACACCGTATCCTCGGGGTAGGTCACGACCTGGATCACCAACAGGCAAAAACAGACGTGTATAATGAATTGCCCGCCTGCTGCCACTATCGTGAAATGGAACAAATGATACACGAAGCAAAGCAGGATACCCTCCAAGCTTTAAACAAAGACATCACCATCAAAGGTGTAGTGATGGAAGAAGACAAAAAAGGTGGATTTACACCACTGCCCGGTGCAAGCGTTGTTTGGCAAGGCACCAGCCGGGGCGTGGTCACAGATGCTACTGGTGTGTTCCATATTAAACACGATGGCAACAGCAGCCGCCTGGTAGTTACCTATACCGGCTATCGCCCCGATACCATTACCGTTACCAACAAAGAAGAACTGAAAATTATACTCGCCTCCGGGATTCGTCTGGCAGAAGTGAAGATCACCGACCGGCAGTATTCTACCTATATCTCGTCTCTCAATCCTATCCGCACACAGGTAATGACAGACAAAGAATTATTCAAAGCCGCCTGCTGTAATCTGAGTGAAAGCTTTGAAACCAATCCTTCTGTAGACGTAGCTTACAATGATGCGGTAACCGGTTCCAAACAAATTCAGTTACTGGGATTATCAGGTACTTATACCCAGCTAACAGTAGAAAATCTCCCGGGTCCCAGAGGCCTCGCGACCCCACTCGGTTTAAACGCTATTGCCGGCCCCTGGATAGAATCCATTCAATTAACCAAAGGCATGGGATCTGTTGCCAATGGCTATGAGAGCATTGCCGGACAGATCAATGTAGAATTGAAAAAGCCGGAAAATAGTGAACAACTCTTCGCCAATATGTATGTAAATGATTTTGGTAAGACAGACCTCAACCTGAACCTTTCACAAAAAATCGGGAAGAAATGGTCCACCGGTTTACTACTACATGATGATTTTATCAATAATAAAAAACTCGACGCCAATAAAGACGGCTTCCGGGATATCCCTACTGGCAATCAGTTCAGCGCCATAAACCGCTGGAAATATGATGATTCAAAAGGTTTCCTCGTGCAATTTGGCGTAAAAGCATTAATTGATAAACGTACTGGCGGACAAACAGATTTCAATCCATCTACAGATAAATACGGAACCACTTACTATGGATTAGGTATGAACACCGAAAGATATGAGGCCTTCGGAAAAATCGGGTATGTATTTCCTCAAAAGAAATATAAAAGTATCGGCCTGCAGTTATCCGGTATCAGTCATTCGCAGGATGCTTACTTCGGCACCACTACCTATCATGCAAAACAACAGAACTTCTATGGTAACCTGATTTATCAATCTATCATCAACAACACTACCCATCAGTTCAGAACAGGGTTTAGTTTTTTGTATGATAATTATAAAGAAGATTTCAAACTGGATATTTACAAAAGAACAGAGATTGTACCAGGAGCGTTCTTCGAATATACTTACAGTCCTTCCGAAAAAATAGGCATTGTGGCCGGTATCCGAGGTGATCATAACAACTTATTCGGATTTTTTGTAACACCCCGTCTGAATGTACGCTATGAGCCGGTTACCGGAACTACGATCCGCCTGAGTGCTGGCAGAGGACAACGAACCGCCAATATTTTTGCAGAGAATACCAGCGTATTTGTCAGCGCCAGGCAGGTAAATATTATAGGCGCCGCAGCAGGGAAAGCATATGGACTTAACCCGGAAGTAGCCTGGAATAAAGGTATAAGCGTGGATCAGAAATTTAAATTATTCCAACGCGATGCCCTCCTGAGCGTTGACTTTTTCCGGAACGACTTCAGTAACCAGGTAGTAGCAGACATGGAAAATCCCAGGCAGGTAAAGTTCTACAACCTGGATGGAAAATCATATTCCAACAGTTTACAGGCAGAAGTAACCATGGAGCCGTTCAAAAAATTAGACGTTCGGTTGGCCTACCGTTACTTCGATGTAAAAACCACCTATAGCGGTAAGTTGATGGAGAAACCATTTACCAGCAGCCACCGTGCTTTTGCCAATGTAGCCTATGCCATCAGTGGCTGGAAGTTTGACTATACCGTTAACTACAATGGCAGGAAAAGACTCCCTGGTACCGGCGAAAATCCGTTGGCCTATCAAAGACCGTCCTATTCCAGTGATTACGTACTGATGAATGCTCAGATCACGAAAACGGTTGGCAGGAAACATCCGATGGATTTTTACGTTGGGGGAGAGAATCTCTCCAACTTCATACAACCGGACGCCATCATTGCAGCTAACCAGCCTTTCAGTCCTTACTTCGATGCCTCATTGGTATGGGGTCCGGTTACGGGGCGGATGTTCTATGCGGGATGGCGGTATAAGATTAAATAGTACAGATATAAAAGGTATTCACCCAGGTCCCGAAAAAAATTTTCCGGGACCTGTCCTATTTTTAATAGGTCAGTCCTTATAAGGGTGTAAACAACTTAAAACACCATACAATGGATACTTTTCTTTCTCCCATAGAAAAGCCCGCAGGGCTGATGATGAAAATTGCATATTTCTTTACCCGCAAACAGTTTGGTAAAGTGCTGATGCCACTGAAAGTGCATTCCGCCCGGCTGCCTGCCGCATTTGGCATGTTCTACGGGAAGGTTTCCCAGCTGGATAAGAAGCTGGTGCTGCCAAAGGAAACGGCTATGCTGATACGCGAACAGGTAGCCCGCTTAAACATTTGCCTTTTCTGCATAGATGCGGCCCGTATGACGGCGATCAAAGCATCTATGAATGAAGCCAAATTTGATGCACTGCAGCACTATAACAGCAGCCCCCTTTTCACAGCCGCAGAACGGGCAGTACTGGACTATGTGACGGTGCTGACAAAAGAAAAAAAAGCGGACCCCGATACTTTTGCCCGGATGGCACGTTATTTTTCTGAGCGGGAAATCTGTGAGATCGTATTCCTGGTAGGCAGTGAGCATCTCTATAATTTAACCAACATTGGATTAAACATCCATTCTGATATGCTGTGTGATATCAGTAAAAGATAGTTGTCCCGTTTGTTTTCCAGCCCTCACGGAAACCGTGGGGGCATTTCTATTACCCGGAAAGTGCCCTGCTGTGTAGCAAAACAAACCCTGAACCGCCTGCCCCGACCAGTGATAAAAAAAATAAACTAGGGAATTAATAATATTTTGCCGGTACTCCTGCGACTTTCTAAAAAATCATGCGCAGCTTTTCCATCCGATAATTTAAACGTGGCAGGCGTGGCCACCTGTAGTTGCTTCGTCCGGATCCATTCAAACAGTTGATGTGCCCTCTTTATTCTTTCATCACCGGAAGTTAAATAGTTCCACAAATCGCCACCGGTAATCGTTTTAGAGGTGTCCATCAGCATCGCCGGATCCACCAGTGGCGGATTACCACCAGACATTCCAAAAAACACCACCTGTCCGCAAATTTTTGTTACGCTGAAACTCTCTTCCAGCGTGCTGCCTACACTGTCATATACCACATCTACTCCCGCAGGGCAACTTTCAAAAACGGCCTGTTTCCAGTCTTCTCCATATAAAAGTACTACATCAGCACCTTGTAAAAGCGCGATCTCTTTTTTGATGGCGGAAGAAGTTAACCCAATMACATGCGCCCCGAGCAGTTTACATATTTGTGTCAGTAACTGCCCCACCCCGCCGGCAGCGGCRTGTATCAAGGCAGTTTCTCCCGGCTGTGTTTTATGACTGTCTGTCGCCAGGTAATGTGCAGTCAGGCCTTGTAGCAATACCGCTGCGGCGGTATCAAAACTAATATCTTCCGGTAATGGAATCGCATGTGTAACCGGCACGGCCACCAATGTTGCATTAGCAAAAGGAACATCGGCAAACGCTACCCGGTCGCCCTTCTTAAAGCCGGGTAAATCATTGTTGTCGGCCACGATGCCTGCTCCTTCATAACCGGCAATGTATGGCGGTTCCCCCTTTAAATGATAAGTGCCTTTTCTGCGGTAGATATCTGCAAAATTCAGCCCTATGGCTTTCATTTCTACGAGCAACTCCCCCGGCCGCAAAACAGGGTCGGCCACTTCTTTATATTCCAATACCTCTGAAGTACCAAAGCTCGAAAAGGTCAATGCTTTCATATGCTCATTATTTTTATCCGGCGAATGCGGTAGTCAAATATATCCAAACAATGTCAACTACCGGGAGGCAGTAACAGATTTACTCCTAAATTTGACAATAAATAACAGCCTTAGATAAATGGACTAACTATCCAAAATAATTTATCATAAAAAAAGCCTGCTCTGTGAGCAAGCCTTTTTATGATAAATCAAAAATATCCTCAATACAATACCCGGAAACTAATCGTATCCTTAATATGTTTCAGGTCCTTTAATACCTTTTTATCGTATTCCGCACTAATGTCGGTAATCACATAACCAATCCGCTCATTCGTCATCAGGAATTGTGACACAATATTAATTTCACGATCCGCCAGCACCTGGTTCACCCTTGCCATAATCCCCGGCACATTGCGGTGGATATGAACAAAGCGATGTCCATTCTTTACTTCAGGTAACTGAATATTCGGGAAATTACTGCTCCTGAAGGCATCTCCTCTGTTAATAAACTTAGCGATTCTTTTGGCAACAGATTCCGGCTTTTTGATATTGTCGAAGATCACGACACCCATGTCCGTACAGGCATCCTGCGGAATATGTTTTTTACTGTTACCCAGGTAGCCAATGACTTTTAACTTGGTAGCCTTGCTGAGTTTTTCCGCCGAAATAGATTCTTTATTACCCAGCAAAATAATCCCGGCATCTTTCAGCTGCTTATCTTCCAGCGTGGTAGCATGTTTCACGGTAAAGCCATCTTTCTTCAGGTATTTCACGGCAATATCCGGTACGTCACCAATCACCAGGCAATGAATACGGTTTTTAGGGTAGGAAATAGCTGAAGGCAGGTTATTCACATACAGGAATTCATCCAGACTTGGCGTAATATGATCTGCCTTTTCAGTAACCGATTTGCGTTCTATATTCTCCGTAAAGGCATAAAACTTCTTGATCATACCAAATTCCTTCAACTGGAAATCGGAATACCCATCACCGATGCCATGTATTTCGCCCTGTAATTGCAGCTCTTTCAGCAGTTTCACTTTGCCGCCTTCATTCGACAGTGGGTTATTTTCATCATACCCTACTATTTTCCCTTCGGCATTAAACACAAAAGTATTGGCGTAAATATTTTCTTTTTTTATATGAAAGGGCAACACCACCGGTGTAATAAACTCTTTGAACCCTCCAGACACAATCAACACATCATCTGCATGATGTTTGAAAAAGTTCTTATTTCTTGAAAAAGACGTGGATACCTGTTTCTTTAAATGTTTCACCAGTTGCTTCAGGTGATCTTTGTTGGCTTCCAGTAGCTGCACTCTTGCCGCCAGACTTTCCCGGAAAGATAATTTACCATCCATCGCCTGATTGGTCAGGTCTTCTATTTTTTTATAGATCTGCTCCCTGTCCGGGTGCTCCTGCAATGAAATGCGCGCCAGTTCATCTAATGCTTCCACCTGTGTAAAGGTGCTGTCGAAATCAATAATATAATATTTTTTACTCACGGATTTGTTTTTAAATAGCCTCCTGTTGCGCTAATTGGAGCACAAAAATATAAGTTTAAATAGGATTTAAAAGACAATCTTTCTTTTCCCGTCTTATGGCATCAGGAAAATATCAATGAGCAGGTGCTCGCCTTTGCGCCATCTCAGCCAGCCGGTAAGCGGTGTTTTACATTGGGAAATGTATTGATCACAAGGTGTGCCTTCATGCGGGTTGTCCGCTTCATTGTAAAAGCAGTCATACTTTACCTCTAGCCAGTCTCCCTGTAGTTGTACCGGGCAAAACAGCTCCTGTCCGGCTGGCACAGACAAAGTATCTGCGGCCTCGCCCGGCGCTGTTTTCAGCGGTTGCACACTACCATTATCTCCTTTTGGATTCGCCAAACGCTTTACCCCAAAGGATTGCAGGAGGTACGTTTCCCAGGTTTTAAATACATATAAGGTTGTTTTCGGGAGATATTTAACTTCTTTGTAGTTGATTAAAATACGATACGATTGGGCGGTCTTTCCTACACAAACAAAATGCATGATGCCATAGTCTGGCTTAAAGAATTTCGGGCACACACGTGCCAGGCTTGTATCTTCGGCTGACATATCACCCATAGTCCATCTCTCCGTTAACAAACTATCATTAAACACTTCAAATTTCCTGGGAGCTATCACCAACCCAATACCCAACGTAGATACTTCGTTATCATAGGTACAGGTATTCTCCGGAAGCTTTGCTGTTGTTGGCTTCGCCACGAATAGGGTATCTGTTGGCGCTTGCTTTTGAGGAGATGGCTGTTCACAAGCCAGCAGACAGATACTGAAAAAAAGGACGGCTATAGCCCGTTGCAGGAGCGTGAAGTGTTTCATTGATATACTTTTTCACGGCCAATATACATACTTATTTTACTAATATAATTTTACCACAGGGAGATGATCATTACATGGGCACCAACTGTACATCAGATCATCTCCCGGTGCTATCCATCTCACAGCGCAACAGGTTGTCAGCACATCTTCTGAAAAAAAATTAAAAGAGCGACACACGATTACTTAAATTCAAGGATGAAAACCCTGCATATGCATCAAAAAATCGCCGCTCTCTTTGTCATCTTATTTTTATTCTTTTCCGGCCATATCACTGCCCAGGAAAAAAACGATCCAAACCTCGACATTACCGCTGCTACCGGCCCGGAATACGACTGGCTGAAGCCGATGACCGGTCATTACGAAGTAGACATGCGCATATGGCCTAAACCAGGCGCAGCCCCCATCCCACTGGGCACCTTCAAAGTAACGCGGCAATTTGTCGGCAACTTCCTCCAGGAAATAATGGAACCATTACCCGGAAAAAATACACCACCCTTCAGCCGCATTACCTATCTCAGCTTCAACAAAATCAACCAGCGCTGGGAATATATCGTTATGGACACGCGGTTCCCCATCATGATGTTTGAAACAAGTTTTGATGGAAAAATTGCTAATGGGAAAGAGATGACAACCTACCTGTCTGCATTTCCTGTTCCCACAATGATAGGCAAAGAAACCGCAGGACAGATGGCGAAACAACGCCGTACTTTTAGCATAGAAGGACCCGATCGCGACGTGATGCACCAATACTGGACACTCCCTTCCGGCAAAGAATACCTGCCATAGAGTATGTATATAAACGTGTTTCGCAGTAATCATCCTATAGTCCGCGTGTGGCAGTGATAATAGATGCACTTCCCGCATCTTACAATATTGTCAATCGTTACAGCGCGTCCCACTCTGTATCATCAGGGTCGGACGCTTCCTTTTCTTCTTTGGCCAATAACTCATCTGACCTTCTTTCACCAATCTGTTGACGCCACATCGCATAATAAAGCCCCTTATGCTCTACCAGCTCCTCATGTGTGCCGGTTTCGGCAATCTTACCTTTTTCCAACACAATAATCCGGTCGGCGTGCATAATCGTAGATAAACGATGCGCAATCAACACGGTAATCTGTTCCCGCAATGCAGAAATACTTCTTACAGTATCTGTAATTGCTTCCTCTGTAATCGAATCGAGCGCGGAGGTAGCTTCATCAAAAATAAGTAAGCGGGGTCGCCGTATCAACGCCCGCGCAATGGAAATACGTTGTTTTTCCCCACCTGATAACTTCACACCGCCTTCTCCCAGCTTCGTATAAATTCCTTTTGCAGAACGTGCCAGCAAAGCGTTACAGGATGCCTTGGACAGCGCTTCCAACACTTCTTCGTCCGTAGCATCCGACTTTACAAACAACAGGTTTTCTTTGATAGTGCCTGCAAATAGCTGCGTGTCCTGTGTTACAAAACCCATCTGTCTTCTTAACGCATTAAACCGGATATCCGCGGTAGGTACATCATTGTAATATATTTCTCCTGATACCGGCTTATACAAGCCTACTAACAATTTCACCAGGGTAGATTTACCAGATCCGGATGGCCCTACAAAAGCAATGGTATCACCGGTTTCCACAGAAAAAGAAATGCCATCAAGTGCATTGGAGGTAGCCGTTTTATGCCGGAATACTACGTTTTCAAACCGTAACTGTTGCAGATCCCCGATTTCCACAGGCTCCAGCGGACGCTCTTCCACAGGGCGTTCCATCAGTTTATGAAATAAATATAAAGAGGCTTCTGCTTCCCGGTACTGAATAATGATATTCCCCAGATCCTGCAGCGGCACAAATATAGCCGTGGTGATGAACTGCATGGTGATCAGCTCTCCTGTTGTTAAAATATTGCGGAAAATGAGCCAGAGTAAAATAAACAGGATAGACTGTTTCAGCACGTTGAGCGTGGTGCCCTGTAAAAAGGAAAGGGTTCTTACCTGTTTGGTTTTCTCCATTTCCAGGTCATATATTTCTTTGGTAAAGGTTTTTAAACGCCTTATTTCAGGGAAGGTAAGTCCCAGGCTTTTGACTAATTCTATATTGCGCAGCGACTCTGTAATAGCACCGGAAAGTTGCAGCGTTTCCCGGTTGATAGCACGCTGCACGGTTTTCATTTTTTTGCTGAGCAAGCCGGTGAGCCCACCTAAAAAAATAATCCCTACCACAAATACAGGTATCAACGCCCAATGCTTGGTGATAGCATACCAGATTAAAAATCCCATCCCCACTACCGAGGTAAACAGGATGTTGATAAACGCGGTGATAAAACGTTCGGTATCTGTTCTTACTTTTTGCAATACGGCGAGGGTTTCACCACTCCGCTGTTCTTCATACTCCTCAAATGATAAGCGGAGCGTTTGTTTCAGGCCATCATTGAATACCTGCATCCCAAATTTCTGCACTACCAGCCGCAATACATATTCCTGGAAAGATTTCGCCAAACGGGCCAGTAATGCAATGACCACTGCAATTCCCAACCAGAACAGCACCCCTTTCACCAATTCCGGCTCTGACTTACTCCCGGTCTTGCCTGCATAATCATCAATGATTTTTCCGAATATTAACGGATCCGTCATCACCAGGATCTGGCTGATTCCTGCAAGCAATAAAGACCAAACGACCAACCACTTGTGTGGCTTTAAGTAGTTCCAGAGAATTTTCATAAACAGCAGTTAGCTTTTAGCTTTTAGCCTTAAACAAAGGTAACAACGATTATGTTGCATTTGCTAACAGCTAAAAGCTAATGGCTAAAAGCTAATTTTTCGCCCGGATGGTCTTCACTTCTGTAGCTGTAACTGCACTGGCCTTATTGCCAAAATTGTTACGCACATACGTTAATACATCTGCTATTTCCTGGTCTTTCAGAAAATTATGCGGAGGCATATTATTGGAATAATATTCATCATCTATTGGCTCGGACGACTGCATCCCTTTCAAAACAATTTGTACGAGTTTGGTTTTGTTCCCCAATACAAAAGTGGTTTTTATCAACGGCGGATTCAGGTGTGGCACACCACTACCATCTACCTGGTGACAGGTCAGGCAGTATTGCTCATACACCTTTTTACCCCTGCTTACAGACTGGCTCTGAGCCGGGTTCTTCACGGGTTTCGTTTGCGCTGATAAAAAAGAAAGTGTTGCACAGAGTGCAACACCAATAATCATCATAACTTTCTTCATACAATATTATTTACCGCTATAGCTGATTTTATATACCGTTCCTTTTACATCATCTGTTACATACAATGATCCGTCAGGGCCCTGTGCCAATCCACAAGGGCGGTGCTGTGCCTGGCCGGGTGACTGTATATTGTCAATACCGGTAAAGCCATCTGCAAACACCTCCCAGTTGCCGGCAGGCTTGCCATCTTTAAACGGAACAAATACTACAAAATATCCCTTTTGTCCTTTCTGCCGGTTCCATGAACCATGAAAAGCAACGAAGGCGCCATTCTTATATTTCTCCGGAAACTGATTACCAGTATAGAACAACAGCCCGTTGGGCGCCATATGCGCTGGAAATGCCACCACAGGGTCTATCGCATTCTCTCCGCCTGTTTTATTACCATCACCACCATATTCAGGCGCCAGCATTTTCTTATGCTTGAATCCATCGTAATAAATATAAGGCCATCCTGCATTATCACCTTTCTTCAATGCATACATACACTCTGCTGGTAATTCATTGCCCTGTTCCAGGCTGTAATATTCCGGGAACATATCAAACAAACCATCTCTGCCATGTTGCATTACAAATAACTGGTTAAGAGAGGTATTCCAGTCCAGTCCCACCACATTACGTAAACCGGTAGCATAACGCACACCGTCACCATATGTCTGGTTCAGTTTATCTGCCTTAAACTGCCAGATGCCGCCCGC
Source organism: Chitinophaga sp. 10T418 (assembly GCF_056394125.1). Lineage (NCBI taxonomy): Bacteria > Pseudomonadati > Bacteroidota > Chitinophagia > Chitinophagales > Chitinophagaceae > Chitinophaga > Chitinophaga sp. 10T418. Next base: position 205,105 of record NZ_JBFTHG010000003.1, read on the forward strand.
AGAATCCAATATAGGACAGCCTTCTATACCTTTGGAACCTTTTGCCCTGTCCTGCACCTGGCAGGAGTTAGAGTAAGCACCAATGTTTACGTAGATGTTGCCATCATTATCCAATGTCAATGCTTTGGCCTCGTGCTGATGACGGTTGATTAAACCAGTCACTATCTTGTCCGGGTGTTCCGGGTTGATGATTTCGTATTTATCATTCAGTTTATAACGATACACCTCTTCATCAGAAGAAGTATACAGATAGTTTCCTTTAATCACCATACCAGTACCCCGATAGGTGCCGAAAGATTTCGCAACGCCATTGTGTATAACCGCAATCGCTTTCCCAGGTTTTGAAGATTGTACTTTTACATAGATATCCCCCAGCGGCGTTACTGCGATATGACGGGCTGCTCCCAGGTTTTCTGCCACTGTCTGGACTTTAAAGCCCGCTGGCAGCTTCAGGCCGGCATTACCCGGATCAGCTGTTATGCGACGGTGCAGCGCACTGCTGTCGTCAGTACCAGCCAGGCCGCGGGCAGACAACAAGGTCATGACAGACAAGCACCCCAGCAAAATTATTTTCGTTTTCATGCTATTATAGTTTCAATGAAATAAGAGGGTTTTCAAATCCTGTTCTGTAAAAATAATAAGGTTTTTATTTAATCCGTAAATATTGGATAAATGGCATTTGTGGCTGGGCTACCTTAGCCTCTCGCCACCTTCGAGGCATAGTACTTCATCAGGTAATGATACATCACCAGCTCCTGCAACCGGGCATTGGCGCTGAACATCCTGTTCAGGAACATATGCAGATAATGCGGCAGCAGCGCTGCCGTTGCAGATGCCCTGACCGCCGTCACTTTACCCGCCAGATCTCTCAGGGCCGCACCGCGCACATGCAATATTTCTGCCGACGCTGCCGGCAGCGTATAATCGTTGCCGTTATTATCCAATACCGTCGCAATGAGCCGTGTATGTTGCCGGTACTTATCATTCAATTGCCGCAGCAACGCAGCATCTCCGTAATGCTCTGCAAAAAACTGTTGTTGCAGCTCCCGGAATAATTGTAGTTTCATTAAAGGTCCGTAGCCGAAATGTGTCAGCAGGTCATCAGCTCCCTTCATCGCCAATAACCAGCGATCACTTGTTTCCGTGCCGGATATCAGCGACAATAAACGGACAGCCGCCATACTGTCGTGAAAAAAGAATTGTTCACTCAATTCCATTACATCTGCCCCATAGCGCTCCAGTTCTCTTATATAGGTGTCGAATTGTATCTTCTGTACAATATCATTTTCCAGGTAAGGGGCTATCACCTCCTGCAACTGCTGAATAATAACAGGACTGCTATCCCGGTAATGTGGTAAATGAAAACGGATACGGAGATGATGGTCCGGATCCCGGAAGCGGATAAAGAACCAATGATCTGTTAGCTGCGCCGCCTGCAGCCGGTTTATCAGCGGCGCCAACTCATTTACCAATAGTTTATCCATCCATTTAGTGCCACAGTAAATCTTTACATATAGCCATTCACTGCCCGGAGGAAAGCTTCGTTTCGTAACGCCCACTGCGTCCCTGACAGGTGAAGCCTTATCAAGGCTGCCCTCCCAGACCACAGAGGGGGCCTTGTATCCTGTATTGCAAATCGGTATAATCACTTCATTACAGAAAAAGCCGCTTTCATTCGCCTGCAAACGGGTATCCTCATTAAACAACTGCTCATATAACACCACGTTCCCCTTCTTCAGTTTATCCGTTAACAACATTCCAGCGAATACACTGCGGAGATCGATCAACAGGTCATTATCGCCTTCTGATAGAAGCACCAGGTCTGGCATATGATATTGCTCTTTCAGCAGCTGCAGGGCGGCTTCCGGAGAATGTTGCTGTAACAGCGCTTCGAAACGCTGTTTGGAAATATACCACCTGGCTCTTTCGAGTATAATTTCCTGGTATACAACTCGTGGTAGAAATGGTTGTTCTGTCAGCTGCCCCCAATTCCAATGAATCGATAATGCCTGCTGTTGCTGCAAATCACATAAAAACCGGTAGGCCGATAATCCCCTGGTAAAATTATGTGCGCTGGTAAGCCGCGGCAATACTTCCCTGTCCAGCCGCGCAGAACGCAATACCACCCTGTTATTGCGTACCGATACATACAAATCACTGACGGGTAGTTGAAACTCCTCGGCCACACTGCCGTTTCCGAGAAAAGGGATTTCATAATCGTATAGGGATGGCCGTAATAATACGTTGCCGGTACGGCCTTCCGGTAAATGCACCACTTCTGCCAGGATACAGTCTTTTTCCAGGGCCTGTTCCATGGCAACAAACTCTTTCAGCTTTGCTTGCAGGGCCTCATTACCGGTAGCAAATCGTCCCAGCAGTGCCAGGGCGTTGGGACCGTTGCAGGACCGGAGCAACAACTGGAAGTCGCCACTATCGAGTGCAGCGGCATCCTTAGCGATCAGGGATCCTAACAGTGAAAGAAAAGGTGGTAGTACCGGGGCCTCCGTGACCTCTTTCAGTGCATCCAGGTCTGTATCTGTAATGTGGATAACCATTGCCTGCTGCTGTTGTGCCAGCAGGAATTGCTGCAACACGAACTTCGCCTGCGCATTCCAGGAAATGGTGTCCTTTCTTTTGCCGGCGGGCATTACAAGATCGTCGATCAGCGGGGTGTAGCTGGAATGATCTCCCGATACAATCCCGTAACCGATGCCGGATTCGCTGTCCAATGCCATCATCAGGGGAATTTCCCGTTGCTCATATTGTTGAAGAAATTGTTGTTTAAAAGTTTGCAGATCGGCAGGCATTCCCCGGGTACCCAGTACCGCAAGCCGCTCCAGTCGGTGCAACAGCCGATCCATTACCTGGTTAGAAAGATGGGCAGTGGCAGGCTGGAAGAAAAGATCTACCTGTACCGGATCTTTGGCGGTGATAGTGGGAAAATTTTCTGCCAGCAGCGTTTTAATTTCCAGGTAATGTTGCACTCCGGCTGTTTGCAGGGGAAGTAGTTGCTGTATGCGCTGCAGGACGGGCAAACCCGCTGGTGGCTGCCCGCAGGCCTGTAACTCCCCGATGAGCGCAGAAAGGCTGTCCTGGCTGGTAATAGCCGGCGTTAAACCGGTTACCAGGATCTGGTTGCTGATCAGGGATTCAATAAAAGGAAGGGCTTCTTCCGGAGAAATATCCAGTTTACCCAGTTCCGCTACCAGTTGATCTATCCGGGTGCCTGCCCTGGCGGCGGTTAATATAGCCGTGATATAATCGTTTTGTGTGAAGGCGCTGAGAAAATAATGTCTTTTTTTATCCCGTAACTGGTACTCAAAATAGCGGATAGAGTACCCGATTTCATACAGACTGTTGTTTGGGTAAAAGCGCAATTGCTGCCGGAGTTCCGGCTGTTGTACCAGTTCATTCACCAGCTCAGACAGGTATTCCATGTCCAAACGAGCCACTTTATGATGGCTGTTGGCGGTGGCAGACGAAAATTCCGATGGATAATCACCAATATAACCAGTCATACAACCAGCAAATAATCCGTAAGGTGTACAGCGGGCACTCATTCTCAGGAGGTAGCGATAGAGGGCCATGGGCAATTTAAGGTGGCTGTCCGGTTCTGCCAGCCACTTCAGCATTTCGGCATGCAGGGCCGGACTGGCCAGGAAAACAGCTTCCTGCAACAGTGGGCGGGTATACGTTTCCCTGATCGCCGCTATAAAAGACGCCTGATTATTATGACTCCTTCGGTGTAAGCGGAGTACTTCTTCACATGACAACAGCGGCATTCTGAGCAGGTAAAAGCCGCAACTAGTAAGCAGGGACATATCATTCAAACATACTTAGTTTAGTGGGAAATGAATATTTCCCGATCAGTATGCTTAAATAAAGATAAAAGGTTTTTTATGATGTCAGGTAACGGCTATTTTGATACCGGGAATTACTCTCTCCATTTCATGTACAAACTTCTTGTAGCTGGCTGGTTTACCGAGGTATCCCCTCTTTTCCTTCCAGCAGAGGGAGGCTACTTCACGGCTGGAATAAGCGGTCACAAGAATAAAAACGCAGTCCTTTTTTAGGAACTGCGCTATAATATCTCTTGTATTTCCTCTTAAATTAACATCCAGAAAAACAACGTCCACTTTTCTTTCGGTGATCAGGTTATCGATCGTATCTAACTCTGATGCCTTTTTTACAAGTTTCAAATAGGAAGTTCGTTGGATATAGCTTTCCAGTATGTCTAATGCCAGAGGCTCGTCATCTACTATGGCACATCTGTATTGCATTTTATACCAAAGGGTTAAACAATTAGGAATAGTAAGCACCAGCGGGTTACGCTTCTGAAACAGCCGGGGAAGCTCCCCAGGTAGTTGGAATGGTGGGAAAACTTGAATCTGCCATTCTTACACCTGATTTATCGGAAGCACTCATATTTTCAATCGTAGAAACATCAGCTTTTGAAATAATTTGTTTCTCTAACATTAACACAGGACGATTATTTACAGACGCATTCATTTTTGACATAAGATATATTTTTAATGATTGACGACAGCTATCAATCACCTAAGCTCGCCCTTAGATATTAAACCACATATTTTATTAGACGTAATTCCGGTTATTTTCGACCAACTGCTACTATTACGCGGTAGGATTGTTACTCATCATCATCATTGTAGTTAGCAATGCCGAGTAAGCGCTTAAGATCCTGACGGGAGGCTTTGGAAATGATAACAGTTTGTCCATTGATCACTTCCACGGTGTTTCCCATAATGGACTTAATAGCCTGCAGCCGGATGATGTAAGATTTGTGGATACGCATGAACTGGTCTGGTGGCAGTACATCTTCCATTACTTTCATGCGCATGTAAGTAATGATACTTTTGTCTTTACATACAATTTTGATATAGTCCTTCATCCCTTCCACGTAGTAAATATCATCGAAAAGGACCTTGGTTAACTTATTATTATCTTTTACAAAAAGGTGGTTAGACGGTGTAGGTTTAGGCTTCACAGGCTCCGCAACGGACGACTGCTGCAACCGCTGACTGATATTATTACGGGCTTTATTAACTGCTTTCAGAAATCTTTCAAATGAAATAGGTTTTACCAGGTAATCGACCGCATCGAGTTCAAAACCTGCAATAGCATGTTCTTTTGAAGCAGTGGTAAAAATAACAAATGGTGGATTGCTGAGTGAACGGATCATTTCTATGCCGTTGATATTTGGCATCTGTATATCTGAAAACAGCAGGTCAACGGATTGCCGCTGTAATTCATTAATGGCATCAAAAGCATTTTCACAAAAGGCTACAGGTTGCAGATAGGGAACCCGTCCAATGTAATTTTCCATCAGGTCTCTTGCAAAGGGCTCGTCATCCACTACAAGGCAGGTAATTACTTGATCCATATTTTTTAGTTCAGCGTTAGTGTCAAGACAACTTTGTAATATTCGGGATTATTTTCTATAAATAAAGTATGCTCATTTGGATACAACAGAATAAGTCGTTTCCGGGTATTACTAAGACCAATGCCACCCTGTACTTTTTTACCGGCGGCCATTTCTCCCTTACTATTAGAGATTTCAAATTTCAGTTGATGCGCCTCCACTTCGAGAGAGGCATGAATCCAGCATTTATCTGAGTTAGTGCTATGTGAATATTTAAAGGCATTTTCTACAAAGGGAAACATCAGCAACGGGGCTATCTGCCGTTCTCCCATCCGGTCTGTGTCGCAATCAAACCGGATACTGGCATTTTTTCCATACCGCACGCTTTCCAGCTCTACATAGTTTTTCAGGAACTCTGCCTCCATATCCAGTGGTACCTTGTCTGTATTGGAATCATACAGTGTATAACGCATCATTTCAGACAAGTGCATAATCAGATCCGATGCCAGGGCGTCGTTGCGGATGGATAAAGAGTAAATATTATTCAATGTGTTGAACAGGAAATGCGGATTCAGTTGCGAGCGCAGAAAGCTCACTTCCAGGTTCAGGTTATCCCGTTCCAACCGCAATGTACGGGTAGATCCCCGGATAACATCCAATATCAGCTTCAATGACAAAGCCGGCGCAGTTGTCATCACCACCGGAAAGAAAATCTTCAGCATATGATCGGGCGCAAATGTATCCAGCCAGCCCGCGTCCACTACCCGATGCAGAAAATCCCGCAGGGAAGGATCATTTATCACCAGGAAATTAACCGCATACAGCGCGCACAAATAATTGATAACAGACCAGAAAAAAAAAGGACCGCAAAAACATAACAGTGCCAGGAAAAAATAGCCTTTCAGCAATACTTTAGGGATGATAAAGTAAAATGCTGTGTAAAAGAAAAACATGGCCCCCAGGATATTCCTGATCATAAACAGGATGCTCACGCTGATAGATACCGTAAAGTTGGAACTCATCATAAGCCCGTACAGCACAGACAAACAAGTCCACATGAGCACATGAGACCATATCCGGATATTGGTTGCATAATATTTATCAGACAAAAAGAATGAAAACCATTCCATTAATTTTCGGCTGATATCAGGCGGCTTTGCACTGGTCTTACTTCTAAAAAAAGCTAGCATCTTATCCCTTATATATAAAATTTTACACTACGCAGCAGGTAAGTAATATAAAAATACATTATCAATTCGAATTTTCTTTATCATATCAAATAATATAATTATACAAATATCACTTTTAGTCTATAACTTACACATTATTAGCCCCTTCCAGTACTCCCTAAAGTATACAATGTTGGATACAACAGCATTTTCATCGCGTTTATGAGTCACTTCATCTAATAAGTTTAAAAGGCTAATTTATAATGCTGACTTTTGAAGTACAGCCAGATACAATAGTGACTAAAAGATCTTTGCATTAAAAATATTTAAAAAACAAGGGTGAAGTTGCGCAACAACTTGCAATCATTATACTTTCATCCATTGTTGTTACCATTGTCACTTTATATAAACTAATTAAATAATATTACACCAATCTGGTCAGAAAACCTAGCATATTTCATCCTGCGTTGCTCCAAAAACTAATATTAAATGAAGGGTAATAATATCTACCTGCTAATGTTATTCTATTCTATGTAAACACTATGAGAATCCCCTACAGCTCCTAAAGAGATAGACATCCGTCTATCTCTTTTCATTATATCCCATTCTTCCCAGTTGCCATACTCCCCATTCTGCTATCAGCATCAACACCAGGTACCCCACCGGCTTATGGTGATAAATACCCTGACAAAGTCTTGCCAATCCTAAAACCAGCATAAAAATAAACAACCATTTCAATGGCACATAAAAATCAGCCAGAGAGTCGAATAAACGAGGTAATAATATTGCCAGGCAACTGCCGCCTAAACAAATCCCATAAAACTGCAAAAATAGGGATCCTTTCACTGTAAAAGGACTCCACTGCGCCGTTATTGCATATACGTACAGAAAAGGAGCAAATATAACGATCAGAAGGAATACATATCCCCAGGTAGGGACAATCATTTTTTCTTTCATGATATTGTTTTAAATTTTCAGGAACCACATCCTCCGCAGCCGCCCCCGCAGCCACTTCCGCAACTGCTGCCACAACTACTGCCACAACTGCTCCCGCTGCTGCAGCTACTGCCTCCCCCCGCATCTTTTTTATTTGTGCCTTTATCGTCCTTATTCACTGTGAATGCACCGAAGGATCCCAAAACAAGGAACACAACGATAACGAAGCCTGGGAGGCTGGCGTTACTACAGCCGGGAAATAAAAAGAAGGAAAGCAAGAAGAGAAGTAAGGTTAACCAATATTTGCGAAACAGAGATAATCGCTTTACTGCAGGTGACAATCGGGGAGTAGAATGATCGGGCCAGATGGCTGCGGGAGGATCTTCACCGAAATATTGCCGGTACTGTTGCCGGGTGCTTTCCTCCCACGCTTTGTATTTCTGCTTTTCGGATGGCCCGCCAGAGGAAGGATAATGGTGGATTTTTTTTCCGAGTGTTTTTTCACAAAAGGCCTCCCAGTAATTTTGCGTGTAGATTAAGTGCTGGTGCCATACCTTATCCACTATATCTGAAGGCGAAGCGCCGGTAGGAGAAATACAGCAGAGGTAAATAAATCGTTTGTATTCCTGGATGGCCTTTTGCGTAAAAGCTGCATCCCATTTGTTTTCCCTGGCCAGCTTTTTGGAAAAGGGAAGCGCTGCATCCGGATCATCCAGCCGGAAATCGCTGATTTGCTGCCATAGCAGCGTGCCCGGCGATAAGGCTACAAAGTGATTGTTTTTCATCATAATTTTCTTGTTTTATTTTGTTGATATAAATATCAGTTAATGCCGCAAGACTTAAGTATTCTGCATATCTTACGGAGGCTTATATCTGTATTATAATCGTATTATTATGAGTAAGGAAGAATTGCTTAACCTGGAGCGCTTAATGAATTACATAGCGCATCAATACCTCAAAAAAATAAGCTGGGAAGACGTTTCAAAGACGGAATGGAGTTTTATTGTGACAGAATTCAATACCGTTATTACCAAACAGCAGCGGCATAAAAAATTAAGCGCACCTCCCCCTTTATTTGGTGATAACTATTTCTATGAACACCTCATCATCCGGAAACTGAAAACCGCTAAAAATCAATCTGCCCTGTCTTCCATCAGCAGTCCCAATTTCTCCAAACTCAATGTGATAGCAGTATCCCTGGGATTTAACAGCTACATCGACTTTATCAACAACGCGACAGAAATATTTCCTTTTCATGAACTGAAAATCAATATTCCACTGGCCACCACCAACCATCAGTTACTGGATCACCTGGTAGGATACTGGTATTGCTATAACCGCAATCTGCCTTATAAGTCAGGGAAAAAAGCAACAGAACGTATCTGGCGTTCTGCTTTGGAAATTTATAAATCGGGAGATGAATACCTCGTGGAGCGCACCGGCAAAGACAACCATATGTACTATGGTAAAATAACGTCTTATGCCAGCTATATATTTATTATCATGAACAGTACTACGTTTATCCGTCAACGTCATTTTATAGGCCGGCTGAAAGATGTAGAGGATAAAATGAAAAGACCCGGCTATGCCATTAATGAACTGAACTTTGTCAGCACCTGTGTAAGCTTTAATGAAGAACCTATTGCACTCTATGAAATATTTCACCGGGTGGCGAAAGTAAAAGACTTTGAGAAAACATCTGTAGACCTGGCCTTCGACAGCCCACTACTACCTCAACATATTCTGCTGCACCTGAAAGACAGTGAGCTAAACAGGATTACGGAACATTAAGATAACTGCTGCGTGTTGCTGAATGACAGTACCTTCCAGGGGCTGTCCGGCGCTACCAGCAAGTACTCCATGTTATTGTGCAATGTTTCAAAACTGCCCATTTCTATGCCATTCCATACACAACGGGCAAACTGATAAGAAATAGAAAGATGCCTCCAGGAAGTATACGTTCTTCTGATAAGCGATATCCCCCACATAATATATTCCAATGCCTGGTCATAAGTGATATACCCGGCATCATAGCCGGCACGGCTCAGATTAATGATACGGCCAAAATCCCAGATCAGCATATCGGGCTGTAAGTCTTTATCAATCAGCTTCTTTTCCCGGAACAATTCCAGCGCATCACGGGTGTTGCGTAAACGCTCCATCACCACAGCTTCTTCCAGTTCGTTAGTGGCAATATACTCTCTTAAAAAAGCCTTGCTTTCCTTCATAGACACGGTATTAATGGCCTGCCATATAATATCGTACTCTATACGGTGACCACTGTCCTGCAGCCAGGCAATCATCTCCTGTAATTCTTCCGTACTATCTATGTCCCACCACTCCGACAACTGCTCACGGCAGTCATGCTTATCCAAACCAGTGGTAATATCGTTGAGGTATTGACGGTTTACAAAAGCAATATCTGCCCCGCAGGCAACTGCCCATTGTTGGGCTATGTCCAGGCGTGTATTGGGATTTAACACCACCTGAAGGGGCTCTTCGTCCATATCATTCACGTCAGCATCATCACCGGAAAACATCTGGTTAAACTGCTTTATATTCTCAGCGAACATGTTCATCTGTGCGCTCCAGTCATTATTATGCTCGATGGCTTGTTCCATCTGTTGCTTGTACAGGGCTATCGCGTCTTCGGTAAATCCCATATCACGCAGTTGTTGCCAGTATTGGTCCATAGAATGAGGCTGATCCATAAGGATTCGGTTAAGGGTTATGGCTATTTGACTCTCTGGTATTTACGGGTAAAATTACATAAAAGTTTTTTCATAGAATTTTTTTACATGTCAAATATAATTAATATCTCTTAGTATCCATGATTATCGCTATAAAAATCGGGGCCTCCCGGGAATTGCCCCAGAAGTGGAAAACTGTCTGCTGCGCTTACCTTGCAGTGGCGGGTGATAGTTGCCTGCCCGGAATAACGGCTTTCCCTGTGAAATCCATACAGACAATCTTATCTTGTGCTATTATTCTGAATATATAATGCGAGAATAGCCGGATGATAACTGTAAAGAATACACGCTAATAACAAACAGAGATAACCTTTCATAGTAAAGGGACTTAAACCATCTGCCTATATAAACAACAAAGAGCAGGCCTCATGGCCTGCCCTTCTCCTCCCAACATGGATTCACCACTAATACACTTAATTTTTATCCCACCATATTCTGCCCTTGGTATCGGCTGCACCGGCGCCATAAGCAGGATCTTTTGCTATCATCGTTTGCACCGCTGTATTGTAATTATCCTGGTTGAGCGTAGAACTCACATTCAGACTATTACGGCGGGCAATCAGTAAATTCTTACCACCATCCCATAAGTTTTCCAGGTAAGCAATAGAAGATCCATCTCCTATTTTACCGTTATTACCTGGTCTTACATCTGTGAACTGTGGATAACCAGTACGTTTCCACATAGCCCATGCTTCATCCGGCTGCATTAAGAAATGCACCCAGGATTGTGAATAAATACTGGGTAACCCTTTGTAAGGAATACCGGCAGGTGTGGCAAATGCACCAATACTGATGGCATCTGCATTCGGTACTTTGGTAGCCACCGCAAAAGCCTGGTATTGATTAAAGGAAGCCTGTACGCCTTTGTAAAACCATTGTGAAGCAGTTTGTCCCAGGCCATTACCACCTTTTTCTGCTATCTCTGCCATCATAAAACAGGTTTCTGCATACGTAACAAAGAAAGATTTCATTTTAATGGTAGACCCATCAGAATAAGGTTCATCCGTATGCATCAGGACTTGCTTGGAACGCTGATCAAATCCACCAAAACCACCGTTCTTCACAAACAAACGGGTTTGAATAGCCGATAAGAAGAGCAGATTCTGCGTAGTACCATCTTTCAGAGTAAATGTTTTATTCCTGTCTAAACCGGTAGGACCATAAGTAGCATCACCAGCAGAGGCAGGAGATGCATGCTTACCCCAGTAACGTACCTGGTTTTCCGGCAATGCCAGTGCAGCCTGCGATGCCGCATCCCCATTCACTTTCACAGTCAGATACTGGTTACTGTTATTGCCCATATCATTTTGCCGGATCATAAATCCAATACGTGGATCATTCGTGGATTTCAGGTATTCCACAAAAGAAAAAGACGCATTATAATTAAACAGGATCACGTTGATATCATCCACATTATTATTCCAGTCGCGGGTATGATTGATGGCGAACGATCCATCATTGGTAGGATCTGATAAAGAAGGAGCAATCAGTTTACCCGCAAAATTAGTTGCCACATCATTCAGCACCGCTGCTAAATTCGCAGCGTCACGTTTTTCATAACGTTGTGCAATCTTAATACGCAACGTATTGGCAAGACCCAGCCACTCTCCATAATCGCCACCATAGAATAAATCCTGGTTGCCCAGCGCAAACTGGTTGGTCGTATTATTTTTTAACAAAGTAGCCGCATCTTTCAATTGTTGATCAAACACCTTATACAGGTTAAAATCATAATCGTATTGCGGTAAAGGATATTGCGCATCATTGAATGCCTGGCTGTAAGGTAATGCACCGAAAATGTCAGCTACTCTCCACGCATGATATACATCCACAATAGAACAAATCGCTTTCAATCCCTGGTAAGTAGCCTTGGCAGCATCTGGCAGGGAATTGATCTTGTCGATGATCCGGTGCATATCGCGACCAGTGGAATTGAAGTAGTCGCTGTAAAAAAAGAAATTCGGATTAGGACCGGTGCTCTTGGCAGGATCAGCATACTTTCCGGAAAGACTGCTGTTAGTCACCGCATCTGGTACCACATACTGCATATAGCTTAAGGTGGCTCCATACCTTTGTGCGGGGCGGTCACGTCCATTGATATCAATATCTACGGTAGCCCCGGTGAACAGGAACTCCGGATTTACATCCGGCAGTAAATTCGGATTGGTGTTAATATCTATCAGCGTCTTTTTGCATGACTGACTTACCAAAGCGAGGGTAAGTAATCCAAGTATATATTTATTAGTTTTTTTCATCGTCTATGTATTAGTTGTTTTACAGAGAAATGTGGAGGGTTGCTGCATAGTTGCGGGAAAAAGGTACCCCACCGGTAATGAACGGCCTGAATGGATCATTACTTTGGAGAGACGCCGGATTCTGGCCACCAGTCAATGTTCTGTACAAATAACCAACGTTGCGGGCAGTTAACGTTAACCTCGCTCCCTTCAAATGAATGGAATTGRTAATCGCAGCAGGTAACCGGTATCCCAGCGTGATTTCACGCAGCATTACCCAGGAATTTTTGCTGATAGTACCATTGTTATTCAGATTGGTTTCCCATCCGTAAAAAGTATTATAGTATAAAGACGCTTTAAAAGGTTCTACCAACCCTTTGTCATAAGCTTCTTTAAAGGTCATGCCGGCAATGCTGACAGCTGGTTGTAATGGACTCATCTGTCCTTCGTCAAATACTGCATTTGGAATTACGCCATCATACATGGGTTTTCCACCATTCCACTGCGGATCGGTACGTGCTACGCCTCCGTGAGCCTGGTCGCGGTACTGCAGGGAATTTTTTGGTGTACCCTGTCCCATGGCATAAGCATAAGATTCTGAATATACATAACCACCAAAGCGGCCATCCACCTGTGTAAATAAACTGAAGTTTTTATATCTCACAGTAGCACTTATACCACCTGTTAAATCTGGTTCTACTTTACCCATTTTCGGCGCTGCAGATCCACCCGGTAACTGCACCAGGTTATAGTTCACCATATCATACTGGCCAGCAGGGCTTGTAATTCTGCCGCCATAAGTAATCAGTGGGAATCCAGTTTTAGGATCATTTTTGGTGCTGGCCAGGTAGTCACCCACATTTGTAGTCAATACACCAAAGTCACCACCTTCATAGGCATGTACACTTACACCTTCATAGTTATCACTGAGGTTCCAGTCTTTGATACCATTACCAAACTCAATAATCTTGCTCTTATTATGTCCTAAGTTCACCGCAAAATCCAATCCCCAGTTTTTACTACGGATAGGTGAAATGTTCACTAACAATTCCCATCCTTTGTTCTGGATATTACCGGCGTTAAAGAATACCTGGCTGTAACCTGTTTCCGGTACACCGGCCAGGTTAATCAACTGGTGGAAAGTATTGGTTTTATACCAGGCAAAATCCACATTGATCAGGTCTTTTAACAAACCGAAATTGGTACCAAACTCCCAGGTACGGGAGATCTGCGCTCTCAGGTCCAGGTTAGGTTTTACGTTAGCATTGTATTGTGTGGCAGTACCAACAGAAGCACCGTTCTGATTAAGGATAGTGCCTGGAGAATAACCAACACCTGTCTGGTAGGCACCGGCAATACCAGAGTTACCTACATATGCCAGGGAAGCCCGCAGTCTGCCGGAAGAAATCCATCCTGGCATACTCTTCTCGAAATGATCATAGAAAGAATAAGAGAGGTTAGCAGAAGGATAAAAAATAGAATAATTATTCTTCGCGCCGATGGCTGCTACCGGATAAGTCAGGGTAGATCTCCAGTCGTTACGTCCGGTGATTTCCAGGTTCAGGAATTGTTTGTAATTCAGGTTGAGGATACCACCAACACCAATCGTTAACTGGGAAGGATATCTGGGGCCCGGCACACTGGTAGAACCGTAATAATACTGGTTTTGAATATTCAGGGAAGAGTTACCCAGGAAAAAAACATTGGGTACGCTCAGCTGACCATTGGTGGAGGCTCCGTAGCTTTCGCCGAGTCTGTCTCCATAAATTTCATTGTATAAACGGAAGTCGATGTTCAGGTCTTTATTCATGACATCTTTAGTGGCATGTGCCATAAACAGCAACGTGTAATCGCTGGTATAGCTGCCTCCGGATGAATAATAACCGCCGGTATTATTAGTACCATTACCATAGTCTTTTTCTTCTGTACGTATTTTATAGAAGTTGAAATTACCTCTGGCAGACAGGTCCAGCCAGGGGTTTACCTGTGCTTTCAGCTGCATGTATCCCAGTATGGAATTTTCGTGACGGAAATAATTATTCTTATCAAACCTTGAAAACGCATTCACCGCCGCACCAAGATTGGCGTAGGTATCTGCATAATCAGGTGTATTGTCTGGTGCGCGATACGTTTTATACCAATCACCAAAGTCTATATTTCTTGGCAGGTAGTAGGTATTAAATGCCAGATTTTGTCCCCCGCCATAATAGTAACGACCCTGGGAGAAGAAGTTCTTTGCTTCTGTATTGGAATAACTGATGCCGAAGTCGGTAGAAAATACTTTATTTAATCTGGCGCCGATTTTTAAATCAACGGAGTTTCTTTTCATGCCATTGTTTGGCAATAAACCATTGGTATAGTTGTTGGAATACGACAGGCGATAGTTAAACTTATCAGTAGCGCTGCTGATAGCAATATTATTATTAATGTAATTACCATCCTGGTAAAATGTTTTCCAGTTGTTGGGTTGTGGTGAATAAGGCACCATCTTTTTGGGATTAAAAGCAGCGGGGTGTAAACTACCATCCATTAAAGGTCCCCAGCTGGCATCTGTTTTGGTTTGTGTGCCATCTGGTCTGAAATTACCTTCTCTTTCTACATAGTCTCCCTGACCATATACATTTTGTAAATCCATTGGTGCCCGATACACGCTTTCCTTCTGATAAGTAGAGTTGACTTCAATTAAAAACCCGTCTCCTGCCTTTGCTTTTTTAGTAGTAATAACGATGGCGCCGTTAATACCTCTGGAACCGTAGATAGAGGTAGCTGCCGCTCCTTTCAGTACAGTGATGGATTCATAATCATCGGGGTTCAGGTTTTTCAGCTGAGAACCCGCATCGGCGTTATCTGCATCTGATACGTTATTAGTAATCACATTTCCATCTATCACAAAAATGGGCTGGTTCACGTTATTACCTGGTGTACCTAATACTTTGGCTCCTCTGATCTGGATAAAGGGAGATGTTTGCACGCCAGCCGCTGTCATTACGCTGATATTCACACCGGCTACTTTACCTTGCAGGGCAGTAATCGGGTTCACGGAATTGGTGCGGGTGAGTTCTTCACCTTTTACAGTAGTAAGTGCATAACCTACTGTTTTATCGTTTTTACCGATGCCCAGTGCGGTTACTACTACTTCTCCCAATCCGCTGCTGGAGGGTTCCATCTTTACAGACAGTTTGGTATTATCTCCTACTTTTATTTCCTGTTTTTTATATCCTACAAAACTGATCTCCAGTACGTCACCGGGTTCGGCATGGAGGGTAAATTCACCATTCGAGTTGCTGATAGTGCCCTTGTTGGTACCTTTTATTTTGATAGATACCCCTGCCAGCGGATGTTTATCCATATCGGTAATCACTCCGCTGATTTCGGCTACCAGGGCCATATCGTGATCGATATTGTTTTGCTGATTTTCTTCTTTTTGTTTTACTACCACTGTGCTGCCAACAATGGTATAGGTGAGTGGCTGGTTTTTAAAACATATGTCCAGTGTAGCTTCCAGGGAAGCATCTTTTACATCAATTGTAACGGCATCTGCCTGTCGCATCCAGGATTCATCGAAGAAAAAGGAATACCCGGTTTGTTTTTTTATAGCGCGGAACACTTTTCCCAGCCGTACATTTTTTTCGGCCAGTGTGATTTTCTGTGAGTAACCTTTTGCACTAATCTGCAGACAGGCGGCCATAATCAGAATGGCTGTTAGCTTCATAAACAGGAGCGTTTTGGGCAGTACGCGACGGCTGAAATACCAGGCGGTACGTAGATTTTTTTTCATACTTTAGTAGTGGTTTTGGTTGAGTAATTAGCAATTCGTCCCTACAAATTGTTATAACTAGTATTCTCCAGAACTATTTGCCGCTCTGACTCTCACCTCAGAGCGGTTTTTTATTATGGCAATACGATGATCCTTTTTTCTTCTATTCTGAAATGTACTTTGCTCTCTTCCAGTATCTTCAACACCTGTGATACATTGGAAGTACGTGAAATTTCCCCTCCAAAGCGGCGGTTCGGCACCTTGCCTCCGTATACKATTTCCACATCGTACCAGCGGGCAATTTGCCGCATTACACTGCTCAGGTCGGCCTGATCAAAAGAGAAATATCCATTTTTCCAGGCTACCTCTCCATCGGTGTCCACATCTTTATATAATACAATATTGTTTCCGGGATTCAACTGTGCCTGTTCACCGGGCTTCAGCATCTGTTTGGCATTCCCTTTGGTGACAACAACGCTGCCTTCCAGCAAGGTGGTTTTAATAGTACGTTCGTCCGGATAGGCATTTACGTTAAAGTGTGTACCCAGTACCTGCACTTCCATGCCGCGGGTGGATACAATAAAAGGTACTTTCTTTCCATTACGCAACAGGGGAGCCACTTCAAAATAGGCTTCCCCTGTGATCTCTACCTTTCTTACATTGCCGGAAAAGGCAGCAGGAAAACGAACAGAGGAAGCAGCATTTAACCAAACACTGCTGCCATCAGCCAATACCAACTGATACTGTTTGCTTCTTGGGGTTACTACCGTGTTAAATAGTTGTTCACTATTCCCGCCGGAGGCATTATAAACGATTTTTCCCTGACGATTGGTCACTTTGGTACTTCCCTGTAGCGCCAGCAATCCATTGCCGGCACTGTCCAGTGCAATTTGCTGACCATTGGCCAATACCAAAATACCACCTGTTGTCCCGGGTGCGATATCTCTGCGTTTAGTCGTCGACGTTATTGACGGTGGTGTTGTTGTTTTTTTAAAAGAGAAGAAATAACCACTTATGGCAATCAATGCAGCGATACTGGCTGCCACGGCTATTTTCAGGAGCCGTCTTACCGGGCGATGGTCCTGTATTTGCGGAGCCTCCGCCATCATCGTAGTGAACTTTGCATCCCAGTCCCGTCCACTATGGTCTGTTGCGTCTCTGGAGGCTTCCCATTGTTCTTTCAATACGATGGTGAGCATCTCCATATCTTCCTCCTCTCCTGCCTTACGCAGTAGTTCCGCTAACTCCTCCTTTGAAATCCTGTTGTCGAGATATTGCGCCAACAGGTACTTCCACGTATGAACAGGACCGTTATCCATAATGCAACAATTGTGATAAAAAGCATTCTCCTGTTAGTAAGACGAGTAAAAAAGGAACGATAACTAATGAAGGATAAAAAAAAGTTAAAATTTTCCGATAATGAGGATGACAATCGCTATATCTATCTCTTTAACAAGGTAGTTACGGATGAAGCGTTGGGCGAGTACGATGTGATTATTAACAGTTGCCCTTGAAATATGCAGCTGTTGTGCAATCTGATCATGTGACAGATCTTCTTCACGACTTAACGTGTATACTTTTTTGCATTGTGGTGGCAACAGGGAAATAGCGGTACGCACTTTCTCTTCATACTCGTGTACGATCAGCATAGTATCTGCTCCTTCTGTACCGGCGAGGTCAGTCACCTCATACAAGAGCTCCTGCAAACGGGGATCCCTGGCTGCTGTACGCAGGAAGTCTATACTTTTATTATGTGCAATACGGAAAAGAAAGGCATCGAAATTATGGATCTGTGAAATGAGATCTCTACCAGTCCATATCTTCATAAATACGTCCAGTACCAACTCCTCCGCCACCTGTTCTGATTTTATAAAGCGGGAAATGTAATAGAACAATCTTCCACGATACTGATCAAACAAAGCTTTGAATGCTTTTTCACTACCCGCAGCTACTTCCTGCAGATCAACCGGTTGATGGTGTACTTGTTTCACTGTAAATGGAATATCAGGTAAAACGACAAGTGAACTTAATTTCTATCGCGTAAAAAAACGCTTAATTCATGACGTGTTGCTGCTTGATGGTTGATATTACGTTAAAACGAATGATGAAATCTGTAATGGCATTTCAATACTGTGCTGGTTGATATAGAGAAAATTTTTGCGTCTCTTAACCAAACCTAAAATAAAAAAGCCGATTTACCAAATCTTTGCTTTGCAATCGGTCCCAATAAAAAACACGAAAAACGTATCTTTCTGTGGTAATAAAAACAAGTAGTGTACTTCATACGTTTGAATACTAATTACATTATTATGGCCACTATTTCAGATAATCCAGGCAAAAAGATCAGGGATAAAGTCCCCCGCACCTCCCAGGGAGATTTTAAACTATCATCCAAACGCCCCACTATCCTGCAAGCGATCAACGCCTCCAACTACGACAGGGTACCAGACCTCATCCCCATTCGTTGCGGCAGAATGAGTGTATCCCCATTTGCTTTTTACCGGGGAACAGCAGATATTATGGCACATGATCTGTCCGGTCTCCCGCATACACAGCTATCTGTGCAGGCCATGGGCGATTGCCATCTCATGAACTTCGGCGGCTTTGCTACACCGGAACGTAACCTCATTTTCGATGCCAATGACTTTGATGAAACATTGCCTGCGACATGGGAATGGGATATCAAAAGACTGGCCACCAGCTTTGTGTTGGCTGCCAGACATAATAATATGCGGGAAACGGATGCCCAACAAATGGCCATAGACATGGCAAGCGCTTATAGAGTTGCCATAGCGGAATACGCCCAGATGAATACTCTGGACCTCTGGTACATGAAATTTGAAATGCAGGACCTCCTTAATAAAGCCCGCAATGAAAAAGTAAAAACCATGCTGAAAGATGCCATGGACAAAGCACAAAAAAGCACTCCCGAAAAAGTATTTTATAAAATCACCCAAAGTGTATTGGGCAGCTTTGAAATCCTGGACCAGCACCCACTTATCTACCACCCGATCGACCTGGTGAAACAGAAAGAGATGGTGCAGTCATTTCTGAACTTTTACATGAATACCCTGCAAGCCGACCGGCGCTTTCTTTTCAGCCAGTACAGGGTGATAGATATTGCCCTGAAAGTAGTAGGCGTGGGCAGCGTAGGTACCCGTTGCCTCGTTGCGCTGATGATGAATGCGAAAGATGAGCCGTTGTTCATGCAGATAAAAGAGGCCAGACCAAGTGTATTGGAAGCCTATACCGGCAAAAGTAAATATCAGCATAACGGTGAACGCATCGTACAGGGCCAGCGGCTGGTACAGGCAGCCAGTGATATGTTCCTCGGTTGGAGTACCGGGCTGGAAAACAGGCACTTCTACCTGCGACAGCTGAGAGACCGGAAAATAGCCCCTGATGTGGAGCATTTCGATAAGGAAGTAATGGCCGCTTATGCTGGTCTATGTGGCAGAGTACTCGCCCGGGCACATGCTAAAACAGGGCCTGCAGATATAATCAGCGGTTATTTAGGGAAAGCGGATGTGATGGATCAGGCAATAGGCAAGTTCGCCGTTGCCTATGCAAACCAGACAGAGAAAGATTATGAAGTCTTCGTAAAAGCTATTAAAGCGGGGAAAATCAAAGCGGAAGTGATGTAATGTTGGGCCCCTGTGGCATTGACATCAAAAAAAGAAGAGCGAAAACCAAAGCAGCCATTGCTTTTATCTTCGCTCTTCTTTTAAAATCTTATGACTATAATCCTAGAAAGTTCTGTCTMTTTTATCGATCCTGCCCCTTCTATTCTTAGGTTTAGGTCTTCTTGGATCTGCCTTAGGCATATCCGGATTAGCGCTATTGGCTTCCATTAATGCCGCTTCTTCGAAAGGATGGGGCACAGATGGAATGATTTGCCTGGTCAGCTTGTTGATGCTGTTCAGGAAAGGTCTTTCTTCTGTGTCACAGAAAGAAAGTGCGTAACCTGCGGCACCTGCTCTACCGGTTCTGCCTATACGATGTACGTAAGTTTCAGAAACATTCGGTAAGTCATAGTTGATCACGTGTTCCAGTGAGTCCACATCAATACCTCTGGCAGCAATATCTGTAGCTACCAGCACACGCAGGTGGCCATTTTTAAAGTTGTTCAGTGTATTCTGACGGGAAGCCTGTGATTTATCGCCATGCAACGCATCTGCGTTGATATTGCGCTTCTTCAGATTTTTAGCGATCCTGTCTGCACCGTGCTTGGTTTGTGTAAACACAATGGTACGTTCTATGGTCTTATCTCTCAAAAGATGATCCAGCAGAGACTGTTTATCTTTCTTCTTCACAAAATAAACCGACTGTTCTACCCTTTCAGCGGTAGTAGCTACCGGCGTAATGGTTACTTTTTCTGGTTTATAAAGTAAAGAATTGGCCAGCTGTGCAATGCTTGGCGGCATGGTAGCAGAAAAGAACAGGGTTTGACGCTGTTGCGGCAGTTCCCGTATTACTTTCTTGATATCATTGATAAAACCCATGTCCAGCATACGATCTGCCTCATCTAAAACAAATATTTCCAGATGGTTCAGGTAAATATAGCCCTGGTTCATGAGATCCAGTAAGCGGCCCGGTGTAGCGATCAGGATATCGGTACCGTTACGCAGGGCAATGGTTTGCCTGTGCTGAGGTACTCCACCAAAAATCACATCGTGCTTCAGGCCGGTGTGCTTACCATAGGCGGCAAAGCTTTCATCGATCTGAACCGCCAGTTCCCTGGTAGGTGTGAGAATCAGTGTACGGATATGTTTAAAGCCTTGATTGGCCGGCGTACTGTTATGTAATAACTGTAAAATGGGAATAGCAAACGCTGCCGTTTTACCGGTGCCTGTTTGCGCGCATCCGAGCAGGTCTTTACCTTCCAATACAATAGGAATAGATTGTAACTGTATGGGAGTAGGCGTAGTGTAGCCTTCGGTTTTAACTGCTTTTAAAATGGGCTCAATAAGCCCTAATTGCTCAAATAACATGTTGATATATCTGATGTAATAAATTATAAAATAACGCTTCTTCATCTTTAGCGTTATCACAATTGAGGAGAGCAGTAAAGAAAAGATTTCCGGACTGGAGAGAATAGATACTTCTGTGCTTTATGCTTTTAACTCAACAGACGGAAGCAAAGATACTCTTTTTCCCGTCCCGATGCTGATAAATTAAAAAAATAACATATGAAAGACATTAAAAAGGGCATTATTGGACCTTTTCAAAAAGGTATTTGCMGACCAGTTGCGAAATAACCGCGTTAAATCCTTCATAGGAGTCGGGTTTGGTAATCACCTGGTCCGCTCCCATCTCCAAACAGGTAGCCGCCAGCCTGGCGTCATTAAAGGTAGAATAAATCACTACCGGAATATGCTTCAAACGAGGATCCTCTTTCAGTAATCCCAGGGCTTCCTTTCCATTCATCTGCGGCATATTCTGATCAAGAATGATCAGGTCCGGCAATGCGGAGGTTTCCAGCTGGGCAAGCAACTGAATGACTTTAAGCCCGTTATCAACAGTGCTGAAAGTAAAATCATTTACCATCTTCAATTGTTCTACAATATCATCGAAGATCATTCTGTCATCTTCGTCATCTTCTGCCAGTAATATCTTCTTAAATGGCTTCATATAATGTGCTTTAAATCTCCTGCTGCTCAGGTAAAATGATATGAAAACTCGCACCCTCACCGGCTTTACTTTCTGCAGTAATAAGCCCCTGGTGCTTTTCTACTATTTTTTTAATGATGGCCAACCCGATACCGGTACCCTCGTACATGTCTTTAGAATTCAAGCGCTGGAAAAGGTCGAATATTCTTGACTTAAACTGCTCATCAAAACCAATTCCATTATCCACAATGGATAATCTGTACCATTTACCATCTGCCGCCTCCGCCGCTTCCAGGGACTTCTCTTTAATCCGCTGTGCGCTGATATGGATCTTCGGTGTTGTTTCCGGAGAAGTAAATTTCAGTGAATTACCAATAAGATTTTGAAATACCTGCTGAATCTGGGACCTGTTCGCCATCAACTCCGGCATATCAGATACAATGATCTCCGCATCTTTCTCTTTCACCAGCATTTCAAAGTCTTCCTGCACCTCCTCCATTACCTGGTTCAGATCTATCCACTCAAAACCTGCATTCTCCGTGGTTAATTTAGAGAAATGAAGAATATTGACCATCAGTGATTTCATGCGGTTAACAGCGTGCATGATCTTATTGAGATATAATACAGTACTTTCCGGCAACTCTGTATCATGTTTATCCCTGACCATTTTGGAAAACATGTGGATCTTACGCAGCGGTTCCTGCAAGTCATGAGACGCCACTGAAGCAAATAATTGCAGGTCATTATTGCTGGATTCCAGGTCCAGATTACTCTTTTGCAGTTGCATAGTGCGTTCTGCCACCTTTTCCTCCAACACCTCGTTCATGACTTTTTGCTCATGAACATCCATGTTGGTAATTACCCAGCTGAAAAATTTACCGTCCTCTCCTTTTCTGGCCTTGGCCCGCAACAGGTTCCAGCGGTATTGCTCACCATGACTCAATATTCTTATGTCGCAATTAAAGTCAGTATGAGCTATCGCCGCTTTCTTCCAGGTATCCAGCAACGCCTCCAGATCGGAAGGATAGATCACTCTTTGCCAACCGGTGCCAATGGCATCTTCATACAACAGTTGTGTATAGTATTCAAACTGGCTGTTTACAAAATCAACCTGTCCCGCTTCTACTGAAGTCCAAACCATTAATGGCATGGCCTCTGCCAGGAAACGTTTCTCTGCAATATTGCTGGCAATCCGCTCTTCACTGATAGACAATTCCCTGGTACGATCACGCACTTTATCTTCCAGCTCCAGGTTCAGTAATTTAAGATGTTCTTTCACCTCATTCAGCTCACTATAGCTTTGCTCTATTTCCTGGAATGCCAGTTTCTTATCCGTTACGTCTGTAAAAGTAACCACCAGCCCTCCCGGCATTTTTATAGCTGTCATCTCATACCAGCTGTTCTTCTCCTGCAGGAAAACATCCCGGTCAACGATACTGTCATTCTGCATGGCCAGTAAATACTCCTCAAACAATTCAGGAGTAGACAGCAACGGCAAATCATTCTTCAAACTTTTACCAGTGAGCCGTTGATGTGCCCCGCCAAACCAATCATAAGCCATCCTGTTCACCGTAGTAATGATGAAATCATCCACTACTCCCGAGTTAGATTCAACAGTATGTAAAGCAAAAATAGCACTCTGACTGGCATTGAAAACACTTCGTATAATGTTATTGAGATTGGCGATAGTTGTAATATCCACAAAGGTTAGAATGATGCCCGCATGCCTTCCTTCACGGGTGATATAAGGCATGATACGCATGAGCAGCTCTCTGCCTTTATTCAACTGGACTTCCTTTTCCACCACCTGCCTGGTTCGCTGCACATAGTCAATATCTTCCATCAGCTTATCATACCTGATATTATTGGAGATATGCGTAAAAGGCCGCCCCAGATCACTTTCAATGAAGTTGATCATAGAAGCGGAAGCCGGATTAAACTTGCGTATATTCAGCTGGTCATCCAGGAAAATCTGCCCGATATCTGTACTGCGGAAATAATTATTCAGGTCATCGTTCAGCTCTATCAGCTCTTTTATCTTTAACTGATGCTCTGTATTCAAAGTATATAGCTCTTCATTCAACGATTGTAATTCTTCATTGGAGCTCTGCAACTCTTCGTTGGAAGACAACAATTCTTCATTGGAGCTTTGCAGTTCCTCATTGGCTGTTTCCAGATCTTCTACTGCGAGTTGCAGACTATTTCTTACTTCCTGCAATTCACTTTCCAGGCCGTTGATATAATCCGGATCAATACCATCTGTTACATAAGGAACTACCTCCACCGAAGGAGCTATTTCTACTTTTGTAATGGTTACCAGCGTGTAGTCATTTTCTGCCGATAGTATAGGATTGATCAACAAATTAATCACACCACTCTTATCATCCTTTTTGTAGCGCAGGTTATTAACAATGACCTTCTCATTATTTTTCCACGCCCGGCGAATCTCCTTATTAATCACCAGGGAAAGCTCCTGTGGCAGCATACGGATCAGGTTAAGGTTCAACACCTTTCGGGGTAGCTTAAGCAACTGATCGTAATTGCCCATTGTTTCTTTCACCTCAAAATTCCTGTCGATATATAACGCTATAAAGCCCAGATCATCTGTCAGCGCATCACGAGCGTCCATCCACAGGGAGCGTTGCACTTTTGTTTCGAACTGCTTTCCAATACGGGATAGCATTTCCTTTCCTCTTGCACTGACAGGGGAAGTAAAGGTATCTCCGAAACTGAGCCGGGGCTTTAGGTCCTGCAATTTTTTAAAGATCCGCCACTTATTACTGATCTGCAACATAGTACCCTTGGGATAACCTGGATTTTCGCTGGGCCCCAGGAAAAGAAAGCCTTCCTTGTTCAGCGAAAACTGCAGGGTATTGAAGATGCGCTCCTGTAGTATATTGTTCATATAAATAAGCATATTCCTGCAGGTAACCAGGTCGTTCTTAATAAACGGAGGATCCTTTGTGATATCATGTCTGGCGAAAACAATCTGTTTACGTAAACGGGGAGCTACCACGTATCCTTTCCCTTTTATCGTAAAATATTTACTGAGCATTTCTGCCGGTATATCATTGGATATCGCTAACGGATATACGCCTTGTGACGCTATTTCCAGGTTAGCCACATCAATATCCGAAGCAAATATTTTTACATCCAAACGCTTCCCGGTCCGCTCCAGCACTTTATCTATCAGCATGGCGATAGAATACGCTTCTTCTCCGGTACTACAGGCAGATACCCATACTTTTAACTGTTCATCGGGTTCTTTCGCGAAAATAATTTCAGGAATCACCTTACTTTCCAGTAACGTAAAGGCCTCTGTATCACGGAAAAAACGGGTAACGCTAATCAGGAAGTCATGCGCCAATTCTTTGCATTCATCTGCATGTTCTTCCAGGTAAGCAGCATACTTTACAGGGTCTTTAAAATCCAGTTGTACCATTCTCTTGCTGATACGCCTCAGAATAGTAGGGGTTTTATAATAATGAAAATCATTGCCGCCATTTTTGTAAATCAGTTCAAAAATACGACTCAATGTTTTTTCATCTGGTTCTTTGGTATTAAAAATATTTAAGTCCGGATGCCTGATATCATTGATAATAGCAGCTGCCAGGTCTGCCGGTGTACCTATAATATCAGCATAACCGGAAAGAATGGCGCTATTGGGCATGCCATCAAATTTGGCTGTTTTGGGATCCTGTACCAACACAATACCTCCCTGCTCTTTGATCGTCACAATGCCACGTGTACCGTCTGTGCCGGTACCGGAAAGAATAACGGCTACCGCACGTTGACGCTTATCCATTGCCAGCGAGTGTAAAAAAACATCAATGGCATTGTTAGGCACTTTCTCATGCGTTTTTTCAGACAGTACTAATTTATTTTTCTCTATCCGTATCTGTTTTGTATTGGGGATTACATAAACACAGTGCTTTACCACGGGCTGATTATGGGTGGCTTCCACTACTTTCATCTGCGTATGCCGCGATACCAGTTCTACTAACAAACTTTTAAAATCCGGCGACAAGTGTTGTATGATGACAAAAGACAGGTTATCTGTTTGTGGCATATTATCAAAAAACTCCTGGATGGCCTCCAGACCACCTGCCGATGCACCTACAGCTACTACATAATGATGTTGCACGCTCTTCATATATCCATTTTGGTTAGTACCTGGCAAAAGCAAATGAACAATGGAATACTTTTATAGACACAGGTATTTCCCTTCCTCACCCTGGAAAAAAAACCGCAGCACTGCGGATTTTTTTCCACACTCTCCTCGTTGCACTGCTATACCTTTTTGAAAATAAAAACGGCTTTCAACGGGTATTTGCAGCTGTCTGCTCATCATCTTTGCAATTATTGTTCCAGCCAGGTTGACCACGGTATGCCTAAAGGATACCTTCTTTCTTCATCGCGAAAAAAAGTGAAGCCCGTAAACGAGCTTCACCGGTAATAAATAAAAAAGCCGCTTTGCAGCGGCCCTTTCAATTTACTTTGCAGCTTCCGGTGCTGGATCCGGTTTGGTTTTTGGTTCTTCATTACCATGGTGGCAGGTATAACAGCTGACCGCCATTACTTCGCTACCTTTGAAGAACTTCTTGTTGATACGTTTGGTCATTTTCATCATGTCCCTTGCTGTTCCTTTGTGCGGATTTTCATCGCTGGCGAAATCCATTTTCTTCGGATCGTCTTTCCGCGGCTCGTGACAGAAATTACATTTTACGCCCAACGCAGCATTAAAACCACGCATTACGGTAATCAGCTCTTCATGGCTGATATCCTTTGGCAGTACTTTCAGATTTTTTGCCTTTTCAGGTTCCTGGGGTAATGCAAGTGAGCATAGCGTGCCGGCTGCCAATAGTGCCGCCACTACTACAAAACTTTTCCTGATTTTCATGACCATGGGTTTAAAATAAGTATATAAATGCTTCCTTCAGAAACGAAATCTACAAAAAAGAACAATAGGTTGTAGTTGTCCCTATTCGTTTTTTCACCGGCCCGGCCCCGTATCCGGGAAGCTTTTTAAAGAAAGTATAAAAAAAAGATAAAAAGTTGTCACGTTTTGCGGCGCTGTTTTGTCTTATTAGGGAAGAACGGCTTAAAAGGATCATTAATGCTTCCTCCCGGCTGAAAAATCAACAACATAAAAACTAACATATGAAAATTGTAAAAGTAACTTACACCGTAAAATCAAGCTTTGCACAACAGAACCAGGAAAACGTAAGGGTAGCCATTAATGAATTACGCAAGCTCAATATCCCTGCGATTAAATACTTCGTTAACCTGGGTGCGGATGGTAAAACCTTTACTCACTTTGCCATCTATGAAAACAACGAGGTCCAGCACCTGTTGCTTGATGCTCCATTCTTCAAAACCTTCCAGCAGCAAAGAGATGCGAGCGGGCTTGAAGTAGCGCCTGTCATAGAAGAAATGAGTTTGGTAACTTCTTCCTTTGATATGTTCATGTAAAACAGGAGAAATATAACCTGATCATTAGCAAAAAGATTGTCTGAATGCCAATGGGGTAAGATGGGTCTTTGCTTTGAAAAGCTTGCTGAAGGATTGTGAGTGCTCAAATCCAAGCTCGTAGGCAATTTCGCTCACTGATAAGGTCGTTCCGGTTAATTTTTCTTTCGCTTTTTCGATCAGCTTTTCATGAATATGCTGCTGTGTATTAAGCCCGGTAGATACCTTCAGTAAAGTACTCATATAATCGGGGGAAAGGTTCAGTTGCTCGGCAACATAATTGACAGTAGGCAGCCCTTCTTTTTGGGTGATGTCGTCAAAATAATCATCCAGCAGTGCCTCCAGCTTTTCAAGCACCTGGTGATTCGCTTCTTCGCGGGTAATAAACTGCCGTTGATAGAACCGGTCGGCATAATTGAGTAAAACCTCTATCTGGGAAACAATAATTTGCCTGCTAAATTTATCGATGTTTGATTGATACTCCTGCCTGATATGTTGAACAATGCCGGAGATGGCTGTTTCTTCCTTTTCTGAAAGGAACAGCGCTTCTCGAACGGAATACCCAAAGTATTTGTATTTCTTTATATTTTTTGCCAGCGGCATATTCCAGAAAAAATCAGGATGGACCAGCAACATCCAACCCGACTTGCCTGGCGCGTCCTGATTAATTTCAATCTTAAATATCTGCCCCGGCGCTATAAAAAACATCGTGCCTTCGTCAAAATCATATTCCAGCTGCCCGTATTTTATTTTGGCGTCAAGACCTCTTTTCATAGCTATAAAATAAAAATCATAGGCCCAGCTGATGTCATTGTTCTCCCGCGAATGCTTTATTTTATTATAGTCTATCAGACTTATCAATGGATGTTCGGGTGCAGACAAACCACGGATGCGATGATATTCACTTATAGACTTTATCCGCTGAACATTATTGTTTACCATGAGCAATTTTTTTTAACCTGACAGGCAATTCGAAAATGATATAAATGCCCCCTGCAACATAAACAAATTCCGACTGACACCAGGAATACTACCACGGAATTTCCCCACCATCGTTGAAGAACCTGCCTGTCACTGTAGGATCTGCTAACATTGCCAGTTGTACAATCGGCTTTACACCTTCCGCAACAGTCTTAAAACCCTTAAATCCATTAAGATCGGTTGCAGTATAACCCGGCGTAACGCTATTGACCATTATATTTTCTGGACGCAGTTCGTTGGCCAGCATAACGGTAAAAGCATTCAATGCAGTTTTAGAAGATCCGTATGCCGAAAAATCAGCCCAGTTGGGACGTCTGTCGGCAGACATGTTCATCGTTAAAGACCCCACTTCACTCGACACATTAATGACGGCCGAAGCAGAAGATTTTCTTAATAACGGTAACATGATTTGTGTAGTTTGAATAGCGCCAAAATAATTCGTTTCAAATAAACTACGAATGGTATCCATACTCCCATCAGCAACACACTGCTGCTGTTCACCCGAAATGCCTGCATTGTTTATTAGTAAATCAAGGGAATCGATCTGGCTGTCTAATGCAGCCTTTGCCTTTCTGATCGTCTCTATATCGGTTACATCGATCTGGATGGCGGCCACATTCGCTATTCCGGAAGCCTTCAACTGATCGGCTGCCTTTTGTCCGGTACTCATGTCCCGGCTGCCCATATAAACGAAATCCCCCAACTGAGCCAGTTGTTTGGCGGTTTCAAAGCCAATGCCTTTATTAGCCCCTGTTATCAGAACTGTCCTCATAAATCCCCATATTAAAATTAAAAAATTCCGGATCAATTGCCATAGCCATTTCTCAGTGGAACCAAATCCACCGCAAATATCCCCCCATTTAAGAAAATACCTGTAGCCGAATCCTTCTAGTTTGTAGTCAAATACCGGAATAAACGTTGAAGCCCTGCAACTTTGCAGGCAAACAACGAAGCCCCGCTACTTTTTAGTAACGGGGCTTCTTATTTACAGCGCTCTCCGGAATTAATTATCTACACATAGTTTGTTATAAATCATCTCATCAGATGAAATAGGCCAGATATACTGTGGAGCTGTTGGCTCAATCACCGGTACCACACTGCTTTTTGAAGGGAAGGAAATACCCAGGCGGGTTACTTCCATACTACGGAAGCCCTCACCCAGTAATTCAATATGCTTCTCTTTTGTAATGGCGGCCAGCAACACGCTTGCGTTCGCGAAATCAGCGGTAGTATAAGTAACAGAAGCATCGGACCGATGTCTCACAGCAGATAGCATGGCTACTGCAGTAGCATCTACCGTATTCAACTGCCTGACCCTTGCTTCTGCCACATCAAGCAGTATTTCTGCATACCTGATAACAGGGATAAAATCTGTAAAAGGACTGGGAGTGGGAAACTTAACCCAGTACTTTTTT
The DNA here is from genome assembly GCF_056394125.1 of Chitinophaga sp. 10T418. Classification (NCBI taxonomy): domain Bacteria; kingdom Pseudomonadati; phylum Bacteroidota; class Chitinophagia; order Chitinophagales; family Chitinophagaceae; genus Chitinophaga; species Chitinophaga sp. 10T418. The sequence goes on from NZ_JBFTHG010000003.1 coordinate 234,806, forward strand.
GCACCCAGCACCAGGATGAAATTTCTTCGTGCATCGGTGGCAGACTTCCAGGAAGAATCGGAAATAATTCCATTGGGATGCAATGAGTACTCACCGTTGCCGGTGTATGGTTTGGAAGAAGGTGTAAAATAATAGCCAATCTGTGTTTGCGTGCCTGGAAAATCACCTGTAGCCCCGGAGAAGGGCAGGGAGAAGATGGATTCCCTAGAGGTGTAAGGAGTAGTAAACACTTTGAATATATCGCCTTCCAGTGCATGCCCACCGGGAGAAACAAAAGGCGCGTTGGCAGATACCAGTTTAGCCGCTTCCAGTATTACTTTATCATACTGTTCCAGGAACAGGTATACCCGGATTTTAAATGCAATGGCACTGTACGCATTGGCATGTGTAATGGCTGTTATTGAACCGGCAGCAGGCTTTGGTAACAAGGCTTCTGCGGAATCCAGGTCCCTGATAATCTGCGCATAGGTTTCATTCACCGTGCTGCGCGCCCTGGCATAACTGCCTATCTGGGAATGACCTTCCCCATGAAGAATCAATCCCGGCTTACTTCCGGCGCCATCCCAATGTGGACGTGCATATAATTGCAGCAATGAAAAATAACTCACTCCACGAACAAATTTCGCTTCACCGGCATATAGCTTAGCAATGGAATCGCCCACTACCTTGTTACCTACGGCATTCATGCCCGTCAAAAAAACATTGACGTTATTAATAGTGATATATCCCTGTGACCAGATTTCCTTTACCTCCTGCGCTTCCCCGGTAGGCACCATTCTCCAGCTGGCATTCAGCGTCACATTGTTGGCCTTTTCATTCACAAAATCTTCTCCCCTTACCTCATTGGCGATGGCAAATTTTCCGACCAGGAACTTCCCGTGTTTCATCACGGAGTACAATCCATTCAATTGACTGTTGATGCGGTCTTTTGTTTCAAATGCTTTGAAGTCAGGAATATCGGTGGAAGGCACCGGATCCAATAAATCTTTCTGGCACCCGCTGAAACCTGCTATAGCTATGACTAATATGTATATGCAATATTTTCTCATCTTCGTTGCAGTTTATAAGTTAATATTAAGCCCCACCGTAATTGTTCTTCCATTACCGATCGTATTACGATCTACTCCCTGACCCGAAGCGTTGTTACCATTGGAAGAAACTTCAGGATCTGGTCCTGGATATTTGGTGATCAACGCCAGGTTTTGTCCACGCAGAAACACATGGGCGCCAGTGAGATGAATGGATTTAGCCATGCTTTCTGGTAATCTGTACGATAACCCTACGGTGCTTAATTTTACGAAATCACCTTTAAATACATTGGCCGCAATCGCGAAAGAGGAACCATTGGAAATGTTATCACCGTTTACTAACCTCGGCATATCCGTTTGATCACCTACTTTCTGCCACCGGTTCAATACATCGGTACTGTTGTTCCAGTAACGCTGATCTCTTAAACCTGCATTGCTGCCATAGTACACATAAAAACCAGTTTGATAGGTAAGCAGCACATTAAGTTCAAAATTCTTGTAGCGGAAAGTATTTTCAAAACCACCTAATACTTTAGGATTGGTATTTCTATACGCCACCGCATCTTTCACACCAATAGCTGGTGCTGCTTTGCCATCGGCATATTTATACTTAACGGCATCCGAATTGCTGAAATAAACCTGTTCATCCTTGGCATTAATAAAAATCCTCCTGCCCGTGGCGGGATCCACACCGACGGTACGCACTACATAAAGCATACTCGCGGGGTTCCCTACCTTATTGATACTGGTTTGTTCCAGGCTGCTGGTCACAAAAGGAATAGCGGTAATATCACCTGCGAGTGAAGTGATTTCATTTTTATTAAACGCAATGTTAAAGGCACTATTCCAGGAGAAATCTTTTTGATCAATCACCGCGGCATTCACACTGAACTCAACACCTCTGTTATACATACTGCCTACGTTAGTAGGAATGGTGGCAATGGTGGCAGTAGTACTGGTGATAGGAATACCAGCAGATGGCATTTGCGGCACAAACAGGATCAAACCATTGATGTCATTGTAGTAATAAGAGAACTCACCATTGATCCTGTTATTCAGCAATCCGTAAGTAAATCCAATATCGGTTTTCTTACTGGTTTCCCAGTTCAGATTAGGGTTACCGGCCTGGTTGAAATAAATAGAAGAATTACCGCCATAAGGAGAAGGCTTGTATAATGATAACGCATCATAATCATTCAGTCCTGCGAAATTACCTACCTTACCATGACTGGCCCTGATCTTGAAGCCACTGAATACATTATCCAATCCTGCATTCTGCCAGAAAGCTTCTTTCGTAATTTCCCATCCCGCAGAAAACCCATAAAAAGTACCTTTCTTGTAATTGGGGCCAAAGGCGGAGAACTGGTCCTGTCTTACGTTGGCGCTTATGTAATATTTCTCCTTGTAATTATAATTTAAACGGGAGAAGGCAGACAATAAATAGTTTTCCCGCCGCAGTAAATACCGGGAGAGATCCACCAGCCACCCGCCTTCACTGTTGTTAAAATAATTATCCATTTGCTTTTGCCGCTGTAATCCATATCGTTCACGCGCATCACGTTGCTGTTCGGAACCCAGCAGTAAGCTCAGGTTATGCTTGCCAAAAGAATGATCCAGTTGCATGGTACTGGTCCACACCCAACGCTTATACTGCGAATAGGTGCTGGTTACATCACCGGTAGAAGCAACGGCATCACCGGATAAATAGTTCAGGTAAACATCATTGTTCAGCATAATGTAATCCGCGCCATATTGTGTTCTCAGGGTCATCCAGCTAAATGGCTTTACCTGCAGATAGATGTTTCCCTGGAAGTGATTGGATTCGGTATTGGAATGATCCAGATCCAGTAATACCTGTGGATTGTAGATGCCGATCGGCAACTTATTTTTACCGCCGCCTAAACCGGAACCACTTACATTATAACTGCCATCATCATTAAATGGTGCTACCAGCGGAGACGTCAGAAAAGCCAGGCGGGCAAGACCTCCGGAGTTAAAGGCTTCTCCTTCGAGTGAACCGGATGAACCGGAGATCAGACTTTGTTCATTGGAATAGTTGATCCGCGCACCAACTGTAAATGCCTTGCCTAATTGCTGATCAATATTGAACAGGAGATTTTTACGTGCAAACTCATTCCTTTTCAGAATACCTTGTTGCTTCGTATAGCCGCCGGAAAAATAATAACTGGTATTTTCCGTACCTCCGGAAACATTTATACTATGGCTCTGAGAAATGGCTTTATCACGGTATACCACATCCATCCATTTTGTGTCGATGGTTTTACCACTGGCATCCTGATTAGGCACATACACATCTGTGCTACCGGCATTTTTCAATCCTTCATTTTTTACTTCCAGGTACTGTGCACTGTTCAATACTTCCGGTAACCGCGTTGGTTTGGTACTACCTACCCAACCACTATAAGATACTTTAGGACGGCCGGCTTTTCCTTTCCGGGTAGTGATAAACACTACACCATTGGCGGCACGGCTACCGTAGATGGCTGTGGCGGCAGCATCTTTGGCAATGTCAATCGATGCAATGTCAGCCGGATTCACGCTGGCCAATGGATTCAATGGCGCATTGGAACTACCCACATCACCGGAAAAAGTAGGCACACCATCAATTACAATCAGCGGATAAGCACTCATAGAAATGGAATTAGCGCCCCTGATACGAAACACCGGTGGATTGTTTACGATGCCATTGGGTACGGTGATTTGTACACCGGCTGCACGACCACCTAAACCGGATTCAAAACTTTGCACCGCCAGCTCTGCTACTGCACTGCCTTTAATAGAAACAATACTGCCCGTTACATCTTTTTTACGTTGCGTACCATAACCTACGACTACCACTTCCGAAATAGCTTTGGCGTCTGGTAACAAAGTAATGCTCCCCGCATTGCTACCGTTAATGGTCAACGTTTGTGATTCATAGCCTACAAAAGATGCTTTCAGGAAGGTTACATTTGCAGGTACAGAAAGCGAGAACTCTCCTTTGGAATCAGTAACAGTGCCGGTTTTACCTCCCGGTAAACTCACAGAAACACCAGGTAATCCTTTGCCTGATTCATCCGTTACTTTTCCCTTAACAGTGTGGTTAGTCTGTGCAAGCAGGGAAGTTACTGCCAATAGCAGTCCTGCCAGCACGAGTAAAATTTTCCTCATGTCAGATTAGATTTAGATGTTGGTTAGACTATTAAAAAATACTACAGTACTGGTTCAGATTTTGGCATGGAACTCCCGTTCCCGTTCAGATTAACTGATCGCAATGCGTTATAAAAACAGTTGTATTTGATATTACAAATAAGTGCTACCGCTGATGGTCAATCAGATTTTAGTTGTGTAAACAAATTAGATTCAGATTATTGGTTGCTATCATGCTACGGTAAAGAAAATACGCAAAAACCCTTTCGATGATATTTTCTACCAGCTGCTTAAAAATAAAAAAGAAATCAATTATTTCATAGCAATAATGAATATAATTAAATTCCCATTTATGAAAATCAATTTTACCTTTCTCTAAGGACTAGCTATCAGCTTCTTATATATTTAAACCTCCTCTCTTTTTTTCATAAGCAGATCTTTCTCCTTGTAAACCTACATAAAATAAATGCAGACAGCCATCAGTGCATAAAAAGAAAAAGCCCCGTATCTGAGCAGATACGGGGCAAATGTTTGACAGACAATTATTTCAGTAACTCACTGAGCTTCTGTTCCAGTCGCTCATTCATGTATCCCATTCCGATAATTTTTCCATCAGGCCCAACCAGGAAATTAACCGGGAGTGCCATTACATGATAATCTTGTGCAACAGGACTGAAAGAGGCTCTCAGGTCAGACACCTGTGCCCATGCCTGTTTATCTTCCGCCACTGCCTGCAGCCATTTTTCTTTTTTATCATCTGCAGATACACTCAGGATTGTAAAGTTTTTATCCTTGAATTTTTCGTACGCTGCTTTCAGCGAAGCATTTTGTGCACGACAAGGTCCGCACCAGCTGGCCCAGAAATCAATCAGTACATATTTTCCTTTGTAATCAGACAAAGAAACCATTTTACCGTTTACATCAGGTAAGCTGAAGTTGGGCGCCACGCTACCCATATCCAGTCCTATGCCCATTGTTTTTTTCAGGAAAACGGCACTGGCAGCACGCTGCACATTCTGTGGTTGTTTACCCAACAGCTCCAGCAACTCATCTTTAGGCATGGTTTTATTCAGTACATTGGCGATGAGGTAAGCAGATACCGAAGACTTGGGATGTTTGCTGATCCATACTTTGGCCACTTCTGACTGCTGCTTGTTAAACGCTTCTATCTGGGGTTGCAGTTCATTTGACGTCAGCATATCACCTACATTTTCTGCTTCTTCCTGCCTGATAATTAATTTTCTTTTTTCAGAAAAAGCTGCCGATGTATCCAGTATCGTATTACAGATGTCTACCCAATCTTTAATAAAAGGAGATCCGCTATAAGTAGCATTCTGAAAATAAGGACCTTTCCCGGTAATCTTCACTTCCCCTGGTTCAAGGAAAAGAATAGTTCCTTTTTTTTCATCTTTAATGCTACCTACACCAATAATAAACACGCCACCACTACCGGTAGTCAGGGTTTTATTAAAAGTGAAGCTATGATTCTTAATCACCGTTGAGTCATATCCTTCCTGGAATGGTGTCCACAAACGCATCATGGTATCGTTCGGTAAATCGGGCAAGGTACCGGTGATGACCACCTTATTCTGTGCGGAAGCATTCAGTGCGGCACCCATTGCCAGCATGGCTAGTATTCTTTTCATAAACAAAATTATTACAGCTAAAATTTATTTTCTCATTTTCATCCACATACCCAGCAGTTGGGTATAAACAGGATCAGAAGGTAATGGTGCAAAGGCAGTCAGGAATTTACCTTCCGTGTCTATCATCAGGTAACGCGGCACACCCGTCAACTGATAATGCTTTACAAACTCCTGCATGTTTTTATCATTTTCATCAGGAGATAACCGCAATTTGATCGCATTACTTTTAGGGTGTTTATCCAGGTAGCTCTTCCAGACAGCTTCTTCATCCCAAGCAATAGACACAAATACAATCGCACCATCCTGTTGGAGAGAATCAGCAATACGTTCAAAATTTGGCAGCTCCGCTACGCAGGTGGCACACCAGGTAGCCCACAAATCAATGATCACCATCTTTCCTTTATAGTCAGATAATCGTACAGATTTCCCCTGCAGATCAGTTAAAGTAAAATCAAACGCCGGGTGACCTAAATTGAGGGGTTGATATGCATGATACAGCGAGTCATAATAGGCGCGGATTTCCGGCTGACTCACCTTCTGCTGTATCAATTCATAGATATCCGTAAAGTGCTCATTGGCTCCATTATAATGCAACGTACTAACCGCATCATTTCCCGCTACCATATGCTTCAAACGATCGCCCACCAGGTGTTCCATCAGGTAGGCCATCCGGCCTTCATCTGCACCGGGCACGCAACCTGTTATATAAGCAGATACATAGGAATCACCTGCTATCAGAGACAGGTACGGATGATCTACTTCCGCATCTTCCTGCAACCACGCTTTAAATAATACGGGCGTATTTGCCGCATGCACATTTTCATCTTTATACCGGGAAGCGTAATAACCCTTCACCCGCATTTTCATCATTTTCAAATACAAATAGGTAAGCGACAGATCTTCCTTTCCGGTTAAACGTGCACTGGTAATTAACCGCATCGCCAGCTCATGTTTTTGTTCCAGGATCTTTTTAAACGCTTCAAAACCGGTACTAAGTATAGCACTATCCCGGAAACGATACAGGCTATCCAACTTGTACAGCAACTGTAAGCGGACAGACTGATTACCGGTAATCACCGCATCTTCACAGTTCACCAACTGTTCATTAAAAGGGCGGCGGCTCATCTTCACCAATAACTGATCACCGGGATGCACTAATACCGGTACGTTGTTAATATAGATCACCTGTGTATATGGGATTTTTAGTTTCCCTTTCCAACTGCCGTTACCGTTAGCCAGATTCAAGCCTTCCGTCATATTTGCGGCGGACATTGGATTCACCCGGTCGAGGTAACTGATGCTGACCATATTCAACCCATTCACGGAAACGCTGACATCTACACCGGGATCAGCCTTTGCGGCAGCAGATGCCACCTGCGTATACAAACAGGCCAATAATAAAATCAATCGGTATCTCATAAAATATAATTTTAAAAAAAGGTTCAGGGTCGATTGCCGATAGCCTGCAGATCTATGCCGTATTTACGCTGGTAATAGCGCAGAATAATACCCCGTTTCACGTTGATTAAGCCGCTTACATCTACCGCTGGCGATAGCAGGGTACGTTCCCATTCGTTGGCCGACTTACTGGTAATGGCAGCGATGAAATCTGTAAAATCCCGGCCAAGGCAATAGGGATTATTCATTGTACGCCCATCATGAATACGAGCTACCATGCCGGCTGCATAAAAATCGTCTTCATTCATATTTATGTAGTCCGGACTATACAGGGCAAAGCTATCCGGCATTTCCAGTTGCCTGGCATTATAGGCGCGTTTCCATAAACACTGGTGCAGCCATCCACGCAGCATTCTTAACTGCTCCGGTGTTTGTTGTGGTAATTTATTATTCGCCCATGCAAAAGCCATCATATAATCGGTGGTAGCAAAACCAACACTGTTCACATATTTAAACACAATCGGTTGCCCAAATTCTGCAATCGACACCAGGGAGTCGATCCGTGCCGGCAATAGGATCCGGTCAGGAAGTACCTGGTGTAAAAAACTATCCGGATACAACTGCAAACATTCCTTTAATAGCAGGTTCAATGCCGGTTCCACCTCTGCCGGGTCCGGCTGCCAGGAGGTATCTCTCAGAGAAGTAGTGATAGCATACTTAAAATCTACCGGGGTATATTTATATAAAATATAGCAGTGATACTTTTTATAAAACGCTACAATCGCATCATCATACGGATGATTTCCCTGCGGTAACTGGTAACCATATTTTTCACCGGAAGGTGTTGGCGCTGTTTCCCGCTTACAGGCAAAAATGCCGGTCAGCAGTAGTAGCAGCCACAAAATATCAGATCTGAAATAACGGAAGTATATACGCATACAGCAATAAATTAAAAGTGATGATTTATTCCGGTAATCTTGCACCGGTACTTTGCGGATTTTGCACCAGTGCCGGGTTACGCTGTAACACCACATCCGGTATTGGTAATACATACTGCGGATCACGCGCTCTCAGGCGATATACTGCCACCGTACTCAGGGAAGGTTTAAATACATGCGTAATAGCCGGCATACCATAACGGCGCAGATCAAACCAGCGATGTCCTTCTTCACTAAAAAATTCCCGGCGACGTTCAGCACGGCACTGCTGCAACATCACATCTGCAGTAGCTAATTCCAGTGGCTGATAAGCACCTGGATCAAAACGATGCTGCCGCAAAGTATTCAGATCATTTAATGCCTGTTGCGCCGCTTCTGCTTTACCATATAACTTATACAACTGTATATTCGCCTCCGCCCTGTTGAGATACATCTCTGCACTGCGCCACGCGGTTCCCCTTACATTCTCTGCGCCCACATTGAATTTTCGCTGGCTGTAATCAATTCCTAAAATCGGCTTCAGAAAATCAGGTACTTCCACAAAATACAGGAAGCCCCGCAAGTCGCCGGCTTCATAGGTTTTAGCCAGTGAAGCAGAAAAAGCATACGCCATATTAAATCCGTAAGGCTTATGTTCTTCATAGCTACCAAACAGCCATATATTTTCCGTTGTCACGGTATTCATTATAAATTGTCCCTCATCCAGGTTGATATTTGAAAAGTCCATCAACTGCGGATGATACTGCATCACCATACCAGCATGGGCAATCGCCTTATCCCATTGTTCCATGAACAACGCTACCCGCGATGCCAGGAAATGCGCCGCGATATAATTAAACCGGTAGGCCGTTTTATTAATCTTATCCACATCCAGCAAAATACAGGCACTGTCTATATCCTGGCTGATCTGCCGGTATACTTCCGCCACTGTATTCCTGGTTGGATATGTTTCATATAAGTTAGCATCCAGTCGCAGCGGTACGCCTAAACTTTTATCCGGAGTAGTGGTACTGTCATTATAAGGCCGGCCATATAAGTTCACCAGCATGAAATAATAATATGCTCTAAGCCCCAAAGCCTGCCCTTTAAGGTGCCTTTTGGCGGCATCGCTGCCTATACTACCATCAACAGCCTGCAAGGCCACATTACAGCCTAAAATGAGTTTATAATAATTCGTCCATGAATTAAAGGCGGCGGCATCCGGGCTACCATTCCGGGTAGCTGCTTCCAGGAAACCGGGTTGCCAGGTGAAAGCAGGCATATTACCAAATACTGCCTTTTGACTGGTAGCCAGCAAAGGCGTATTATAACATTGTACGTCATCATCCATAAACTGCAACTGCGGCTGCAGCACCACATTATCCAAAGGATAGCCATCGCCAAATAATAACTGGCTATAGTCTTCCGTAGACTTTGGCGTCATATCCGTTTGTGATTTTTCCGCAAGAAATTTTTTACAGGAAACCATGCCTGTCAACGCCACCAGGATACAGATGATCCTTGTTATTGATACCCTTTTCATTAGAACATAACATTAAGCGTGAAAGAATAGGATCTTGTAACCGGCAATGCGGTGGCGCCAGTACCCAATGTTTCAGGATCCTGTCCCAGTAATTTTTTGCTGGCAATAGTAAACGGATTAGATATAGCGGCGCCCATATTCACGCCTTTCACACCTGCCTGGCGGCATATGCCAGGCGACAACCGGTAAAAAATATTCACAGTACGGCATCGCAGGAAACTGGCATTAACCACCCGTAGATCTGACAGGTCATACATCTTGTATACATCTTCTCCACTTTGCAAAGAAGGTATCGGTACATGCCTTTCTTCTCCAAAGGCAGGAACATCTGTAAATGCTTCATCACCCGGCTTGCGCCACCTTTGCGCCAGCAGTACCGGCATATTCCATGATGGAAGCGGCGCACCACCATTAATACCTTCTCCGTAAATAGGATTCAGGCGCTTATAATTACCATAGCTCAGGTACATATTCAGATTAAGTGTAAAGGCACCATATCTTACCCGGGGATTAAAGCCCATGGTAATAAGCGGATCTTTCCGCCCGGAATACACCAGGAAGCTGGCAGGATCAGCATTTGCGCCTTTGAAAGTGCCGGTATTGCTAAAACGGGGAATCCCGGTATTATGATCCAGCCCTGCATAGGCGTATGACCATAAACTGTTAATAGGTTTACCCGGAATCAATGCGTTACCCGCTAAATAATTGGTATAGAGATTAGCGTATTGACTGCTAATGATGTTGTTGTAATTTTTTGCATAAGTGAAGTCGCAGGAAATTTCCGTCTTATCAGTACGCAGTGGTACTACCTGCAAAAACAGGTCAAACCCACTGTTCGTCATATTTCCAGCGTTGACCACCATGTTATTGATGCCATATTCAAAAGGCAGCTCTTTGGTCGCCAGCAGGTCCACACTCTTTTTCATATAGGCTTCTGCGTTAAACATGATGCGACCGTTAAACAAAGACAATTCTACACCTCCATTTGACTGGTACGTTTTCTCCCAGCGCAGGTTAGGATAAGCCAGGCTCTTGGTATGCAGTATATATTCGCCGCTACCCGGATCTATCGGTGATGAAGGATAAGAGGCTATCAGCTCCGGTCCTACCTGGTCTACCACATTTCCCTGTGTACCATAGGAAGCATGAAAACGCAGCCCGCTGATAATACGGCTGTCGCTCAACCAGGACTCACGCCCTGCATCCCAGCTACCGGAGAATACCATGTTAGGTAAAAAGCGCTGATTGGAATATTGTCCGAACCGGTTGGAGCCATCGGCCCTGCCGGTTACACTCAATACGTATTTTCCCATTAAACAATAAGTGGCCGCTGCATAAAAACCTATGTTATTATTCAGTGTATTGACGATAATAGGCTTGTGATAATACGTGGATCCTTTGGTAGCATTGCCACCCACATTATATTCATCAGAAAAAAAAGTCTGTCCTCTGTCCGGGAAATACCCCAGTTCCACAGAAGAAAAACCTTTACGTTGTAATGATTTTATTTCATTTCCCACCATAATGGATACCCGGTCACGCGTGCCAAAAACAGCCCGGTTATACTCCAGTTGATTGCGCATATTCAGCGCTACCATGTTTTCATGATTAATATTGGCAATGCCTCCATAAGGCAGGGGAGATGATTTTCTCATACTATCAGTGACGGCTTCGCCAAAATCATATTGCCTGATGTTTGACACCAGGTAGCTACGATCGTACGCGGCCTGCATTCCTTCAGTACTTCCCAACTGACCACTAAGTAAAGTGTTCCACTTCCATGCCCGGGAAATCTGGTAATTCAGCGAGGCGGTTAACATCGTATTAGTAGTGGTGGCCGTATTGGTACTCTGGTTTATTTCATTTGCAAAGTTGTACGTTAGCGGCTTGTGTAATTTATCTGAAAGACCTGCATCCGTCAACAGATCTTTATCTATAGTACGGGAGGCTGTTACCGCGTAGTCGAAAGGATTCAGATTGTAGTATCCGGACGACCTGATATAACTGGCATTGGCACCAATATCTATCGTGAGACGTTTACCTAACACTCCGTGCAGGTTCAACAATACACTGTATTGTTTATTTCCGTCTTCTTTTGCTGCGCCTCCGTTATTGGCATAATTAAAGGAAGTATAATAGTTGGTTTTCTCATTTCCCCCCGTCAGGCTCAGGGAATGGCTGTTACTCAGGGCAGGACGGAATAAACTGGAAAACCAGTCGGTGTTGATCGACTCCATAGCGGCAGTGCCGGCGTTCAATTCATCCAGGGTAATTTGTTTATTCAAAAATTTTTGCACTAAACTTTCATAGCCCACATTCTTTGGGATGTTATAATTCTTCAATCCTTCCTTTAACAATTCCCTGGATAGATCCACCCGCTGCCGGGAATTCATCAGCTGAAACTGGGAATAGGAGGGCCTTGCCTGAAAAGTAAGCGTACCATTATAAGACAACTGTGCCGGTCCACTCTTTCCCTTCTTTGTGGTGATCACAATAACGCCATTGGCTGCACGAACCCCGTAAACGGCAGTAGCAGCAGCATCCTTCAGGAAGGTCATGCTTTCAATATCATATGGATTCAGTCCGGATACGGCATTGCCTATAATGGCAAAGTTGGCTCCCTGCGCACCGCCCATCGCTTCGTTCAGCTGTGCAGGCGTGAGATCTACCGGATCTTCTTTGATCACCCCATCTATTACCCACACCGGCGCCGCATTACCAATAAAAGTAGAAGTACCGCGAATCCTCATTTTAGGTACGGCATTCGGGCTACCGGAATTATTCACTATCATCAGCCCGGGTACCTTGCCCTGCAGCATCTTATCCACCGTCGATTGTCCCGGTTGCATAATGTCTGCAGCATCCAGTTTAAATACCGCTGCGGTAGACATACGCTTATCGATCACCTGGTAACCATTCACCACTACTTCCCGGATTTCCTGGATAACAGAATCCATCATAATCTTCGCAAATACATTCTGTTTCACCCCCACCAGCATGGGCTTCATGCCCAAGCGGGTAACGCGTAGCTTATCTGTCTCCAATACCACCAGGAAAAACATTCCATCTTCCGTTGTATTCGTACCTACTTTGGATGCTACTGCCTGCACAGTTACACCGGACAACGCCGCGCCCTGCTTGTCCGTTACCTGTCCGCTCACCAGAAAACCCTTCCGTTCCGACTGCACTTCCGGTTCAACCCGGGGAAAAATGATGATGCCTGCCAGCCCTGTGCTATAAGTCAGGCTTGTTTTTTCCAGCAGCTGTTTCAACAGGTCCCGCAGTGGCATATCTTTCGCATCTACTGTAACGGGGGGCTGCTGCTCTATTTCTTCTACATTATAGGTAAACCGTATACCCGTAATAACACGAATGTCTTTCAACACAGCCGGCAATGATTTCCTGACTGCTTTGTAAGTAAATTTCTTATCCAGTGCAGGAAAGTCCTGGGCAGATAAGTATTGCGGGCATGACATACATAGCAACAGCAGCAATAAAGACATAGCTACGCCATGCACAGCCCCTGCGGCTGATGGCAGCTTAAATAATCTGTTCATTGTTGTACAGCGATTTTAAAATAAAACGGACATGCTTATACGAAATCCCGTGACCGTTTCAACGATGGTTGATAAATGTTGGTTACTATGTTGTTATTCTTTTCCTGGTTTACTTACAATAATTGTTCTGTTCACTGTTCTGAATTTTACTTTACCCGTAGTACTGGCGATGTTATCCAGTATATCCTGCAGGGCGCCCGTTTTACGCATATCCAGCGTAAAATGCAGGCGCTCCAGGGTAGGGTCATCAAAGTGAATAGTGTAGTCATATTCGCGTTCCAGGCTATGGACAATCTCTTTTAAGCTGGCTTCTTCAAAATAAATATCTCCGTCTTTCCAGGCAGTAAATACTCTGGCATCTACTTTTCGTTTACTGAGCCCCGATGCGGACGCATTATAAACCGCCTGTTCTCCGGGGAGCAGTACCACCGCTGTATTGTTGACCGTAGCACTTACTTTTCCTGTTGATAGTGTTGTATGAATCTGATGATCGTAGGTGTTGATGTTAAAAGCGGTACCCAATACTTTCACCTCCATTTCATTGGCCTTTACAATAAAGGACTGCTTCGCATTCTTGGCTACTTCAAAATAAGCTTCCCCGGTAATCTTCACTTCCCGGCGACTTCCGTTAAATGCAGCAGGATATTCCAGCCTGGAATCGGCATTTACCCACACCTGTGTACCATCTGCCAATACAAGTCTGGCCTGATGTCCACGTGGCACCTCCAGTATATTCATTTCTGTTCCCGCACCAGCCGCCATTCCGGGCTGATACACAATCATAGTATCACTGGCATTAATAGTGGTACCACCTGTTTCCTGCAACTGCTGCTCTCCATTGGCCAATAACACCTGCTGACCATTTGATAATGATAACCGCACTTTTGAAGTAGGCGGCAGATTGGCTTTAACAATGGCCGGCGCTTTCCGTTGCGATTGAAAAAACCGTATACTGGTAAACGTTAGTAGTGCTGCCACTGCTGCGGCGATGCTCCAGCGCAGATAGTGTACACGTTTCAACACCGGCTTATCGCTAAACCGTTCAGCAGCCGGCAGGGAACGTTGAAACCGCTCCCATCCTTCTGCCATTGGAAACTCCTGTTCTTCTTCAGCTGCTTCCTGCAGATAAGGATGTATGGCTCCGGATAGCTGCACTATCTCTGCTTCACCGGCCGACAAAGGCGTCCCTTCGGCGCCCTCTTCCAGCTGATGCAGCAGTTTATCCCAGTTAATATCTTTTTCCGGCATATCCATATACGTTATAGACACTCATTTATGAGAAAGGGTGAATGACAATAATTACTTTATCAAAAAAAATAAATACACCAGGCCACGGATCAACCAGATACACTCCTTACGCAGCATCTGATACGCCAGCCTGATATGTGTTTTAACGGTATTTACAGAGATGTTCAACCGCCCCGCAATTTCCGTATACTTCAATCCATCACGGTTGCTGAGTAAAAAAATAATGCGGCGTTGCTCCGGMAGCTGGTCAATGATCGCCCAAAGCCTTTTGTGTAACTCTTCCCTTGGCAAACCTTCCTCTTCCGGTAGCTCCGCCAGCTCCTCCACATCTGCTATATCAAAAGAAAGCGGCCCTGATTGCCGGAGATAATTTAAAGATGCATTCCGTACCGCACGGAAAGCATAACTGCTGAAATTCTTGACAATTGGCAGTGTAGCACGTTTATTCCAGCAGTGAAGAAAGAAATCCTGCGTAATATCTTTGGCAGTATCCTTGTCGCCGACTACACGAAAAGAAACGGTACATAAGTGAGAATAATGCTGGCGGAATAATGTGGCAAAGGTCGCCGGATCAATGGAGGGCGACAACTCTTCATTATCATATTCCGCCATAACCCCGAACATTTTTATTCATGAAAACTGGTTGATCTTGTATTTTATATCCACAAAATATAAAAAGGAACAGAAAAGCCGGCATTCATGCTAAAACATTTTTCACAAGTGGCTATCCATCTGCTGCATGATCTCTGCTACCTTTAACAGATAAGCATCTTCGCCTGTTGCCTCCATCCACTTTTCATATCGCTGTTGCAAAGCGCTGTCTGCCAGTATATCCGTTCCCGTTAATGTCATTCTTTTTCCTACCGGCAGTTTCCATATATTACCCAGCGTATCTATATGTGCCTGCAGCTTTTGCTGATGTTGCTTAAATGCATCATAAGACAAAGGCACAGGATCCTCCTGGTGCTGCTTCATCCAGGTAGTATTTTCCAGTACACCGGTAAACACCCGGTCTTCTTTCCATAAACGGTTACCCGCTGTAATCAGCTGCTGGTCCACTTCCGGACGCTGTATATCTGAATACAGGGTACCTGGAATAGTATCCCATGGCAACGCCGTAGCATTATCCCGCTCCTGCACTTTCATATAAGATGTAACACCAGGCAACAGAATATCAGGAATCACACCTTTCTGTTGTGTGGATGCTCCATTCACGCGGTAAAACTTATGTTGTGTCAATGCAATGCTGCCAAACAACTGGGTAGGGATGCCTTTGTCGGGATCGCCTGCTTTGCCCATTGGGAGCGTAGCCTGCGCCGTGCCTTTCCCATAGGAAGAAGCACTGCCGATGATGATGCCACGATGATAATCCTGAATCGCTGCTGCAAAAATTTCTGCTGCAGAAGCGCTGTTTTCATTGATCATTACCGTTAAAGGACCTTTGTAAAGCCAGGGTTGTGTGGAGTCCGTATTGTATAACACCACCCCATCTCTCTTTCTTAACTGTACCTTGGGGCCAGGGGGCAGAAAAAGTCCCAGCATCTTCACCACCTCGTCTAATGAGCCACCAGGGTTATTACGCATATCCATTACAATGCCATCTACCTGTGCTTTTTGTAAAAGCATTACTTCTTTCGCAATATCATCCGCGCAATGCACACCATCTCTTCTTTCAAAATCAGCATAAAAAGAAGGTAAATAAATATAGCCGATCTTCTTGTTCTGCTGATGAATCACCGCACTTCTCGCAGCAGTTTCATCTTCTGTCACGATGCCCCGCTCAATGGCCACCATTGATTCTTTGCCGTTACTTTTACGTAATACCAGTTTCACCGTAGTGCCTTTGTCACCGCGGATAAGCCGCGACACATCATTCAATGGCATACCAGCTACTTCTACCATGTCGCCGCTTTTGCTGCTTACCTGCACCAGGTGATCATTCTCCTGCACAAGCCCGCTATGTAAAGCAGCACCTCCATTTATTAACCGCTTGATAAAAATCTCTTCATTCTTCACATCCAGCTCCATTCCCAGCCCATAATAGCGATGCGCCATCTGTTCCTGCAACAACCGCGCATCTGCCGGCGGATTATAAGCGGTATGCGGATCCATTTCAAATACTACTGCATTTACATACAAGGCAAACTTGCTGTCTTCCGCCGTGCTGGCCTGCAAGCTGCTGAAGGAACGCTTAAACCAGCGCTGCACTTTTCCCCTCGCCAACTGCTCCTGTTGCGCCAATGGCAATTTGCCCACACTATCTGCGGTGGCCGATTCCATCATCCGCTTCAACACTTCATAGGTAAGACGTTTACGCCAGATGGCTACACGCTCCTTTTCATCAGCAGGATAAGCCGCATCATGGCGGTTTAACAACACCTGCTCTTTTGAACGCAAAGAAACCGGCTGCTGCAATATGCTGTCTGCTATCCATGCAGCTTCCCTTACCCGCTGCTGATACAAAGGAAAAGCAACATTAAAAAAACGCACATCGCCCTGATGTAACTCGTCATCAATAGTAGTTTCATAGGCTTGTAACTGCGCTATGTCTGCCTGCAAAAACAAAGATTTATAATCATCTATGGCGGTGATAAATCTTTTCCACACGGCCTTCGAATATGCATCACCGATTTCTTTCGGGGAGTAATGATCTCTTTCCAACCTGGCTACCACTAATTTTATAATGCCCTGGCGCGCGGCCTTTAAACTATCTGAGTGATGGTCATAAGAAAATGCCGGTAGCGTAACTACCAGTAATAGTAACAGTAACTTCAGTCTCGCTGTCATGATGATTCATTGATACATCAGGAAGACACGAAAAATCCGGAAAGGGTGAATGAGGGGTGAGCCTGTTTAAAAAAGGCTTCAAGATTAAAATGAGAATAGTTCCAGGACAGCGTATGTTCCAGTTCCAGCAGCTGCCGGCCATCTGTTTCACGGCCAGCTCATCCCTACCTATTTTACTGGTACGCATCCACGTGAGAAACTGGCGGGAATCAATCCTGTATTAACAAAAATCAATCGATTGAAATTATTGTAGTTTCGAAATTAATTAAAACCTCTGCTTTTCCATAAAAATCTGGAACAAACATATTTATGCCTACGTTTTCAGTACCTTTTCATCTTTCCGGCTACCTGTAAATGATTCCCTTTACTTAGCAATAACCGGGTTTTTTACCGACATTCATGCCGCTACCTTTGTTTTAAAATTAAGAGCCATGAACAATTATGATAAAATTGCAACAGCAATAGACTACATCAAAAGCAATTTTAAAACACAGCCTGATTTACAGGAAGTAGCTGCCGCAGTACATATGAGCCCGTTTCATTTTCAACGGGTATTTTCAGAGTGGGCAGGCGTAACACCGAAAAAATTTCTGCAATACCTCACACTGGACTACGCAAAAAATATACTCAGAGAAGAAAAAGCTACCGTGTTCGATGCAGCCTTTGAAGCAGGCCTTTCCGGAACCGGGCGCCTGCACGACCTCTTTATTAACATCGAAAGCATGACACCCGGCGAATACCGCAACGGCGGCAAGGCCCTGCAAATCAATTATAGCTTCGCAGAAAGTCCTTTCGGCAATATTATCGTAGCATCTACGCCCAAAGGTATTTGTCATATGGCCTTTGCAGACGATCGCGATGCAGCCCTCCTATCACTGAAAGAACAATTCCCTCATGCACAGTTTACCCAGGTAGTAGACCTTATCCAGCAAAATACCCTGTATATTTTTACGCAGGACTGGAGCCGGCTGTCTGAAATAAAACTGCATCTCCGGGGTACCGACTTCCAACTGAAAGTATGGGAAGCTCTGCTGAAAATTCCGATGGGGAACCTCACCACCTATTCGCGCCTGGCAGAAGAAATCAGTCATCCTAAAGCATCCAGAGCAGTAGGCTCCGCAGTAGCACAAAACCCTGTGGCATTTCTCATCCCCTGTCATCGTGTTATAAAAGCCACCGGCGACTATGGGGAATATCATTGGGGAAGCACCCGCAAAAATGCCATCATAGGATGGGAAGCAGCACATAAATCCGGAAAATAAGCAGGCATCAGTATCTTGGATCAGGTTGAAAAGTTGGGGAATATCTTTTTTCAATATGCTCTAAATGCCGCATTTGTCATTCTCAAATCTTCCCGAACTATCATTGAATATTAAACAATACCCATTACACTCCCTTTAGCTAATCTTCCATCTGTTCCCAAAACAGGTTCCCCGGATTATGTTATATTTATAGTAATCAAAATAATCTCCCATGGCAAAACAAATGTCTGTCATTTCTTTTACGGGAAAACTCGGCAATCTCATTGGGTATAAGCGCAATGGCAACTACTTTCTGCGCAGCATGCCTCAAAGCGTGCAGCAAACGGCTGCTACCCGCCGCGCCTCCCGGCGCTTTGGCATCGCCAGCAGGAAAGGCGCTTTTATCCGTAAAGCGCTCTACCCCCACCTGGATATCCATTGTGACGGCGCCCACATCAATCGGCTCAACAGGCTGCTCATTACTGCCGGCGATCATCACGCCGCCATCACAGGCTTCCGCTTCCATCAGCATACCGGAGTAGATCGTTTTTTTCCGGTGGCTCCACGGCTTCTCCCTAACGGGATATTAAATATTCCGGCACAAACCATCGCCGGGTATAAAGGTATAGCTGCCCTGGAAGTAAAAGTAATCGCTACACGCATTGATTTTATATCACGCCAGGTGGCAGGTAGCGAAACAGTTACGCTCATGATAGATACGGATACCACTTTCCAGGAAACAAATGTTTCGCTGGATGTACCCGGGCAGGGCTCACTGGTAGTGGTTTTCCAGGTAAGAGCGATGTACAGGGATGGCCCATCCGGCAACAGGCAATACATGGCCGCCGATATTATTGCAGTGGCAGCGCCAAAGGCACCCAAACATACTCATAAACGCACCTACCCCAAGCGGACGAAATTGCTTCCCAAACTTATCTATACACACGCATATCCAGCTGTCATTCAACTGGAATAAAGCGATCTTGCCCCCGGAGATATTTTGATGAATACCCCCTTTATACCTGCTTTCTTTCAATCGTCTATCACTTTCCACAGCTACAGCCTAACACTGAAGCAGCGCCGCTATGACCTGTTTTCACCTCCATCCATTTGCTGATGCAATTTCATCCCGGTTATACATCCTAACCTCATCCCCGCATCAAGTCCACCTCTGCTGCAGGGCTACTATAGTTACGTATCGGGTGTTAAGCATAGACTCAACGGAGCCAACATAATGATACACTTTCCTGATCCCGGCCAAAAATAAAAAGGGCTGCCCGCTTGTGAAGGACAGCCCCGTTTTTGCTTATGAAAATAAGGACCCGCACTGAAAAGCGCCTGCCCGGTTAGACGAGGAAATATTTTACATTGGGTATAAGGCCACAAATAAGATGATAAGTGCAACATACCCGTTGGGCATGCGTAATAAATTACTCATGTGTATTCAGATTTTGGTTTAATAATTTACTCTTAACTCGGATTCTTACTCGACTAACTATCTGCTCAGATGATACGCTCGGTTTATTGATTGTTGTTATTGCACGGTTATCGGCTTCACAATCGTTTAAGCTTACTTAAAAATAAAAAAATATTTTACATTTTCACGTATAAATATCCTTGTTTTCAATAAGAGACAAATATTTACAATAACAATATTTAGTATCAACAGGTTACATATTCCAATATCTCCCTTTTTTTATACCTTGGTCAAAAAAAACATGGCATCCGCGAAAACACCCGTTGGACAAACAACCTCACAAGGCTGGGAAATGGGCATACGCCGTACATTTCCCCTCACTTCGGACCAGGCCTGGGTACTGCTCTTCACACAACCCATTCTGGCATCCTGGCTGGACGATAAAGCCGATCTCCCATTTCAGAAAGGCAATACCTACACCACTAAAACCGGTATCACCATCAGCGTATCTACCGTTACTGTCGGCAAAGTAATCCGTATGAAATGGCAAAGAAAAGACGAACCTACTGCATCTACCCTGCAGATAAGGGCCATTCCCGCTAAAGAAAAAACAACCATCAGCTTTCACCAGGAACATCTGCAGAACGAAGCCGACAGAAACCGCATGAAAGCCTACTGGGAAAATGTACTGGATAAAATAGCCGAAACAATCTTCCCATAAAGCAAATCCCGCGAAACGAACTTTTCAGGGGATCTGGGATGAATGCTTCTCATAAATTTGCAGTGGTAACGGTAATTCGCGAAATATCTATATGCTTCGCTTTTTATACATTCCCCATTCAATACATCCCAGTTGGCTTGTGTATGCTCATCCGCACTGCCATACCGGGCATGACTACACGATTTTATCCGATCGGCTGTTACTGGTGTAGTTTGATGCCAGACCATCAACTGCTGCAGTAACTGTTGTCTGTTTCGCCAGATGTGAACCAGTATGCCTGTTGCCATTTCCTCGGCCGATTCGCGGGACTTTACGAAACATAGCATCTTCTCAGATTATACGCAAATTTTCCCAAACAACCTATTATTTTTAAGGGTATTATAAGCCGCTACTCCGATTCTTACCAGTAACTTTGTCATTACCAAACACCAATGAACCTACGGGAACGCGAACTTATGAATGTTTATAGTATAGTTAAGGGGCCCCAGCAGCCAGATTTGCTCCACCATGAAACCCTGGCAGACATTTTTTCACAGGCTGTGCACGCGCATGCACATCATACCGCGCTGATATTCCAACAACAAACACTTACCTATAAACAGCTGGATCACTGGAGTGATGCGGTAGCAGCTTCCCTTCAATCCAGGGGAATAGGTCCCGGAAGTGTGGTAGGTATATGGTGGCCGCGTGGACTTGAACTGCATGTAGCGATACTCGGTATCATCAAGGCCGGTGCGGCATATGTGCCACTGGACCGGGAAATGCCTGCAGAACGTGTAGAAGGTGTATTGACAGAAGTAAAGGCCGCTGCCTGTTTCAGCGAAGTTCCCCTGCAACTCGATGCAGCCGTATTAACCGTACCACCCGTACCCGACAGCACAGAAACATTCCAGCTCAGTGCAGGTCCTCAACCCGATAACTTCGCTTATGTACTGTATACTTCCGGCAGTACCGGTAAACCCAAAGGTATTCCTATCAGCCACCGGCAGATATGTCACCTGATCAGAGCAGAACAAACCGTTTTAAATATAAGCGCCACCGACAAAGTATACCAGGGCTTCTCTGTATCCTTTGATATGTGGTGCGAAGAAACCTGGCTCAGTTACTTTGTGGGCGCCACCCTCTGGGTAGCCGATGCAACAACGGCCAAAGCCATCGATGAACTGGGAGATGTATTACGCCGCGAAAAAATCACCGTACTCCATGCAGTCCCCAGTCTGTTGGCTATTATGGATGATAACATCCCCACCCTGCGTCTGATCAATGCTGGCGGAGAAGCCTGTACACCACAGGTGCTGGCCCGCTGGGCAGCGCCTCCCCGCCATTTCTATAACAGTTATGGCCCTACGGAAACAACCGTCAGCGCTACTTTTGCGGCATTGAAACCCGGCGATTACATCACCATCGGTCAACCATTACCCAATTACAACATGGCCGTGGTAGATGAAAAACTGGACATATTGCCCGTAGGCGAACGAGGTGAACTGGTAATTTCCGGTCCCGGTGTAGGCGCCGGTTATATAGACCGCCCCGAACTGACCCGCGAAAAATTTGTGGATAAACCAGCATCTATGAGCGAACTGCCCGGCAACCGCTTATACCGCACCGGCGATGCCGCTATCATCTTACCCGATGGTAGCATCGATTTCCAGGGCCGCCTCGATGATCAGATCAAATTACGCGGCTATCGCATAGAACTGGGAGAAATAGAAAACCAGCTCCATAGCATGGATGGCGTAGTAGCCGCCGCTGTAGCCGTTAAAAAAGATGGTAATGACCAGGATCAACTGGTAGGATATATAGTAAAGGGAGATGACCAACCTCTTGACGAATCACAGCTCAGAGCCAAACTCGCCAAAGTATTACCCCCCTATATGGTGCCGGGCATCATACAGGTACTGGACGACATGCCCCGCTTACCCAGCGGCAAAATAAACCGTAAAGCATTGCCCATACCGGCTGCCTTTACGCAGGTCACTACCCATGAAGCTATCGATCCGAATGCACCACTGGAGGACAAAATAAAAATCATTCTCTCTAAAGTATTTCCTGACCGCAATATTGACCTGCAACAGGATTTCTTTACCGACCTGGGAGGCCACTCTTTGCTGGCTGCCGCTGTGGTATCACGACTGCGCCGGGAAGCCAATGTGCCACAGGCTTCTCTCAAAGATATTTATATACACCGCCCCTTACAGGAACTGGTAAATGTTTGGGCAGCCCAACCACAGGCAGGCAAACAACAAAACCGCGTTTTCAATAAGGTACCCTGGTGGAGACACCTTAGCTGCTGGACAGCACAAACAGTAGCCGTACTGGTGATCTTCGGATTATTTGCGATGCAGATATTCCTTCCCTACCTGGGCTACTATTATGTAGAACAAGCCACCAGTCATCTGGGATACGCCATCCTCACTGCACTGATCATGTTCTGCCTGCTGCCACCTGTATTCTCTGCGCTCATCATCACCACTAAATGGGTGGTCATCGGAAAAATGAAAGCAGGCGATTACCCGGTGTGGGGCACCTATTATTTCCGTTGGTGGCTGGTAAAAACTATCCAGCGCCTCATGCCTTCCCAATTCCTGAATGGTACCCCATTATATCCCGCTTATCTACGGATGCTGGGCGTAAAAATAGCGCCGGATGCACAACTGGGCGCCGTTACTATTGGTGCGGAAGATCTTGTAACTATTGGCAGCGATGTAAGTATCAGCTCCCAGGCAGTGATCAATAATGCCTGGGTGGAAGATGGTCTGCTGAAACTACGTACCGTTCACCTCGGCGATCATGCCTATATAGGCAGCAGTGCTATTATTGGTGGAGATACGGTGATGGAACCCTGGAGCGAATTACAGGACCTCAGCTTCCTCTCTGCCAACACCACTGCTAAAACCGGTGAAGTATGGCAAGGCAGCCCTGCAGAATTAAAAGTCACCAAAAGCATCAGCGAACTGCCTCAGCCACTACATGTGTCTAAAGCTACCCGTACTAAATACAGTATCATCTTTTCCCTGTTCCTGCTGGTATTTCCGTTCACCGTATTATTACCGTTATTACCCACCATCATTACCCTTAACCAAATGGATAATGCGGCACCGGATTATAACTTTAACTACATGGTGATTACGCCGGCACTGGCACTGAGCTATATTATTTTATTCACCACGCAAACAGTGGTGCTGACCCGCTTATTGCAATGGGGCATMAAACCCGGTACCTATCCTATTTACAGCGCTTTTTATGCCCGTAAATGGTTTGCCGATCAGCTGATGTCTTTATCCCTGATTGTAATACATCCCATTTTTGCTACTGTATATATTTCCTCCCTGTTCCGTGCACTGGGTGCTAAAATTGGTAAGAACACAGAAGTATCTACTGCCAGCAGCGTTACCCATCCCCTGCTGGAAATAGGCGATGGCGCCTTTATTGCCGATGCGGTAACACTGGGCGAATCAGATGTACGCGGACAACAACTGATCCTCGAAAAAACAATCATTCACAATACCAGCTTTGTAGGCAACAGTGCCCTGATACCACAGGGCTATGAACTGCCGGAAAATATGCTCATCGGTGTGCTATCCACACCACCATCAAAAGAGCAACTGGCAGGCAGCAATGCACGCGACTGGTTTGGGTCGCCCGCCATTGCGCTTCCGCGCCGCCAGGAAAGTCATTTCTTTCCACCTGAACTCACCACTCACCCTTCGCCACAACGCAAACTGGCCAGGGCTACCGTGGAGTTCATACGCATACTCATTCCTGAAACCGTAGTGATTTGTTGCAGTATCCTTTTCATTGCCTACGCACATGACCTGGTTACCGACAAACCCTGGTGGATGATATTGCTGCAGTTCCCTTTCTATTACCTGTTCTTCCTGGGTTTACCGGCATTCCTGTTCACAGTTATCCTCAAATGGACTATCACCGGCATTTACAAGCCGTTGCAAAGTCCTATGTGGACCTCTAAAGTATGGCGCAGTGAAATGATCACCTCTACCTACGAAGCACTCTCTATTCCATTCCTGCTGGAGTACCTGAAAGGCACGCCCTGGCTGCCTGTATTCCTTCGGTTACTCGGCGTAAAAACAGGCCGCCGCGTAGTACTGAACACCGCAGACATCACCGAATTTGATATGGTGGAAATAGGTAACGACAGCGTACTCAACGAAGACAGCGGACCACAAACACATCTGTTTGAAGACCGTGTAATGAAAGTAGGCGCTATCAAAATAGGCGAAAGAAGCAGTATTGGCGCCAGGTCTATCATTTTATACGATAGTGAAATTGGTGATGATGTAAACATCGCGCCATTATCACTGGTGATGAAAGGAGAGAAACTGCAATCCGGTACCAACTGGACCGGCAGCCCGGTGAAACCGGATTAACCATGTAACAGGCAGGGACGTATAATATCACTGCCTGTTACGCATATACTTTGGGAGATGTAATACCCGTTGATGGACACTTATTATAGATCATCCAAGCCGCTATCTTATTAACACAACCAGTTCATGGTAACAATCAAGCCTATACAAATCCGTGACCATTACGCCCTTATCAGTGGCATGATGCAGCAGTTACATATCTCCGAAAAAGAATTTTTTCTAAAAACTGCCACCTGGGAAAGCATTGCGGATAACTATATGCAACATGTCATAGAAACCCAGGAAATCTGCGATGGCACCTGCTTACTCGCGTATGCAGATGATATACCGGCAGGCTTTATTTTTGCCTACCTGGAAGAAGCGGATGAAAGTCGTATAGAAGATTACACGAACGATACCCTCTATGTATCTGACGGCTATGTGGCCGCGGAATTCCGCCGGCAGGGCATTTACAAACTAATGAATGAAAAACTGGAAAGTATTTATATAGAGAAAGGCATACGTAGGATTGTAAGATATACCCTTGCTAACAATGTACGTATGCAACAGTTTTTAGCATCGAAAGATTATGAACCGGTGCGACTGGTATATGAAAAATGGTTAACCGAAGATGGGAAAAAACCGGTAACGCTATTTCCCGGGAAAACCGGCCATCAGGAATAAACCAAAAATCTGCTAACCCCGTATATGCTTGTTAAACGATCCCGTGTTAAACAGGTTTATCATAGTCCTACTTCTCAGCCTTGGCGCATTTACCGCCAACAGCCAAACCATTCAGTGGCAGGAATTTAATCAGCATGCTTTTGACCTGGCCAGTCAGCAACATAAGCCGGTATTGCTGGACCTTGGTGCCAGCTGGTGTCATTGGTGCCATGTGATGGATGATTCTACCTATGAAAATCCGGCAGTGATCAGTTATCTCTCTGAAAACTACATTTGTATAAAAGCCAACCAGGATAAAAGACCAGACCTTTATGCAAAATACAAGGACTATGGCTGGCCCGCCACCATTATATTTCATGAAGATGGCAGAGAGCTGCTAAAGCAAGCCGGCTACTTTAGTCCCGCCGACTTTCTCCCGTTGCTGCAAAAAACGTACAATAGTTACCGTTATATTGAACCACAAAAAAAAGCAGTTATCAATACAGCTGTACCTGGTAAATGGTCGGCTGCCACCGCCGCATTTGTACGGAAAAATTTCTTCGGATACCTGGATATGGCAGATGGTGGTTATGATATGCAGCAACACTTCCTGGAATACGATGGGATTGAATATGCCCTGCGTCATTTTAACGCAAATCCACAGTTAAAGAAATGGCTCCCCCTCACTATCCATGGCTCTTACCGTATCAATGATCCTGCCTGGGGAGGCGTTTATCAATACTCTACCAACGGCGACTGGGAGCATCCGCACTTTGAAAAAATACTCAGCATACAGGCGAGATACATAAAAATATATGCCCAATATTATGCTGCAACAAAAGATAGCAGTGCATTACAGCATGCCCAAAAAATAATCAGCTATCTGGATACTTTTCTGCACAGCAATGAACAACTGTATTACAATTCACAGGACGCAGATTTGAAGGCAGGAGAACATGCAGGCGGTTATTTTGCATTGTCCGCTGCAGATCGCTATCAACAAGGTATTCCACATATAGACAGCACCTGTTATGCAAAAGAAAATGCGCAACTCGCAGATGCTTTCCTGCATATGTATACCGCTACAAAAAATAAGAACTATCTGGCTAACGCCGGTAATATATTGAAGGCCATCCAGGAGAAATTCAGGCAATCCGATGGCGGCTACGTACATGACCGCGCTTTCACCGGCAGTATAGCACTCGCGGATCAACTATATCTCTGCCAGGCGTTGCTACACTACGCACAATTCAGTGGCGATACAACCGCCCTCTCCGCGGCCAAAGAAACAGCCAATTACATGCTCGCACATTTTACCGGAAAAAACAAGGCGCTATACAGTTTCAGTAACAACAATAAGTACCTGCCACCTGATGAAGTACTCAGTGAAAACATAGATGCCTGCCGGGTATTGGAGGAGCTTTCTCAATACGGAAATCCCGCATACAAAAAAGCGGCAGAAAATATATTTAGTTATATATCTTCTCCCGCTATATTAAAAACGATCATCGCCGAACCAGGTATACTGACGGCGAAGGAAATGTTGCATTAGTAATCGATAGAATGATCCTTTTTAACGGTGGCACCAGCCCAGGCTTTCTTAGCCGTCCACGACTGTGCGGGGCCCATCCAGAAAGGATCTCCCATTGGTAAGCCCAGCGCCAGGAAACCGGTAGTGCATAAATACAAACTTCCGGTAGATGTATATACGTCAGCAATTTCCGGCTGATGCCCGCAGAAACCGATCTGTAACCAACCCTTTTTATCGAATGTACCGGGTGTATCAAAAATTCGTTTATTCACAGCCGTTAGTGCACACCGTACCTGTGCCGGTGAAATATCTTCCGGCAGTTTTCTCTCCAGTGCAGTTTGTGCCAGGGCCTGGAAGGCCGCATTGCGGTAAGGCATAGAACGACCCACTACCGGAAAAGTGCCTTCGGGTGATATTTGTCTTTCCAGTATGGCACTATAGCGTTGCATACGTTTCAACGCCAGTTCATAGTTTTCTTTTTGTTCATCATTCTTTTCCACCATTACTTTCAACACGTCCACCAACATAGGTTGTATCACAAAGGAATTGTAATAGTCGTAATGAAAATGTGCACCATCACCATACATACTATCTCCTTTATACCATTCCATGATCTTCTGCACTGCCAGGTCTATCGGCTTACGATCCCAGGCAGCACCATATTTCAGCAGCATGGCTTCTATGATGGCAGAAAACAGCACCCAGTTATTGTTAAACGCTTTGATACTGCGCAAGCTGATCAAAGCATCTATTACCTGTTGCTGTGTTTTGGGCGCCAGCATTCCCCACAGTTCTTTGGGTGCACGCATCAGGCCGTGGGCCAGGAACGCACCATCGACCAATGGTTGCGCATCAAATTTGCCGGTGAAGTTCATGTAATCGGGAGAGGCAGGGTCCACGGCCATGGCAATGGCTTTGCGCGTCATTTCCAACATCTCGATGCGCTTACTGCCTTCCACGGTTTGGTCCGGGCCCAGTTCCAGCCAGGGCGCCAATCCTGCCAGTGTTCGGCCAAATGCTTCCAGGTAAGTGACTTTATCCACCGGCTTGGCATAATCAGGAGCCACTTCTGTAGGCATAGCAGCCTTTAGTTTTCCCTGGCTTAACTTACTGATAACGGGACGGCATATACGAATCAGCAGGTCTACATTGTAGTTCCTGTCATCCGCTGCATCCATTGGCAGGTTTTCGGCCGCCATTGCCTTCAGCAGTCCTTTATCCGAACCGATGGTGCCAGCCACCCCCGCCATGGGAATAGCTTTAATAAAAAATCGTCTGTCCATGGAATAATTGTTAACGCCTTATTTAGCCCACTGTTTGTACCGCAGCAATGCTTCTACAAAATAATAATCAGCATATGTCAACGGTACATCTACTTCTGATTTATGTGGCAAAGATCCCACACTATGCATTAAAATAAAATCATTATTCTCTCCTTCTTTGGCCAGGTAAGCCGGGCTGCATAAGCTGTTCAGCATGGTTTCTGCTGCATTCCAGTAACGCTTGCCTTCCGTTTTGCCTGTATAGCGACTCAGCTCCAGCAATGCAGATGCTGCCACCGCAGCAGCAGAAACGTCACGCAATGCATCAGGAATGCCCGGTGCATCATAGTCCCAGTAAGGTACCAAATCTGCCGGCATTTTTGGATTGTTCAGGATATACTCCGCAATGTGACGGGCTTGTTCCAGGTAAGCTTTGTCTTTTGTGTCACGATACATCACAGTATAACCATACAGTCCCCATGCCTGACCACGTGACCAGGCAGAGCTGTCTGCTGCTCCCTGATGCGTTTTACGTCCTAATACGGCCCCATTAGCCGGATCATAATCTATTACATGATAGGAACTGTAATCCGGACGGAAATGATGCTTCATGGTGGTATTGGCATGTGTACGTGCAATCTGTTCAAACTGCTTATCACCACTTTCACGGGTAGCCCAGTTCAGTAACTCCAGGTTCATCATGTTATCAATGATTACCGGGAATTTCCAGGTGCCATGATCCCAGGATTTAATGCAGCCAATGGTGGGATTAAAGCGGGTAGATAAAGATTTTGCGCTGGTGAGCAGAATGGCTTTATAAGCAGGATCTCTGGTAATACGCAATGCGTTGCCGAATGGGCAATACATCATAAAGCCGAGATCATGTGTACGGGTATTAAACTGTTCTTTTTGTACCAGTGCCATGCGTTTCAGCGCTTCAGCTTTAAAGGCTGGGTCTTTCGTGTATTCAAACAGGTACCAGCTAGTGGCAGGATAAAAACCGGAAGTCCACCAGGTGGAGTTGGAAGTTATCAGGCTGTCATCTTTGGTATTGGTGGTGCGTGGCAACAGGCTGTCCGGTACATGAGTCATCATCAACTTATACTGACGTGCGGCAAACTGCAGGGTAGCATCAGCTTTCACCAGTAATGCTTTGTCTGCTTTACCGGATTGTGCATACGATTGCATCACCATCACCGGTAATAATATTACCGTAAAGAACAGGTTCTTCTTCATAAATAACGTGATTATAAAATGATCATTTCTTTTTGCCATTGATCTTTGCCGTACCGGCGGAAGATTCGCGTGCTATCAGTTGAATAGGTATTATCTCCTGTGAATAACGTGGTACAGTGGAAGCTGCAGTGTTGATCAGTTCCATTAAAGCAGCCACCACTCTTTCTCCCATCATAGCCGGGTATTGGTCTATGCTGGTTACAGGTGGTGTAACTATTTCCGTGCGCGGATCATTGGAATAGCCTACTACTTTCAGGTCTTCCGGCACCCGCACATTTATTTTACGGCAATACTCCATAATGGTAATCGCGGTGGTATCGTTGGAAGCAAAAACACCATCCGGATAAGGTGGTTGCGCGAAAATCTTTTCGCAGGTTTGCCATGCATTTTCACGGGTGAGTTCATGATAAAAAATGCGTGTTTTCTTAAATGGCAATTTATGTTCCTGCAAAGCATTTTTATAACCAGCCACTCTTTCCACATACAGATTGCTCGTCAGCGGGCCGGATATATGTACAATGTCTTTACAACCTTTTTCTATCAGGTGCGTGGTAGCCGTATGTCCACCCAGGTAATCATCTCCCTTGATCACTTTTACATTGTAATCTTTGGGCACCCGGTCAAAAAATATTAATGGAATATTGTTGTCCTTAAATACATCAAAGTGAGAAAAGTCGGTGGTGTATAGCGTAGTGGATACCACCAGCCCATCTACCCTGGCAGAATACA
The DNA here is from genome assembly GCF_056394125.1 of Chitinophaga sp. 10T418. Lineage (NCBI taxonomy): Bacteria > Pseudomonadati > Bacteroidota > Chitinophagia > Chitinophagales > Chitinophagaceae > Chitinophaga > Chitinophaga sp. 10T418. The sequence continues at coordinate 265,247 of NZ_JBFTHG010000003.1, forward strand.
GGGTATTTACCAACGCTACTTCCTGGTCATATGAATCATTAGATTGACAAATGATCAGGTTATAACCATGTTCCTGCAGTTTATTCTGGATGATGGTACTGATAGCCGCAGGAAAAAACATAGAAATACGCGGTACTATCAGTCCGATTGTTTTGCTTTTATTATTCCTCAACCCGGCAGCCAGCGCATTGGGACGATACCCTAGTTTGCGGGCCATCTTCTTCACTTTATCTTTCGTACGTGCGCTGATGTTAGGATTGTCATTCAGGGCGCGTGAAACGGTAGATACGGAGAGTTTCAGCTCTTCCGCAATGTCCACAATTGTTTTTTCTGTACGTTGTTTGCTCATGTATAGAGGCTATTAGCGGTAAATGTTTTGTTATCTTCCCATCCAGCCACCATCCACGGTAAGGATAGTACCATGTACGTAATCTGCTGCCCTGGAGGCCAGGAATATTGCAGGCCCTGCAAAGTCTTCCGGTTGTCCCCAGCGACCTGCCGGAATACGATCCAGTATGCTGCTGCTACGCTGCTGATCCGCCCGGAGAGCAGCTGTATTATCAGTTGCTATATATCCCGGCGCTATGGCGTTCACATTTACTCCTTTGGAAGCCCATTCATTGGCAAATGCTTTTACCAGCGAACCTACAGCTCCTTTACTGGCAGCATATCCCGGAACATTGATACCTCCCTGGAAGGTGAGGAGAGATGCTGTAAAGATAACCTTTCCGCTTCCACGGGCAATCATTCCTTTGCCAATTTCCCGGGTCAGGATAAATTGCGCATTCAGGTTGATGTTGATCACTTCATCCCAATACTCATCCGGGTGTTCCGCAGCGGGTTTGCGGAGGATAGTACCTGCATTGTTGATCAATATATCTATTACCGGTACATCCTGTTCCAGTTGTTTGATAAATGCATATAAGGCGGTCCGGTTGGAGAAATCACACTGGTACGCCTTAAAATTACGGCCCAATGCTTTTACTTCCTGCTCTACCTCACTTCCACTAAGCTCCAGGGAAGCAGAAACACCAATGATATCTGCACCTGCTGCGGCCAGCGCCACGGCCATGCCCTTTCCAATACCACGTTTGCAACCTGTCACCAGGGCCGTTTTGCCCTTTAATTGAAATAAATCCATTGTATAAATATTGGAAGAATTCCGGATGGCTGCATCCGGAATTCCAGAATTATTGAATCGTTACAGTTAAAGGCTGTTTAACCTTTTGTGCAAATGTTTCCAGGTAGCTAAACCATTCTGTGGCGGAAGTAATCCGGCCTCCCTTGTTCCAGGCAGCTCCGAAATAGTATACATACGGCTGTTGATTGCCTGTTGTACCAGGGCTCAGCAAATGTATATTATCCGTTTTCATGCCAGGTACTTCCCGTGCAAATACACAACCCACTCCAATGGTGCCATCTTCGCCATGCGTAGGTTCCCAGTAACCCATTACACCCGTCTTTTCATCCAGTAATACGGTACCTGGCTCCTTACGCTTTACAATACCCGTCACTACCGGAATATTATCTTTGCCCTTAAAAGTATATTGCAACTCCATCTTATTCAGCTGCGAACCAGCGTCCAGTGAAATCGTCTTGGTAACGGTAACGGCTGTATTACCAGCCTGCCAGCTATCATACGTTAAAGCAAAAGTAGTCCGCAAGGGGCCATTATCCAGTGTTTTCCACTGGCGATAATTCTTTGGGTAATAGATCGTATCCTTACCATAAGGTGCGGTATCGCCGGCGCCCAGGGTTAAACCAACACTGTAATAATCCAATCCCTGTCCATTATCATGGTGGTAGTTATCCAGTTTATACCAGGTATCAATCACCATATCGGTGGTACGCTTGGCCCATACATCAATACCGAAGGCCATTTCCTTTGGCACCTGTTCCAGCGCTTTACCGTACATACGGTAAGCCATCCGGTCATTTTCCCATGCGTAATCATCTTTACGTTCAGGTACATACCGACCGTAAGCCCCTGCCTTTACCGGAGCGGGTGTGCCCTCCACAATGGCTGCATACAACTTGGCACCGGCAGGTAATGTTACCTGCAGTAATATTTTCTTTGCTGCTTTGCCGCCTTCATACAACAGCTGATAAGGGATTTCCTGTCCGCCTACCACATCCACTACCTTAAAATTTTTCTGCGCGCCTTTACTCGCTTTACGTATAAAATCGCCATAAGGAATCTCAACAATATCACCTTCCCTGTTTACACCTGTGTTATTGGAGATGACTACTGCAGCAGTCGCATTTTTGCGCAGGTCGTATTTTATCAGTTCCGACCCGGCTAACAGGAACGCACCTACGCCATATACTTCTGTATCATCTGCTGTAGCTTTTCCGGGGGCAGCGCCTATTTCCTGCACAAAACCCAGTTTGCCGTTAGGTTGTACGCAACCGGTAAGTGCATCCCATCCTTTTTGCACGATGGGTAAAAACTCTTTCTCCGGAAGTACCCCGTTATTGATACCCCACATTAACGCATATACGTAAAAACCGGTACCACTTGTTTCCTTTGCCGGATAGTTATCAGGATCCAGTAAGCTGGCATGCCAGGTACCATCGGCAGTTTGCAAAGCAGCAATACGGTAAGCCATTTGTTTATATAACTCCAGGAAACGTTGTTTACCTGCATAACTTGCCGGCATATTATCCAGCATGCGTACCAGGCCACCCATTACCCAGCCGTTACCACGACTCCAATACACATTGGTGCCATTCTTTTCTTTTTTGCCGATATAGCTGCCATCCCGGTAATACAGGCTATCCTGTTTATTATACAGGTACTCAGTTGTTTTCCACCATAGTTTATCGGCGGTTTCCAGGTACCGTGGATAACGGGTAGCGGTAGAAAGGTATGCCAGTGCCGGAGGTCCCATAAACAGCGCATCACACCAGGCCCACTCGCGGTGGTGAATACCATTCTTCCATTCAAGGGATTCGTTATGCGGCGCAGCAACGATGCTATCTGCCAGTTTACGGAATTTATCTACCATCAACGTATCTCCGTACACACTATATAATTGTGAATACAGTTGGCCAACACAATATTCATCTGCAAAAAAACGATCCGGTCCGGTGTTCCAGTTATTGTCCTTACCTACCTGTACCAGGCGGTCAGTAAAAAACGGATTGGCCGTTACCTGCGTGAGCGAGAACATACCGGCATACATCGCGCCGTTGGTCCAGTCGGTAGGCGCATGGTTCCAGCCCTTTGCGGTAATATACCGCCATTGCCAGGAAGCCACTTTCTCCATCTGAGCCCTGACTATTTGTGCAGTATAGGCGTCGGTGAAAGCGGTAGCATGCTTTTCCTTAACAGGTCCGGTAGCATGCGCCGGTAAGCCGGCATGCAGGAAAGACAAGCCCAGCAAGCTTCCTGCGATAATTGTTTTCATCATCATGATAGCAGCTATTATCAGTTCATTAACGTAAATCAGTGATCTTACAATGGTCCATATCACTATAGTCCAGGTTTTCACCAGCCATACCCCAAATAAAAGTATAGTTGCTGGTACCGGCACCGCTGTGCACCGACCATGGCGGCGATATGATAGCCTGTTCATTCTGCATCCATACGTGGCGGGTTTCCTGTGGCTGGCCCATAAAGTGGCATACCGACTGTCCTTCCGGTACTTCAAAATAAAAATATACTTCCATTCTTCTGTCGTGTGTATGCGCCGGCATCGTATTCCATACACTGCCAGGTTGCAGTTCTGTCATACCCATCTGTAGCTGACAGGTTTCCAGCACACTGTTCACCAGCAGTTTATTGATAGTACGGTGATTGGAAGTCTCCAATGTTCCGAGTGTCACCACATCTCCATCCTTTTTAGACACTTTACGTGTAGGATAGGTATGATGTGCCGGCGTAGAATTCAGGTAAAATTTAGCAGGTGTTTGCGCATTTTTGCTGTAAAAAACTACCTGCTGTTTGCCTTTACCGATGTATAACGCTTCTTTGTAGGCGAGTTCAAATTTCTCTCCGTCTACTTCCACAATGCCTTCACCACCTACATTGATCATTCCCAGTTCTCTTCTTTCCAGAAAATAACCTGCTTTCAGAAGATCGATGGTAACCAGTGTTACCGGGCCTTTCACCGGCATAGCGCCTCCTGTAAGATAGCGGTCGTAATGTGAATGCGTCCAGGTAATCTGATCTGCTTCAAAAATGTTTTCTATTAAAAAAGCCTGTCTCAACTGCGCGGTATCCATTTGCTTCACTTCCGCAGGACTGCTGGCGTACCTTGAATCTAACGTGGTGCTCATATAATTCTATCGTGTTTTTAATATAGTGAATAAGCTGTTAGCTGTTAGCGCTTAGCTTTTAGTAAATGCAGCGAAAATMAACACAACATCTGCTAACAGCTAAAAGCTAATGGCTAATAGCTAACGTGATAATCTTTTTTTATTGTTTTACCGGACCATACTTTCTGCGCCGTCCATTCCGCTGCCGGATCTGCCCAGAAAGGATCTGTAGCAGGTAATCCAAGGGCCAGGAATCCGTTGGTGCAAATGTACAGACTGCCGGTAGAGGTGTAAACGTCTGCTACTTCCGGCTGATGCCCGCAAATACCGAGTTGCAGCCATCCCTGTTTATCGAAGGTACCTTCCATTTCAAAAATGTTTTTCATAATAGCAGTCATCGCACAACGAACCTGCGCCGGCGCAATGCCTTCCGGCAGTTGATGCATCAGTGCCAGTTGAACCAGTGGCTGAAAAGCAGCTGTGCGATAGGTCATAGACCTGCCCAACGCAGGATAAGTACCATCCGGTGCAATCATTCGCTCCTGCAGTTCGGAAAAACGTTGCATCCGTTTCACCGCCTGATCGTAATCTGCTTTAGGTCCTTGTTTCTTATCTACTAATACTTTCAGCATGTCGGTAAACATCGGGTGTATCACATAGCCATTGTAATAATCCAGGGAAAACTGCGGTCCATCGCTGTAAAAGCCATCACCGGCGTACCATTCCTGTATTTTTTTGGTGGCCACCATGGTGCGCAACGGCTCCCATTCTTCCCCGATAGATAACAGGAACGCTTCTACCATCCCCGCAAATAATAACCAGTTGTTGTAAGCAGGGCGGATGCGTCTTAACTCCTTCAGTTCTTTTACCACGTTGGCTTTGGTGGCGTTATCCAGCGGCGCCCATAATGCCTCGGGGGCACGCATAAAGGTCTGACACAAATAGGCAGCATCTACCAGGGGTTGTGCTTCTGTCCGGAAGTTCAGGTAATCCGGTGAAGCCGGATTTACACCGTTCACAATTCCCTGCAATACCTGCTCTCTCATTTGCTTACGCAGCTTTCCTTCTGCGGTTACATCGTCTGGTAATGCCAGCCAGGGCGCTAACCCTGAAATGCAACGGCCGAAGGCTTCCAGGTAAGTCACCTTTTCTACTGCCAAACCATACCCTGGTCCTTTTTCCAAAGGCATGTTTTGCTTTAGTGTACCCTTGCTCATGTTTTCCACTACCGGCCGGGAAATACGTTGCAATAGATTTACGTGATAGGAACGATCCGGTATAGCTGCCGTGGCAGCATTGTTCACTGTTCCTCCGTTCGCAGCGGCAGCCAATGCTTTACCAGGAGCCATCGCTCCTGCAAGACCAGCCAACGGCGCTATTTTGATAAAGTTTCTGCGTTCCACTGTAGAATAACTTTGATGTAGTTAAAATTACTGTTGCTATGACCCAGCTATGGCTAAAGCTCTAATGTAATGCAAACGTTTGCAAAAATCAAGTATTTATTTAAAAAAATGGCAACTCAGCCGGCAGTTTAGGCTTTTATCCCTTACCAGAGTCCGGTTATACAAACGAACCTCCTCCCCCGACTTACCACCGCACTGTTATGCCTTCGGGGATTTACAAAAGACTACCGGCTCATTACAAATTGTATCTTATGTTGCCCTTTCAGCACCTGCTTACGCGCTTTCAGACTGATACGGGTAACATGATCTCCCCATACCGGCAATAAGCGGCCATCTGTTACTTCCTGTCTTTCTGTGATCACCTCAAACAAAGCAGGATCATAGGAGATTGTTAAGTTAGCAGTGGGGCCCTTTAAGATCACCTTGCCCGCCGTATTGGTATCTGCCGGCAAATCGGTCATGAAATGTAATAGAAAGGCTTCCTTCCATTCTTTCAGCTGATACGCTTCATCGAGTTGAAGCGAGGTTTTGGCAGGTGCAAAAGTGAAAGTACGTTTCCAGGACTGCACCATAGCGGTTGCCGGATAAGCAGCCGCTATATCCATGCTTAGCCTGTTATTGGCAAAGTGAACGTCATTTGCCTGGAAACGGCGACCATCTTGTTGTTGCACACCATTAATCGTAGGGCAATTATGCCACTGCGATTGCATAAACCACAGTTTATACCGATCCGCACTGAAAGTTTGTTTGGTATAAGTGCCTACCCCTACATCGATCAATGCTGGCTTTCCATCCATATACAATACAAAGTTGCCTACATCATTGTGATTATGGCTCTCTGCATTATGTCCACCCAAAGCAGCAAAAAATAATCCTTTGGAAGTACCCGCCTGTGAGCGTATGGACACTACCTGCAAATCAGGCAACCAGTTTACAGCGGTATAAGGTGCTGCCGGTTTAGTAGCTAGTAAAGCATCCCGGCATTCCAGGTTATAAATAAAGAAAGCCAGCGAAGGTGCTTTTATGTTCATGCTATCCGGATTATCCAGGCGGGATAAATACGCCGCAAAGTTGATCAGCAAAGGATCCTGGAAAGCAGTACCATATAAATATACAGTATGAGGCGGGGGAATCGTACTCGCCGATGCATCCGCAAAGTTGACAAACCGGCTGCTGTCGACATGCATTTTATAAATATAAGCGCCAATCTGATGAATCAGTTCATTGTTGCTCCAGTTGAGTTTATGCGCAGAAGCATTATTCAATAAGGTGATGAACTCTATCAGCTTTCCCCCTGCATGCCCCCAGTAGGTGGGGCCTTCATCGCAACCGCCATCATCGGGATAACCATTCACGAAATTATCCGCGCTGCGGATCGCTTTTTCGATCAGCTTATTACGTGTATCCGTCTCATTTATACTTAACAAAGCAGTTTGTAATACATTGGTATTAATCCAGATGTTCCAGTTATTCACACTGCGACCGGCCCAGCCCATCCACCAGAAGTCGTTACGTTTCAGGAAGGGTTCCACAACACGGTGCTGCAGTTCATAGGTAATCCGCTTGTTCACCATCGGTGAAATTTTATCCAGCCGATCACGTAAGAGGAATTGCGTCCAGCTAAGCGTAGCCGCAGTTTCTCCTGCCACCAGGTCTACTATGGGTTCTGCAGGATCTGCCAGACCACTTCCCGCCTTTTGTACACCCACATGTGCGGGCAATACCCAGGTACTTTCTTCCAATATCAACCACAAGCCATTTACGATCTGTGGTACATACTTTCCGTTGCCGCCAGCCAGTTCCCCCGCTACCAGGGTCGTTAATACCCTACGGCGTTCAGATTGTACCGTTTCAAAATTTATCCGGTTACCATTATCCCGGTATTCCAGGTACAAAGTAGCAGGTAAGGATGGCCAGTTAAATGCCATGGCTTTATCCGCTTCCTTTATCAGGGTCGCTTTAGCCACCGCCGGCAAGGCCGCCATTTTATCTGCAATGGATTTTAACCGGTCCTGTCTCCACTGTGCCAGGTCTTTGAAGACAGTCTCCCCTCCACCACGCTGGTACTCATTGTACAGGTAGTTCCTGTCTTTTTTTTGCTCCTGTGCCAGGGAGTCGTTTGTAAAGCCGATGCCCGAAAAAAGCAATATTGTACAAACTATTCTTTTGATGTACATATGACAATTAATTTTCAGTAAGATAAAAAACACATGCCACGACTACTAGCCGTGGCATGATCATTTTTCATTGGTTTAGGCTATCATTTTATTTTGCATAATCAGGATTTTGTACCAGGTTACTGTTGAGGTCTATTTCTGCCTGGGGAATAGGCCATAGATTAAACGCATTTACGAAATTAATCTTATCAATCTGTTGCCCTGCAATATTGGTCACCACCAATCCATTCATTAACTGGGTAGCAATGCCCCAGCGACGAATATCTGAATAATAAGTGCCTTCCATTGCAAACTCTATCATGCGCTCGTGACGGATAATATTACTCATTTCTTCCTTCGACTTGCCCGCGGGAATCTCCGGCATCTCTACTCCTTTACGCGCTCTTACTTTATTGATGGCGGCATATACCGTTGCATCCGGCCCTGCTGCTTCATTCTGAGCTTCTGCCAGCATCAGCAATACATCTGCATAACGGAAAATTATGAAATTAAGCGGAGAATCCCCTGCACCAAAACCATCTACTTCCAATACATACTTTCTGGTCAGGTACCCCGTAAAGGTAGCGGCATTATCTAAGCGCAGATTGGCGTAGGGAATACCTTTCCAGGTGGCACCAGGTCTTACTACTGTATAATCCAGTCGCGGATCCCTGTTGTTATACGGATTGGCAGGATCGTAGCCAGAACCCGCGTCTGTAATGGCCTTACCATTTTTCATCTCATAATTATTCACCAGGTTCACAGACGCATACACGTTACTCCAGCCACTGGAAAAAGAACTACGGGTAGAAAGACGTTTATCCAACAAACTACCCTGACCCAATCCCGGCGCCAGGTACTGCACATCAAAAATCACTTCCACATTATTTTCTGCACTGGTGGATACAAACATGTTTTTATAATCAGTGTACAGATCGTACCCTAGTCCGGTGATCGTTTGACAGGTAGCTGCGGCAGCATCATATTGTTTCGCCAGCAGCTGCGCCTTTGCTTTCAGCGTTAAGGCAGCGCCCTGCGTAGCATGACCTACCAGTGCAGCAGCATAACTTTTAGGCAATGAATCAGCAGCAGCACCCGCTTCCTTTATGATGAAGCTAAGCAGATTAGCCCTTGTTTCCTTACCTGGTAAAGGATCTCCCAACTTCAGCGTTTTGGTAACCAATGGTACATCTCCGTAAAAATCTGTCAGCTGATAATAATACAGGGCGCGCAAAAATGTAGCTTCTGCGATCAAACGATGATTAGTAGCCGCATTCATGTTCACACCCGGTAATTTTTCCAGTGCCAGGTTAGCACGGTAAATACCATTGTACAATGCTTTGAACTTATTGGCTACCGAAGTAGTAAAAGGATTCATATTTCCTTTCGCAACAGGACCGAAACCCGTGCCCCCATCATCCCAGATAAAAGCCGAAGGTGTTAAGCCATCGTTGTACACATACAAACCAAAAATATCATTATTCTGCAGATCATTGTATATCGCGGTAACACCGGCATTCGCATCCTTTTCTGTTTGCCAGAAATTGGCATCAGACACTTTATCGGTAGGAGTAACATTCAGAAAATCTTTCTTACAGGCACCCAGCGTTAATAAACTGCATGCATATATAGCTGTTAATATCTTATTCATTTCTTACAGTTTAACGATTAAAAGATTACGTTCACGCCGCCGGTGATCACACGCACATTAGGGTATTGAATACCTGACTGGGTATAATCACTTACTTCCGGATCAAGTCCTTTGAATTTGGTCCAGGTAAAGGCATTCTGTGCATTTACATATACACGGATGCTCTGCAGGGTACTGTTAAACATCCTCTTTGGAAAAGTATAGGACAACTGTATATTTTTCAGGCGAACAAAAGAAGCATCCTGCACCCAGAAGGTATTGGCCTGCGTATTATCCGTGTTGGCAGCAGCTGTTAAACGTGGGATATTCGTATTCGGATTTTCCGGTGTCCAGGCATTCAGGAACTCAGCATTGATCTCCCGGCCGGAGCGGATACCGGTAGTATACCAGTTATCCTGGTAGTAACGGTTTACACCGCCTACCCCCTGGAATAAAAGTGCCAGGTCAAAACCTTTGTAACCTGCATTCAGATTCAGGCCGAAATACCATTTTGGAATGGTGTTACCCATATTCACACGGTCGTTGCCATTTACTATCTTATCTCCATCAATGTCTACAAACTTAAGATCACCTGGTTTGTTTAAACCTGCGGTACGCTGTGCCGCCCAGTTTTTCACTTCAGCATCATTCTGGAAAATACCTGCTGATTGTAAACCATAGAGAGAACCAATAGACCAACCTTCTTTAATCACTGCCGCACCGGCAATTGGACTAAAGGCATTGCCCCGGAATTTTATGACTTTGTTATTGATATTACTAACGTTGCCGGATATACCATAACTGAAATCACCAGCTTTATTATTATAACCCATCGTCAGCTCCCAGCCTTTGTTATCCACAATACTCACATTCTGGAAAGGAGCAGTAAGACCACCATACAAAGAAGACAATGGCAGTGGCACGAGTACATCAGAAGTCCGGCGCTTGAACACATCAAATGTCAGGTTGAAATGATCATGGAAAAGATTCGCATCTATACCCAGATTGGTAGTCGTTGTTTTTTCCCAGGTAATATTCGGATTAGCCATGGTAAGTGGTACTAAACCTGCAGCAATGGTGCCGCCATAGGAATAGTTTTGTCCGGAGGAATACAGGTTCATGAAAGAAAATGACTTAATACGATCATTACCCAATTTACCCCAGGAGGCGCGTACCTTCATATTATTTACCCAGGTTGGCACAACATCTTTAAGAAAAGGTTCTTCTAACAAGCGCCATGCTGCAGAGAACGAAGGATAAGTACCATACTGTAATCCGGAACGGAATTTAGAGGAACCATCTCTGCGGAGATTCGCTTCCAGCAGGTATTTATTCTTATAGTCGTAGTTAACGCGACCGAAATAGGAAATAATGGTATAGAGATCAGAAGTACCGCCTACTTTAGGTTGTTCCAGGCCTGCTCCCAGTTCCCAGGTATTGTTGGTAGGGAAGTTTTGTATGCTGCCGGTAAACAGCGTGCCTTTGACAGACTCCCGGCTGGTACCTGCCAGTACATTGAAATGATGATCAGCGCCAAAATTTTTGGTATAGTTCAGTGTTGCAAAATAGGTCAGGTGCAGGTTGGTGCTATCCAGTTGAGACAGGATGGCTGGTTGTTGATCCAGTTGCTGCGCAATCACATTTTTCTGGAAGTTCCACCTGTTCTGAATAGCGCCGGCATAGGCATAACTTTTCTGTCCCATGTTAAAATAATCCGCAGCACCATTCAACTGGAATTTCAGGCCATCTATGATACTCCATTCGCCGTATACTTTGGCGAAAGTTCTTTGCTGACGGTTAGGGCGGAACCAGGTTTCGATGTATTGTAACGGGTTATCCAGCTGTCCGTTTTCATCATCTGTATTACGACCACCATAGCGGGTTCCGCTGGCATCTGTTACCTTCGGTGTCATGCCAGGTGTAGTACTGGCTGCATATGCCAGGATCGTACCTACATCCTGTGGTTCCTTACGGTCTTTCCAGGTGAGCGCAATGTTGGCACCTACTTTTATTTTCTTACTGATCTCATGATCCGCATTCATACGCACCATATACCTGTCCTGGCTGGTATTTTTCATGATCCCTTCATTATGCAGGTAGTCGAGCGACATATAATAGGTAGTCTTTTCTGACCCACCGGATACAGACACGGTGTGCCCGGTCAGTTGTCCCTGCCCAAACAAAACGCCCATCCAGTCTGTATTGGGATACAGTGTTCTATCGGTGGCATTCTTCCAGGAGTCGATCGTAGCCTGTTTAAATGGCAATGCACTCCCGGGATTATCGGATACGGCTACACGATTCATCAGCTGCATATAGGTAGGGTAATCACTTACCATATCAAATAGTTTGGTGGCTTTTTGTACGCCATAGTAGCCGTTGTATGAAACAGACGTTCTGCCTTTCTTTCCTTTTTTGGTAGTAATGAGTACCACGCCGTTGGAGGCACGGGAGCCATAGATAGCGGCAGCGGAGGCATCTTTCAATACAGAAATGCTTTCCACATCCGCCATGTTTACATCGCTCATGCTACTTTCAATACCATCTACCAGGATGAATGGGTTGGCATCGTTGAGTGTTCCTACGCCCCTCACACGAATGGTGGCATTTTCCCGGCCGGGTTGTCCGGATGCCTGCGAAATGCTTACGCCTGGCGCCATCCCGCTAAGGGCGGTGCTGAGATCCGTTACCGGACGGCTTTGCATGGTTTTGTCGAAGTTCACGCTGGTTACAGCGCCCGAGAGGTTGACTTTCTTTTGCACACCATAGCCTACTACCACGGTTTCGTTCAAGCTGGTAGCGCTGGCATCGAGTTTTATTTTTAAGTCAGTTTGTTTATTAACAGGTATTTCTTTTTTATCATATCCGATGAAGCTAAGCACCAGTGTGTCTTGTTCTGATGCGTTCAAATGGAATATGCCATCGGGACCTGTTACAGTACCGGTAGCGGTATGTTTTATGCCTACGGTTACGCCGGGAATAATAGCGCCCTGTACATCTTTAACAGTTCCCTTGATTGATTTTTTTTCCTGGGCAATTGCAGTCTGTACTACGCACATCCCCCATATGCATAGTGAAGCCCCTAGCAGTTTTTTCATAAACGTGTGTTTAATGTAAACGTTTGCATTAAATTGGATAAATTATTCGGATCCTGTTCACCGATTGACTCATTGTTCACTCCTGTCTCTCTAAATTGGAATTTGCTCTTATTTTGGTCTTAAATTAATATAACTAATTTATAATTATCTATTTATCTATTTTTCATTGTTGGAAAATTGCTCACTTTAAGGCCTTATTTCTGCCTGTTAAAATCAAATTTATTGAATAAATCGAATAATACAAACGTTTGCATAAATATTTTTAGAATTGATATATGCCGATAAAACGGTTTGCCTATTCCGGCTAATAGCGATTTAACAATTTATAATTCATTCCTAACATGCTACCACCCGAGATTTCAGCTGTTTTGTCAAATAGTCAAAATGTTATCATGGATTAACATTTTAGTATCATCAGCCCGAGCGCATATTTACTACTTTAGCTGTCATGAACGCTTACTTACAAATTCATCCTGACGATAATGTGCTGGTAGCCCTACAGGATATACCAGCGGGAACCGATATATCATTTAACGGACATAACATTCAACTTCAGCAAAATATTTCTGCGAAACATAAATTTCTGATTTCAGATATACAGGAAGGCGACCCTATTACCATGTACGGCGTACTGGTGGGTAAAGCCAACAAAACCATTTTGCAGGGAGAAAGTATTACAACAGAAAATGTAGTGCATGATGCCAACGCATTTCATGAAAAAGACAGCTCCCAGGAATGGCAGGCGCCCGATGTAAGCAAATGGAAAGATCGCACCTTTATGGGCTACCAGCGTACAGATGGACAGGTAGGAACCCGTAACTACTGGCTGGTGATTCCACTGGTATTCTGTGAAAACAGGAATGTGAGTGTGATCAAAACTGCTTTTGAAAAAGGACTGGGTTTTTCTCCCGCTGAAGTATATAATGAGCAGGTAACTGACCTGGTATCTCTTTACAAAAGCGGTAACCTGGAAGCCATCAAAAACTACGAAGCAGGTGCCCTAACGGAAACGAGCAAACGAAATGTAGTATTCCCTAATATAGATGGTATTAAGTTCCTCACCCACGAAGGTGGTTGCGGTGGCACGCGCCAGGATTCAGACGCACTTTGTGCATTACTGGCCGGCTACATCCATCACTCCAATGTGGCAGGTGCAACCATCCTGAGCCTCGGCTGTCAGCATGCACAGGTATCCATTCTCCAGGAATCATTAAAGAAACTTAACCCGGACTTCAACAAACCGGTACTGGTATACGAACAACAGAAGAGCGCTTCTGAATTTGCCATGCTGTCTGCCGCCATCAAGGATACTTTCCTGGCGCTGGTGGAAGTCAACAAACAAACCCGTCAACCCAGCCCACTCTCCAAACTGGTGATAGGTTTGGAATGTGGCGGTTCTGATGGTTTCTCCGGCATTTCTGCCAACCCGGCGGTAGGACATACCTCCGACCTACTGGTAGCATTGGGTGGTACTTCCATCCTCTCTGAATTTCCGGAACTCTGCGGTGTGGAACAGGAACTCATTAACCGTTGCCAGACAGAAGAAACTTCTGATAAATTTATCCGCATCATGCGTGCGTATGAAAGTCAGGCCCAGTCTGTTGGTTCAGGTTTCTACATGAACCCTTCCCCGGGAAATATTAAAGACGGTCTCATTACCGATGCGATTAAGTCTGCCGGAGCAGCTAAAAAAGGCGGCACCTCTCCCGTAACAGATGTCCTGGATTACACAGAATATGTGACCAAACCAGGACTAAACCTGTTATGCACACCTGGTAATGACGTAGAATCTACCTCTGCGGAAGTAGGTTCCGGTGCTAACGTAGTACTGTTTACCACAGGTCTGGGTACCCCTACCGGTAACCCTATTGCGCCTGTTTTGAAACTGGCTACCAATACCAAACTGGCTACCCGCATGAAAGATATTATCGACATCAACACCGGTACTATTATCAGCGGAGAACACAGTATTGCTGATATGGGAGAAGAAATTCTGGAATATGTTATCAAAACTGCCAGCGGTGAGGTACATACAAAAGCAGAACAACTGAATCAGGACGACTTCATTCCATGGAAGAGAGGCGTTTCCCTGTAGGATATTAACAAGAATAATTTTTGATACTCATAAGAATAAAAACAAACGTCCGGACATCTGCCCGGACGTTTTCTATTTATAAAATGCTACAGTTAATCAATCTAATTGTACTCTCTCCATTTTAGGCGCAAATAAATGCATCACGCCCCAGGCGATCAGGTAAGCCACTGCGCATATGGAAAAAAGAATGTTATAGCCAATACCGATATTACCAATCAATTTATAATGATTCAGCATGGTACCTATCACCATTGGAAATAAAGTACCACCAATAGATCCGGCCATACCGCCAATACCCACAACAGAACTGACAGCACGTTTAGGGAACATATCGGAAGCTGTAGTGAAAATAGTGGCGGACCAGGCCTGATGCGCTGCCGTTGCTAAACTGATCAACGCAATGGCCAGCCATACATTATTGGAATACTGTATGAGCACAATCGGTACCACACAAAGCGCAAAAATCAGCATAGACACTTTACGCGCTTTGAAAACCGGCCATCCGCTTTTGATAAGATGAGAAGATAACCACCCGCCACCGATGCTACCGAAGCTGGTAATTGAATAAATGATAATGATAGGTAGTCCCAGACTGGATTTCATGTTCACATGAAAAATAGATTCCAGGTACCCGGGCAACCAGAACAGGAAAAACCACCACACAGGATCGGTCAGTAATTTACCAAACACAAAAGCCCAGGTTTGTCTGATTCCCAGCAACTTGATCCATTTTACCGGCTTAGGTTTTTCTTCTTCTACTTCCTGGTCAGAATGAATATGATCATATTCTGCTTTTGATAATTTCTTGTGACGGCTGGGAATTTCATACAGAAACCACCAAAATATCAGCCAGATAAAACCAATGGCACCAGTCCACACAAACGCATTTCTCCAGCCATGATTGTTCGCCAGCCAGTATACCATCAGGGGGCCTACTACTGCGGCAATATTGGACCCTGAATTAAAGATTCCCGTTGCAAATGCCCGCTCTTTCTTGGGAAACCATTCTGCCGTGGCTTTAATAGCCGCCGGAAAGTTACCCGCCTCACTGATTCCCAATACAGATCTTACCACCCCAAAACCTAATGTAGTACGCACCAGGCCATGCGCCATCGCCGACAAACTCCATACTACCACAGAAACAGTATATCCCAGTTTGGAACCAATCTTATCTACCAGTGCACCAAAGAAAAGCAAGCCTACGGCATAAGAGGCAGAAAATGCCATCACCAGGTTACTGTAATCTTTCTCTGACCAGCCAAATTCGGTAGATAAATCGGTTTTCAGTAACCCCAATATCTGTCTGTCTATGTAGTTAATGGTCGTGGCTACAAATAAAAGCGCGCATACCCGCCAGCGATACTTACCTAAAGTTGTGGAATTCATTCTAATTGGAATTTATAGAGTGCAAAAGTTACTTCATAGCTTTGAGAAATGCAAACGTTTGCACTATTTTATCTTTCAACCCGCGCCAGTCCTTACTTTCAATCAGAGATTTAGATAATAAATTGGAACCCATTCCCACACAAACCACCCCTGCATCAAACCAGCTGTCCATGCTTACCTGGGTTGGTTCTACCCCACCGGTTGGCATAAATTTCACCTGCGGGAATAAAGGTTTGATCGCCCTTACATAACCCGGTCCCAGCACATTACCAGGGAACAGCTTCACCAGCTTTGCCCCGTTTTTTTCCGCCACGGAAATTTCTGTAGGCGTCATTGCGCCGGGAATCCAGCAAATATTTTCAGATTGGCAGTAAACAGCTGTTTCCGGATCAGTCACCGGGCAAACGATAAAGTCCGCACCCATACCAGCATACACCGCCGCATCTCCTGCATTTTTAATCGTACCGATACCCAGGTACAGATCAGGCATAGTTGCCAGCTTCTTATCCCGGAGGATAGCGAAATTTTTACGGGCATTTTCTCCCCTGCTGGTAAACTCAAATACCCGCAAACCGCCGTCATAACACGCCTGTAGCACTGCCAGGCAGACGTCTGCATCTTCGTGGTAAAAAACAGGAATAATCCCGGTTTGCTCAAACGCAGCAATAATTACATCAGGACTTGGTGCCATATACTATATCAGTTTTATAATGTCTTCAGCGGAAGTGGTATTAAAATCTCCCTTCACAAAAAATTTGGAATAAGCGGCAGCCGCAGCGTAGGAAATGATCTGCTGATCATCCAGTCCCTGTAACTGTGCATGTATCAGCCCGGCCATAAAACAATCCCCGCTGCCTACTCTGTCTACCACATCGTGGGTATCGTATTCGCGTGAAATGCTGATCTGTCCGTTATTGTAATAAAAAGCGTAATAGCGGTTATGCGTGGGCGCATCACTGAAACGGAAGGTAAATGCTACCCGTTTGCAACGCGTAAACCTTTCCGTTATTTCAGCGGCCACCAGCTCTGCCTGTTGCAGGTACACCGCCTTGGTATCAGCTTCCAGCGCAGTGGCATCTAATGTGGTATCCAGCATGTTGTTGGCTGCCCAGATATTTCCCATGACTACATCACAGTACTGTACCAGCTCCGGCATAATATCTACCGGCTTCTTTCCATACTGCCATAACTTACTGCGGTAATTCAAATCCGTAGATATCGTCATTCCCTTACGGGTAGCTGCCTGCAGCACTTCCTTGCAAATCTCTGCCGCATCGGGATTCAATGCAGGCGTAATGGCACTCCAGTGAAACCATTCGGCATCGCCAAGCAAGGCGTCCCAATCCACTGTCCCCGGAACAATCCGGCTAAAGGCCGACCATGCCCGGTCGTATACAACTTCTGCATGCTTCAGATCACTCCCCTGCGCGAGGTAATAGATACCGATGCGCTCACCGCCCCATAATACCCTGTCGGTATGAATACCGCGGTTGCTCAGCTGCTGCAGCACGTCTTTAGACAATCCATTTTCAGGCACCCTGCTGATGTAGGCTACTTCCGTGCCCCAGTTGGCCAGCGCCGCTGCCACATTAGCTTCTGCACCACCCACGTAAATAGCAGCAGTGTTTTGTGCCAGCTCAGGTGACAGACGCAATAATATCTCTCCGAATGTGATAACTTTTACCGGCTTCATTAGAATCCAAAATATGCTTTTGCGTTATAGTAACAAATGTCCTGTACCATTTTTCCCAACCAGGCCGGATCATTTGGCAACTCACCCTGCTCCATATCTTTCCCGATCAGGTTGCACAAAATACGGCGAAAATATTCATGTCGGGAATAAGATAGAAAACTTCTGGAATCTGTTAACATCCCCACAAAACGACTGAGTAACCCCATGTTACTCAAAACATTCATCTGTTTCTCCATTCCATCTTTCTGATCCAGGAACCACCAACCGGAACCATATTGTATCTTACCGGGTATAGTACCGTCCTGGAAATTACCTGCCATGGTAGCAAATACCTCGTTATAGGAAGGGTTCAGGTTATATACAACCGTCTTTGCCAGCTTATCTTTCTTATCCAGCGCGTCAAAAAAAGCACTCATGGCTTCTGCCACGTTCCAGTCGCCAATAGAATCCACACCCGCATCAGCACCTATGCGTTGCAGCAAACGGGAATTATTGTTACGGATAGCGCCCACATGAAACTGTTGTGTCCAGGCTCTCTCCTGGTTCCAACCGCAAACAGCCAGCAATACAGCCGTTTTAAACTGGGCATTTTCATGCGGCGTGGCCGCCGTATGGTGACGGGCATTATTAAAAATAGTGTCCAGCTCTTTGTCGCTCGCGGGCGTAAAATAAAAAGTGCTTAACCCATGATCACTCAGGCGGCAACCTGCTTCATGGAAATAAGTGTGGCGACTTTGCAGGGCTGCCAACAGATCATCAAAACGGTTGATGTCTTTATGCAACACCTCCGACAACTTATCCACGAAATTGTTGAACATCTCAGGATTGTCTACCGCCATCGCCCTGTCGGGGCGGAAAGTAGGCAGCACGCGGGTGCCAAAAGGTTTATTCGCAATTGTCCGGTGATGCTCCAGCGAATCTGCCGGATCATCCGTAGTGCATAGCACATCCACTTTATAGTGCTGCAATAGTGTTTGTGTAGATAATCCCGGTAACTGCGCATTACAATCACGGTATATTCTTTCAGCGGTCTTTTCACTCAGCAGATCGGTGATGCCGAATGGATTTTTCAATTCCATGTGCGACCAGTGATACAGCGGATTACGCATGGTGTATGGTGCAGTGGCTGCCCAGTGGCGGAATTTGGTATAGTCATCCGCCGTTCCGGTGATGAATTCTTCCGCTACTCCGTTGGCACGCATGGCACGCCATTTATAATGATCACCCTTCAACCAGATAGCATACAGGTTCTCAAATGTTTTGTTGCTGGCTATTTCATCTGGGGGCAGGTGATTGTGATAATCAATTACCGGCATGGAAGCGGCGTAATCAAAATATAATCGTTTAGCCGTTTCCGTTTGTAATAAAAAATCTTCGGATAAAAACTCCTTCATAACGAATGACTATTTTTTTTGAAGCTGCGATTGAATAAATACTTTCACTCCTTCATTTTTAAGCGACGCTAAAATAGCTGCTACTTCCGCTGCAAATCCCGGAATAGCGGTGAGATCGGTTTCCCATAAACGTTGATCGCGGCAAATACCAGCCACCATCGCAGGAATATCTGTATGATCGCGCCACCATGCAGCAAAGATGGGCGCATTATCATCTGTAATAACATATTCTTCCTGGCCTCTGTTACCAAAGTACTTGCCATTCTCTTCTCTTGCCGGCCGCAGAAACAGCAGCATGGCAGCAAATCCAAGGCACAGATGCGGCGGCAGCGCATGATACTTTTCCTGGTAGCGAATCAGTGTGCGCACATTGCGTGCGTTCATCTTGGAACTTTCCTGGAAAGTAATACTGATGAGTTTATGCGCAATAAACGGGTTGGCGAAACGATCCAGTACATCTGTGGCAAACGCGGTAGCAGTGGGACAACTATCTGCAATGGTAGGCAGTATTTCCTCCAGCACCACTGACCGGAAAAAATGACTCATATATTCGTCCTGCATGCACTCGTATACCGTATTCAATCCCGACAGGAAAGCCAGTGGTACTGCTGCGGTATGACTGCCGTTCAGTAACCGGAGCTTCTGTTCGCGGAATGGCGTAATACTGTCGGCAATGAGCATTCTGTCATCTCCCTTATAAAAAGATAATACCTCCCGGATATGTTCTCCTCCCTCAATTGCCCATAAGAGATAGGGCTCTACTTCTATCCATAACTGATCAATATAACCGGCTTTAGTGGCTATTTCCGTCAGGTTGCGGGGTTTGCCCGGCACGATGCGGTCCACCAGTGAATTACAAAAATAATTATCCGCATGAATCCAGTCGGTAAATGCAGCGGGCATTTCATTGTAGGCAGCCAGTTGCAATACAATGTCCTTCAATAAGCGGCCATTATCCACTACCAGCTCTGTTGGTACAATCACAAAACCCGTATTGGCGCTTCCTTTAAAGTAAGAAAAACGTTCCCATAGTACCGCCAGTAATTTACCCGGATAGGAAGATGGAACACCCGTAGTTACTTTTTCCGGTACGTACTGAATCCCTACTTCCGTGGTGTTGGAAATGATCGTCTGCAAAGCGGGTTGATGCACAGCTTCCAAAATCTCCTGCCAGTTTGCATTCGATTGCAAAACACGGCTAATTGCTGCGTTAATAAGCACCTGATCTACCAGTTCTCCCTGGGAAACACCTTTGATATGGGTGGTATACAGACTATCCTGGCTGGAAAATTCTGAGGTATCGCCATCGGTAGATTTTACCACAACAATGCGTCCTTGGTAGATCCCCTGCCTGTTGGCGTTATCTACCAGGTAGTCTACCAATCCGCGCAAAAGCACGCCGGTACCAAATTGAAGGATCTTTTCCGGGAAGGAGAAAGTTTTTTCATGAACGCCGGAATCATGCTTTTTTAATATAAGTTCTTTATTTAATAAAGGTAGCATCACGTGTATTTTATACTAAAAGGTTGCTAAAACTAATAAATATATAATTCACAATTAACAATTTATAGTGTTTCGGGAAATAAACGCTATAAAGAGGAGAAAATGCTATCAATGATATAATCAGAATCAATCCGCTCATTGTCAGGATCAATAAAGGATAGATGGCCGTTGGCTGGAATTTAAGTAATTTTGCATCCTTAAACTTTTCCAAATGAGCAAGCATGGTAAAGTGCTGGTAGCCATGAGCGGTGGTATAGACAGTACTGTTACAGCGCTGATGTTGCATGAGCAGGGATATGAAGTGGTGGGTATCACCATGAAAACCTGGGATTATGCATCTGCTGGTTCCAGTAAAAAGGAAACCGGCTGCTGTAACCTAGATTCTTTTAACGATGCCCGCGCAGCGGCGGTGCATCATGGATTCCCGCACTTTGTGCTGGATATCCGCGATGAATTCGGTGATTTTGTTATAAATAATTTTGTCGAGGAATATATTGCAGGACGTACACCCAATCCTTGTGTGTTGTGCAATACACATATAAAATGGCGCGCACTGATGAAACGTGCGGATGCTATGGACTGCGAGTTTATTGCTACCGGTCACTACGGACAAATCCGTCAGCACGACAATGGCCGTTACGTGATCAGTAAAGGTGTAGACGAAACCAAAGACCAGAGCTATGTGCTGTGGGGTATTCAACAGGATGTGCTGGCCCGTACCATGCTTCCTCTGGGTAATTACCGCAAAACAGCTATCCGTCAGATGGCCTTTGATTTCGGGTATCCGGAACTGGCTAAAAAGGCAGAAAGCTATGAAATTTGCTTTGTACCAGACAACGATTATCGCGGATTTTTGAAGAGAAAGGTGGATGGTCTGGAAGAAAGGGTCAACGGAGGCAATTTTGTACTCGCAGATGGCACTATTGTTGGTCATCACAAGGGTTACCCCTTCTATACAGTTGGGCAGCGTAAAGGGCTTGAAATTGCCCTTGGACGCCCAGTATTTGTAACGGAGATCATCCCTGAAACAAATACGGTAGTGCTTGGTAATGAAGACGAACTACAGAAAAGCGAAATGTTTGTCAGTGGTATCAACATGGGTAAGTACGAAACGATTGGAGAAGGAATGGAAGCCACTACAAAAATCCGGTATAAAGACAAAGGCGCACTGAGTAACCTGTACAATGAAAACGGCCAGGTAAAAGTAAGCTTTTATGAAAGTGTGAAGGGTATTGCTCCTGGTCAGTCAGCTGTATTTTATGAAGGCGATGACGTGATTGGTGGCGGTATTATTCAACGCGCAGTACCGATAGTGTTATAAGAACAATTTCATAAGATAGATAAAGCAAAGGGTGAGAAGACGGAAGTCTTCGCACCCTTTTTTATGCTGACAAATTTTTTATTGTTAACTTTTTTGATAATGATCTTACTGTCAAAAAAGATTATGACATCCTTACCGCATACATCGTATCCGCTCCCTTATCATACCCTGCAATCACACCTCCTTTCTCCTGCCGCAAATCACTGATTTCTTCTATATACTTCACTACCTCTTCATTCTCCTGCCTAAATACAGAACAGGTAATATAAATCAACGCGCCACCTTTTTTTAAGAAAGGTATCACGTTATGGGCTATACGTTTCTGCAACTGCTGATACTTCGCTATTTCTTCTTTTTTGAAGAAGGAAATACTTTCAGGGGTACGCCCCCAGGTACCGGAACCACTGCAGGGAGCATCCAGGATAATGCCATCAAATTGTTGGCTCCCCATGCTGGCAGGAAAATTTTCAGCTGTCAGGTCAGCCACACGCGCTTCATAGTTCTTAACTCCCGCTGCCACAAACCGTTGCTGCAGGTTTTCAAGGATGGACCTTCTTACATCCGATACCAGCAACTGCACACCCGGTTGCTGATCTTTCAGGAGAATAGATTTA
The DNA here is from genome assembly GCF_056394125.1 of Chitinophaga sp. 10T418. Taxonomy (NCBI): domain Bacteria; kingdom Pseudomonadati; phylum Bacteroidota; class Chitinophagia; order Chitinophagales; family Chitinophagaceae; genus Chitinophaga; species Chitinophaga sp. 10T418. The sequence continues at coordinate 287,800 of NZ_JBFTHG010000003.1, forward strand.
CCACCACTGGCGGCACAACAGTCCCACCAACGCTGCTGCTTTGTGGGTAAAAACAATTCACCGGTTTGCTGACTCGATGCATCCTGTACTTCATACCAGCTTTTCTCCGGCACAATCACTTCTATCTTGGTGCCGTTAGGCAAAGCCACAGTAGTGTTATTGGTAAATACTTCATATACCACAGCCGCTTTATCCAGCAACTGCAATATTTTCTCCAGCCTGTTATTACGCACACGAATAAACAAACGTGGCTGCTTAAGAATAGTGTAGGCGTAGGTGTTAGCATCAATACCTGCTGATAAATCTTCCAGCAAAGGGAAGATAGATGAGGGCATTAATGCGTCAGATAACAAGGCGGTTTTCTCTGTTAATGGCAAGGTAGTGGACTGATTCCAGGCGGGCCTCACTGCTGCCAGGAAATCGTTCGGCGCAGTTTCGCAAAGCAAGGCACCTGTTATTATCCGCTCACTTACCGGAAGTGATTTCCCCCAATGTCCTAAACGGAAATAATGATATACCAATTGCGAAATCCAGCGCCGGTCGCGCCCTCCCATATAGGGATGCTCCTTAAAAAAGGATTTTAGAAAATGATGTAATGGCAGGCTGCCCTGGTAGGCGCCTATAATTTTCTCTGCTGATGCTAAATAATTTTCCCAACGGGTCATACGCGAAGATAAGGGCTAATATTGACGCTACCACATAGCAGCTAACATCGATATGTCATTGTGTATTCATTTACCAACCCAAACTCTATCAGTTACAAGAACATTACTGATCCCAAAAAAGAAGGCGGAGATGAATCATCATCTCCGCCTTCACAATTATATTATTACCAGTTGCTATTATAATTTCAGTAATGCTTTCAGTGGATCTTTACCGAACAACAGTTGTTCAGGATTTTCCAGCATTTCTTTCACTCTTACCAGGAAGCTTACTGACTCACGGCCATCAATGATGCGGTGATCGTAACTCAGCGCCAGGTACATCATTGGACGGATCACTACCTGACCATTTACCGCCATCGGACGATCCTGTATTTTGTGCATACCCAGGATAGCAGATTGCGGAATGTTGATGATAGGTGTGCTCATCAGTGAACCAAATACGCCACCATTAGTGATGGTGAAAGTACCACCGGTCATTTCAGGCATCGTCAATTTGTTGTCACGGGCTTTGGTAGCCAGTTCCACCACTGCTTTTTCAATACCTGCCATATCCAGACTTTCTGCATTACGGATCACCGGTACCACCAGACCTTTAGGAGCAGATACTGCAATAGAGATATCGCAGTAGTCGTGGTATACCAGTTCTTCTCCGTCGATGTAAGCGTTTACAGACGGGAATTCCTGTAATGCAAAGCAGCATGCTTTCGTAAAGAAGCTCATAAAGCCCAGGTTTACTTCATGCTGTTTCTTGAATACTTCCTTGTATTTGGCACGCAGCGCCATAATCTCGGTCATGTCTACCTCGTTGAAGGTAGTGAGCATAGCCGTTGTATTTTTGGCTTCCACGAGGCGGCGGGAAACAGTTTTACGCAGGTTGCTCATTTTTTCGCGGCGTTCCTGACGGGTAAACATTTCCTGACCAATAGCTACACCTGGATTTTGCAGGGCAGCCAGTACATCATCCTTCATGATTTTGCCATGTGCACCGGAACCTTTGATGCTGGAGGCATCCACATGTTTGTCTGCAATCACTGCTGCTGCTACCGGAGATGCTTTCAGATCATTCGGAATGCTGGTAACAGGCGCCTGTTGTGGCTGCGGAGTAGCTTTTGACGCCTGCGCAGCCGGAGCGGCTGCCGGTGCTGCTTTACCCGCAGGTCTTGCAACACTGGTATCTATTTTACAGGCAACATCGCCTATTTTTAAAGTATCTCCTTCTTTTGCTACAGTAATCAGCGCACCCGCTTCTTCTGCATTCAGTTCGAACGTAGCTTTCTCTGATTCCAGTTCACATACCACTTCATCACGTTCTACATAATCACCATTATTCTTGATCCACTTTACAAGTGTTACTTCACTTATAGACTCTCCTACTGTAGGCACTTTCATTTCAATCGTCCCTTTGTTCACTGCAGGTGCGGCAGGTGCTGCTTCTGCTGCTTCTGCTGCCGGTGCGGTTGCTGCAACAGGGGCAGCGGGAGCTGCTGCTGCAGGAGCGGCATCACCGGTTGGTGCGGCTGCATCTGTATCAATGCTGCAGGCTACATCACCGATCTTCAAAGTAGCGCCTTCCTGAGCTGCCGGAGCAATCTTCAGGACACCTGCTTTCTCTGCATTCAGTTCGAAGGTTGCCTTCTCTGATTCCATTTCACATAATACCTCGTCCTGCTGCACATAATCTCCGTCTTTCTTCAACCACTTTGCAATTGTTACCTCGCTAATAGATTCTCCTACCGTAGGGACTTTGATTTCGATAACCATATTTAATCAGTTGATGGTGATACCAGGTTAGCTTTGCGCTTTCAGCTTTTAGCTTTCAGCTTAACATCAAACCAGGTTATTCTGTTTATACTTTTATTTTTTTAGATGTTAAAAGCCGTATCAATAATCTGTTGCTGCTCACGTGCATGTACTTTCGCATAACCGGTAGCAGTAGACGCACTTGGATTGCGGCTGATAACACCATAATTGATCTGCTTCAGGTTCATTTGCAGGAACGCGGCGGCACCCATATTCAGCGGCTCTTCCTGTACCCAGAAGAAGGTCGCACCTTTATACTTCTGAGAAATAGCTTCGAGCTGTTTGATTGGCAGTGGATAGAGTTGCTCCAGGCGAACAATGGCCACATCTTTGCGGTCATCTTTACCTTGTTTATCACTCAGGTCAAAATACATTTTACCTGAACACAGTAACACTTTCTTTACCACTGAAGCATCATCGATGAATGGATCATCCAGCACTTCTTTAAATCCGCCCTGTGTAAATTCTTCCGTAGTAGAATAAGCACCCACATGACGCAGATTCGCTTTTGGTGAGAAGTTAATCAGTGGTTTGCGGAACTGCCAGGTCAACTGACGGCGTAATGCATGGAAGAAGTTAGCTGCAGTAGTAATATTGGTGATCACTACATTCTCTTCCGCACATTGCTGTAAGAAACGTTCCGGACGGGCATTGGAGTGATCTGGTCCACCACCTTCATAACCATGAGGCAATAACATCACCAGTCCATTCTGCGTAGTCCATTTCTGCTCTGCGCTGGTAATATACTGATCAATCACTGTTTGTGCACCGTTTACAAAGTCGCCGTACTGCGCTTCCCACAATACCAGGCTGTTGGGGTTGGCCATGGCATAACCATATTCAAAACCCAATACACCATATTCACTCAGTAAAGAGTTATAAATTCTGAATTTACCCTGTTTCTCCTGGAAATGACTGAGACGGTTGTAGGTTTCGTTGGTATTTTCATCAAACAACACCGCATGGCGATGAGAGAAAGTACCACGTTTTACATCTTCTCCACTCATTCTAACATCTTTGCCTTCGATCAGGAGACTGGCGTAAGCTAACAGCTCACCGGTTGCCCAATCCACCTTGCCTTCTTCCTGGTACAACTTGATCTTATCCTGCAATAGTTTGCTCACTTTGCGGAGGGGAACAAAATTCTCAGGCCATTTCATCAGCCCGTCAAACAGGCGTTTGAAATCTTCTTCCTTGATAGCAGTTACAGGGGAAGATTCGAAGTCCTGCGGTGTAGATTTGCGCAGGGCCTGCCACCACTGTTCCGGTTTCTGGTTGGCGTACGGCAGCGGATGTTGTTTTACTTCATCCAGGCGGGCCTGTAATTCATCCCAGAATCCTTTTTCCATTTCCTTCGCCAATGCCGCTGCATCAGACTCGCCATTATTCAGCAGGAACTGGGTATATACTTCACGCGGATTAGCGTGTTTTTCAATCAATGCGTACAAACTTGGCTGGGTGAACTTAGGTTCATCACCTTCGTTGTGGCCATGTTTGCGGTAACAAACCATATCAATGAACACATCTTCATTGAATTCCTGACGGTAACGGGCAGCCAGCTGTGATACTTTCACCACCGCTTCTGCATCATCGCCATTCACGTGGAATACCGGCGCCTGAACGATAGAAGCTACGCTGGTACAGTAGTCTGATGAACGTGCGTCATCAAAGTCAGTGGTAAAACCGATCTGGTTGTTGATCACAAAGTGAATGGTACCACCTACGTAGTAACCTTTCAGTTTGCTCATCTGCTCTACTTCATACACAATGCCCTGACCGGCTACGGCAGCATCACCATGAATGAGGATAGGCAATATTTTGTCGTAATCGCTGTCATAAATTACATCTGCTTTACTGCGCGCAAAACCGATCACAATCGGATCTACTACTTCCAGGTGGGAAGGGTTAGGCATCAGTTGCAGGTTTACCGGTTTGCCGGATGGAGTGGTTACCTGGGAACGGAAACCAAGGTGATATTTCACATCACCACTACCCATGGTCATATCCGGTACGGCCAGTCCTTCAAATTCATTGAAGATCTGCTCGTAGGTTTTACCCAGGATATTTGCGAGTACGTTTAAACGGCCACGGTGAGCCATACCTATCACAGATTCCTGTACACCATATTCTGCGGCTACATTAAGGATAGCATCCAGTGCCGGAATAGTGGATTCGCCACCTTCCAGACCAAAACGCTTTTGCCCGATATATTTTGTGTGGAGAAATTTTTCGAAAATAACACCCTGGTTCAGCTTCTGCAAAATGCGGCGACGCTGTTCCAGTGACAAAGGTTGTGTCATTACTGCCTCAAATTCCTTTTCCAGCCATTTAGCCTTGTCGCGGGCATTGATGTAAGTGTATTGCAATCCTACTGAGCTGGCATAAATCTGGGTCAGATAGGCAACAATCTTTTCGAGGGAAGCTTTGCCGACACCGATGGTAGTTCCTGCAAAGAATTCTGTTTTGAGATCAGCGTCCCCTAATCCAAAGCTGGCCAGATCGAGATTGGCCTTCCTGTCTTTTCTTTCACGGATGGGGTTGGTTTTAGCAATCAGGTGGCCTTTTTTGCGATACGCCTGTATCAGGCGGTATACGCCCAGTTCTTTTGCCAACTGGTCGTCGCTCACAGGCAACGAAGTGCTGCCTCCTGCTACAGGCGCTGATGCTGCCGCCTTGTTGCCGTTTACACTGGATACTGCAAAATCAAATCCTTCGAAAAATTTAACCCAATCCGGGTCTACAGAGTTGGGATCTTTGCGGAAATCCTGATATAACGATTCTATGTAAGCAGGATGTGAGTTGGTGACGAATGAGAAGTCCTTCATTTACAACGAGTTTTGCTGATCTTCAGTTCAAATACTTTTCTGTTGGTCCCAATATATTAATATATGGGATTGCAAATATCGCTCGTTTTTTGATACGCCGGATGGAAAAAATTAGAAAAAATCAACTGATTATCTGTGATGAAAGACCCTTATATTTGCTCTTCGACGGAAAAACTACATTTAGTTTGTTTTCTAAATGGGAAATAGTTACCTTTGCCGTCCGAAACTTGAAATTTGAAAAATGGCAAACCATAAAGCAACGAAAAAAGACGTACGTCAAAGCAGAAAGCGTAATGAGCGTAACCGTTACTACGGTAAAACTACTCGTAATGCCATCCGTGACCTGAAAGCGGTGACTGAGAAAGCAACAGCGGAGAAAGATTTAGCAGAGGTAGCTTCTATGCTGGATAAATTAGCTAAACGTAACGTTATTCACAAGAACAAAGCAGCAAATCTGAAAAGCAAGCTGGCTAAGCGCGTTTTAGCGTTGGCTTAATTGTTTCAGTAACAATATTTACAGCTCTTCCTCCCAAAGGAAGGGCTTTTTGTTTTTCTCTTCACTTTCGTATAATGAAAAAAATAGCTATCCTCCTCGCCTGCCTGCTACCGCTACTGTCTTCCGCTCAGGACTTTACTACCCGCTACGAAAAGACAGCCGGTCAGGAAACCGCTACTTACCCGGAAGTCATTCAATACTACCAGCTACTCGCCAAACGCTTCCCCCAAATCCAGATGCAGCCCATCGGTTCCACAGATGCCGGATTTCCGCTTCACCTGGTGACATACTCTCCTCAAAAGGATTTCGACTTTAAAAGTCTCCATAAAAAGAATAAACGCATTATCCTCATCAACAACGGTATCCACCCGGGAGAACCTGACGGGATAGACGCCAGCATGATGATGCTCCGCGACCTGGCCCTTGGCAAAATCAAACTCCCCGATAACATCATTCTTGCCGTTATTCCGGTATATAACATCGGCGGCATGCTGAACCGCTCCCCATGGTACCGGGTAGATCAGAACGGTCCCGATGCCTTTGGCTCCCGCGGAAACGCCCAGAACCTGGACCTTAACCGCGACTTCATCAAAACAGATTCAAAAAATGCCCTCGCCTTCCAGCAAATCTATCAACTCACCGATCCGGACGTATTTGTGGATAACCATGTCAGCAACGGGGCAGACTACCAGCATATCATGACCCTGCTGACCACCCAGCATAATAAACTCGGTGGCGCCATGGGCGAATTCATGAATAAAACATTTGAACCCGGATTATATGCCCTCATGAAAACAAAAGGCTATGACCTCGTTCCTTATGTAAATCATTTTGGTGAAACACCCGACAGCGGATGGGTGGAATTTGCAGATGCGCCCCGTTACTCTACCGGCTATACGACATTGTTTCATACCTTCGGATTTGTGCCGGAAACCCATATGCTGAAGCCCTATCCATTACGCGTAAAAGCCACCTACGCCCTGATGGAATGCTTCATACAGTTTACGTCCACACACAGCGAAGCCATTAAACAACTGCGCGAACAGGCTAAGCAAACCGCTATTACACAAAAAATATTTCCACTGTCATGGCAGTTTGATATGAATAAATACAGCCTGATCACCTTCCGTGGATTCGAGTCAGGACACAAGCCCAGCGGCATCTCCGGCCTACCACGACTATACTACGATCGGACAAAGCCCTACACCAGGCAGATAAAATTTTATAACACCGCCACGGAAGAAAATTTTGTGGAGAAACCACGCGCGTATATTATACCACAAGGCTGGTGGGCCGTTATCCATCTCCTGAAAAACAATAACGTACACCTGCAACCGTTAGCGCATGACACAACGGTGTATGTTGAAGTATATCATATTGCAGACTTCCAGACCAATTCCAAACCATATGAAAAACATTATCTGCACACCAATATAAAAGTGAGCAGCAACATGGATTCTATCCGTTTTCGCAAAGGCGATGTTTACATTCCGATGAATCAAACGGCCAATCGCTTCCTGATAGAAACACTGGAACCGACTGCTGGTGATTCATATTTTGCCTGGAATTTTTTTGATGCCATCCTCGCACAAAAAGAAGGTTATTCTCCTTATGTTTTTGAAGATACCGGCGCCGCTTATCTGCAGCAACATCCTGAATTACAGGATGCATTAAATAAGAAGAGAGCAAGTGATACCGCTTTTGCAAATAGTGCCAGCGCTCAACTGAATTTTATATACAGAAATTCTCCTTATGCAGAACCGGAATACATGCGCTATCCGGTATATAGAGTAAAATAGTTTTGTAAGATGATGGAAGCGGAGATATAAGCGGAGCTTGTATCTCCGCTTTTTTATTTTTAATTGCGCAGCCAGTGACTGCATAATTAAATCGATAATGAACAGATCATTTTGCCAATGAACAAAATGAACAATTCATGTTCGTTTGTAACCATTAAATTCATCCCCGTTTACACCTTTGCTAGCTATCTTCAACGTGGTGCAAACATCCTTCTCTCCCATCAGTATCATCTATCTGAAAATTATTCACTAATAAATATAAACAAATGGAAACAGGAGTTTCATATAAGCAATTTATCAAGGACATCAAACAAAACATTGTGCGCAGCAGATATCTTGCTGCCCGATTAGCTAATCAAGAGCAATTGAAACTATACTTCAAACTTGGACAGATGCTTTCTGAGAAATCAAGCGCGGAGAACTGGGGCGCGAAAGTAATAGAACAAATAGCTATGGACCTACAACAACAGCTGCCAGGGCTGAAAGGATTTTCTGCCAGAAACCTTATAAAAATGAGACAATTTTTCGATGCTTACTGCATTCCTGTAATTGCGCCGTCAGTGACGGCGCAATTACAGGAATGCTTTTACAGTATTAGCTTCACACACCATATCCTTATTTTAGAAAAATGCAAACAAGAAAATGAACGCCTCTTCTATATATCTCAAACTGCAGAGCAATGCTGGTCAGTAAGAGAATTAGAACATCACATTAACGCCAAACTTTTCAAACACCAGGGTAATATGCCCAACAACTTCAATAAAACACTTCCTGAAAATATTAAGTCAAAAGCATTGGAAGTATTTAAAGATGAATACCTGCTGGACTTTGTTAACATTGATGATAATGACGATGAAGGGATACTGGAAAGTGATATCGTGAACAACATTAAGAAATTCATTATGAGCATGGGGAAAGGCTATTCCTTCATTGGCAATCAATATAAGCTGACGGTAAACAACAGTGAATTCTTTGTAGATCTCCTCTTCTACAATCGCCACCTGCAATGTCTCGTAGCGATTGAGCTCAAACGGAAAAAGTTCAAACCAGAATATGCAGGTCAACTTAATTTCTATCTCAATGTATTAGATGATAAAGTAAAACTAGCGCATGAGAATCCAAGTATTGGTATTGTACTTTGTAAACAAAAAGATAATACGGTAGTGGACTACGCTATTAAATCCATTGACAAAGCCATGAGTGTAGGCACCTATACCCATTTTCACAGTGTACCGGATAACATGAAAGAATTTTTACCTGATGCGGAAACATTGGCAAAAATGTTATAATAATGCTCAACAACATTAAATCAATACATGCACATTCTTGTCTACAGGTCGAAAAAAGTTCCAGACAAATTAAAAAAAGATAACAATCAAATTCGTCAGACGGTGTCCGACGATTTTGAAAAATTAATATACAAATTGGGTAGTCAGCGACCGCCCAATTACAAACGTCTAATAATCAATTAGATAAAATTCATCAGTCGCTGACTAATGAATTCAATTACTTCTTAATATAATAAGCCTACCACCAATGGGCGAATTACAAATCGATCACGTTTCAGGCAAAAATGATGGATCTGACAACTGCCTATTGACATTCCACAGGGTAACCCTGTTTATAAGCATTGGTAGAAGAGTTGCAACAGTGCCTGGCAGTAGAACTGAGAAGATGCGAAAACTAAACCCTTTCCAACCGCAGCATTACATGCTGTTCTCCGTAGAAATGATTATAAAATAAAATGGAATTAACAGGCGCAGACAACGGCTGCAGTTGGGGAAACCACTGTTGTGGCAGTTGCTGCGCTTTTATGATTTGAGCTGCGAGCCACACACCAAAAGCACCCGCAGTATCATATTCACCACATAAGTGCTTAAATGATATTTGAGGAACACCCGGATAACAACTATCCAGTTCTTCATAAAAATGCTCATGATGGCTGTCGCCATTGCGGCCGGTGATAATCAGATCTGCGCCTGCACTAAAATTTTTCAGGGTAGCAGTCAGCTTTCCTGGCGCAGGTTTATACAGCATTTTAAAACCGGAAATAGCGGCGTAAGTATGGGGCGATGGTATACCAGTGAGCGCAAAAAAAGTAGCCCCTTCTCCTGCAATAGTACCGGGAGATAAATGTTGATACAGCTCCGCGCTGTTCACTGGTGCTTCTTTCCAGAAACCGATACGGCTCTTAATATAAAAATGCTCCGCAGTAATTTCTTCAAAAGCGCCGGTCAATGTATGAGAAGCGCCTTCCTGTATCAGCATCATGCTGTCCAGTAATGCATTCTCAAATGAGAAACCGCGGTGTACAAATGTATTGTTATAGGCAGTGCACTTCTGCTGTAGGGCGATAAGCCCGTTTACAGAATTGTAGGTAGATTGAATAAATGGAGTAGGATTTAAGGCGGTTTCTTTATACTCAACAATTTCCTTGATGAACTTTTCGGTATCCTGTAAACTGCCTTTACCGGTGCCGGTAACAATAGGACCGGGTGTATCCAGTCCACTATCCTGTATACATTTAAGCGCAGCAGTCAGCCCTATTTTGAGCACACGAGTCATGCGGCGCAGACTGTTGCCTGGAATAAATGGTTTATAGTCGGGTTCAATACAGGCAAGCAGGTTACTATCTGTATGTATCAGTGGCGCCGAAAAAATATCCCTCTCGAAAGTTAGCTGCGGGGAAATAGCCGCCATTCCTTGTATGTAACAGTTACCCTTCATATTTGCTGATCACCAKGGAAGCATTATTGCCCCCAAAGCCGAATGAGTTTGAAATAACATTATTTACCGGGTGTCCCTCTATCAGTTCCGTTACCGGGCTGATATGCAGTTCCTCCATTCTTTCGGAGAAATTGAGATTAGGGAATATTAACCCATGTTGTATAGCCAAGATAGCATAAATAGCTTCTATTGCACCAGCTGCCGCCAATGTATGCCCTGTAAATGGCTTTGTAGAGCTGAATAAGGGCACTTTGTCCCCAAACAGCCGTTCCAGTGCCTTGCCTTCAGAAACATCATTATTCAGCGTGGCAGTACCGTGTACGTTGACATAGCTTACCTCCTCCAATGATCTGCCACTCATAGCGAGTGCCAGCTTCATTGCTTCGTAGGCGCCATCACCTTCAGGTGAAGGAGACGTAGGATGGAAAGCTTCATTGGTATTACAATAACCGCTCAGTTCCGCCAGAATACGGCTGTTGTTGGCCTTTGCAAAAGATTCACCTTCCAGTACCAGGTAGGCAGCACCCTCGCCCAGATTAAGACCGGTACGTTGCTGATCAAAGGGACGACAAAACTGCTTATCCACATTTTTCAGGGAGTTAAACCCGTTCAGCGTAAAGCGGGTAAGTGCTTCTGTACCTCCGCATACAACCCGTGGCAGCATACCCTGTTTAATCATACGTGCACCAAACATCAGTGCGTTGGCTGAAGAAGAGCACGCGGTACTAATAGTGGCAATATGTTCCGTGAATCCTACGATGTCGGCTATACGTTGCGTACAATCCGCGCAATCCAGGGTATCTATATATTGTAAAAAAGTGCCCGTTTTATCGCGGTCAATAATATCGAAGTATAACTTTTCCGTATCACACATCCCGCCTACTGTACTGGCGTTGATAAAACCGGTGGGAGCCGATTGCACATCCGTGATACCAGCATCCTGCAATGCTTCCCGCATAGCAGCCATCCCCAGCAAAGTAGTACGGGTAAACCCGTCCTTCACCGGGATACCGGCCAGCGCAAACAATGCTTCGCTGGGATGCTTTACTTCCGCTACCGGAAGCACGCTTTTATAAATAGTATCTATGTAACTGCTATAACCCAGGCCACTGTGCTGTGCCCGCAGGTTATATAAATTTCCGGCTACATTATCACCAATAGCGGTGATCATTCCTACCCCTGTTATAAACACTCTTTCCGCCATGCAGCCAGTTTACTTATGCCGGTTGTTTTGATTCGATAAATTCTGCCATAGACTGAACAGACTGTAAGATCTTACGACCTTCACGTGGATCTTCTACTTTGATGTGATACTGTCTTTCCAGCAACACCATCAATTCCAGGGAATCAATACTGTCAAGTCCCAGTCCTTCTCCGAATAATGGTGCGTTGTCATCAATATCTTCCGGTTTGGTATCCTGAAGATTCAGCGCCTCGATGATTTGTTCTTTCAGTTTCTTTTTTAATTCTTCCATAATGTTGTAGGTTTATCACCTGTTGTTCACAACAGGCGAATGCCCTTGTGGGGAGTAAAAATACAGTTTTACTATTGTTTTGAAAACATTTATCAGTTCATTCTTCTTTTTTCCACCCACCCGGCTATGGCCAGCATAGCCAATCCTGTGAGTATTAATCTCAACACATTCTTCCATACATAATCAATATCCCCATTGCGGAGGTATACGTCATTGATTGCATCCAGTCCCCAGCTAAGCGGCGATAAATGCCCCAGTAACTGCATCTTGGCAGGCATCACTTCCAGCGGGATCCATATACCACCGATGGCAGACAATATTACGATAGAGATCGCTCCGAAATTCAATGCCTGGTTAGGCGTTTTAAATATCGTGCCAATCAGGATACCATAAGCCGTTGCCGCCAGTCCTATTCCCGAAGCTACCAGAACGGTAGCGCCGTGATGGTGTCCCATGACCAGTCTGGGTAAGTCCAACCGTGGCAATAGATAGATACCCACCAACATCATCGCATAAAACTGCAACACACAAATGCCAACAAAGAACAACATCTTGCCCGCCAGAATAGCCAGGTAAGACCCTGGTATCAGCTTCATCCGCAGCAAACTACCATCTTCTCTTTCCCGGATCATATTGCCTGCAATAGGAATTACGATAAAAAACATGGCAAAGATGCTCCATGCCGGCACATTGTGCTGCACAGAATTGGATATTACATCCAGCTGTTTACCTGTACCCGTGCTATGCTCCTTTAATCCAACAGCTTGCAGACGAATCGGTAAAGTATCTGTACTGGCGGCTGTTGAATCTTTACTCCGTAGCTGGTGCTTAATGCGGTCCAGCAACATATCTGTTTCCACCTGTGTAAGGAAATTATCCAACGCCTGATGTATAGCTCCTTTGAATGCTTTCTTGGCCGCAGGATCAAAATAAATGATCACATTCAGCGAATCAGCGGTCTTCTTTACTGGTAAAGATACCGACATACCCATACGCTGGGAAATGTCGTTAACAATACGGTTCGCATTACTGACAATAGCAGCCGTAGCTCCCGCAGGTACAATGATACTGATCTTGTACTTTCCTTCATTCACCAGCTGCTTGGCCCGTTCTGCCGTAATCGGCTGCCCTTCCAGCGAATCAATGATATTGAATTGTCCACCAGACTCAAGGCCTTCTCTTACATAACGGCCCAAACGACCGTGATCATTATCGACCGTTAATATGTCAAATTTGATATCCTGGTAATCTTTAAACGGAGCATCCTGGATCAGCGCCATCACCGTGATTAATACCAGTGGCATCACAAACAGAAGTATTAATCCTGTTTTATCACGTAACAGCAGTTGCCATTCTTTCCTAATTGTTGCCAGTAATCTTAACATAGCCTTTAGCTCTCTGCTTTAGCTTTTAGTGTTCATTTAATCTATTTTCCCGGAATCCCTTTCTGCTGTTTGCCCGCTAACAACTAATCTCTGACTGCATTACCAGTAAAATGTAGGAATACATCTTCCAGGTTATTGCATGCCGGATGTGCATGAATCAGGGCAAGCGGATTTCCCTGTACAATCATCTTTCCTTCGTCCATAATCACTACTTCTTCACATAATGATTGTGCTTCTTCCAGCAAGTGGGAAGTATACAGGATACTGGCGCCCTGCCGGTTGTAGTCGCGCAGAAACTGCAATATCATACTGCGCGATTGCACATCTACACCTGCGGTAGGTTCATCCAATACCAGTAATTTGGGGTCGTGCAATATAGCGGCGATAATATTTGCCCGCCGCTTCATGCCACCGGAATATTTATGAATCTCTTTATGTGCGCTCTTCTCCAATCCAAACAACTCCAGGTAATGCATAATTTTTTGCTGCAATGCCTTTCCTTTGAAACCATACAGGTTGCCAAAGTAAGTGAGGTTTTCTACTGCCGATAGTTGCGGATATAATGCAATTTGTTGTGGAACAATACCAATGATCTGCTTAATGGCTTCCCTGTGTGCAGCATCCTGTTTTAAGCCATGAATCACTACTTCACCGCTGTCTCCACGTACAATGCCACACAAAATAGAAATAGTAGTTGTTTTACCTGCTCCGTTAGGTCCCAGCAAACCGGCAATCTTTCCTTCTCCAAACTGAAACGTAAGTCCTTTCAATGTGGGCTCCGCGGTTCCTTTGTAGGTTTTATATAATTCACTAACTGATATGCCGGACATCATTTCATTCGATATTTTAATTACCACTTCACCTGTGACAGTTTCTTAAAGAAAACATCTTCAGAAGCAGCACATTCCAATAGCATTTCACTGAGTTCTTTGTAAGAAACATTATCTGCCGATCTGCTTTTGCATACTCGGCCTGCCGCAAATGCAAAATTACGCCAGAGATCACCGGTTTTGGTCAGCTCACCTGCCAGTTTACTTAGTTCATCTTTTTTCAACATCACTGCTGCTTCCTGTAAAAATGCAGCATACAGGAAACGGAAGCCTGCACCGCCGGTACCTATCTCTTCCTGCATACGGATAATATTTCCCAGATACAGAGTGGCTTTGCGGTCACCCGGATTTTCTGCATAATTACGTACCCTTTTAGAGAGGAAACGGATACCTTTTACCCCAAACATAGGGATCGGCACCTTCAGCATAAAATGACAGGCCTGTTCAATACCCGCCCTGATCGGCTTTTCAAAAGAAGCGGTTGCAGGTACATGTACCGGATAATACATTTTTCCTTTAGGGGCCGGAAATCCTTTGGCAAAGCGAGCCTGCACCAGGCTTTCCGGATCAATGGTGGTAACGGTATCCATTACAGGATCACTTACCAGGTATTGTCCGTCCTCTTTGCCATATACTACAAGATTATGTGCATTAAAATGGAAACGATAGGAAGCTGGAAAGTAAGACAGATAATAAACACTGGACTGTAATCCAACAGGTATGCCTGCCTCAATAACTTTGTCCAGTGCGGCCATGCCTTTTTCCGGTGTAGAGAATTTTTCAGATTCCATTCTCACACCCAGGCGCTTACATACCCGTTGAAAAATAGCTCCCGGCCATATCCGGTAGGTAGTACCGGGCACACCATTCACCTTTACAAAAGGAAGATGTCCGAAAAATATACCTGCGCCAATACCAAATGCCATCGGCTCACTGATCTGTAAACCGTAATGTCCCAGCAGATTTGATATTACTCCACTTTCGCAATGTGCCGTCTGCGTGTGTTGGAAGAAAGAATTACTCATAATATTTTTTGAAAAGAATTACGAACTAAGAATTACGAATTACGGATTTGTGGGTAGATCTTCGGATATCATCTACCCACAAATCCGTAATTCGTAATTTGTAATTCGTAATTATCTATTTGACCTGCAACAGATCTGTTAAACTCACTTTGAAGGCATCCGCATAACGCTGCAGCATTTTTGGAGAAAGCCGTTTAAAAACACCCGGCTTCATATGCCTTTTTACCTGCCATTGAAATTTCCCGACATAACTTGCCAGTAAAGGCAGATCCATCAGGTTCTTTTCCATATAATAGGCAACGGGACTGATCTCTCCTGCTTCCACGCGGGCGCGGGCAGCTTTCACCCGCTCATTTACTTCTTCCCAGGCCTGGTCCATTGCAATGTTTTCCGGTTCCCATCCTGCACTCTGCACCTGCACATAATTGCCGGAATTATCCACTGCATACATAATCTGCTTGAATGTACCTTTATGCAGGTTATCACCATCCTGCGGTACTTCCTCTTTTTTCATGATGCCAGTTTTAGATGTGACGCTTATACTACAGTAATGTGTGCATAAGCATAAGAAAAACGTGCACTTTCCGGAACCATTAATACCACTTTCTGTCCTTTCTTAAAGCGGCCGGTATTCATCAGTTCTTCCAGCATCAGGTAAGGAGATGCGGTGCCCACGTTACCCACATTGGCCAGATTGGTGAACCATTTTTCCAGTTTCACCGGCACGCCTAAACGGGTAATTTCCTCATCTATTTTCAACCTGAAAAATTCAGAAGAAAGATGCGGCAGGAAGAAGTCAAGTTCTTCCAGGTTGATGTTATGACGTTCTACCAGCTCTTTCCACATTTTTGCTCCGGAAGGAACTATATTTTTACCCAGTAAGCGGGTGTCTTGTTTAAAAGAAAATACACTGTGCTGTGCCCATTCTTCCGGCGTCATATCTATCCAGCCGGTGGTGCTGCCATCTGGTTGCTTGATAGCACCTGCATACATACAGGTTTCCAGTTCATTGGCATATGATAATATTTCTACCCAGTCTACCCGCAGCGATAAACCCTCTTCATTTGGTTTATCCTGGAACAAAGCAGCACTGGCGCCATCAGACAACATCCAGCGGAGAAAATCCTTCTCAAAAGCGATGATCGGATTTTCGTCCAGGCTCTTCAGATTCTCTGCTTCCGGTTGAAATTTCTGGGCCAGCATCCAGGCAGAAAACTTTTCAGAACCGGTACTTACGGCATTGGATGTATTGCCGCAACGAATAGACATCCAGGCATATTTAAAAGCCTGCATACCAGCTGCACAAGCACCTGTAGCTGCAATCAGCTCTACCGGCTGGCATTTCAGGATGCCATGTACCATCGCTGCATGATTGGGTAGCAACTGATCAGGAGAAGTGGTGCCGCAGGCCAGTAATTCTAATTTGCTGATCGGAAATTTCTCATCAAACAATTGTTCTACTGCTGTTGCCGTCATCTCCGCATTGGAATGAGTAGAATTCCCTTCCTTGTCCAAAGAATAGTAACGCGTTTTTATTTTGTTGTTACCCAGAATCTTTAAACGTGCACGGGAAGCCTTTCCATCTACCATGCCGAGAATGCTCTCCATTTCATCATTTTCAACAGGCTTGTTAGGTAAAAATTTAGACAGCCTGGTAATATAAACTTCCTTCATTTGAATATTATTCGTCTTTTAAGGCTACATGTAAAACCTGATCAGAACTGTCTTGCCTTGCCAGCCAGCTCACAGTGATAAACATATTTAAATTTAATATACGTTGTATATAGACGTAAATATAGAATTCTAATTGGAATTACAACTATCACGCCATGGCGTAAAGCTAGCTATAATGCATCTTAACGCAAGGAAATACCCTTATAGTAATCCACCTCACGACGCAGTTGGTTCTTCTTTAGATTTAATTGTATAAGAGAAGTGATCAGCGAGATAGGCGTTAAAACAAAAATCCCTGCCAGCAGCAACCCTCTGTACATAGATACACGTCCCTGCCGGGAAGCAGCACCGGGTCCGCCTTTGGCACTAATGAACCTGGCCCAGAAGCGGAAAGCCTTTATTCCTTTTCCTTCCAGGACTACCAGGTTGGGTACTAACTCTACTGCATCCAGGGAAAGCAGTTGCGGATGCAACTCCTCCCATTGATTATGCAGTAATGCATTTTCTATGGGTCCGGCAAAACGACCGGAAGTAACAATCTCATTCTCCTGCACACCCGCCTGTGGTAAAAAGCGTGTGGCCTCCTTTTTACCTTTAAACGCCCAACGCAGAATGGTAATAACAGATATAAGATTGGGAGATTTATCTACCAGCACTATATTGCCAACCAGATTGGCGCCCGCCTGCTGCAGGTAATTTTTTACTTTTTCCTGCGCATTGAGCCACATATTTCTACTACCCAATAAGGTAATCACCTTTTTACCCTTCAACAGTTGCTTAGCAGCCTCACTTTGCAGAAAAGCAGCCGTAGGCTGTGAAGGAGATAAAAACCAGGGCTGATAAGCCAGTATTACCAGATCGAAAGCTGCATTCACATCCACTTTCAACGGCTGTATTGCCCGCGGAGTAGACTGAACGGTTTCCGGCATGGTATCATAAAACTGCTGTTTTCCCCAGGGGAATGGGAACGGCGTTACAGGCACCAATTGCTCGAACGTAATATCTGCTTTGCCCTCCAACGGCGCCAGCACATGATCAATAATCCTTTTCAATTGCCCTGTCTGGGTATAATATACCACCAGGATCTTCGGTCTTTCGTTCATAAAAGGAATAGGAGTTCAACAATTCAAGACGTAAATCAACAATTCAAATGGCAAAATCCACAATTCAAGCTGTAAACATACAAAAAAACAGCAATCATTCATGTGATTTAATGATAATTTGACGCGAAGTCTTGATGGGATGGGGTATAAAAAAAAGGGGTAATATATTGTGCCCCAGCCAGGTACAGCATCAACCGGTATAAATTAGCGAATGCTGTACCTGGACTCAAGGACTTGTTATGTTCTATTAAAACATTCCTATAAACAGATAAACTGTACGAAATATGATTTCAGAAATGTTAAAGATTTGCCAATGTTAATATCTAATCTTTCTGTATAGATCCGGAACCGGCTACAGAAGAAGATATCTGGGGAGTACCTTTATATTTTACATCTCCCGAGCCCGCAATTTTTGCATTCAGCTTTACACTGGCATATACATCTGCATCGCCGCTACCGGCAATGGAGATATCCACATTTTCGGAGAGCAGATCACTGCCTTTGAAATTACCACTACCGGCAATAGATAAGTTCACCTCTTTGGTTTCTCCCTTCAGGAACATATTGCCCGAACCGGAAATAGATGCCTTCACCGCTGGTGCATTCACTTCTCCCCTGACATTACCAGAGCCGGACAACGCGATTTTCATATCGGCAGTCGAAGTAAATTTATCCGTCAGCTTCACATCTCCGGAACCTGACAAGCTCACCTCATTTAATTCCGGTGTAGTTAAATACACATTCACATCATTATGCGTGCTGATCGAATAGCCTCTTTTCAGGCGGACAATCAGCCGGCCATCTTCTTCTGTCAGTTCCACCAGTGGGATAATATTATCTTCCGCCTCAATAACAGCGGCTTTGGCAGGGCCTTGCGCCACAAACACATTCATGCTGCCTTCCAGTTTTACCCGGTGGAAAGAAGATACCTGCCTGTCTTCCTTGGCAACATGACCGTTTCCTTTTACGCGATTCTGACCGATCACATCACAGGAATTAAGCATTAAAATTGCTGAAAAGGCCACCATGGCCTGACATAGGAGCGATTTTGTTGATATCATGGGTTTGGATTATGCCAGAAAGGTACACCAGATTTCTGAAATTCGAATTTCAAAATCCGAAATTGCCGGAAGGACTTTATCTTTGCACCACCATGACAGAAAAGATACTTATCCTCGATTTCGGTTCGCAGTATACACAGCTGATTGCACGCAGCATCCGTGAACTGAATGTTTATTGCGAAATTAAGCCTTGTCTTCAGCCCATCACCTGGGACGAAACCATCAAAGGTGTTATATTATCCGGTAGTCCATTTTCGGTGAATGACGAAAATGCGCCTATCATTGACATTGCGGCCATTGCTGCAAAAGTACCCGTACTTGGCATTTGCTATGGCGCACAGATGATGGCCAAAGTGTTTGGCGGTGAAGTAGCTAAAAGCAACCTCCGTGAATATGGCCGCGCCTTTATGGAGCACAATAACAAAGAGGAAAAATTATTATATGACATCTCCGCAAAAAGCCAGGTTTGGATGAGCCATGCAGATAGCATTAAACGTATTCCGGAAGCATTTGAAATCATTGCCACTACCGAAAACATACCAGTAGCGGCTTTCAAAAATACTACCCTGGCTGCCAACCCTATGTTCGGTTTGCAGTTTCACCCGGAAGTAACACACTCCCTGGAAGGTAAACTGATCCTGCGCAACTTCCTGTTACATATCTGTAACTGTAGCCAGGACTGGACCCCAGCTGCTTTTGTACACGAAACAGTAGAAAAAATAAAAGCACAGGTAGGCGATAAGCGCGTGGTAATGGCATTGAGCGGTGGCGTAGATTCTACCGTGGCTGCTGAACTGATCCACAAAGCCATCGGCAAAAACCTGTTCTGCATATTTGTAGATAACGGTCTGCTGAGAAAAGATGAATTTGATACCGTACTGGAATCCTATAAACATATGGGATTGAATGTAAAAGGAATCAATGCAAAAGATCTTTTCTACGGAAAACTGGCGGGCGTTTCCGATCCGGAACAAAAACGCAAAATCATTGGCGGCCTGTTCATCGATGTTTTCCAGCAGGAAGCCACCCTCCTCACCGACATCTCTTTCCTGGGACAGGGTACCATTTACCCGGATGTAATTGAATCCGTTTCCGTAAATGGTCCTTCCGTTACCATCAAATCCCATCATAACGTAGGCGGATTACCCGAAAAGATGAATATGCAACTGGTAGAACCACTGCGTTTCCTCTTTAAAGATGAAGTACGCCGCGTAGGCCGCGAAATTGGTATCAGCGACATATTCCTGGGCCGTCACCCGTTCCCTGGTCCTGGTCTGGCTATCCGTATCCTCGGCGCTATCACCCCTGAAAAGGTACACATGCTGCAGGAAGCGGATAATGTATATGTAGAAGGACTGAAAGAAGCCGGTTTATACGACAAAGTATGGCAGGCAGGTACCATTCTCCTGCCGGTACAAAGTGTTGGCGTAATGGGCGATGAACGCACCTACGAATTCACCGTTGCGTTACGTGCAGTAACCTCCGTGGATGGTATGACTGCTGACTGGGCGCATCTGCCTTACGAATTCCTGGCTAAAATGTCTAACGACATCATTAACAAGGTAAAAGGCATTAACCGCGTAGTATACGATATCAGTTCCAAGCCTCCTGCTACTATTGAGTGGGAATAATACCGGAACACTAAAATACTGAGCTATAGTTACGGAGTTGTGGATAGATAGATACTTTTTATCTACCCACAACTCCGTAATGCTTTATTTCACATTCCCCGGAATGATTTTTGTAAATTAGCGCCAATTATGAACCATTTAGTTTCTATAAAACACCTGATATCCGGACTGGTATTATTGGTATTGATCAGCTCCTGCTCTTCTTCCAGGAAAAGCACCAAACGGGTAGACGGACCTCCGCCTTCTTTGAGTAAGCCTGCACCGGCTAAAAAACCGGAAGAAAAGAAAACAACCGCAGCAAAAGCGCCTTTTAATGTGCCGGCATTTGGTAAAGAAGTAAAGAAAGAGACCTACAACATCGCCTTCTTTGCTCCCTTATACCTGGATTCTGTTTTTGCCACCTCCACTGATATTCCCGGCCGCACCATGCCTAAATACGTGCTACCCGGACTGGAATTCTATGAAGGAGCGCAGCTGGCACTGGACACCCTCCAACAACAGGGCTATAACCTGAAAGTGACCGTTTACGACAGCAAATCCAAACAAAGCATACCTTCCATCATCCGCAGCAAAGCACTGGATAATACAGATCTTATCATCGGCTCCGTAAGCAATCCGGAACTGAAAGAACTCAGCGATTTCGCAAAAGAAAAAGAAATTAACTTCGTTTCCGGCACCTTCCCTAATGATGCCGGCATCAGCGATAATCCTTTTTTATATATCTCCAACAGTACCCTGAAAACCCATTGCGAAGCCCTGCAGAATTATGTACAGGACGCTTTCTCCAATAAAAACATTGTGCTGTTCCGCAGGAACACCGCCTTCGAAACAAGACTGGCAGCAGACTTCAAGGCCTCCTACGATAAAATGGACAATACTAAAAAAATAAAGATCAAAGAAGTCATCTGGAATGATGCCACCTCCACAGAGGAAATCTCCAAATACCTGCTGACAGATCGTACCAATATCATCATCGTGACTGCACTGGATGAAACGGGCGCCAAAAACCTGCTGCGCAAGCTCAGCGTTTCTGCCACTACTTATCCGCTGCAGATTTTTGGGATGCCTACCTGGGATGTGATTAAGCTGAAAGAACCGGAGTTTAAAGGCTTACAGGTGTATTATTCATCTCCCTACTATAACGACAAAACAGATGCCTACAGCAGGTATATAAGCGACTACTTCCGCAGAACATATAAGGCACGCCCGTCCGACATGGCCTACAAAGGCTTTGACCTGACCTACTACTTTGTAAAACTGCTGCATACCAACGGCGTTTATTTCAATGGCATGGTCAGCGCATCACCGAAAGTAATTACCAATTATAATTTCCTGCCAGTGTATCTGAAAGAAGGAGAAGCAACACCTTCCTACTTTGAAAATAAAAATATCTACATCATCCAGAAAGGAGATAGTGCAGATATCAAGATGAGTAAATAGTTGCCCGGCAACTGATCTTCTATCGTGCCATGACCCGGGTCATGGCACGATTTTTTTTGCGTATATTCCCTTATATGAATGTGCTGCAATTTACCGACAACGGCATCTATTGTCCGGCAGGCGATTTCTACATAGATCCCTGGAAACCCGTTAAGCGCGCGGTCATCACACATGCACACTCCGATCACGCACGTTGGGGAAATCAATACTACTTATGTGAAAATACTTCCGTCCCTCTGCTACGGCTCAGGCTGGGCAACGACATCCAGGTACAAGGTGTTGCTTACGGTGAGTCGCTGTTTTTTAATGGGGTAAAAGTTTCGCTGCATCCAGCCGGACATATGATAGGCGCTGCACAGGTGCGGGTGGAACAGGACGGCGAAGTATGGGTGGTCAGCGGAGATTACAAACTGGAAAACGATGGCTTGTCGGTCCCGTTCGAACCCTTGCGTTGTCATGCCTTCATTACAGAATCTACTTTTGGGCTGCCCATTTATCGCTGGGAGCCTCAGCAACAAATTTTCGACAACATAACACAATGGATATATGCCAATCAGCAGGCAGGCAAAGCCAGTGTGTTATTGGCTTACAGCCTGGGCAAAGCCCAGCGGTTGCTTTTCCACCTGAAAGATAAAGTCGATCACTTTCTGGCACACGGGGCCATTGCTATTCCGCACGAGGTGCTGCTAAAAGAAGGATGGCTGCTGCCTCCCGTAGAAAGGATTACGCCGGAAACTCCTAAATCTGCCTTTAAAAATGCAGTGATTATAGCACCGCCTTTGGCAGAAGATAACGCATGGATGCGCAGGTTCCAGCCCTACGCGCTGGGTATTTGCAGCGGCTGGATGCAGGTGCGCGGTAATATGCGCCGGCGCAACGCAGACGCGGGCTTTGCCCTGTCAGATCATGCTGACTGGACGGGGTTACTGGAAGCAGTTACGGCCACCGGAGCAGAACAGGTGTTTGTTACCCATGGCTTCAGTAGCGTTTTTGCCCGTTATCTCAATGAAAAAGGGATCAATGCAAAGGAAGTAACCACTTCCTACGGAGATGAAGAACTGATTACTAACCCTGAAACTTAAGCCTTGCAACAATTTGCTCAACTGGTACAATTATTAAGCAACAGCACCAAAACCAACGAAAAGCTGGAGGCGCTGAGCCAATACTTTGCTACCGCACCCGACAAAGATAAAAGCTGGGTGCTGGCACTGTTCTCCGGGCGTCGCCCCAAACGAACCGTCAACAGCACACAGCTAAAAACATGGTGCATGCAGGCTACTTCCATCTCCGAGTGGCTATTTGACGAATGTTATCACACCGTAGGCGACCTGGCAGAAACCATTGCATTATTACTGCCACCAGGCACCGCTCCCATGGCAGCGCCCCTGCACTATTGGCTCGAACAGCTCCAACAACTGGAAAAAGCAGAAGAGAGCATTAAGCAATCCTTCATCCTGGAAGCCTGGAATGCACTGGATAGTGGGGAAAGATTCGTGTTTAATAAACTGATCACCGGAGGATTTCGTATAGGCGTGTCTCAGAAAATGATGGTAAATGCACTGGCAAAAACTTATCATATTGAAGCAGCTACCCTCTCACATATGATCAGTGGCAACTGGGATCCCCGTAATGTAACCATTGAAGAATTACTACACCAGCATACTACCGGCGCAGATGCTTCCCGCCCTTATCCGTTTTACCTGGCCTATGCACTGGAAGGAGCCCCAACCACACTGGGCACGGAAAAAGACTGGCAGGCAGAATGGAAATGGGACGGTATCCGCGGACAAATTATCAAACGGGAAAATCAACTATTTGTATGGTCACGGGGAGAAGAACTGATCACTGAAAAATTCCCGGAATTCACCCAATTGCTAACGGCCCTACCCGATGGCACTGTACTGGATGGAGAAATACTCACTTTCGCCAACAGCATGCCATTGCCTTTTCAAACATTGCAAACAAGAATCGGCAGAAAGAATGTTACCCGCAAACAATTGCAGGAAGCACCCGTTATTTTTCTCTCTTATGATTTGCTGGAATGGGAAGGTAGTGATATGCGGGAGAAACCATTGGCAGAACGCCGCGCCTTACTGGAACAACTGGTACTGCAAACCAGCTTACCAGTATTACGATTATCGCCGGAAATCATTTTTGATACCTGGGAACAACTCACCGCCCTACGCGGGCAATCACGTGATAAAGGCAGTGAAGGACTAATGCTTAAGAAACGAATCGCGGCCTACCAGGTAGGCCGCAAACGCGGCGATTGGTGGAAATGGAAAATCGATCCATTAACCATTGACGCCGTAATGATTTACGCCCAGAAAGGCCATGGCCGACGTTCTAATTTATATACCGATTATACCTTTGCTGTAAAAGACGGAGACCAGTTAGTGCCCTTTACCAAGGCCTATTCCGGCCTCACAGATAAAGAAATTGCAGAAGTAGACAACTGGATCAAACGACACTCACTGGAAAAATTCGGCCCTGTGAGAACCGTACAACCGGAACTCGTATTTGAAATTGCCTTTGAAGGTATTGCTGCTTCCAACCGTCACAAATCCGGTGTGGCGCTGCGCTTTCCACGCATTAACCGTTGGAGAAAAGATAAACCCGTAACAGAAATAAATACATTGGAAGACCTGAAGGAATTACTACGACTGAATGGACACTACCCCGACGCCTGATTTATTACGCTGATAAAACAACAACAGCTGCCCAATAGCGACCAGGCCCAACAGCACCAATACGCTTAATCCTGCCCCATACGCACTCCAGCCCTTTGTATCGGCCACCTGCATCACCAGCCCTACCAACGATAAGCCAAGGCCGCCGCCAAGCGCATTAGCAGTACCATTAATACCTGAAGCCAACCCCTGCTGCCGTTCAGGCACCGACTGCACTGCTAATATCGTTACACAGGGAAAGCTAATCGCCATCCCAAAGGAATTAATACAACCTACCGCACAAAAAATAAATAAAAGCGTATGGTTCGTAAAATAACTACCAATGAAAAACAGGATACCACACAGCATACATACATTACCAATAATTCCCGTTTTCACCACACCCAATCGCTCAAACAAATGAGGCAATACAAACTTTGAAATAATACCAGATAAAATACTGAAGGGGAATAACAACAACCCGGCCTGTGAAGAAGAAAAGTGAAGATCTTTCTGCAGATAAAGTGTCAACATAAATATATAACTCAGAAAAACACTTCCCAGCAGTATAGCTCCTACATTCCCGGTAATCACACCCCGCAAACGGAACAGGCGGAAATCTACTAACGGTGATGTATGAACGCGTTCACGACGCACAAAAAACAGCCCCGCTACAATGAACAAAAACAACAGCGATAAGTATTTCGTATAATGGTCACCGATATTACCCAAATCATGTATCAGCCAGGCGGCCAGCATCATCAATAACGTGATCAGGATAGCACTTAACGCATTATGCACCGGCTTCACTGAATGCTTTTCATCTGCAGGAATGTATACCACTGCCAGCATGATCGCTACACCAATTACCGGTACATTTATAAAAAATACCCATTGCCAGCCCAGATAGTTACTGATCAACCCTCCAATGGCCAAACCTGTAGCAAAACCTATTCCCGCCATCGCTCCAAAAATACCCAGGGCACGATTCCTGGCAGCGGGTTCCGTAAAAGTATTAGTGATGATAGCCATGGCAGCAGGAATAGCTAATGCAACCCCACCTCCCTGTAATGCCCTGCATACCAGCAGCCAGGCGAAAGAAAGCGAAAATCCGGCTGCCAGCGAAGCCAGCACAAATGCAACAGCGCCGGTAATAAATATCTTTTTCCTTCCCTGGGTATCTGCTAAACGCCCACCCAACAATACCAGGCCGGCATAAAATAATACATATACTGTCTGCACCCATTGAATAGCGTCTGCACCAAAACGAAAAAATGATTCCATCTGTGGTATGGCCATGTTCAGCACGGACACGTCCAATGCTTCAAAAAATATAGCCATGCAGGCTACTGTCAAAATGATTCGTTGCTTTCTCACTGTGCAAACCTAAAAAAACATTCTAACAGTAATTTAATCTTAAAAAATTTGGAACAAATACCTGTTTTAAGACAAATAAATAGATATTTGTTCCAAACATATAGTATCATGATCAGCAAAAAAGAACATCATACGGATACACCGCTTCACCTGGATGAAAAAGATATGGGTATCCTGAGATTATTACAGGTAGATGCTAAAATGACGATCCGGGATATTGCTGGTCAACTGAACCTTAGTACTACACCTGTATATGAACGTATCCGTAAAATGGAGCAGGCAGGGGTTATTAAACAATATGCCGCTATTGTAGATCCGCGGAAAATAAATAAAAGCCTTACCGTATTATGTTATATCACCCTTAAAGAACATAATAAAAAGTACGGTAAGAAATTTATTCAGGAGATATTAAACTTTACAGAGGTAACCGAATGCCTGAACATTTCAGGGGAATTTGACTTCATGATAAAAGTACAGGTAAAGGACATGGATGAATACCGTGAATTTTATGTAAATAAACTGGGTGAGTTAGATAATCTAAGCCATACACAAAGTATATTTGTAATTTCCGTTATTAAGGCAACCCACCAGGTGGTTTTTTAGCGTTATGATCTTTAAACATTCTCAATACCTATGTTCAGACTATACACATTATTGTGTGCAGGATGTTTTCTATTTTTCCAGATAAGCGCTAACGCCCAATCCCGGCTGTTTTCGCATGCTATAGGCGGAGGATTGTTTGCAGGTAATAGTTATCTCGGTGCGGGCATCGTTTATTCCCCCCGGTTGAATTTCCTTCGCTTCTCTGACCAATCTGTTCTCTCCTTTGGTACCCATATAGGTCTGGGTACAACCGTCAACGATAACTACAACAGTAATACCGGCGGTAACTCCACCAGCATCTTTATGGCCAATGTCCCCGTACTGCTCACCTGGAATTTTGGTAATGCAGCTACTAACAGGGCTCATATGAAATGGGGCTTTTTTACAGGCGCCGGTTATGGTTTCCTCAATGCGGCCCACGGCGTGGATTTTATTGATGATGAAGAAGTGAGTACCAACCAGATACATGTATCCGGTATTGTACTCAGCGCCGGATGGAGATTCCCGGTAAAAAATCACTCCCTCGGATTACGCGTGGCGTACATGTTCAATAACAACCAATACAATCCCGATATTTCGGGTATTACCACCATAGGTATCGATTACAATATTAATGTGAAGATTGGCCGATCCAAATAATCAAACCTCAACAGTTTCCGCCAATCAACACAGGATTAATCCAATCAGGATAAGTATATGTAAAATAACATTCTCACTGATGTGTTTTCGGGTAACTTAACATCGCTTTTATCCGTCATACACACATGAAATACTTATCCCTTCCCCTGCTTGTATTTTTAAATAGCTTGTTCATTACTACATCTGCCCAGAAAAAAAATTCTTTTCAGATGGCATTAGGTGGTGGCAGTATTCGCGGTGAACACCACAGCGCTGTGATGTTTAACTTAGAGCCCCGGGTCAACCTGTATGAATTTTCAGATAAATCAAGCCTGTCTGTTGGCTCCAGCCTTGGTGTAGGACCTACAGGCCCCAATGATTTCCGCACAAAAAACAAGAAACAAAAATTAATTAACCTTCCTGAAATTGGATATATGGTTAATATGCCCGTTACCCTCAATTATACATTCGGTAATGGCGCAACACCACGTGCCTATAAATACATGGGCTATTCCGTAGGAGTAGGGTATGCCTGGCATGCTGCCAGCCGACGGATAGATGCAGGACCTGGCGTTGATACCACTACCATACACGCAAATGGACTGATATGCGACGCTAAAATTAACTTCCCGGTGGGCAATTCCTCCTGGAGCTTGCATGCTTCGTATATGTTTAATTTCGCCAAAATGAACCCGGATATAAACGCCATCAACAGTATCTCCCTGCAGTATACGTTTGGTTATCACATTCACAAACCGGATGGACGTCGCTATAAAGACCGTGAATATTACCGGGAAATCGCTCGCCGGAAAAGAGAAGAAAAGAAAAAAAAGCAAGACCTGTTTTACGAAACGAAAAGAAAGAAAAAAACGTTGTGAGTATTATCTCCCGAAAAAATCATTTCTCCACCGGATCCATCATGTCAAAGCCCGCATGAAAATCCAGGTAACCGGCAGCAGATTCTCCCGGATCAAATACTACTACCATAGAACAAACCGGCTTTTTACTGCGGGCATTTGAAGTCTCAAATGCAATTCCCGTCTTAGTATCCTCATATACAGCGATGCGTCTTGCTTTATTGGCAGATTCGTAGGTTTGTACTAGTTGAACACCTGGATAAGCTTTCTTAATTGCCACCATACTACTGCCGGCGCCTACTCCCTTCGCCGTTTTAAACCGGGGTGAATTTACACGGATCTGTTTTACATACTGGGTATCCTGCGTACGCATAGCAGTAAACACCGCTACCATATGTGAAGAATCAATGCTCTTATCTTTTTTTCGACTATACCAGATACGCCATGCTTTCATCATCGCAGCATCACCTCCATCCGGCTTACCTAATACAGCGAGGCGCTGAGAGGGCGTTTCCAATGTTATCTGCCCGATAGATTTGCCCGGAACAATCAGCCAGGCCGCCTTTTGAGCATAACCAACAGATGATAACAACAACATAAACAACCCTGTAATCATGTAACGCATAAAATAGCCATTTGAATAACCTTGACAAAAATACTGCCACTATCACAAGATAATTTTATTATATATAAAAGTTAAAAGGATGCGAAAAAAATCATGTAAGGATTTCCTTAACACTTACACCTATAAATTTACGTTTGTAAGGCCTTACTATAGTACCTATTTATAACTGTAACTTTAATTATCCAACAACTCAAAAAATGAAAAAAGCGTTATTGCTTCTGTTGCCAAGTATGGCAGCGGCCCTGGCTACCCATGCCCAACAGGTTAACTATGGTATAAAAGGAGGCCTCAATCTATCCAATGATATCACCAGGTTTGAACGTTACTATCCGGCCTTCTATGCCGGTGGTTTCGCAGAACTTAAATTTAATAAACACTGGGCATTTCAGCCTGAATTATTGTTTGCAAAATCAGGAGACTACTATAGATATACCAGCACTGAAGGCGTTTATTTCTCGAGAAAAACACAAGGTTATCTAAATATTCCGGTGATGGTGAAATACTATATCACCCCCAAACTGTATGTAGAAGCGGGCCCCGAAGCAGGCATACTGCTATATGCAAATGAAAAAACAGAAAGCTACAAGAGGAGCTACCGGCAACAATTCAGGCGGGCTAGTCTTAATGCCGGTGCTGGTATTGGTTATCAATTGCCTTTGGGTCTTGGTGTATCAGCCAGGTATATGTTTGGTGTAAGTAACAAGTCAGAAGGAGGTAGTCTGTATACCAGTAATCTACAAGTTGGTGTTAACTACACGATCAAAAGAAAAAAATAAGCTGGCCCCATCCATTGATTGTAAAGCCCTTCCGGTCAAACACCGGAGGGGCTTTTTTTATACTGCCGGAATAAAGTGGAATACTTTAATTTTGGTAACATGTTACTCAAATTCCCAAAAGATCAGGACGGACAACAAATACTGAAAGCCGGCAACACTCACTTCGCCATGCTGAAAAAGCGCAGTATGGCGGACAAACGCACTATTTTCCTGAATGAAAACGTGATGATATTTGTACTGTCCGGGCATAAACTATTACACTTTGATCGTAACACCGTCAAAGTAGAAGCAGGTTCCCTCCTATTGATAAAACGTGGCTTTTACATCATGTCTGATTTTGTGGAAGATGGCCTTAATTTCGAAAGCCTGCTGATTTATTTTTCAGATGAACAACTACGCAGATTTCTACATAAATTCAATTATACCACACCCGTAAAAACATCCGGGGGAGATCATCTCACCCTCCCTTTAAACCCACTCCTGGAAGCATTCCGGCAACAGTATCTTTCTTATTTTACACAAACTCCCGACACACTGGCCGCTTTATTATCTGTAAAGTTATATGAGATATTCCTGTTACTGCTGGCCACTCCGCAGCAGTCATCCATACTGGCATTCATGCAGCAAATTGTATATGCGCAGCCATCCGACATTGCATTTGTTGTAAAACAACATTTATTCCAACCCCTCACCTTACCTGAACTGGCCAAATTATCCGGACGCAGCCTCGCTTCCTTCAAACGCGATTTTCAGCAACAGTACCATGCTGCTCCCAAACGCTGGATCAATGAACAAAGATTATCCTACGCACAAACGCTGCTGCAAACCACCTCCAAACAAGTGGCCGAAATAGCCATGGAATGCGGATTTGAAAGTACGTCCCATTTTATCCGCATCTTTAAACAAACCTACGGCATCACCCCTAACAGCGAAAGAGCTAAAAAGGCGATTATCTGAGCTATTCGCGTTACCGGCAACTGCTATTCTCCCTGTAATTTTGCATCTGTAAAAACAATATCATGCAAACAATACAGGAAAGGAACAAAGCAGTAGTGAAACGTTTCAACGAAGCATTTATCATTAAAGGAGATCTGCAGGCATTTGAGGAAATAGTAGCACCTGATTTCATTAACCACACCGGGCCTGTTGGCAATAATGACGCCGGCGCCACCCGTGATTTTATCATCAAATTACTACGGCCGGCATTCCCCGATATTCAACTGGAAATTTTTGATATGATAGCGGAAAACGACAAAGTAGTTACCCACAAAGCTTTTACGGGCACCTTCAGCGCGCCTTTCCTGGGACAGCAGCCTACCGGGAAAAAAGCTACCCTCCGCATTATAGATATTGTACAGTTGAAAGATGAAAAATATGTAGCCCACTGGTCTATACGCGAAATAACAACTGTAGGATGATTTGCCAAATTATGCTTATTTTAAGCGTATGAACCGCAAACATTTTCTGTCTGCTCTTGTTACTGCCGGTGCCGGACTACCTGCACTGCAAACACTTGCCGGCATTGGATTACCTGCCGTTTCAGATAAGAAGGAACCATTGGTCCCCTCTTATCTGAAACCCGGTGATATCATTGGCATTACCTGTCCAGCCGGATACATCAAAAGAGAAGAGATACAACCCGCTATCCGCATTATGGAAAGCTGGGGATTCAATATTCGTATAGGCAAAACCGTAGGCGCCCGCGACTTTAGCTTTGGCGGTACCGATGCAGAAAGACTCGCAGACCTGCAGGCGATGCTCAATGATGAAGATATTAAAGCAATCATGTGTGGCCGCGGCGGTTATGGTACCGCACGCATCGTTGACCAACTCGACTTTTCCCGGTTTCAACGGAAGCCCAAATGGGTTATCGGCTTCAGTGATGCCACGGTATTGCATTGTCATATCGGTCGCCACTTCGGGATAGCTTCTCTCCATTCCAAAATGTGTAATAGCTTCCCTGATGACTTCGGGAAAGCAGAGCCCATTGTACAGGATACCATCATGTCTATTTACCAGGCACTCACCGGTAAAAAAATGCAATACAGCACCACACCTGACAGCAATAACCGTAAGGGGAAAGCCAGGGGCATACTCACTGGCGGGAATCTTTCCATCATTCAAAGCATGTCTGCCACCGATTCAGAAATAGATACCAACGGCAAAATATTATTCCTGGAAGAAGTAGGTGAATATCCGTATAGCCTTGACCGTATGTTGGGCACACTACAGCGCTCCCATAAACTGGACAACCTCGCCGGCCTTATCATCGGCGGATTTAACCGGATCAAACCAGATGATCCCGGCGAAGAATTCGGCAGAACAATTTATGATATGGTACTCGAAAAAGTAAAAGATTTCAAATACCCGGTGTGCTTTAACTTCCCCGTAGGACACCAGAAAAACAACTACGCCCTCAAATGTGGCATGATGCACACCCTGAGCGTAGGTGACGATACCGTTACCCTGAAGGAATAATTACTTCACCAGGAAAGTAATGATAAATAATACAGCCAGCACATACATCACAGGACTGATGCTTTTGTACTGTCCGGTTAATACTTTCAGCAATACGTAAGACAACATACCAAATACAATTCCCTCTGCAATACTGTAGGTATAAGGCATCATGACGATCGCCAGGAAAGCCGGGATGGCTTCTGTTACATCATTGAAATCAATTTTTGTAACGGCCCCCATCATCAACATACCTACAATGATCAAAGCAGGAGCTGTAGCAGCTTGCGGAATCATGGCAAAAACAGGCGCAAAAAACAGCGACAACAAAAACATGATGGCAACAGTAAGGGCAGTCAAACCGGTTTTACCACCGGCAGCAATACCGCTGGCGCTTTCTACATAAGCAGTAACTACACTGGTACCTAACAAACCTGCTGCAGTGGTGCCTACTGCATCAGCCATCAGTGCCTGCTTGGCGCGTGGCAAACGACCATTTTCATCCAGCAGTCCTGCTTTATTACACAACCCTATCAACGTGCCTACGGTATCAAAAAGATTCACCATCAACAGCGTAAACAGGATCATCACCATATCCAGGGTAAATATTTTATCAAATTGCAGCTTAAAAGCGACAGGTGCCAGCGATGGTGGTAAACTCACCAGGTGCCCGTTTGCCGGGAAGTGGGTAATACCCAAAGGGATTCCAATGACTGTAGCGGCCAGGATACCTATCAGTAAAGCGGCATTTATATGCTTATACATCAGCACTGCGCTTACAATCAACCCTATCAACGCAATGAGTGGCCCTATACTGGTCACATCACCCATCTTCAGGATCACCCCGTCCAGCTTACCTTCTCCCACATGATGCATACCTGTTTCTATAATACCTGCGTTGGCCATCCCTATCAATGCTATCAGCAATCCTATCCCTACAGAAATAGCATGCTTCAGATTTTCCGGGATACTGTTGATAATAGCTTCCCGTATCCGGAACATAGAAAGGAAAATAAAAATGATCCCTTCCAGGAAAACAGCGGTCAGCGCAAACTGCCAGGTGTATCCCATGGAAGACACAATGGTATAGGCAAAAAAGGCATTCAATCCCATCCCCGGCGCCACGCCAATAGGTAGTTTGGCATACAGCGCCATCACCAGTGTACCAATAGCAGCTGCCAGCGCAGTAGCCGTAATCAGGGCATTAAAGTCCATCCCTGTACGGGAAAGGATACTGGGATTCACCGCCAGTATATACGCCATCGTGGAAAAGGTAGTTAACCCTGCCAGTACTTCTTTCTTAACAGTTGTGTTATGTTCGGAGAGCCGGAAAAATTTTGCGAGCATGCTGCAAAAATAAGCGTTTCATGATTTATCATTTTATCCTAATTTCATCCCTATGCAACAACGTTCGGGTGGATGGAAAGTGATCAACAAATGGTTGGGCGACAAAGAACTGAAGCCCTTTAAATTCCAGGAAGATGCCTGGAAGGCTTATCTGCAGGGCAAGTCCGGCATTGTAAACGCCCCTACCGGCTTCGGAAAAACCTTCTCCCTGTTCCTGGGAGCCGTTATTGCCTGGATAGATGCCCATCCGAAAGACTATCCCCATAAAACAAAAAATGGTTTACAGTTACTGTGGGTAACACCTTTGCGTGCACTGGCCAAAGACCTGGGCAGGGCCATGGAAAGCGCCTTGCAGGAACTGAATGTACCCTGGCAGGTGGGGATTCGCAGCGGCGATACCTCCGTAGCACTACGTGCTGCACAAAAAAAACAGATGCCGGAAGTACTCATCATTACGCCGGAAAGTTTACACCTCTTGCTGGGCCAGAAAGAATATCCCAAAGTATTCAGCCATATGCATACCGTGGTGGTAGACGAGTGGCATGAACTGATCGGCAGCAAACGGGGCGTCATGGTGGAACTGGCACTCAGCCGGCTCAAAGGCCTGCGTGGTGACCAGCTGAAAGTATGGGGCATCTCTGCTACCATTGGCAACCTGGATGAAGCGCTGGAAGTATTGCTGGGCGGCAGTCACAGCAATGGCATCATTATCAGGGCTAAACTAAAAAAGAAAATTGCGCTCAAAAGTGTGATCCCCCATGAAATAGAAAACTATCCCTGGGCAGGTCACCTCGGACTCAAAATGCTGCCGCAGGCATTACCTATCATTCATGAAAGCCAGACAACCCTCATATTTACCAACACCCGCTCTCAATCGGAGCGGTGGTACCAGTCGTTGTTAGTAGAAGATCCCATGCTGGCCGGCGCGCTGGCATTACACCATGGCTCTATAGACATGGAATTACGTATATGGGTGGAAGAAGCCCTGCACAACGGTATCCTGAAAGCAGTGGTATGTACCGCCAGCCTGGACCTGGGAGTGGATTTCCGGCCGGTAGACAGTGTCATCCAAGTAGGCAGTCCCAAAGGAGTGGCGCGGTTCCTCCAAAGGGCCGGCCGTAGCGGACATCAGCCCGGCGCCGTGAGCAAAATATTTTTCCTCCCCACACATGCACTGGAACTGGTAGAAGCAGCTGCGCTGAAAGCTGCCATGGAACAGGATCTGATTGAAAGTAAAATGCCCGTTATACTGGCATACGATGTACTACTCCAGTATCTCATGACGCTGGCGGTATCTGACGGCTTTTATGCCTCCGAGATATGGGAGGAGGTACGACATACTTTCTGTTATCAGCATATTACAGAAGATGACTGGCAATGGCTGCTCTCCTTCCTCACTACCGGCGGCGATGCCTTAGCCAGTTACGATGAATTCAAAAAAATAGAACGCGAAGGCGATTTCTATATCTGCCGCAGCCGCATGATGGCGATGCGCCACCGTTTACACATCGGCACTATTGTCAGCGATGCCATGCTGAAAGTAAAGTTCATGACCGGCGGCTACATCGGCGTCATTGAAGAAGGATTTATCTCCCGCCTCCAGGTGGGCGACTCCTTTACACTGGCAGGCCGCAACCTGGAATACGTGCTGATAAAAGATATGACAGTGCTGGTACGTAAATCAAATTCAAAAAAATCTATTGTACCCAGCTACCAGGGCGGACGGATTCCACTTTCTTCCAACCTGGGCCGCATGCTGCGGGAAAAATTCAATGAAGCACTGTCACGTAATACCAAAGATCCGGAGCTGATTGCCTTGCAACCACTGTTTAACCTGCAGGAAGAACTATCGCATATTCCCAAAGCCAACGAACTCCTGATCGAACAGATACAAACCAAAGATGGCTATCATCTCTTCGTATATCCTTTTGAAGGGCGGCTGGTACATGAAGTAATGGCGGCGCTGCTGGCCTACCGGATCAGCCGTATACAACCGATTACTTTTTCCATTGCCATGAACGATTATGGTTTTGAGCTGCTGTCGGACCAGCCCATCCCACTTACCCATGCCAATGCGAAGCAGCTTTTCTCCACGGATAACCTGCTCACAGAATTACAAACCAGCGTCAACGCCACGGAAATGGCCAGGCGTAAGTTCCGCGACATTGCGGTCATCGCCGGTCTCATATTTCAGGGCTACCCAGGTAAACACAAGGCCAACCGACACCTGCAATCATCTGCCTCTCTGCTGTTCAATGTGTTTGGAGATTATGACCCGCAAAACCTGCTGCTGAAACAGGCTTTCAACGAAGCCTTCTTTTACCAGATGGAAGAAGCCCGCCTGCGCGAAACACTGGAGCGTATTGCCGTCAGCAAAATCATCATCACTTTCCCACAGCGGTTAACTCCCTTCTGCTTTCCTATTAAGGTGGACAGTCTCCGTGATACCATGACCAGTGAAAAACTGGAAGACCGCATCAAAAAATTGATCACGAACGGTTAAGAATTCAATAATTTGCAGGGCATTAAAAAACAGTTGATTCAGTGGTCGGGGAAATATTTCACTTTCAGCAACAGCATTGGCACTTATTGCCCCAGCGGGCAATTTTTTGGGAAGAAGAAAAAGCGCTGATCCTTTCAGATCTGCACCTGGGGAAGGCGGCTCATTTTCGTAAAGCCGGTATTGCAGTCCCTGCGGGCATTGTACAGGAAGATCTTTTCCGTTTACAGCAGCTGATCACCCAGTATCTGCCCATGCGGATCATTATTGTGGGAGATATGTTCCATAGCAGTGAAAATAATGAAGTCCAATATTTCAGGATATGGAGACAGCAATTTTCCCATATCACCGTTGACCTGGTAAAAGGCAATCACGACATTATGCCGGACACGGTATATGAGCAGTTGCAGATCCAGGTACATGAAACCCTCACGCTCCGCAACATTCACTTTATCCATGAGCCTTGTGAAGATAACAACGGTTATCAGTACACCTTCTCCGGGCATTTACACCCTGCCTTTGTTATGTATGGTGCCGGCAGGCAGCGGTTGCGTTTACCCTGCTTCTATTTTGGGCAGCATTGCGGCATTTTACCCGCTTTTGGGCACTTTACCGGCTCGGCCACCCTTGACCCCGGCGGAAAGGATCCTGTGTTTGTAATCGCCGGAAAATCGATTATCCGGGCACAGTGATTATTCAGGGAGATGATATCAGCGGATATTTTTGGGGAGATGACCGGCCGGATTACCAGGGAAAGATAGCAGCAGATATTTTCAGGGATATACCAGAGACGGATTTTTCACAACAGCCTGCAGCGAATAATTTATGAAGATTGCTTATCACAACATATACACGCATCCTTTGCCGGAAGATCACCGCTTCCCGATGCTCAAATACGAACTGATACCAACCCAGCTATTGCGGGAAGGCGTTATCACTCCCGGGCAGTTGTTTATGCCGGCACCGGCCACTCCGGACACCATTCTCTTAACACATACCCCAGCATATTGGCAGCAACTCACAGATCAGACGCTTTCTCCCCGGGAACAGCGAAAAATTGGTTTTCCACAATCCCCGGCACTCACGCTAAGGGAGATAGTGATTGCACAGGGCACCATAGATGTCGCGCTGCATGCACTGGAGCATGGCATCGGCTTCAATGTGGCCGGTGGCACGCACCATGCCTTTGCGGATCATGGAGAAGGATTTTGCCTGTTGAACGACTTTGCGGTAGCAGCCAACTACCTGCTACATCATCAGCATATCAAACAGGCACTCGTTATAGACCTGGATGTACACCAGGGCAACGGTACCGCCGCCCTGTTTGCCAATAACCCCCATGTATATACGTTCAGCATGCACGGGGCACATAACTATCCTTTCCATAAAGAAGTATCAGACTGGGACATTCCCCTGGCCGATGGCATGGATACAGCTACTTACCTCCAATTGCTGGAAGATGCCTTGCCAGTGCTGATTAACCGGGTGAAACCTGATATTGTTTTTTACCTGTCAGGAGTAGATATCCTGTCCACCGATAAATTCGGGAAACTGAAAGTAACCCAACAGGGCTGCCAGGAGCGGGACGAGATGGTTTTCCATGAGCTCAGAAAACACCATATCCCCTGTGCTGTAGCAATGGGAGGCGGTTACTCCACGCACATCCGCGATATCGTGAATGCACATTGTAATACGTTTAAGGCAGGGATCAGTATTTACGGTTATTGAGTCCCGCCTGACTTATATAATCTTCCCATCCCGCATCACCAGCTGCCGGTCGCTCATAGGCGCCAGTTCTTCGTTGTGGGTAACGATAATAAAGGTTTGCTGCAATTTATCCCGGAGTTCGAGGAACAGGTTATGCAGTTCACGGGCATTACGGGAATCGAGGTTACCGGTTGGCTCATCTGCCATGACCACATCCGGATCGTTGATGAGGGCACGTGCCACGGCCACCCGCTGTTGCTCTCCGCCGGAAAGGGCATTGGGTTTATGTTCAAGCCGGTCTTTCAGCCCCAGGGTTTCCAGCAGAAAGAGTGCTTTCTCTCTGACAGCTGCCTTCCGGGTGCCGGCAATATAACCGGGTATGCAAACATTTTCGAGTGCAGTGAATTCGGGCAACAGGTGATGAAACTGAAAAATAAAGCCAATATGACGGTTCCTGAAATCGGCCAGGGCATTCCCCTTTAAACCCGTCAGATTGACATTATTAAGCCATACTTCGCCAGCAGTGGGCGTATCCAGTGTCCCCAGGATATGCAGCAAGGTACTCTTGCCGGCACCAGAGGATCCTACGATGGTCACAATCTCTCCCTTACTGACAGTAATGTCTACCCCTTTCAATATGGGTAAATTGGAATAATTTTTGGTAACATTGCGGGCGGTTAGCATAACCCAAAGAAAAGTAATTAACCGATAAAATAGTAAAAGTTGTTTATTTCAAATTAAATAATACTTTTGCGAAAAATTAAAAAGTAAAAATTTTAATAAGATGTACTGGACATTAGAATTAGCTTCATACCTGGAGGACGCTCCATGGCCAGCTACTAAAGACGAACTTATCGACTACGCCATTCGTTCCGGTGCACCGATCGAAGTAATC
Source organism: Chitinophaga sp. 10T418 (assembly GCF_056394125.1). Lineage (NCBI taxonomy): Bacteria > Pseudomonadati > Bacteroidota > Chitinophagia > Chitinophagales > Chitinophagaceae > Chitinophaga > Chitinophaga sp. 10T418. The sequence goes on from NZ_JBFTHG010000003.1 coordinate 326,167, forward strand.
GAGAACCTTCAGGAGCTGGAGGATGAGGGAGAAATTTATGAGGGGATTGAAGATATCTGGTCTGATTATCCGTCGCAAGACGACTTCTTCTTTAATGAAGATGAATATTAGCCAGCGTCGCTGACCGCACGCTCCCGTTCCTGCTACGACCAATAACATTTAAGCCGCTCCTGAAAAGGATGCGGCTTTTTTTATGGCGCGTAAGGCTAAAGAGATCTGAAAACCTGGGGGAATATCCTTTTTTCAATGTTCTCTAAATGCCAATACACTCGTATTTGTCATTCTCAAATACCTACTGCACTATCTTTGAATATTAAACAATACCCATTACACTCCCTTTAGCTCATCTTCCATCTATCCCCAAAACAGGTTCCCTGGATTATGTTATATTTATAGTAATCAAAATAATCTCCCATGGCAAAACAAATGTCTGTCATTTCTTTTACGGGAAAACTCGGCAATCTCATTGGGTATAAGCGCAATGGCAACTACTTCCTGCGCTCCATGCCTCAAAGCGTGCAGCAAACGGCTGCTACACGTCGCGCATCCCGGCGCTTTGGCATCGCCAGCAGGAAAGGCGCTTTTATCCGTCATGCTTTTTACAGTAACCTGGATATCCATTGTGACGGCGCCCACATCAATCGGCTCAACAAACTACTCATTGCTGCCGGCGATCATCACGCCGCCATCACAGGTTTCCGCTTCAATCAGCATACCGGAGTAGATCGTTTTTTTCCGGTGGCTCCCCGCCTCTTGAGTAACGGAATATTAAATATTCCCGCACAAACCATCACCGGGTATAAAGACATCGCTGCCCTGGAAGTAAAAGTAATCGCTACACGCATTGATTTTATATCACGCCGGGTGGCAGGTAGCGAAACAGTTACGCTCATGATAGATACGGATACTACTTTCCAGGAAACCAATGTCTCACTCGATGTACCCGGGCAGGGTTCACTGGTAGTGGTTTTCCAGGTAAGAGCCCTATATAAAGACGGCCCATCTGGCAACAGACAATACATGGCGGCCGACATTATTGGGGTGGCAGCGCCGCAGGTACCCAAATATGCTCATAAACGTACTTACCCCAAGCGGACGAAATTGCTTCCCAAACTTATCTATACACACGCATATCCAGCTGTCATTCAACTGGAATAAAGAGATCCTGCCTCCGGAGATATTTTGATGAATAAACCCTCTATACCTGCTTCCTCTAAATAGTCTATCGCTTTCCACAGCTACAGCCTAACACTGAAGCAGCCCTGCTATGGCCTATTCTGACCTCCGCCCATTTGCTGATGCAATTTCATCGGGGTTATACATCCAGACGTCATCCCCACATCAAGTCCACCTCTGCTGCAGGGCTTCTATAGGTACTTAGCGGGTGCTAAGTATAGCCTAAACGGAATCTACATAATGAAAAGGTAATGCTGACTATAATGATGGGGGCTTCCCCAGGTTTTAAACTTGATTCAGCTAAAGGCATAAAGCAGAAAGCTATTACAACGAATGAACTCAGCGAATATTAAAATCCGCTTTGGCCATTCGTTGTAATAGCTTTCTGCTTTATGCCTTTAGCTTTGAGCTTATTTCTCCATCTGGTCAATAACTGGTTTGGATACCCCTGTGAAGGAGAAACCACCGTCATGGAACAGGTTCTGCATGGTCACCATCTTGGTAAGGTCAGAGAACATGGCTACTGCATAGTTAGCACATTCGTCTGCAGTGGCATTACCCAGCGGACTCATAGCATCTGCATAAGTCATGAAGCCATCGAAACCTTTTACACCACCACCTGCAGTTGTTTTAACAGGAGACTGGGAGATAGTATTAACGCGTACTTTTTTGGCCGTACCATAGTGGTAACCAAAGCTGCGCGCAATTGATTCCAGCAGGGCTTTAGCATCCGCCATTTCGCCATAGTCAGGGAATACCCGCTGTGACGCGATATAAGACAATGCAATTACAGATGCCCATTCGTTCAACGCATCCAGTTTGTAAGCTGTTTGCAGTACGCGGTGCAGTGACATCGCAGAGATATCAAATGTTTTGTGATTAAAATCGTAATCCAGATCAGTATAGCTTCTGCCTTTACGAATATTCATACCCATTGCCACAGAGTGAAGAACGAAATCGATCTTACCACCAAAGTGCTCCATGGATTTGTTGAACAGGTTGGCCAGATCATCCATATTGGTTACATCTGCCGGAATTACAGGTGCTTTACAGGTTTCCGCCAGTTTGTTGATCTCACCCATACGCAGGGCAATAGGGGCGTTGGTAAGCACAATTTCAGCGCCTTCTTCCACACAACGCAGTGCAGTTCTCCATGCAATAGACTTTTCATCCAGTGCGCCGAAGATGATACCTTTCTTCCCTTTTAATAAGTTATGAGCCATTTGGTCAAAATTAATTTCGGCAAAAATAGTCGTTATAGTTGAAAAAAAAAGCTGTTAGCTGTCAGCGATGAGCTTTTAGCCTGTTTATCACAGACGAATGGCTTATCACTGAAGGCTAACAGCTGAATATCTATGCTCAACTCCTTGCTGATAAAAGGGAGTGAGCGCCGTATTAAACCTTACAAGGAAATCCTATCCCATACAAGCTAACAGCTAAAAGCTTCTCAAATAGTGACCGCCAGCATTTCCCGGGCATTCTCGAGGGCAGCCGCCGTTGGCTTCTCCCCACTCAGCATCTGCGCAATCTTATTCACCCGTTCATCTTCCGACAGCAAACGTACGCTGGTCGTTACTTTATCTGCTTTGGCGTCTTTATATACGAAGTAATGGGCATCTGCTTTACCAGCTATTTGCGGCTGATGTGTAATACAGATGATCTGATGGGATTTGGCCAGGTCTTTCAGGATCACACCCACCTGACGGGCTGCTTCGCCCGAAATACCCGTATCTATTTCATCAAAGATCAGGGTAGGTAGGGCAACAGATTGTGCCACCAGGGATTTGATACAAAGCATCAAACGACTCAGTTCACCTCCGGAAGCGACTTTGCCTACCGGAGCAAACTGGTTGCTTTTATTGGCGTCAAATAAAAATTCAATGGTATCCTGTCCGTAAGGATTCAGTTCTCCTGTAAGAATATCTATTTTCAACCGGGCATTCGGCATGCCTACCTGTGCAAGCAAAGTATTCACATGTTTTTCGAAAGGGGTTGACTGTTCCTGTCTTTGTGCAGTAATCACGGCAGCGCTTTGCTGCAGGCTTTCTTTCAGGCGTGTTTGTTCCTGCTCCAGGGCTGCCAGTTGTTCATCCAGGTTCAGTACATCTTCTACTTTCACCGCCAGCGCATCTTTGATGGCCAACAGCTCATCGGTAGTATGTACCCCATGCTTTTTGAACAGGCGATAACCCAGTGCCATCCGCTCATTTACTACTTCTATCCGCTGTGCATCATATTGCACCTGGTCATTAATGCTCTCTACTTCTCCTGCAATATCCTGCAGTTCGAGGTAGGTGGATAATAAACGCCCCGATACAGCCGGCATCGCCTTATGAAAAGCAGCCAGTCCCTGCAGGGAGGACTGTAATTGTTTTAATTGCTGTAAAATAGGCTGCTCATCTTCTTTCAGCTGGAAGTAAACACGGTTCAGCGTGTTCTTTATTTCTTCCGCATGACTCAGGGTTTGCAGTTCAATTTCCAGGTCTTCTATTTCATTGGGGCTGAAACCTGCATCAGATAACTCGTCCAGCAGGAAGCGGTTATAGTCCAGTTCCTTGTTGGCACTGTCGCGGTTATCAAATAGCTGTTTGTATTTTTTCTGCACCTGCACATACTGAACATATACCTGGTGGTACTGCTGTAATGCGGCGGGCTTATTTACCAATGCATCAATTACTTCGCGTTGGAAATCTGCGTTGCCCAGTGCCAGGGTATCGAACTGCTGGTGCAGGTCTACCAGGTAACCGCTTAATTCTGTTAGCTGGGAGTTGTTTACAGGCGTATCATTTACAAAAGCCCTTGATTTACCGGTAGCACTTACTTCTCTCCGGATGATCAGTTGGTCTTCCAGGTCCAGTTCATGCTGCTGAAAAAAGGCAGCTACCTGGGATTTCTTTACTTTAAAAAATCCCTCAATAATGCACTTACCTGTTTTATCGAACAATACCCCCGGGTCGGCCCTTTCTCCCAGGATCAGGGAAATGGCGCCTAATAATATGGATTTACCTGCACCGGTTTCTCCGGTAATCACATTCAGGTTCCCTGAAAAGTCAACTTCCAGGTGATCGATAATTGCGTAATTCTTGATGGTTAATCGCTGTAACATAAGTAAGGAAATTCCTTTATGATGTTGAAAGCTTAGGTTCCATTCACCCGCTGAATGCCTGCTTTGGCACGCTGGTCAAGGGAATTCTTATAATCATGCCCTTTCATGCCCAGACAACGCTGATAACATTCCAGAGCTTTGGCTTTTTCGTTTCTCTTTTCGTAAATGTAACCCATTTGGAGGGAAGCCCTGGCGGCATAATATTCCGGCCTGTTGCTACCCACTTTCACCGTTACATCGTACATGGCAATTGCCTGGTCGTCCTGTCCGCTTTCATCGAAAATACGTCCCAGGCGGTAAGCATATTCCAGTTTATCTTCCATTGCCGGGAAATCGGCTGCTTTTTTTGTTTGCAGCATGCTCAGCGCCTTGGGGAAATACCCGCCGTCACTTAGCAACCGCACCCGCAGTAAAAAAGGATTGGGCCACTTACCCGCTTTCGCTTCCTTCAGTGCCTGTTTGTCCGCATCCGTTTCCAGTCCACCTTTCGTCATAATCATGGCCCGGTACTTATCGGCCGCAGCCTGATTCCCTTCCAGGTAATAGTACCAGCTCAGTCGCTGCAAACATTCCTTCACATAAAACTTGCCTTTGAAGTTATTAACAAACCGCTCCAGGTAAATATGCGCATCGGGGTCGAGTTTTGTTAGTTTCAGTAGCCCCATTACATAATTGTAATATTGAATATCCGCATACTCTGCGGTATCATTCCGGTCCTCCAGCACCTTTAGTCCTACTGCTGCTTTCTGATTATTGAGCGATAAGTTAGCCACCATCAGCGCAAACAGGTAATTATTTTTGGTGTCCAGTTGCTTACGTTGCAGAAATTCCCACGTTTCTTCCGGTTTATTCACAATAAACAACATCAGGTAGCAATAATAGTAGTAGGATTCTTCCCTGAACATTTTTGCTTCCGGTGCATTGCTCTCAATGAACTTATTCACATTGGCCATTCCGTCCTTCATACTCCCTTTAAGACCGAGAATATTGGTAATCCACTTATAGCCTTCGGGGATGGTGCCAAAGACTGTTTGCATAGCCCCCAGTAAAAGGTTGTTGGGTACAAAATTGGGAAAACGCTGCTGATTGTCTTTCAGCATCATATATGCTTTCCGGATTTCCCAGGTGGCATCCCACTTTTCATCAAACTTTATCTTGATCAGCGCCCACTGGAATTTGATAGCCGCCTGCGTATACAGATAATACGGAGAGTCTTCGGATCCTTCTGCCATCTTATTCAGCCGGAAAGAACGCAGACTCCTTTTCCCGGAATATTCTGCCGGATCTTCATTAAAGAAGAGCGGGAAAAAATCTGCATAGTTATCCAGAAAATAAGGCGCCAGGTTATCCGGATGCTCTTTTTTCTCTGCTTCCAGTAAAGCCTTTCCCGTAGTAAGGCGCAATTGCATAATCGCATCATATGCCTGCTCACAACGGGTATTAAAATCAAATACTTTCTGCCTGGCACTAACGTTCAACCCTACACTCAACAAAAGCAACAACGAAAAAATAATACGCATACGGGGAAAAATTCCAGAAATTAAAGGCCAAATCTCACATATCATCTTCCAAATCCCAAATAACAATTCACATTTTTTAAAGTTGCATTGCCCCATCCAATTCCCTGCCATAAAATAAAAGAACTACTACGCAAGGTACCTGCGTAACGGCACCGGACACAAAGCTAATATAATTAGTAAAACAAAACTAAATAAATTAGTATATTTTTTTACGCCTATGCCTACACGAAAAAAGGGCATCCTAAGATGCCCTTTTAAATTTCTTATACTGACTTTCGCCTGATTAGATAGTTACGGTTGCTTCCAGGTCGTTGTCTACCAGGATACGGCCGCAATGCTCACAAACGATAATCTTTTTGTGCTGACGGATTTCTGCCTGACGCTGAGGAGGAATTGCATTGAAGCAACCACCACAGGAATCACGCTCTACTGTTACTACAGCCAGACCGTTACGGTAGTTCTTACGGATTTTCTCGTAAGCCTGCAGTAAACGTGGATCTACCTTGGTTTTAGCATCTTCACTTTCTTTACGGAAAGCTTTCTCTTCTTTATCTGTTTCGCCAATGATCTTTTCCAGTTCACCTTTCTTATGCTTCAGGTTCGCTTCTTTATCAGCTACTGCTTTCTTAGCTACTTCCAGGACACGGCTCTTCTCTTTAATCTCTTCGTTAGCATCCTTGATATGCTTTTCAGCCAGCTTGATTTCCAGCGCCTGCATCTCCATTTCTTTGGTGATGGCTTCAAACTCACGGTTATTCTTCACATTATCCTGCTGCTTCTCGTACTTCTTGATCAGCGCTTCAGCCTCTTTGATAGCGTTTTTCTTGCTGGCAACGAAGTCCTGTATACCTTTCATCTCATTCTCAATATGAGACTGGCGGGTGTTCAATCCTTCGATCTCGTCTTCCAGGTCTTTTACCTCCATCGGCAACTCCCCTTTCAGCACCTGGATTCCATCCAGCTTGGAATCAATCTTCTGTAATCTGAGTACAGACGCTAATTTTTCTTCAACGGAGTATTCTTTTACGGTTGCCATGTATTATAAATAATTTACCGGGTTTGTTTTAATCGTAGATTTAAGAGGCGCAAAATTACGGAATTTTTCAGTCAATATATGATAAAATAATTCTACTGTAAACTGCTCACTCTCAAAATGTCCAATATCTGCTATAATTAATTGATTATCAGCATCAAAAAATTCATGGTATTTAAAATCTGATGATATGTAGGCATCCGCTCCGGCCGCTATCGCCTGCTTTAACAGGAAACTCCCTGCCCCTCCACACAACGCCACCTTTTTAACGGACCGACCCCGCAAAGGGGTATACTTCACACAACCTGTCCGGAACTGCTGCTTCACATATTGTAAAAATTGCATTTCTTCCATGGCTTCCGGTAAAATACCTACCAATCCCGAACCCACCTGCTGATAAGCATTATCCAGACTCACCATGTCATATGCCACCTCTTCATAAGGATGGCTGCTCTGCAGCGCCTGCAAAATTTTACCTTCCAAATATACCGGAAAAATTACTTCCAACTTTATTTCTGCCTCAAAATGTCTTTTTCCAGGCGTCCCCACATATGGATTCGTCCCTTCCGTTCCTTTGAAGGTTCCCTCACCAGCCCCATTAAAGCTACACTCACTATAGTTGCCAATATTCCCGGCACCTGCGGCAAACAAGGCGGCCCTTACCGCCTCTATATCCGCCTCCGGCACAAATGTGTATAACTTTTTCAGCAATCCCCGCTTGGGCTGCAACACCCGGCACTCCTCCAGTCCCAGCATAGCCGCCATCTGCGCACACACCCCATTCCGCACGTTATCCAGGTTGGTATGCGCAGCATACACCGCTATATCATTTTTAATGGCCTTAATAGCCACCCTTTCCACATAATTATTCCCATTAATCTTCTTCAGCCCCCCAAAAACAATCGGATGGTGGGCAATCACCAGGTTACAACCACGCGCTATGGCCTCGTCTATCACCGCCTCCGTTGCATCCAGGGTCAACAACACATTGGTTACCTCCCGGTCTGCCTGCCCGAAAATCAGCCCCGCATTATCATAACTCTCCTGGTACTGCAAAGGAGCAAACTGCTCAATTACCTGTATGATCTCTTTTATTTTCATATCTGCAAAAATTAATGGTTCATTCCCGGCATCAACTAAATTTGCAAAAAAATAAGTTTTATGCCCGGAAGCAAATCTACAGCAGAACTATATGCGGATTACAAAATAAAAATGCAAAAAATTGCAGACGTAAGAAATGCCCTGGCAGTACTGGGCTGGGATCAGGAAACTTATCTCCCTGAAAAAGGAGCCGGATTCCGCGGTCAGCAAATCACGACCCTCAGCTCCATTGCCCACGAATTATTCACTGCCCCGGAACTGGATGCCGTATTGCAGGCCCTCAAAGGCAATACCACTACCGATGCGGTGGCACAGAAAAATATACTGCTCTCTACAGAAGATTTTGAAAAAAATAAAAAATACCCGGCCGCTTTCGTTGCGGAAATGTCTACCGTCACCAATGAAAGTTATCATGCCTGGATAAAAGCTCGTAAAGCCAACGACTACAACATCTTTGCCCCCGCTCTCTCCAGGATGATCACCCTGAAAAAACAGGAAGCCGATATCCTCGGTTATGAAGGCCACCCCTACAATGCCCTGCTGAATGAATATGAGAAAGGCGCCAACACCCAAATGCTGGACACTATCTTCAATGAAGTGAAGACAGCCCTTGCTCCGCTGCTCACACAAATAGAACAACAACCCACTGTTAACAAAGATTTCCTTCATCTCCACTATAACCGTGACGCACAATGGAAATTCGGGATCTCCCTCCTGGAAAACATGGGCTATGATATGCAGGCCGGACGTCAGGATATCTCTGAACACCCGTTTACTACCAGCTTTAATCCACAGGATGTAAGGGTAACCACCCGTATCGATGAAAATGACTTCGGGAACATGACCTGGAGCTGCATCCATGAAGGCGGACATGCACTGTACGAACAGGGACTGCCAACAGAACAATATGGCCTGCCTTGTGGTGAAGCCACCAGCTTAGGTATTCACGAATCACAGTCACGCCTCTGGGAAAACAATGTAGGCCGCAGCCTGATTTTCTGGCAACATCATTATCCACGCCTGCAACAACTTTTCCCGGAAAACCTGGGCCAGGTGTCACTGGATGATTTCTATAAAGCCATCAATAAAGTGCAACCCTCCCTTATCCGCACAGAAGCAGATGAACTGACTTATCATTTCCATATCATGATCCGCTACGAAATTGAAAAGGGATTGATAGACGGCAGTATTGATGTTAAAGACCTGAAACATACCTGGAATGAATACTACCGTCAATACCTGCACGTAGAAGTACCGGATGATGTACAAGGCGTATTACAGGATATTCACTGGTCGCATGGCAGCTTCGGCTACTTCCCCACCTACTCTCTCGGTAGTTTCTACGCTGCACAGTTCTTTACTGCGGCACAAAAACAGGTACCCGGATTAGATAACAACATCGCCACCGGTAATTACCAGCCATTGCTGGAATGGTTGCGTCATAACATCCATCCTTTCGGCAGATTTTACACCTCTAATGAATTGTGTGAAAAAGTAACGGGAAAACAATTGGTATTCGGGGATTTCCTTGAATATGCAAAGAAGAAATACGGCGGGATATATAGCTTTTAATAGCTTTTAGCTTTTAGCTTTTAGTAAAATGCAGCGAAGGATATCGCTGCATTTTACTAAAAGCTAAAAGCTAACTGCTAAAAGCTTTCTCAAGTTCTTCCAACGTTATTACCCCTTCCTTCCTACCCACTTCTTTTCCATCTTTATAGAAAATAAAAGTCGGTAAGCTATTGGCGTTAATCGCTTTCATAACGTCCTGGTCTTTACCTCCATCTACAAATACTTTTTTTACCTGGGTATGTTTCTGGAAGAATTTTTCCAGCACCGGCTCCATCTGCTTACAGGGCGGGCACCACGCGGCACCTACATCTGTCAGCACCCATCCTTTTGCAAGTACCGATTTATTATAGTCTGCGATTGTGAGCTGCGGCTGTTTATCTGCCACACCATCTAAAGGTTTGCCCGCCTGCTTCCAGGCATTAATGCCGCCTTCCAGTTCTACTACCTGGTCAAATCCGTTTTCCCGCATCCATTTGGCAGCGGCACTACTACGGCCACCACTCAAACAATAAATGTATACCGGTTTTTTCTTGTCCAGGTATTGCACCCTGTCTTTGAATTCCGCTTTCTTTGTATAATCTGCCTGTAAGGCATTTGGCAAATGCCCGGTGTTGAATTCACTGGCAGTACGTACATCAAATACCTGGATACCTGGTTGTTGAATATCCTTATCAAATGCAGCGGCATCTTCAGATTGTTTCTGCTGTGCCTTCAGTGAACTTCCTGCCAGCAATACCATGGCTACTAATAAGAATCTGCGCATAATTTTTTCAGTTTCGGTATAAAGTTAATAAACAACTCACAGCCCTGTCTGGCCGGATGTGAATTGTAGCAGGGATATAAGGTTTTGAAATCAAAATACGGTGCAAACAATTCCCGGTATTCTGCTTCAGAACCTCCAAAAGGCGGGCCCTCCTGTGTAAAGCTTCTGTTAAATAATACACCTGCAAGATGACCACCAGGTTTTAACAGTGAATGCATATGTTTTACATAATCTGCTCTGCGTGAAGGCGGTATGGCGCAGAAAAATGTCTGCTCCAAAATAAGATCATAACTACCGGTATGTTCAAAAAAATCTTCTTCCAATATCTTCACACGGGTACGGGCAAACGATTTTTGCAGTTGTTCTACCAGTACCGGCGCAATATCCAGTACGGTAACATCACTGAAGGCTTGTCCCGCCAGGTAGGCTGCTTCATAGCTATTCCCTCCACCGGGAATGAGTATACGAACATCCCGGTTATGTACCTGGTCAATATACGCTTTCAACGGAGGCGACACAGCTCCCATATCCCAACTGGTATCTCCGTTAATATACCTGTTATTCCAGTACTGACTATCCATATCCTGAATTCTTTTATGCTAAGTTACGGCCATTCAGCCACATACATAAAACCATCGCTTTTACAAACATTATTGTTATTTTTATACTTTGAATACACCTATGACCGGCCTTAACGCCAACCTATGCCATGAAAAGCCTACTCTATTATTTACGGATTGTCATAAGACATTTTTTTTGTAGTCTGCTGCCTGTAATGGCCATGGCTTTTGCTGCCCATGCGCAATCAGTATCCATTAAAGCGGATAAACTGGCAGCATGCCCACCGTTCCTGGTCAACTTCACCGCCACACTGGATGCGGGCTATCAGAGCATGGAATGGGATTTTGGATTAGGTGCGAATGTTACCAACGATCTTACCCCTTCAAAAACATTCCAGAACCCCGGTATTTACCACGTAAAAATGACGGCTACTTATGGACCTTCAAATATAATCGTCAAACAGATTGATATACAGGTGTATAACAAACCGACTGCTAAATTTACGACCAGCAGTCTTAGCGGATGCGCACCATACATGGCTACTTTTCAGGACCAGTCAACTCCCGGCGATGGCACCATAACAGACATCACATGGGATTTTGGTGATGGCGGCGGCGCTGTAGGAGCAAATGCTCCGCATACCTATACACAAGCCGGCACCTATAATGTCATCAGTGCTGTTACCAACAGCATGGGATGTTCCAGCACCGGCGGGCCCGTATCTGTAAAGGTACAAAGCGCTCCTGCTCCGGTATTTACAGCCGACAAAACACAAAGCTGTACCACTCCTTTTACCGTAAACTTCTTTAATAACACCGTTAATAACTCTCCGGATCCGGTCACCTACTCCTGGGATTATGGTGACGGTACTACTGGAACAACTAACCAACACACCTATACGAAAGAAGGAAAATATACAGTAAAACTAACTGCTACCACCAGCGGCAACTGTTCTGCTCCACTGACCAAAACAGACTATATCGTTATCGCTAAAGTAAAACCAGCGTTCACTTTTTCGGCGCTTTGTGCAGGGCAGAGTATTACTTTTAAAAATACCACCCAGCCAACACCAGATCAGGTAACCTGGGCATTTCCGGATGGTACCACCCAAACAACTGCAGATGCAGTAAAACAATTCACCACACCAGGTGATTACATTGTGAAGATGCAGGCCACATTGGGAAGCTGTATGGAAGAAACACAACAAACCATTCACGTTAATCCGGCACCAGATATAGACCCGGTTGCCACACCGGTAAGTGCCTGTAATACACCCTTTACCACGCAATTCAGTGCACAGTCTTCCAATGCCACTGCGTGGAGCTGGACCTTCGGTGATGGTACTACTGCTAACACAGAGAACCCTTCGCACACCTATACCAAAGAAGGAATCTATTCCATCAGCCTGACCGCTACCAACACATTGGGTTGCAGTAAAACAGTCAGCAAACCGAATTATATTAAAATTATAAAACCAGATCTTTCCATTTATCGCAGTGTAGCAGAAGGTTGTATTCCTTTGTCTGTAGATTTTTATGCGGAAGTAAATATACCAGATCCCATTGTCAGTTATGAATGGGATTTCGGCGATGGTACTACTTCAACTGCAGCAAAACCTACACATATTTTTACCAAAGAAGGTATCTTCTTCGTCAACTTAAAAGTAACAACTGCAGGCGGCTGTATCGCAACCGGTCAAACAATCATTACAGCAGGCATCAAGCCAGTAGTTGATTTCAGCGCTACGCCATTGAAATCCTGTGCGAAAGACCCTGTTCAGTTTACCAATCTGTCTGTACCCCGCGGTACTTCCTGGATCTGGACATTTGTACAGGATAACAGCACGAGTACACAGGAAAATCCAAATCATCAGTTCAATGAAATTGGTAGTCATGATGTGATCCTGGAAGTAAACAATAACGGTTGCCGGGTACAATTAATTAAAAGAAATTATATCCAGATCATTCCACCAATAGCCCGTTTTGCTACCACACCGGATTGTATTGATCCCTATCATCGTAAGTTTACGGATAACTCCACCTTTGGTCCTATTCCTACACCGATAAAAACATGGCTGTGGGAGTTTGGCGAAAACGGTGCTACTTCCACGGATCAAAACCCTGACTTCCGATACCAGACCACAGGTATCAAGCAGGTAAAACTCACCATCGATAATGGCATCTGTACCAGTACCTATTCATTATCTGTTAATATTATAGATGAGAAACCTGTCATTACACCTGACAAGCAAAGAATCTGTAAAACCGAAAAAATAAATATCAGCCTTGGGCCGCTGAATAACGATAACATCAATGAATATAAATGGGATTGGGGAGATGGCAGTCCGATACAAGCCGTTCCGGCATTTAATTTTGACCCAACGAAAGGTATTTCCCACCAGTACAATAAAACCGGCACCTTCACCATTAAGCTAACCATTACAGATAAAAATGGTTGTACAAAAGATGCACCTGTTGTATCCATAGATGTAAATGGCAGTGATCCCGATTTTGACTACACTGGCAAAAGATGCAAGGACGAAATTTTTACATTCACCGATAAATCAACTACCAACACCGGCAACCAGATACTCAACTGGGAATGGGATTTTGGTGATGGCAGCAATAAAGAAAGCTATCCCACACAACCGTTGGGTATTAAACACACCTATACTAACGCCAACGATTATACGGTTTCATTAACGGTAACAGATAAATTCAGTTGCATATCAAAAGTGCAGAAAGTAATCCCGTTTGACCGGGTAAAAGCCGATTTCATGGTACCGTCCAACATCGCCTGCCTGGATAAATCATTTACTTTCGTAGATCAGTCACAGGGCAACGTACAAACGTATGCCTGGGATTTTGGAGATAACACTACCGGTACCGGAAATAAACCGGTAAAAATATACAGCGCACCAGGTAAGTACAACGTGGTATTAAAAGTAACTACCACAGCCGGCTGTACAGATGAAATCACTAAAACAAATGTGATCACCGTACCTGACCCCAAGGCATCATTCACCATTCCTGATGACCTGGATCTATGTCCACCGGTAAAAGTATTATTTACCAATACCTCCACGGATTATAAAAATGCCGCCTGGGACTTCGGAGATAATGGTACTTCCACCAAAAACAATCCTGACGTACATATTTACGCACGCGCCAGAACATACAATGTGACTCTCACGGTATACTCAGAAGGCGGTTGCTCCAGTACTGCTACGCTTCCTATCACTATCAAGGGACCTGATGGTACCATGAAAGCCACTCCCACACAGGGTTGTGTGCCGCTAGGTATCAGCATCAGTGCCACCTCTGTTAAAACAGACAGTTATATGTGGGACTTTGATGATGGTACAGTATTGACTTCTACCACCGCAGTATCTCCGCCACATACTTATGTAAAACCCGGTATTTATTATCCGCGCGTGTCACTGCTGGATAACCAGGGATGCGTGGTGAAAGCAGAAGGAAATGACAAAATCATTGTAGATAAAGCAACCGCTGATTTTACAACAAATGACTTCCAGGCTTGCGGCGGCGGACTGGTGACATTTACCAATAAAAGTAAAACACTGACGAAAGACTCGCTGGCACTTGATTTCGCTAATGCGTGGAATTTCGGGGTACCTGGAAATCCCGATAATACTGCCAGCACTACAGATGGAAAATTCACCTATCCGCAACCGGGAACAACGAATGTAAAACTGGTAGTAACAAGCGCGTACGGATGTACAGATGAAAAAACGCTGCCGGTAGTTATTCCTCCGCAACCGGTAGCAGTGATAGCACCTATTTTACCATTATGCGTATCTGGTAAAATACAATTGTCCGGCAGTGATACTAAAAACATACCGGGTACAAAATGGCTATGGCAGGTAGGTACCGACAAAACATTTAATCAGCAGGTGCCCCCTGAAATCACGTTGAACAGTACAGGTACAGTACCGGTGGTGTTAACAATCACCAACAGCGATGGTTCCTGTCCTGCCACCACCAACGCAAGTATGGTGGTAAACCCTTCACCGATCCTGAATCCTTCACCAGGCAGTGCAGAGATCTGCCGTGGAGCGGCACTTCAACTACAGGCCAATACCACTGCCAACGTTCAGGTACAATGGACAAATTATAATATTTCGGACGCCACCAATGTTTCTCCACAGGTAAAACCAGATATAGATACCGTGTATCACATTACAGCTACTAACGAATACGGTTGTACGAATCAGGGAGAAATACCAGTGAAGGTGACGCAGCCTTTTCGTATTTATGCGCAGGACCAGGAAATATGCGCGGGCGAAAGCGTGAAAATGAATGCCGGCGGAGCACTGCGCTACCAGTGGATTCCGGCGCGGGGACTGAACCGGTCAGATATCCCGGATCCGGTAGCTACACCGGACGGCAATATTACTTACCAGGTAGTAGGATATAATAACAGCACTTGTTTCACGGATACCGCACTTGCCAGAATATATGTACGTGATGCCCCGGTAATAAATGCAGGCCCTGATATCGTAACAGCTACAGGTTCCGTGATACCGTTGCCGGTAAAAGGGAGCGAAGACATCATCAAAATAGAATGGACGCCGGTAAAGGGGCTCAGTTGCTACGATTGCCTGGCGCCTACTGCTACTCCTACAGATGATATTACCTATCATGTAAAGGTGACGAATCGGTTTGGCTGTGTGAGCACAGATGATATTGCATTGAAACTCGTATGTGATGAGGGCAGCATCTTCATTCCCAATAGCTTCTCCCCTAACGGCGATGGACAGAATGATGTTTTTTATGTGCGTGGACAGGGAATGCAGACCATCCGCGTTTTCAGAATATTCAATCGTTGGGGGCAAGTAGTGTTTGAGCGTACCGGTGTTAATTCAAATGACCCTACCAAAGGTTGGGATGGCCGGTATAAAGGAGTAATACTGAATCCTGATGTATTTGTTTATTACGTAGAAATAGTCTGCGATAAGGGCGCAGTGAATTTGTTGAAAGGCAATGTTACCCTTATCAGATAACAACAGATTTTCACATTTTCCGGTACCTGAAAGGTGTTTTATGCCTCTAAAACCGCATAAAACACCTCCAATATCAAAAAATCTGAAAATCAAAAAATTTATATATGTAATTTTTGTTAATTTGTGGAGCTATTCAGTTAATGGAAAACCTGTGTACCCTATGAAATACCTACAGGCAAAGTGTTTATGTACATTGCTGCTCCTGATATCTCTATTGCAGGCAAACACCTTATTGGCGCAGAAAGCGGACTTTACCTATACAGCTGCACCGGGCAACCTGTGTACACCCGTTACTATTACTATTAAAAATACCAGCACCGGCACTCCCCTTGCCTATAACTGGGATTTTGGCGATGGCAGAACCTCACATGATGTTGATCCACAGGTGACTTATACCACAGGTGGGCCCATAAAAATTACCCTGGAAGCGAAATACCAGGTAATCGGAGGCGTAACTACCAGCACTTATTTCCGGACAATGGTAATTGGCAGTACCCCACAGGTATCTTTTTCTGCAGATGTTACCAAAAGCTGTAAAGTGTTCAGCGCTAATTTTACAGATGCCACGCTGGATGCTACCAGCCGCACCTGGGATTTTGGTGATGGCACCATTATTACTACCAGCAATGCCTATATATCACATAATTATACCCGCGCCGGTAAATTTGATGTCACCCTTTCCGTTACTAACAGCAACGGCTGTACGGCCACATTAAAAAAGCCAGCCTATATCGATATCTCCCTGCCTGATATCACACTTTCTACACCATTGTCGGGCTGTGTTCCTTATACGGCGGCCTTTACCGCCACCTCCGCCAATAGTGTCAATGATCCGGTTGCTTCATGGACGTGGAACTTCGGAGATGGAAATACACAAACAACTACTAACGGCAACGTAAATCATATTTTTACACAAACCGGCACTTATAATATAGGCGTTACCGTTACTACACAAAATCAATGTGTTATCACCAAATCATTCGATAAATACGTACATACCGGCAACCCGCCCACCAATGTAAGTTTCAGCGTGTCGCCCACCAGTACCTGTGTGGGAGATCCGGTAAGACTGCTGGCAAACGCTAATTATGCAGATACCTATAGCTGGGATTTTGGTGATGGTACCACAGATGAAGGCAGCAATAATGACATCAGGCATTCATTCAATGCCAACGGCACACTGACCGTTAAAATGAAAGCTGGCAGCAATGGCTGTTTCACCGCTGCGACTCCTGCCCAGGTAGTGGTAACCGGCCCGGTATCACAATTCAATGTGGTACGTGACTGCACCGACAAAAGCAAATTCATCTTTACCAATAACTCTATCGGCATTAATGCTAACACTACTTATGAGTGGGACTTCGGAGATAATACTCCTTTGCTGAATACCAAAGATGCAGTACATAATTATACTACTCCAGGCAATTATACAGTTCGTCTTACTATTGGAGAGAACGGCAATAACTGCCACCATAGCAGCTTCCGGAGCGTCTATTATTTCAGGGCAGATTTCACCGCCGGTGTCAGTTCTATCTGTCGTAGCAGCAAAGCTACCTATGAAGTGCTGAATGTACCACTAGGATTGGTATCCAGCTATACCTGGCAGTTTGGAGATGGAGAAGTATATACCACCACTAACCAAACATACGTAAAAACATGGGCTACAAAAGGTACCTATAGTAATCAGCTAACGATTCATTATAAGGATGCCGCGTATTGCGATGACATTGTCACAAAGCCAAACGATATTAATATACTGGCGCCACAAGCCGATTTTACAACAGGTCCCGCTACCTGCGCAGGTCAACCGGTATCTTTTATTAACAACACCATTACCTCGCCCAATATCCCCATCACCAACTGGAACTGGGACCTGGGTAACGGACAGAAATCTACTTCGCAAACACCTCCCGGGACAAAGTATACTGCCTCCGGCGGACAGGCGATTAAACTGGTCGTAACAGATGCACGCAACTGTATGGACTCGGTGAGTAAAACTATTACTATTCATCCTACTCCTTTTGTGAAAGCATCTGCCAAACAACCTAAAATATGTGAAGGTAATAGTGTTGACCTCAACGCATTGTCTGATGGCACCGTACAATGGCTTTCAGCCAGTACACTGAGCTGCGTTTTTTGTACCGATCCCGTGGCTACTCCGGTAATAAATACCCGCTATCTGGTACAGGCATCTAACGTGTATGGATGTACGGTATTTGACTCCACCGATGTGGCAGTTGTTCCAAAAGTCAATCTCACCGTGAGCAGGGATACGCTCGTTTGCTATGGTTCTTCCATACAAATAAAAGCTACAGGGGCTACCCTCTATAACTGGACACCGGTGACCGGCTTAACCAATAATACCATTGCTGATCCTTTTGCAACACCGTCTACGGACATTACCTACCAAGTAACCGGAACAAACGATGCGCTGTGCCCGATGAGTGCACCGCTTTCTGTTAAAATAGCAGTGAAACCGGTACCTGAGGTCAGTGCAGGAAAAGATCAGACGGTGATGGTAGGCGATGTGGTAAAGCTGATGGCCAGCGGAAGTGCAGATATAATAAGCTGGAAATGGAGTCCGGAAGATTACCTGGATAATACCACTTCTCCTTATGTAACCGCTGCCATACGCAAGCCTATATCTTACAGCATTACCGGCACTAACCAGTATGGTTGCAGGAAAACAGATGTAATGAATGTGGACTTGATCTGCAATACAGATGTGGTGTTTATACCCAATACCTTCAGTCCTAATGGCGATGGACAGAATGATATTTTCTATCCGCGTGGGAAAGGTATCAACTTTATTAAGTCCTTCCGCATTTTCAATCGTTGGGGACAGGAAGTATTCCATCGGGAAAGAATCAATATAGACGATATCAGCGCAGGATGGAACGGTTCCTTCAATGGTAAACCGCAGGCCTCCGATGTATATATTTATTTCATCGAAGCATATTGCGATACCAACGAATTTTTCCAGCTGAAAGGCAATGTAACATTACTAAGATAATTATTTAACCTGGCTACCATGAAAACCGTATACCGCATATTACTGGCGATAGTTTGCATAACAGGTGCAACACAATTGTATGCACAGGATATACACCTCTCACAGTTCTATGAAACACCTATACTCCGTAATCCTGCGCTGATAGGTATTTTCAACGGAGATGTGCGTGTGCAGGCTGTTTACCGTAATCAATGGAACAGTGTTACTGTTCCCTATCAGACAGGCACTGTGAGTGGTGAAATAAAATTCCCTGTAGGTCGTAGTAACGACTACGTCACTACGGGTTTGCAACTCACCTACGACCGGGCGGGTACTTCCAAATTACAGTCTACACAAATCTTTCCGGCGATCAACTATCATAAATCACTCAATGAAGATAAAAGCAGTTTCCTGTCTTTAGGATTCATGGGTGGTTTTGTGCAACGTCAGTTTGACCCTACCAACATGACCTTCAATAACCAATATACCAGCGGACGGTTTGATCCGGCGGCACCTACCGGCGAAGAAGGCAAGCTGGCATTCAAAGGCTACAGCTACCTGGATGCTGGTGTGGGTATAAGTTATAACAGTGTGATAGGGGAAGACGTCAATTACTTTATCGGAGCCGGCTATTTCCATTTTAACCGGGCTAAAATTTCTTTCTACCGGGATCAGAATATTGAATTGCAGCCCAAGCTGACATTTAATGCGGGTATTACTATCCCGGTGGATGAAAGAGTAAAAGTGATTGCACACTACAATCAGTTGCATCAGGGTACCTATTCCGAGTACATTGGAGGTGCTTTGATTGGATATGGCCTAATGAATCAGGGATTGGAGTCAACCCGGGCTATCTACGGCGGTCTCTTCCTTAGGTGGAATGATGCTATTATCCCCACTATTAAGATAGACATGGATAAATATGAGATAGGAATGAGTTACGACACCAATATTTCGAAACTGAGAACCGCCAGTCAGACATTCGGTGGCTTCGAAATATCGTTGGTTTTCAAGGGATTCCTGAACAGCCGGAACTCAACCCTGGAAAGTGTGAACTGCCCGCGGTTTTAAATGAATGATAATCAATTGTTTATAARAAATGTTATCAAGCGTTAAAGTTTACATAAAAAAAGGGGAAATGCTAACAAAATGGCAGGTGGTTTGTTATTTTTATGTGGAAACAGAGGCACTTAGATGAGCTGAATTTATCAAACAAAAATTAGGAAATATTTGAAAAAAACTTTATTTTTATAATACTATGTGGAAAACCTCTACCCTAATTCTCATAACGGTTTTCAGCTTGCTCTCATTAGTTGGCAAGGCTCAAAGCGATAAATCCCAACCAGGTCAGGACGGGGGTGTTAAAAACGTGAGCAAAATAGTGAAGTTGTACCCTAATCCTGCTACTACCAATATTAACTTTGTCATTCAACAACACAATAACGATCAGGTGTATGATCTTATTGTATATAATTTTCTGGGAAAGAAAATAGATCAGTTGAAAGGCGTTGGTGCACGCACTACTATGAATTTAGATAATTACTATAATGGTATTTACATATTCCAGTTACGTGATCAACGGGGCAATCTGATTGAATCCGGAAAATTCAACGTCGTCAAATAGTTTACATCTGGCATCAAAATAAAAAAGGAAAAGTCACGATTTACATCGTGACTTTTCCTTTTTTATTATAAGCTGTAAGTTGATCAGGATACTTCCACGATCAGGAACTTCAGGTAAGTAGTGTTCTCAATGTTTCTTAAAATAGGATGATCCTGTGCCTGTGTCTGGAAAGTTACCTGGCGCAATCTCTTCTTCGCATCTTTGGCAGCTGCATCAATAGTTTGCAGGAACAGATCAGGTGATACCAGGTTAGTGCAGGAAGCTGTTACCAGGAATCCACCTGGCTTCAGCAGCTTCATTCCACGCAGATTAATTTCTTTATAACCAGTTACCGCTTTCTGAATATTTTCACGGCTTTTCGTGAAAGCCGGCGGATCCAGGATCACAACATCAAATTTCTTTTCTTCCCTGGTCCATTGTTTCAGCTGATCAAATGCGTTGACCGCCTGGAACTGACAAATATCCTGCAGGTTATTGAGTTCCGCATTTTTTCGTGCGGTAGCTACGGCTGTTTCTGAAATGTCCAGTCCCAGTACGCTTTTAGCACCATAAAATCCTGCATGACAGGAGAAGGTACCAGTATAACAGAATGCTTCCATTACATCTGCACCTTTAACGATATGCTTAATCTCACGGCGATTATCCTGTTGATCCAGGAAATAGCCGGTCTTCTGGCCATTTACGATATCCACATGAAACCGGAGTCCATTTTCATTAATAATAAGATTGGTATCGAAAGGTTCACTGAGGAAACCCTTTTGCTGAGTCATCCCTTCCAGTTCCCTTACCGGTACATCATTCCTTTCGTAAATACCTTTCGGGGAAAAAATGCGGTTGATAGCATCTACGATGGCATCTTTCCATTTTTCCATGCCCAGGGCCAGTGTCTGAATAACAAAATAATCATTGAACTTATCTATTACCAGCGCAGGCATGTCATCTGCTTCACCGTATACCAGGCGGCAGTTTTCCACATACCCCAGCTTCTGCCGGTATTCCCAGCATTTCAACAGGCGGCGGTAAAAGAACTCCGGATTTATTTCTTCGTTCTTGTCACGGGTCAGCAAGCGAACCAGTATCTGGGATTGAGGATTTATATAACCACGACCCAGGAAAAAACCTTTATGCGTATATACATCTACAATATCACCGGCATTTACATCTCCTTTTATTTCAGCTACTTCGTTGCCAAAAATCCAGGGATGCCCTTGTAATACCCTGTTTTGTATCTGCTTCTTTAAAAAAACTTTAGTCATTTATTGTATTTCGAGGTGCAAAGGTAGCTATTTAGCGGTTAGCATAGCTGCAATTCTGCCTTTTTGTCGCCTAAACCGCTGTTGGCAAAGAAATTGACTGGTTACCCCGCAGACAATTATTACTTATTATGACAGAAAACGAAAAAGACATGCAGACAAACGGACAGGCTAACACTGGTAGCGAAAACGAGAAAGGCATGCCAGAAGAAAATATAAGCGATAGTTCAAATACGAATAATGAGTCAGATGAAGTAACAGAGCTGGAGAAGAAAGAACAGGAAGTAAACGAAATACGCGATAAATACCTCAGACTGCAGGCAGAATTTGACAACTATCGTAAACGTACTGCCAGGGAACGTATAGAACTTATGCAAACCGCCAGTAAAGAAGTTATCATATCTTTGCTGGATGTACTGGACGATAGCGACAGGGCTTCCAAACAATTAGAAAACGCTACTGACTTTGAAGCCGTTAAAGACGGTATCCTGCTGGTGTTTAATAAATTGAAAGCTACCCTGCAAGCAAAAGGACTGAAGCCAATGGAGAGTATCCACACCTCGTTTGATCCCGATTTACAGGAAGCTATTACAGAAATACCTGCTCCCACGCCAGAACTGGTTGGAAAGGTAGTGGACGTACTGCAACCTGGTTATTACCTGAGTGACAAATTAATACGTCATGCTAAGGTAATTGTGGGTAAATAAAATGACGATGTGGCATAATCTCTAATGATTGCCTATGCAAAGCTGACGTAAAACAATTTTTTTTACCGAAACAAAAGCTGGTGCCTGCACCAGCATCAAGTGATTTTTATAATGTCTACCAAGAGAGATTATTACGAAATACTGGTTGTTACCAAATCTGCCTCCCAGGATGAGATTAAAAAGGCTTACCGTAAGGTAGCCATGCAGTTTCACCCTGACCGCAACCCGAACAACAAAGAGGCGGAAGATAAATTCAAAGAAGCAGCTGAAGCTTATGAAGTATTAAGCGATCCCGATAAAAGGGCGCAATACGACCGCTTTGGCCATGCAGGCATGAATGGCAACCGTGGTGGCGGTGGATATGGTGGTGGTGGAATGAACATGGATGACATCTTCTCCAATTTCGGTGACATCTTTGGTAGCGATGATATTTTCGGAAGCTTTTTTGGCGGTGGTGGCGCCCGTGGTGGTGGAAACCGCCGTGGACGCGGTACACGTGGTTCGAACCTCCGGGTAAAAATCCGTCTCACCTACGAAGAAATCGCTAAAGGCGCTAACAAAAAAATTAAAGTAAAAAAATATGTACCCTGCCAACATTGTGGAGGCCTGGGTGCTAAAGATAAAAATGCATTCCAGTCATGTAATACCTGCGGCGGTTCCGGCCAGGTAAGGAAAGTAACACAAACTTTCCTCGGACAAATGCAAACTGTTACCACTTGCCCTACCTGTCATGGTGAAGGCCAGATCATCACCAGCAAATGTGGCCACTGTAAAGGGGAAGGTCGTATGTATGGTGAAGAAATGGTTAGCATCGACATCCCGGCAGGCGTACAGGAAGGCATGCAACTGAGCATGAGCGGCAAAGGTAATGCAGGTGAAAGAGGCGGCGCCCCCGGCGATCTGCTGATCCTCATCGAGGAAGAACCACATGCAGAACTACAACGCGATGGACTCAATGTAGCTTACGATCTGCACATCTCTTTCCCGGATGCAGTGTACGGCACCTCCCTGGAAGTGCCTACCATTGACGGTAAAGCCAAAATAAAAATCCCTGCAGGTACTCAAAGCGGTAAAATATTCCGCCTGAAAGGCAAAGGATTCCCTTCTGTTAATTCATACGAAAAAGGCGATCAGCTGATTCATGTGAATGTATGGACACCAC
The DNA here is from genome assembly GCF_056394125.1 of Chitinophaga sp. 10T418. Taxonomy (NCBI): domain Bacteria; kingdom Pseudomonadati; phylum Bacteroidota; class Chitinophagia; order Chitinophagales; family Chitinophagaceae; genus Chitinophaga; species Chitinophaga sp. 10T418. The sequence continues at coordinate 349,760 of NZ_JBFTHG010000003.1, forward strand.
AAACGGTGACCTCAGAAGAAAAAGAAATGCTCGATAAATTACAGTCCTCCGATAACTTTAAACCTAATCCTGAAAAATCTGAAAAAGGATTTTTTGAGAAAGTAAGAGATATTTTTAGCTGAGCGGAAAGCTGAAAGCACAAAGCAAAAAGCTATTTTCGCGAATGATGACAGCGGATGATTATTCATATCTCCATCATGATCATTCGCGAAAATAGCTTTTTGCTTTGTGCTTTCAGCCTTCTGCTCTCATATAAGCGAAACCATGGATTCTAAACTGCAGATGTTCGAAAACCGGCTCACGAAAGTATTCCGGCATATTTCCAAACTGGCCAGACGGCAAAATATTACCTGTTACCGGGTATATGATGACGATATCCCTGAATTCCCCTTCAGCATTGAAATGTATGAAGATCATGTGTACATCGCAGAATACAACCGTAAACATGGCATGGAAGAAGATGCCCACGAAGAGTGGCTCGATACCTGCCTGGAACTGATCAGTAAAGTATTGGAAGTACCCCCCAACAAAATTTGGGTGAAACAACGGCAACGTAAGGAAAACAGGAAAAGCCAGTATGAAAAACTTAGCCTGGAAAGTCATATCATGACTGCCTATGAAGCCGGTCTCCAATTTAAAGTAAACCTCTCCGATTATCTTGATACCGGCTTATTCCTCGACCATCGCATTACACGCGGCATGGTAAGGGAAGAAGTAAAAGATAAAAAGGTACTCAACCTTTTCTGCTATACCGGATCATTCTCCGTGTATGCCGCTGCAGGTGGTGCAGCAAAAGTAACTTCTGTAGATCTTTCTAAAACCTACCTCTCGTGGGCAGAAGAAAATATGCGGCTCAATGGCTTTGATAGTCCCAAACATACTTTCGTACATGCCGATGTACTCCAGTACCTCGATACATTGAAACTGAATACCTACGACCTCGTTATCATAGATCCTCCAACATTTTCCAACAGTAAACGGATGAAGGATTTCCTGGATGTACAGCGGGACCACGCAGATATGCTCAACAAAGTGTTACTGGCCACGAAAAAAGACGGCGTGGTGTATTTCAGTAATAACTATCGCAGGTTTGTAATGGAAACAGAAAAAATCAATGCTGCCAGTATAAAGGATATCACCAATCAAACCCTCCCTTTTGATTTTCAGCAGAAGTTAATCAGAAAGTGCTATCGCCTGATAAAATAAGTGCTTAATGCTTTCCTTTACGCACCATTTTTACCATCTTTAGAAACTCCTTCCGGTAATGACCATTGTCATCGCCCAGGGCATTACGTGCTATTTGCATCACCATGTCTGTATTGCCCGTACCACAATAAGACGATTTGCGCAATACCATACCAAACAACGCTACCGCTGTTGCAAAACGGCAATCATCTGATGCTTTGTCAAAATTTTTCAGCTCCGCAGGAATAATGCCGGGTAAGTACTTTACTGTTGTGTCCTGCGGATCGCGATAAGTTATTCTTATGTGGGCAAGCAGCGTATCCTTCACCGGTGCTGCTGCTGCAGGTATTATTTCATATAACGCTACGGAGCAATGCCCGCTACCTATCACTCCTCCGTTGTATTCACTTTTCATCGTAGTATCTGCCGGCAGTATTTTATTTTCATAACCAATAAGCCTATACGATTTTACCAGGGCAGGGTTAAACCATACTTCCGATTGCACATCGCGGGCAATCGTAAACAGGGTACTGCCGAATTCACGGGCAAATATTTTATTGGCTTCTTCCAGATCATCTATATACGCAAAGTTGCCATTTCCTTTACTGGATAAGGATTGCAGCTTGGAGTCCTTATAATTCTTCATCCCGAATCCCAGGCAGGTCAACAATACACCACTTTCTTTCTGCTGTAGAATCAGTTGTTCCATTTCCTCATCACTGCTGAGACCCACGTTGAAATCACCATCAGTAGCCAGTATTACGCGGTTATTGCCATCCGGAATATATTGCTCTGCTGCAATGCGGTAAGCCATTTTTATGGCGGCTTCGCCGGCGGTAGATCCTCCGGCATTCAAATTGTCGATGGCATTTAGAATTTTAGCTTTCTGATCACCAGGGGTAGATGACAGCATCACCCCGGGTTCCCCGGCATAAGCCACGATGGCTACTTTATCTGTTGGACGGAGGTTATTTACCAGGATACGAAATGCGGCCTGTAGCAAGGGCAATTTATTGGGTGTGCCCATGGAACCGGAAACATCTATGAGAAAAACGAGGTTACTGGCGGGAAAGCTGTCCGTCTCCAGTGCGCGGGCCCTGATAGCAATCTGCAGGAGGCGGTGGCTGGCTTCCCAGGGACAGGTAGTATAGTTACTGTACAGGGCCATACTTTGACCTGCTAACGGCAACGGGTAATCGTAATGAAAGTAATTAATCATCTCCTCAATCCTTACAGCATCCACGGGTACGGGCTCTTTGAGGCGCAGGAAGCGGCGGATATTACTGTAGGCTGCCCTGTCTACGTCAATGGCAAAGGAGGACAAAGGATGGCTGTCTGTGCGCACAAACTTATTTTCATAGATAGCGCCGTAAGTTTCATTGTAAAAGGAGTGAATGCCCATACCGGTATTGCCATAATTAGGGTTGCTGCTATGCAACATTTTAGACCTGGCTTTGGCCATGGCAATGGGGTCTGTATCTTTTCGTACAGGCGATAACGTTACTAGTAGTCTGTCGGATTTACTTACCGTTATCTCTTTGGGTAGATAACCGTTTTGTGTGAGCAATAGTTTGGCGGTAGCCCTGGGGATTACAATTCTAAAAAGACCGAAAGCGTTTGTGACCACATTAGCTGTGTCATCCATCACCTTCACCTGTACGCCGGAAACGGGGCGATGCGATATACTGTCTTCAACCGCTCCCGATACCCAGATTGTTTGCGCTTGCAGCCCTCCACCCCAAAACAACAAGAGTAAAAGGAATTTCTGCATGTATTAAGATAAGATTTTTTCCGGGCACTTGCCCGGAAAAAATAATTATTCTGCAGATTCTACCAGCTGGTAAATAGCAGGCAAATTCCGGCCCAGGCCATCATAATCGAGTCCATATCCTAACAGGAACTTATCTGGCACAGAGAAGCCGAGGTAGTCAATTTTAATGGGATGTACCATTGCATCGGGCTTGGTGAGCAGGGAGGCAACGATCAGTTTTTTCGGCTGTTGATGTTCCAGCTGCGGGAGAAACTGGCTCATGGTTTTACCGGTATCCACAATATCTTCCAGGATTACCACGGTACGGCCAAAGAGGTCTTCGTCCAAACCTATGGCCTGTACTACGTTACCGGTTGATTTGGTTCCTTTATAAGAGGCCAGTTTAATGAAGGAAATCTCCGCCTCTATAGTGAGGTACTTAAACATATCTGCGGCAAACATAAATGAGCCATTCAAAATGGCAATGAACAAAGGGCGCTCTCCCTCCAGATCCTTATTAATTTGTTCCGCCATTTCCTTAATTCGCTGCTGCAATTCTATAGCACTGATGTAGGGCTGGAACTGCTTGTCATGCACTTTGATTACCGACATAATACTTCTACATTTCCTTATTTAACAATTATAAGCGCAAAAAGATCGCAGCTTATTTATTCACCAGCAGGCGCTGACCGATTTTTATATCGAAGCCCTGCAAATTATTCCATTCCTGTATCTGCGTAACAGACTTGTTGTACATTTTAGCAATACCATACAGTGTTTCCTTGGGTTGCACATCGTGGTACTGTGACCCTGCTTTCTGCACCGGCGCTGGTTTAGGCGTTGCTGGAGCTGGTGCAGGCTGCGGCATAGAAGCCTTTGGCGTAGTGGTGCTACCGGAAGTAGTCACCTCTCCTGCTTTCTTCAGATCTTCAATCATGGCAACGGGTATACCACCCTTGGGTTGTTGGGCAGGTTTGGTTTCCGGCACCGCGGTGGGTCCGGAAGCATTTTTTGCCACTTCTTCCTTCATGCCTTCCAGGGCTTTACGCGGAGAAAAATCCTCCGGTGGTTCCTGGTCTTCTTCCTTCAGCACCCGGGTATTTTTAGCTAAGCGGGGAGCGCTGTTGGCAAAACCGTCCAATGTTAAGCGCTGTCCGGCTGCAGGCTCCTCACCTTCATTCATTTTATTACGGCGGCGCAGCCATCTGAGCTGTACCCCTTCTGCCTGGGCCACGTCATGCATGGTTTCTCCATTGGCTACCGGATGAAATTCTTTATTACCCCGCTTACTTTTCTTTTGTAAGAAGATAATCATGTCTTTTGCGGGAGGATTATCATTTTCCAGGTCGTTGAAGCGTACCAGTTTACGTAGGCGCATGTTGCGCTGATCGGCTACCTGGATCAGCGATGTACCAGCCTTTACGTAAACGGCTTTACGGCCATTGATTTCAAATATGCCTTTCGGATAATTACCGGCTACCGGTTTATTGTAGTTATGATTATTTTTTCCGGGAGATGCTTTCGCTTCCTGCTTGGGCGTTACCTCAGCATACACTGTATTATCGACCTCAGTAGCACTGCCTGGGGCGGCCTTTCCCATGGCAATCATCGTATATTGTTGCAGGTTATAGTCTTCTATCACCTTGATCAACTGCTGCGGGTAGGTTTTGTTAGTGGCGTATCCGGCCTGTTTTAATCCAAATGCCCACGATTTATAATCATCTCCGTCAAATTGGAAAAGAAATGCATAACGAGGATTATTATGCAGAAAATCGGAATGATCCCGATAGGAATCACGCGCCGTTTCATACACCCGGAAGCACTCCTGGGCAGCATCATCATCGTATTTAATGGTTTTGCCGGTCCAGGTATTCTTACATTTAATACCAAAGTGGTTATTCGACTGCAAACACAAAGTACCGTTGCCGGATTGTGTTTCAATAATGCCCTGCGCCAGTTTGATAGCGGCAGGCACGCCGGAACGGCGCATTTCCTCAATGGCTAAGTTTTTATAGGTAGCAATATACTGCGGGGTGGTCATAGACTGAGCCTGCAGCACGGAAACGAAGCCAATAAGAAAACTGACAACCAATAAGAATTTTCTTACTTGCATGTATTTTCGGATTTAATGGGCGTGTTATTTCTTCCTGATCATCAGGACACCATCACGGATGGTGAGTAATACCTGTTCGGCACGATCGTCCGCCAACACTTTCTCACAAAAACTGATCATTGCCTTCGCCTGGCGACCCTGCTCATTTTCAGGTGCCAACACCTGTCCGTGATACAGTACATTATCTGCCAGGATAAATCCACCAGGACGTAATTTATCCCATACCTGGTCGTAATATTGCTCATAGCCTGTTTTGTCTGCATCAATGAATACCAGGTCAAATACTTCGTCCAGCTGTTCAATGATGTCGGCAGCTTTGCCTATGTGCATTTTAATTTTATCTGCTTGTCCGCTTGCCTCAAAATAGCGATGACAAAGGGTTTCCAGTTCTTCATTGATATCTATGGTATGCAAAATGCCGTCTGTAGTAAGACCTGCAGCCAGGCAAATAGCAGAATATCCGGTATAAGTGCCCAGTTCCAGGATACGGCGTGGATGAATCATATGACTCACCATGCTTAAAAATTTCCCCTGTACCTGACCGCTTAACATATGCGGCAGCTCTACTTTCAGATGTGTTTCCCGGTTCAACTGATGCATCAGTTCACTTTCTGCGCTGGTGTATTTTTCTGAATAGGCCTCTACTGCTGCCGGTATGAGCTCCATATATTAAAATATTAGAATTTCTGCAAAGCTAAGGAAAAAGCAGAAGGCAGAAAGCAAAAAGGTAAAAGCTATTATAGCGGATGATTACCGGGATGCCCACCTGATATATACGTAAACGTTATTTATGGGTATTTTATTCTGGCGAAAGCTGAAAGCAGAAATCAAAAAGCTATTGCCGCGGATAACCGTTAACGTTAATCATCCCCTGCAATAGCTTTTTGCTTTCTGCTTTTCGCCTTAAGCGCTCCTATCAGAAGTTAGGTCTTAATTTATTGGTGGTGTAGAAAACACGGAAATATTCCACTACTTCTTCTGCGGTATCAAACAACTGCAGCAAATCGAGGTCCTGTGGATTAATGTTGCTTTCTTTTTCCATCATCACGTTGCGGATCCAATCCAGCAGGCCACTCCAGTACTCACGACCTACCAATACCATGGGGGTTTCCTCCATTTTCTTGGTTTGAATCAGGGTAGCAACCTCGAAAAATTCATCCATGGTACCAAAACCGCCCGGCATCATCACAAATCCCTGGGAGTATTTGGTGAACATCACTTTGCGGACAAAGAAATAGTCAAAATTCAGGCTGTTTTCCGGATCAATAAACACATTGGGATGTTGCTCATGTGGGAGGGAAATATTGGCACCTACTGATTTACCATGTGCAGCCTGTGCGCCTTTGTTGGCAGCTTCCATTACACCGGGGCCACCACCGGTAATAATACCGAATCCTTCCTCCGCCAGTTTGGTAGCTATTTCCTGGGCCAGATCGTAATAATGGTTGCCCGGTTTTGTACGTGCCGAACCGAAAATAGATATACAGGGGCCGATTTTTGCCAGCTTCTCAAAGCCTTCAACAAACTCCGCCATAATTTTGAATATCTGCCAGCTGGAATGCGCTCTTGTCTCCGTCCAGTCTCTTTCCTTAAGATTCTTTATACTGCTGTTCATGCGATTACTTTTTATTATACATAAAACACCTTCCACCTGCATATACGTGGAATACTGTAATTTATATAATAATTAGCTTACAGACACTGCATTAAAAACAAAAAAGCAGGTAACTATAGAGAAACCTGCTTTACATTTAACACGTTATGAACGTGCAGCGATGTTTAAAAAACATCGCTGCAGAAACGTTGCTAATGCTGGCAATTAAAAATAAATATTGTTGAAAATGATTCGAAAGTTAACTATCGTTTTATTCAACAGGTGTTTTCATAACGCTTAATCTGAATTTAATTTATCAATTATTTGAGCAATTACCTAATTTAAATTTATCGAGATTACGCAAAGTATCTTTTGTAAAGCGGAAAGCGGAAGGCATAAAGCAAAAAGCTATTATAGCGAATGAGTTAAGCAGGTATTGGCTCCCCTATTGCTCCTATCATTCGCTATAATAGCTTTTTGCTTTACGCTTTATGCTGTTATCTCCTGTGCCAGGCCAAATGACAATGTCATTCCGGCGCCGCCCATTCCATTTACTATCGTTACATTTTTTTCAGGTGAAAACACCAGGTCCGTTTCACCATTGGTGAGTTTTGGATAGATGCCGTGCCATTGCTCCTGTATTGTATAGTCCGGTGCCTGCAGGAAGGTATGCATATATTTCAGGATCAGGTCATTGATAAATGCTTTATCAAATGGTTCGAAGTCCGGACCATATTCATGTGAGTCTCCGATGGTGAGTTCACCGGCGCCATTTTGAGAAATAAGCAGATGAATGCCCCATTTCACATACTCCGGCATCTCCGCCGCAAAACGTTGCTTCAAAGGTACCAGGGCTTTACAGCTATCAAACGCTGAATAATGTGCCAGTGTTAAACCTGCACACAGCGCAGGTCCCAGCTGCCAGTTGCCTGGTTGCGGAATTGTACGCATCATCTGCAGTTTGCACTTTTTCAATGGTGCAGCCGCAAACTCAGCAGGATAAAGCGTTTCAAAGTCGGCTCCGCTACATACAAACACTTCATCCACTTTCCACTTTTCTGCCCTGGTTTCAATGTAAGGCATGTTGATGCCATTTACAGCAGTACCAAAACGAACGGTGACATTCATTTTTTCTTCGAGGTACTTTGCGATGGCAGCACTGGCCTGACGCGGGTTTACAGTCATTTCAGTGGAACTCCACATTGCACCTTTTAATCCGCCGGTTTTAATGGCCTGCGTATATTTTCCTACCTGTGATGGCGTCAGTAATTCAACGTTATATCCGTTGCCGGGAGCTGCCTGTGCAAATTCTTCCAGCACGGCCAGCTCATCTTTTTCATATGCCAGGTGCAGGGATCCCGTTTCCTGACACTGCAGACCCGTAGCGGCTGCCAGCTCCTTCCAGGTAGCACGGCTACGCATGGCACGGTCATGCATTTTTCCGGCCGTTTGCCCTACCGGCCATACCAGGCCGAAGTTGCGGATGGAAGCACTGATCGCTTTACTGTTCCGTTCAAATAAAACAACTTTTTTCCCTTTGGCAGCCAGGTGGTAAGCCATTGCTAAACCTACAATACCAGCGCCTATTACTGCTACATCTGCCTGTTGTTGCATGTTATAAGAAATGAATAGTATTAAAAAATGGAGAGCAGTTCATCCAGTGTAGCCACTAAATGTGTATGCGGGCCCTTCTCCAGTTCTTCACGGGTATATGCGCCGGTGGTAACACCTATCACATAACGGCATCCTGCATTGGTACCTTCTTCCAGATCAGAAATGGTATCGCCGGTTTTAGCCACCGACTGTATACTGCGGATTTCCAATTCTTCCATAATACGGTATATCATGTACGGATAAGGACGACCAAAAGGTACTTCATCACTGGTAGCTACGGCATCTATCAATCCGTTTTTCTGCCAGCCTACTCTTTCAAGAATTACATCGGTGATAGCACGATCAAAACCTGTATCCAGGGCCACTTTAATACCCTTTGCTTTTAATGCGGCAAATACGGCTGATACACCCTCTTTTTCACGTACCGCCGGATTGGTAGCATAGTATGATTTCATATCGGCCACGAAACGATCATGCAACTGGCTGATAAATGCTTCGTCACTGTAACGGCTATCCTGTTTATGCTGCAACAGGTAACGGATGGCATATGGCTTCGCATATCCCATTACTTCATTTACTTCTTCTACTGTTACGGAAACTCCCGCCAGTTGAACGGTTTGCTGTAATACTTTCGCCACATTGGACTCATCATGCAGGGTAGTACCCGCAATATCAAAAACAACTAATGCTATTCCCATCTTTTCCTGATTATTAAAATATTCCGCAAAGATATGTAGTCGGTAAAATAAAGTTTAGCATTTATAAACATTTAACATGCGGTTAATATTGTAGCCAGGATACCTGCTGCCAAAAAGAAAGCCGGATCATCTGTTGAACAGATGATCCGGCTTTCTTTTTATATCTCTGCCTGAAAAAATCAGTAAAAAGAATCCTGTTTAAAACCCTAAACCCGCACCCACTCTGTATATCAGGTTATTGTTGTAGGGAGACCGGTTGTCCTGCAACACATCATATAAAATTGAAATACCAATACCAACTCTTCCACCAACGCTCTGTGTATAACCCGCACCTATTAGCAAACTCGGCACACCATAGTTGGTTTTAAAGGTTCTTTTATCATCTCTTCCAGGTGTGTCATAAACAGTGGAGGACTGCGTTACAAAGTTGTACTCCGGCTGAATATGTATAAACAGCATAGGCAGCGGATATACACGCCCCCATACTCCCCCACCAAAAATGGTATACTTGTCACGTTGTATGGTCCTGTCAGTAACATAATCAATGGACTTGTATTGTCCGTATTGTGCGTTCACATTAATACCGGCCGCGATGTACTCTGAGAAACGATAACCCACCAGCGGAGAAATATCTACATTGGTATAATCTCCAAACACTACTCCCAGAGAGCCTCCCAGTATCAGCTTAGAACGATCAAATCCTTTATGCGTAAGCGTATCTGTTTTATAATATTGGGCATGCGCCAGCTGCACAGCAGCCAGTAAGAAAAAACATATCAATAAACGTTTCATGTTCAGATTTATTAGGTTTAACTATTTCCCGGAAGAAAAGTTTAACAATCAAAAATTTTACCCCGGTTTAATATATTTTTCGGATCAAAGATCTGCTTTATTTGCTTCATGAGCTGCATAGACGTCTGATCAAAAATTATATCCATATAGCTCTTCTGCACCAACCCAATACCATGCTCTCCGGAGATGGTACCACCCAGTTGTTTCACCAGTTCAAATATTTCCCGTATTCCTTCCGTGAGGGTACCATTCCACTGTTCTTCCGTAAGGGTACCTCTGATAATATTTACATGGAGATTACCATCACCGGCATGTCCATAGCATACAGAAAGAAATCCATACTTACTACCGATTTCCTTTACACCCTTCAGCAAAACCGGCAACTCGGCGCGGGGAACTACGGTATCTTCTTCTTTATACACTGAATTTGCTTTCACTGCTTCTGCTACCCGGCGACGCAGTTTCCAGAGTTCATCTTTCTGCTGTGCATCTTCTGCAAACAGGATTTCACCGATATCAAAACTTTCTACCACGCCTGCTATTCCTTCCATTTCCTGCATCAGTACTTCGGGATAGTTACCGTCTACTTCTATCAGGAGATGAGCTTGTATATCGTCTTCGATTTTAACGGCATTACTTTGTACATATTGGGTCACCCATTCCAGGGCATCTCTTTCCATAAACTCCATGGCAGAAGGTGTATATCCTGCGCGGAAAATAGCACTTACTGCTGCGCAGGCACTTTCGGCAGAGCGGAAAGGTACGAGCATCAACAGGTCGTTTTTGGGCAATGGAATCAGTCTTAATACTATTTTAGTGACAATACCCAGGGTGCCTTCGCTGCCCACTATCAGCTGCGTAAGATTATAACCGGTTGCGTTTTTCAGGACATTGGCGCCGGTCCAGATAATTTCCCCGTTCGGCAATACCAGTTCCAGGTTCAGTACATAATCCTTTACCACGCCATATTTCACCGCTTTGGGCCCACCGGAATTTTCGGCAATATTTCCTCCTATAAAACAGGTGCCCCGGCTGCTGGGATCCGGTGGATAAAACAATCCCTTTTCTTTCACTGCATTCTGCAGCTCTTCGGTGATGACGCCTGGCTCGGTGATGACCTGCAGATTCCTTTCATCGATCAGGGTGATGCGGTTAAACCGCTCCATAGAAATCAGGACGCCGCCAAACTGCGCCAACGCACCACCGCTGAGGCCAGTACCCCCACCACGAGGCGTTACAGGCAACAACTCCTGGTTACATAAACGCATAATACGGCTTACTTGTTCTGTGGTATCGGGTTTCACCACCACTTCGGGCAGGTAGTGCAGGTCTTCAGTTTCATCCTGCGCGTAACGGCTCATACTTTCTTCGTCGGCCAATACATATTGCACTCCGGCTATTTCCCGTAATGCCGCTATATGGGCAGCAGTTACTTTATTAAACGTTGTCATGAAACAAAAATAATCATAATGCCGGTTTGGTGGTAATATCCGGCAGGTTAAAAAGAGGGACAGATGGTAGACCTTCTTGCATTGCTGAAAGAGCGGTTGGTGTACAAACCTGTGTATACAATTCCCAATTCATAAGCACCACGGCGATTGTTAGCAGCAGACAATCCAGAAGTGGTAATATCGTAGTTAAACATAAACTTTATAGCATTCAGCTGGTACCCTACCAGGAAAATAGCCGCATCATTGGCCCTGTAGTAAAGTCCACCGAACAGTTGCTGTACCCCATCTCCGGAAAGATTATAGGCAGCATTTGCACCCAGCATCAATTCCTTTGCCCCTGCCTGTGTAGCGTAATACGCTGCCGGATTAAGGATCACTTTGTCACTCATCTTGATACTGGCATTCAGGAAACCAATGTAACGGCGTGGTATAACATTGTTGCCATCATAAAAAGTTTCCCGGGGTGTGTTAATATGTTGTACCGAAAAGCCGGCATTTACATAAATATTCTCTGTAGGAAAATACGCATAGTTCATACCTGCCTGTAAATCAAAATAATTCACACTGCTTTGCGTAATAGGCTCCCCGGTAGGAATCTGCGAATCAAAGAACTTTCCATTCCACTGATCACCAAACGTCAGCTTGGTGATATCCACCCGTTTACCGGCTGAACCGGCGTTAAATCCTAATGACAATAAACTGCTTTGTCCCAGTAACTGATGGTAAGCTATAGACGCATATCCTTTGGTAGAAGTAAGATTGCCGGCACCTGCCACATCACGAAGCAGTACCCCGCCAATACCTACCCATCCATATTCAAGTCTGTCGCGGAACAACTGGAAGTCGCCATACACAGACATGGTTTTATAAGGCACTGGAATAGTGGCCCACTGGTCACGGTAATTAATACCAATACGGTAGTTTCCATCCGGAATAAAACCGGTATTCGCGGGATTAGTTGTCAATGGCGAATTGAAAAATTGTGAAAAGTGAAGGTCTTGTGCATAACCTCCCACAGCAACAATTAACAATATTGCCAGGCATGTTGATAATTTAACAATCTGATTCATGGCTCATCATCTTAACAAGGTTACACTTCCTGATCTGCTGCCTTTCGTGCCATCTGTAAACTCAAGGTTTACAATATAGGCGTAAGCATCCATGGGCTGAATATTTCCTTTAAACCGGCCATCCCATCCGATCCGGGGATCCGAACTTTCAAAAACCAATTGTCCCCAACGATTAAATATTTTAAGATTGAATTTGGTCGCACCAAAAGCTTTCACATAAAATATATTGTTCTTGCCGCTGGGTGCAAAAGCATTCGGCACATCGAACAACGGTACTACTATTGCACTCACCTCTTTACAGGTGGTAGCAGTACATCCTTCTCTGTTAAAGGCAGTCAAACAAACATTATAGGTCCCTGATCTCAGGTATTGATGTGAAGGGTTTGCCACTGAAGTAGTATCTCCATCTCCAAAATTCCATAGGAAATGAGACGCATCCGCTGTGGAAGTATTCACAAATTGAACAGGTGTATTTTCTATTGGTTTAGTAGGCGAATATTCAAAATCTGCTACCGGCGGATTCGCCACCAGTATAAATTTGGAGATACTGTCTTTTTTATTGCAGGTATTTGGATCCAGCACCAGCAAGGAAATTTTCCAGCGACCTGCTTTCCTGAAAGTATGCAGTGGATAAGGATCTGATGAAGTACTGCCGTCATCCTCAAAGGTCCAGGTAAAAGATTCACCACCGAGTGTAGTATTATCCATCTGTAATTCTGTGCCTACACATACCGTATCGGGAAGCGTAAATGCTGCTACCACGTTAATGGCTACACGCAATGCCTTTGTTTGTGTTTGCGGGGCATTACAAAAGTTGGTATCTATCAGTGTTAAAGTGGCATTATAAATACCGGCTGCTTTGTAATAATGGAAGAGTGGGAAGGTATCCAGTCCGGTGTAGAAAGGAGGTGTACCGTCACCATAATCCATGATAAAAGAACTATCTCTGAACTGGTTGGCCGGTGTAACAGACAGGTTGGTGAACATGTATTTCAAACTGTCGCAAGGATCCTGTCTTTTTGCGTCAAAGTTGAAGTCTGCCTTATTATTCCCCAGTTTCACGGTGATATAAGCGGTATCTGATACGTTACAGCTTTCGGGATCAATCTTCACCAGTCTTACACGATAGCTGCCCACTTTGGTAAACGTATGTTTCACCGTATCCAGTTCCTGTCCTCCTGTCTGCAGCGGAGAGCCATCATCAAAAAACCATTCAAATGTTTTACCGGGCCGACGGGTAGTATCCACGAACGTAATTGTTTCCGGTACGCAATAATTCACCCGGCGATCCAGTGTTTTGATTCCTGCTTTTATACCATCCAGGTTAAATGCAATTTTCAGCGCACCGAAGTTACAACCAGGAGGCGGTGTACTGGAGTAAGCACCCGGCGTGGTTGGATACCTTGGTTTGAAATTGCCTTGTACATTACACCAGGCACAGATACCCTGGTAAATGATCCCATTTTTATCAAACCGGCTGGTACCTCCATCTACGTGTTCAAAGAGACCATTACCGCCAAAGAAGCTTCCATATAGTTGTTGGGTAGCATCACGTTTTAATACAAAGAAATAAAAGTCCATACCGTCGGTAGTACGTTGCAATGCATCAGGCGTAGTACGAAGTCCTATGGTACCGGAGTTAGGATATCTCAGGTTGATATTAATACCACCGCCCCAACCGGATACGTATACATTTTCACAACGATCTACCAGGAAAGCAGTAGGTGAAATATTAGGCGCACTGATCATCGATTTGCTACGACCAAAGGTGGTAGAATATACAAACTCACTCAGGTCTGCTTTTAGCTTGCAAATAAACTGAAGGCTGTTGTCATTGTAATAACCGGGAGGTATCTTAATTGGCCAGTTGCCTTCTGTAGTACCTGTTACATACACAAAACCGTTTTTATCCAGCTGAATACCATATATCTGATCGGCAGATGCATTGTCTGACCCCAGAAAAGTACTTTGCAAAATAGTTTTTCCGTCATTGGAGATATGCGCTATAAACCCGTCACATACACCACCACGATAATCTTTATACAACGGAGTTCCTTTTATTGGAAAATCGCTGCTGGCAGTTCCACCAGCCACATACAAGGTATTAAGACCATTTAAGGCAATCACATAAGCAGCATCCTCTTTGGTACCTCCCAGGTAACTGGCCCATACCAGGTCTCCGCACATAGGGTTTATTTTCATGATCACCCCGTCCTGAGAACCACTGATTTTGTCCTGGAAAACACCGGGCGTTACCGGAAAGTCACCCGAGCGCGTACAGCTGGCTACATAAATGTACCCTGCATTATCTATCACTACTTCGCTGCGTGCATCATCACCATAGTTGCGCAACAACACAGAAGGACCCTGAAAACGATCTGCCCTGATATTTACCCCATCGTCTGCACTACCGGCTATAATCAGGGAACCAATCAACGCAGTACCTGTTGCGTTTAATTTGGTAATGGCAATGTCCCATCCTCCCCTGTGATCGGCGCCAATAATTTTTGTACTGGGATAATCAGCTGAAGTAGTTCTGCCGGAAATCACCAGGTTACCCAGGGGATCTACAAACAAACTATGTGGCTGATCCAGGCCATTTCCACCTAAGTAAGTAGCATAAAGCAGTCTGGTGCCGTTCGAATTAAACTTGGAAATGCCGATATCGAAAGCAGAATTACCACCACCGGGTCCCTGGAAAACACTTTGTACGGCCCCGGGCGTTACCGGGTAACCGCTTCCAAATACAATACCGCCGCMGTAAAAATTACCGGCATCATCATAAGTAGCGGTAAAGCCCCAGTTATCTGAACGGGAGCCGGATACAGTAGAGAAAACATAAATCGGATCTATCACAAGTGTATACGCCGGATCATACTCTCCTGATACTTTAAAGCCTACTTTATTGCCATTCAGCTTATAGGCCACCTTTACGGATATACGTTGATTATTAATATACTGGTAAGCATAGGGTAACTGTTCAATGGCATCACCTACAGAAGTATGTACATAGAGTTGTCCTTTCTTCAGTTCCATGCCGGTAGCCCCTTCATATTCCAGTTGAATTTCATTCGGATTAGCACCGGGATGCACAATCAGGTCGTACTTCAGTTGAGATGCTTCGGAGTAAATGTGTGCATCTATACCTGCGTAAATGCCATTATAGGTAACTCCCTGAAACGTTTTCACATTGGAAGCCCACTTGCTGGGATCATTACCCAGGATATAGTTACTCATGGCTTCCTGTTCTTTTTCAGGAGCGATTTGTAAACCAGGAGAGGTGTTTAGAAAATTGATATTGTATGCATGCCCTCTTACATTGGGGAGCGAGCCTGCTGGTCTTGGTGGTGAAGGCACACCGCCATCACCCGGATGCGGGGGAATGGCGCTTGCTGCAGTAGCATTGCGGGGAACAAGCGCAACGCTGTCATGCGCACCAGGGTGCCCATGTACGGCTTCGTCCAGCGCATACATATCTGCTTTGTTATACAGGAGAAAAGTAAAACTTGTTTTCCGCAGGAAGATAGAAGCACCATCCAGCTCTGTTTTATAAATAACGTCCTTGTTCCACTGCCCTTTGTTCTCTATAAAATTCAGCGGGGTGTAATTCGCAGATTGCTGCTGTGCCTGGGCGATTCGTCCTGGCAACAAAAAGCAAATCATCCATCCAATAAGACCAGTCGGGAAGGTAAATTTCAACGGGATTAGATTTATTTTTATACTTAATAACTAATATAATACTATAAACGCAGAAGCCTGTCAAATTGTTACGGTCGGGAAAGCACAAAACTTCTGATGCGAAGAATAATAGGCTAAATGGGAAACAAGGTGAAATGGCTGCCTCAGAAGCTGTTTTACTTTATCACGTCATCAATTAATAAACGTTAAAATCCTCAGGAAATTTTACTCCAGATAGATTTACTTCGCTGGGCGGCCAAAAATTCCTTTAATGCCTGATTTTCAGGCAACAATAAATCGGTGTCTTCTTCCAGTATCTTTTCGGCACTGGCACGGGCAGCATCCAGAATGGGTTTATCTGCGATGATGTCTGCCAGTTTAAAGTCCAGCACCCCGCTTTGCCGGGTTCCTTCAATATCGCCGGGGCCTCTGAGTTCCATATCTTTCTCTGAAATGATAAAGCCATCATTGGTCTGCACCATCACATTAATCCGTTCTTTGGAGTCATTACTCACCTTATTACCGGTCATGAGTATGCAAAAGGACTGTTCTGCCCCGCGCCCTACCCTGCCGCGCAACTGATGAAGCTGCGACAGGCCAAAGCGTTCCGTGCTTTCTATGACCATCACAGAAGCATTGGGTACGTTTACTCCTACTTCAATTACCGTAGTGGCTACCATGATATGTGTATCTCCGGATACAAAACGCTGCATATTGGTTTGCCGCTGTTCCGCCGGCTGACGCCCGTGTACCATACTGATATAGTATCGCGGTTCCGGGAAAAAAGCTTTCACCTCTTCATATCCTTTCATCAGATTTTCATAGTCCAGCTTCTCCGAATCTTCAATCAGTGGGTAAACAATATAAGCCTGCCGACCTTTTTTCACTTCTTCCTTAATAAAATCCATTACCTGCGGACGCTGATATTCAGTGCGGTGTACGGTGGTAATAGGCTTACGTCCCGGCGGCATTTCGTCTATAACAGATACATCCAGATCTCCGTAGATCGTCATCGCCAGCGTTCTTGGTATAGGCGTTGCCGTCATTACCAGTATATGTGGGGGTATATTATTTTTTTCCCATAGCCGTGCCCGTTGTGCCACACCGAAACGATGTTGCTCATCTACAATGGCCATCCCCAGGTTTTTAAACTGTACTTCTTTCTCCAACAATGCATGCGTACCTACCAGTATGTCAATAGTGCCATCCAGCGCCTCCTCCAGTATCTTTCGCCTTGCTTTGCCTTTGATGCTGCCGGTGAGTAAGGCCACCTTTACATCCATTTTTTCCAGCAATTCCGCAATACCTTTGTAGTGTTGTTGCGACAGGATTTCTGTAGGTGCCATCAGGCAAGCCTGAAAACCGTTGTCTTTTGCCAGTAGCATCGACAATAGTGCCACCATGGTTTTGCCGCTACCTACATCTCCCTGCAGCAAACGATTCATCTGACGCCCGTGTACAGTATCTGTTCTGATTTCTTTCAGCACTCTTTTTTGTGCACCTGTTAAGGAAAAAGGGAGATGGTGATTATAGAATTCATTAAATGATTCACCTACTGCACCAAACACATAACCATGTGACTGCTTATGTCTTTTTAGCTTTAACCTGCATATACGTATCTGCGCGATAAACAGTTCTTCAAATTTCAACCGCCGCTGCGCCAGTCGCGCATCATCTTCATTAGCCGGCTGGTGTATCCTGAAATAGGCCATGGACCTGGGCATGAGACGATACTGCTGTAATACTTCCAGCGGAATATTTTCCCTTATCTCCAGGGGAGATAATTGTTCGAGTAAGTTCTTTGTTAATTTTCCTATAGCCTTTGCCGTTAGTCCGCGGGCCTTCAGTTTTTCGGTGGTATAATATACCGGTTCCAGGAATTGTTTCCCGGTAGCAATTTCTTCAGTGAGTAAATCCAGTTCAGGATGCGCCAGCTGTGTTACTCCATTGAATACAGAGATACGCCCAAATACCAGGTAGGCTACATTTTCACGCAATGATTTTTGCATCCACTGCCAACCCTGAAACCAAACCAGGTCTATGGTGCCTGTTTCATCCTTGAAAGTGGCGACCAGTCTCTTGGCCCTGTTTTCGCCCATGACCACCATATTGATGATCTTACCCCGGATCTGCACAAAATCCTCGTAACCGCTCAGGGACGCGATTTTATCGATCCTGGTACGATCTACATAACGGAAAGGGAAATATTGCAGCAGGTCGCCAAAGGTATACACCTTGATTTCTTTGCGCAGCAGTTCTCCTTTCTGGGGGCCTACGCCTTTCAGGTATTCTATCGGATTGGATAATATAGCAGTAAAAGTAGAAATGGCAATTTCGATTTTATGAAGAACAAAAATAAAAAAGGCAAATGGTAAAAATTCACCACTTGCCTCTTTTAGTAAAAAACAATTATAACTATTCGGCTATTGCATCTACTTTACCTTCAACAAACTGTTTCATCCACTCTGTGGTAACAGATTTTGGTCTTTCTAAAGAAAGGCCTAAAGCTCTGTCCCAGCAAAGAGATGCCAGTACACCCAGTGCGCGGGAAACACCAAACAATACGGTGTAGAATTCATATTCTACCAGACCATAATGTACCAGTAATGCGCCGGAATGTGCGTCTACGTTAGGCCATGGGTTTTTCACTTTACCCAGGTCCTGCAGAATTGGAGGAACAGCTTCATATACCATCCACACAATTTTCACCAGTTCATCATTAGGAAGATGTTTTTTCGCAAACTCCATCTGCGCTGTGAAGCGGGGATCTGTTTTACGCAAAACAGCGTGACCGTAGCCTGGCACTACTTTACCATCAGATAAAGTTTTGCGTACATAGGCTTCGATTTGTTCTTTGGTTGGTACGCCACCGCCCAGTTCTTCCCGCATTTGCAGGATCCACTTGATCACTTCCTGGTTAGCCAGTCCATGTAAAGGACCTGCCAGACCATTCATGCCTGCAGCGAAAGAGAGGTAAGCATCGCTCAGTGCGGAACCTACCAGGTGAGTAGTGTGTGCGCTCACGTTACCACCTTCGTGGTCAGCATGAATCACCATATAAAGACGCATCAGTTCTTTGAATCCTTCGTCTGAGTAACCCAGCATATGTGCAAAGTTACCTGCCCAGTCCAGCATGCCATTAGGCTGTATGTGCTGTCCACCTTTATATTTGCGGCGATATACATAAGCAGCAATACGTGGCAGGCGGGCAATGAGGTTCATGGTATCCTCATAAGTATAACTCCAGTAATCTTTTTTATTCATCCCTTCTGCATAAGCATGTGCAAAAGAAGATTCTGTCTGCAACGCCATAATACCCACGTTAAACATGGTCATCGGGTGAGCAGTAATAGGCAAGGCTTCAATAGCATCAAATACGTGGTTGGGTACATGAGAACGGCGACCCCACATGCTGGACAGATATTGTACATCTGCTTCAGTAGGTAATTCTCCAATCAGCATCAGGTAAAATAAACCTTCCGGCAGCGGCTCTGCACCACCTGGCGCTTTAGGCAAATGGTCCCTTAATTCCGGAATAGAATATCCGCGAAAACGAATTCCTTCATTGGCATCCAGCAAGGATGTTTCAGTTACCAGGCCGGTGATACCGCGCATACCCTGGTAAACCTGTGCCAGCGTTACATCTTCAATCTTTTTAGTGCCGTGATTCTTTACCAGGTCTTTTACTTCAATGTTAAGTTCATCTGCTTTAACCTTGAATTTCTCTTTTATGTACCCCATTTTACTGCTATTGTTATTAATGAAAACAAAATCGATCAATAGTCAAAAGTAATGATTTGTTAACGAAGTTACCACCATTTCGTGGTATTTAATGCCAAATTAACAACGATCTGCCGGGGGAAGTATAAGGAAATATGGCCGCAGTAAGGCGCTGTAATTATTTCATTTAAAACATATTAAATAGTATCAATAATAAATATTTATATAGACGTTAAAGAAATGTAAAATTTTCAGAATGAATTGAAAATATTGAAAGAAAAATCTTCGAAAAAATAATGCTGCACACAAAAGAAAGTGAGGATATCAAAAATAAAAAGGCGGCATCACCATCATGATACCGCCTTCAAAAAATCTTTTCACAACGCATCATTTAGGTGCGCGGCGATATAAATAGAGGGCCAATCCACCAAATAATATATTTGGGATCCATACGGCCAGCAAAGGGTTCAGATCTGCCTTCACCGAAAATACCGTTGCAAATTGCAGGAAAATAATGTAGCTGGCGCTGATCACAATACCCACTGCCAGGTGCAAACCACTTCCTCCTCTTACCTTTTTGGCGGCAATGATGCCTCCGATCAGGGTAAGAATAACCACTGCAAATGCAGCCGCTGTTCTCCTGTAATACTCTACCCAGTAGGTATTCAGGCCTTCAGATCCACGGATGCTTTCTCTTTGTATGAACTTTCTGAGGTCGGGGGTGGTCATCGCTTCCTGCAGATTCTTTTCATCTACCAGGTCTTTAGGCAGCAGGGCCAGTTTCAACATGGTATCCTGTTTACTGATCCATTGCTCCTTCAACCCGTTCATGCTGCGCATCGTCACATAATCCAGTCGCCATTTTTTAGAGGTAGAATCCCAGGTAATGCGATCCGCCTTCATTTTGAAGGACATATTTTGTTTATCTACGATGGCCAGGGTAAAGTTACTTCCACTCTTATAATTGGGATCGTAAGTACCAAAGGTCACATAAGTAAAGCTGTCGATACGGGTGGTACGGTTGTATTGCGATTTCTCGTCATCATGATTGTGGAGGTACTTGTTTTCAAAGCCGGTACGGATGCGGTTTGCATTGGGTACCACCCAATAGTTGGCCAGCCACAGGATACCACCAAACAGGAAAGCCCCCATCCAGTAAGGACGCAGAAAACGGCGAAAACTCACGCCTGCCGCCAGGATGGCAATGATCTCGGAGCGATACGCCATCTTGGAAGTAAAAAATATAACCGATAAAAATATAAAAAGTGGAAACAGTAATGCCAGGATATGCGGAATAAAACCGAAGTAATAATCTACTATAATTTCATGCAGCGACAGATGATGTTTCATAAAGTCATCTACCTTTTCTGTCGTGTCTATCACTACAGAAATCAATAGGAATATCATCAGGGAATAAATGAAAGTACCTATAAGCTTACGTAAAATGTACCAGTCAATTTTAGTCATGACCCCAAAGATATTAGTTTATTTTATAGTCCGAACTTTTACAGGCGTGTTTTCAGCTGATTCACCATACTGGTTTTCCAGGTGGCAAAAGTACCGGCCAATATTTGTTTACGGGCTTCCTGTACCAATTCCAGGTAAAACGCAAGGTTATGGATACTGGCCAATGTCATGCCTAAAATTTCCCCTGCCACAAACAAATGACGCAGATAAGCCCTGGAATACTTGCTGGTAGCAAAGCAGGGACTATTCTCATCTATAGGGTTAAAGTCAGTAGCCCATTTTTTATTACGGATGTTAATAACGCCATTCCAGGTAAACAACATGCCGTTACGGCCATTACGGGTAGGCATTACGCAATCGAACATATCTACACCCAGGGCTATATTTTCGAGGATATTCCAGGGAGTACCMACACCCATCAGGTAGCGGGGCTTGTCGACTGGCAGCACTTCGCACACCAGGCCGCACATTTCGTACATTTCATTTTCCGGTTCTCCTACACTGAGGCCGCCAATAGCATTACCGGCGCAGTTGCGGGAGGCAATGAATTCAGCAGAAGCCTTGCGGAGGTCTTTATAGGTACTGCCCTGTACGATCGGGAACAACGTTTGTTCATGACCGTAGGCAGGCTGTGTATCACTGAGGCGCTGAATACAGCGGTCGAGCCAACGGTGAGTAAGGTCCATTGACTTACGCGCGTAGCGGTAATCAGACGGATATGGCGGGCATTCATCAAAGGCCATAATAATATCGGCCCCGATGGTGCGCTGAATATCCATCACATTTTCAGGTGTGAAAAGATGACGGGAGCCATCTATATGTGATTGGAAAACCACCCCTTCTTCCTTGATCTTGCGGTTGGCCGCCAGGGAAAATACCTGGTACCCGCCACTATCAGTCAGAATGGGACGATCCCAGCCATTAAATTTATGTAATCCACCTGCCAGAGATAATACCTCCAGGCCTGGCCTTAAATATAAATGATAGGTATTGCCAAGGATAATCTGTGCCTGCACGGCTTCTTTCAATTGCTCCTGTGTAACAGCCTTTACGCTGCCTACAGTACCAACCGGCATAAAAATGGGCGTTTCTATTTCCCCGTGGGCTGTGGTGATTTTCCCGGCCCTGGCATTACTGCCACTATCTGTAGTTATCAGTTCAAAATTCACTCATCCTGTATTTGAGGCGCGAAGATAAGCATAAAGGAGAAAGCAAAAAGCCATCGAAGCGAATGACCTGAGCGGATAATTTACCCCCAAATACCGAGGGTGCACTTCAATCATTCGCTTCGATGGCTTTTTGCTTTCTCCTTTACGCTTTTTGCTTCCCCCAAACAATTCTTTTACAGATAATAAAAATATTATATTTTTGCCAGCATTATGCTGGAACATCTAAGTGAAATTGCCTTATACTTTTTTGCTACCGTTGCGGGGATACAGATCATTTATTTCCTTTTTGTCTTTTCCCGGGTTGCTTTTTATAACCGTAAATTTGACCTGGACCACGCACCGGACGGGCCCTTTTCAGTCATCATCTGCGCAAAGGATGAAGAGTTAAACTTACAGAAAAATCTTCCGGGGGTACTGCAACAACGGTATCACCATCACATGAAACCTGAATATGAGGTGATTGTGGTCAACGATAACTCCGAAGACGATACCAAATATTACCTGCGTTCTATTGAGCCGGGTTATCCACATTATCGCCACATAGAAATTAAACAGGCGGCCAAGTTCATCCCCGGCAAAAAATATCCCTTATCTATAGGCCTGAAAGGCGCCCAGTATGAAACGGTGTTGCTAACGGATGCCGACTGCAAACCCGGCAGCACTTACTGGCTTTCGTTCATGAGCCAGGGATTCACCGGAGAGAAAGAAATTGTACTCGGATATGGTGCTTACTATAAAAAGCCCGGCTTCCTGAATAAGATCATCCGCTATGAAACTTTTTTCAGCGCCCTGCAACACCTCTCCTTTGCCATGAGCGGCATGCCCTATATGGGTGTAGGCCGCAACCTGGCTTATAAAAGAGAACTGTTTTTTAAACATAAAGGCTTTACCAGCCACCAACACATTGCCAGTGGCGATGATGACCTGTTTGTAAACACTGCCGCCAACAGAAAAAATGTAGGGGTAGTTATTGACAAGCAGGCGTTTACCTATTCAGAGCCTAAACAGAACTGGAAAAGCTGGTTCAGGCAAAAAACCCGGCACATGTCTACCGGCAAACATTACCGCTTCGGGCACAAGTTTGTACTGGGATTATTTTCACTGACACATTTCCTTTTCTACCCCGCCTTTATCATTGGACTGTTTTTCCCGCCACCGGTACTTTGGTACGTGCTGGGCATCTTTGGTCTGAAAGTGCTGGTACAATCCATTATCACCTTTGCCGCCATGCGCAGACTGGATGAAAGTGATCTGTTTAAGTTCAGCTGGCTGATGGATATTTTTATGGTGCTGTATTATATCATCTTTACACCGGCCTTGTTATTCAAAGCGAAAGCCAATAAGTGGTAAATGCGGATTTTTTGTCTTTTTCCGGGATTATACTGATTTAGATGATTTTCAATATATCCCGGAAATACCTTCCCCAGGTTATGTTACTTTCGACTGCTACCTGCCCCGCATCCTGGGGCTTTGGCATTGCTGACAGGAAAGGCGCTTTTATCCATAACACCTTCTATGGCAAATATCCGGTATGACTGCCGGCTTCAATAAGGTACTCATTGCCTCTGGGAGATATTTTGATGAATAAACCCTTTCTACCTGCTTGCTTTAAACAGTACATTTCCCTCCCAAGCTACAGCCTGCTATAACGCGCTACTATAGCCGGTTTTGGCTATACATCCGGAACTCACCCCCGCATCAAGTCCACCTCAAGTCCACATCAAGTCCACCTTTATTGCAGTGCTGCTATAGGTGCATAGCGGGTCCTAAGCATAGAATCGACAGCATCACCATAATGAAGAGGTAATGCTAACTATAATGATGGGGTTCTTAATACGCAATACGTTAAAAGCGTATTTAAAGACAATGAAGATAAAATTCCGTCTAAAATATCCGTGATGCCCGCTTTCGGGCAGCTGGCAGGCTTAGATCTATGGCATTCTTCCTATATAGATGGACTAAAATTTATGCTTAAAATCTACAATATCCCCCAGGTTTTCAACCTGATCTCTAAATCAGTATAATCCTGGAAAAAGACAAAAAATCGCTTTAATCATCAAAAAACAGGCTAATCCTCCCTACTTTTGCGCAATGGAAATTATTTTAAAATATTTCAGCGACTTTACACCAGAGCAGTTGTCGCAGTTTGAGGCCCTGAAGGGATTATATGAAGAGTGGAATGAAAAGATCAATGTGATATCCCGTAAAGATATTGAGGCCTTATATGAAAAACACGTATTACATTCTCTTAGCATAGCCGCTATTGCGGATTTTCAGCCAGGCACACAAATCCTGGATCTCGGTACAGGTGGCGGATTTCCGGGTATTCCGCTGGCGATCTTCTTTCCGGAAGTACAGTTTCACCTGGTAGATTCTATTGGCAAAAAGATCAAAGTAGTACAGGGCGTAGCGGAAGCGCTGCAGTTGAAAAACGTGACAGCAGCACATAGCCGGGTGGAAGATATCAAGAACCGCAAATTTGATATTGTTGTTTCCCGTGCGGTGGCCCCATTGGGCGACCTTTGGCGCTGGAGTAAACCAGTACTGAAAAAGTCGGTAGTACCCGGCAAGCAATTCGAGAAGGGCTTAATTTGCCTGAAAGGTGGCGACCTGGCCCAGGAAATATCAGAAAGTGGCTTAAAACCAAAGTTGCTGAAAGTATATGATATCTTCCCGGAAGAAAGCTTCCAGGAGAAATTTGTGGTATTGGCTAAAAGCTAAAAATACCCGATTTCCAGTGTAGAGTGGCGAATGCCCAGGTGTTCAAGTTCATGACGCAGTTCCTTTTTTAACGCTTCTGTTCCGGCAGCATCCAGTTGCGGATCAACTTTCACCTGGGCGGTGAGTGCATTTTCTGTTGTACTGAGCGCCCACACATGTATATGGTAAATATCCTGTACCCCTTTCACCGCCAGGGCTGTTTTCCTTACTTCCTGCAGGTCAATATTCTTTGGCACCCCATCCATAGATAAGCGTAAACTATCTTTTAACAGTCCCCAGGTACCCAATACGATAACTACCATTACAATGATACTCAACAGGGGATCCAGCCAATACCATTTTGTGTAGATGATGACAATGCCGGCTACAACGGTCGCTAAAGACACCAAAGCATCCGCCGCCAGATGCAGATAAGCTCCTTTAATATTGAGATCCTTTTCTTTGTCCCTGAAAAACAACCAGGCCGTAAATGCGTTGATACCAATGCCAATGGCTGCAACAATAGCGATGGGTGTTCCCTGCACTTCGTAAGGCGCACTGAAGCGACGGATGGCCTCATATCCTATGATACCGACTACAATCAGTAACAGCATCGCGTTAAAGAGGGAAATAAGTATTGTACTTTTGCGATATCCGTATGTATACCCGGGGTTGGACGTTATTTTGGCCAGGCGGAAAGCAAGGAGTGACAGGGCCAGGCTGGCCACATCGCTGAGATTATGGCCGGCATCGGCCATGAGTGCCAGGGAATGGGTGATAAAACCGGCTATAAATTCTGCCGCCACAAAAATCAGGTTAAGGGTAATTCCCCATATGAAAGCCCGGTTAACCTTGGTGCCATCCAGACCAGAACCGGAACCGTGAGTGTGATCATGCATAAAGGACTGATTTCCTGTTCTGTAATTTAAACAGATTTTTTTTCTGTAATTATAAAATATCCTCGCCGTTGCTTCGTCATCCTTATTAAGATGAAACAGCTGGTCCTTACAAATAACATCATGGCCATAGAGCAAAACGAACGCATACAGGCAGCCGTGAAGCAGGAACGCAAGCGATTGCTGCATTTTATCCGGCAACGGGTAAATAATGCGTCCGATGCGGAGGATATTTTACAGGATGTTTTCTATCAATTCACCGAATACCTTAGACTGGGAAGCCAGGTAGACTCAATTACCGGGTGGCTGTTTGCCGTAACCCGCAATAAGATCACCGATTGGTTCCGCAAAAAGAAAGAAACTCCTTTTTCTGACTACACTCGCGAGATAGAAGGCGAAGAAGTATTATTTCTCCCCGAATTACTTTCCGACAAAAACCAGGAGGCCGATACTCCCATGATGAAGAAAATCATGTCTGAAGCCATTATGCAAGCTATTGATGAGCTGCCCGCGGATCAAAGACAGGTATTTCTACAGCATGAACTGGAAGGTAAATCTTTTAAAGAAATGAGTGAGGAAACCGGCATTGGGGTAAATACCCTGCTGTCACGCAAACGCTATGCTGTACTGTTCCTTCGGGAACGCCTCACAGAACTGTACAACGAATTTTTAAACGACTGATTTTAAATTATTAAAGATATGAGAAACGAATACGGCAGAAGAAATGGAGGACGCATCGCCAAGTTCATTGTCTTCGGAATAGTGTTTATGGTAGCGGTGGGATTTGCTACCATGCTATTGTGGAACTGTCTGATCCCTGAACTATTTCATGGTCCGGTGATCACCTACTGGCAGGCACTGGGCCTCCTCTTATTAGGTAAACTCCTTTTTGGCTGGCATAATCACCATAACTCCTGGAACGACAAGTGGAACCGGGGCCGCGAATGGAAAGAAAAGCTCCGCGAAAAAATGTCCCACATGACGCCTGAAGAACAAGATAGAATGAGAGAAGCACTCCGCAACCGCTGCAGACCCGGGTTTGGTAGAACCAGACGCGAGGAATGGGAAAGGTACTGGTCAGATGATACCAATGATACCAGAAAAAGGCCCGAAGATCCCAAAAACGAAGAAAAAGAATCACACTAAAAATATTGTGCGATGATAGGTATATTCAAAACCAATATAGACAGCCTGGAAGACCGTCAGCAGATGATCCAGGCCATAGCATCCAGCTTCCCGGTTGGGTCCTGTCATGTAGACCTGGACGATTGCGATAAAGTATTACGCATTGCCGATTTACAGGTGGAAGAGGATATTATTATAGAATTCGTTCAAAAAAAGGGCTTTGAATGCCAGGTACTGGAATAATTTAAGTTTTTATTGACAGTACATCAATATTCCCGGGCCAACCAGCCGATTTACTATACATTTAACTTTTTTATATGTAAAAAGCTATTGGCCGCCTCGCAAATCTGACGTAACTTCAAAGAGAATGCAGTGGCCCGGGTATATTGACTAAAATGTCTGGAAATGTGTTTTTGAACCCTCTAAATTTCGCTCCTATGTACCTGAACCAGCACGAGATCCAATCTCTCCTCAATAAAAGCTTCGACAATTTCGTAGATTTTGTCGATACGCTGCCGGATATACGTTTTACCGCTTCTCCATACGGTAAATGGTCGGCTGGTCAACAACTCGATCATCTTACCAAGTCTATCAGGCCCATTAGCAGTGCATTGGGATTTCCCAAAGTTACTCTGCGCTATTTCGGCATCAGCCAATCACCCTCACGCCCCTACGATAAACTGGTAGCCGACTATCAACACGCATTGAACAATGGCTTCAAGGCAGGCAGGGCCTATCAGCCAGGCGTGATTTATCAGGCCCAGCGTCCGGCATTGCTGCAGAGTTTTCTTCTTCAGAAAATAAAATTATCAGATAAACTCCTCACCTGGTCAGAAACAGACCTGGATAAATATCGTCTGCCACATCCCCTGTTAGGAAAAATTACCATCAGGGAAATGTTGTATTACATCGCACATCACAATCAACACCATCTCTCTAAATTAAAAGATCAGGAACTGCAGGGCCACACCTGGCAAAACCAATTGCAGCAACTTATATTTTGATTTTTTAATTAAATTGTCCCTACCTAAAAAATCATCATGGCTACCACTGCGTTAGTCATCAGCGGCGGCGGCTCCCGGGGCGCTTTTGCTGTTGGCGCCCTCAAATATTTATATACACAACATCCTCCTATTGCATTTGATCTTTTTTGCGGAACCGGTACCAGCGCCCTCATTGCTCCACTTGCTGCCCTCGGCGAAATTAATTTGCTCGAAAAATTATTTACCAGCAACAGCACGGCAGATATCGTGAACATCAGCACCATGATGCAGCGATTTCCACAAAATAATTCGCTGTATAATGCCACCGCATTAACACATAAAATCAATAATATCTTTACAGACGCCAGGTTTCGTGCACTCCAGCAATTACAGGAAGAAGTATTTGTAGCCGGTAAATGCCTGCAAACAAACCGTACTACCTACTTCTCTCCCGGCAGTGATGATGCCGTAAAAAAAGACTACGACATTGTATCGCTTCATGACAACTATACCTTCCGTGAAGCAGTACTGGCATCCTGTAGTATGCCCGTGTTTATGCCGCCAGTGGAAGTAGCTTCACTACCGGACGATGTACAGCAATTCACTAACGGAGGTGGTGCACACTACAATCCCATCCAACTGGCTATAGATAAAGGCGCTACCACTATTTATGCCATCCTGCTTACACCGGAAATACCGGGAGAAGAAGACCTTCTCTTTAAAAATCTGTTGGATATACTGGAAAGACAGGTAGATCATACCACCAACGAAATGGCAGGAGTGCAACTATCCGGCTTTATCAATGATTCGCTCACTTATATCGAAGCGGTAAAAAATAAAATGAAAGCGGCCGGGATCACTGCCGTAGATGATTATTTCGATGTGCCTGTAAATCCTTTCCATGAAAAGAAAGTGGTAAACTTACATATCATCCGGCCACAACACGCGCTGGATGTACATATGGGAGGATTGGAGTTTATTCCGGCTACCATGAAAGAGATGTTGGAAGCAGGAGAAAAAAGAGCCGCTGAAATGATGCGGGGAAAATAAAAATCTTAAAAAAAACGGGGCTGATTGGTATCAGCCCCGTCTCATATATCTTAGGATACCGCTTTATTATTACTCCGGTCCACATCTGCCATACGCTGGCTGGGATCTATTTCCAGCTCTTTGACGTCGGTCAGCGGAATATTCAGTTCCACTTCGTAAACAGGATTTGTCCAGTACCAAACGGGATCGACTACACGTTTTATAGCCGGATTTTCATTTGGCTTTTCTCCATACATAATAGACAATGGAATGTAGTGCAGTTCTTTATTATCCTTTTTATCTGTCACCATAAAATCTATGGGCATAGGCATATATCCTACTCTGCGCAGGCGCACAACAGTTTTATTGTTTCTCGCAAATACACTATCAATACCATAATCAATATGTTTTACGGAATTGATAAAGTATTGTTTGTACCAGTCCAGTTCTATGCCGCTTTGCTTTTCCATCACACGTATAAAGTCATTTACATTCGGATGTTTGAAGCGCCATTCTTTGTAGTAGCTTAACAGACCGGCATCGCGGTTGGCAGCACCAATCACATACCCCAGCTGCTCCAGGAATACCGCACCTTTGGAGTAAGCAGTAAGACTGTAGCCGTAGTTAGTGTTATAGTGATCAGAATGTGTGGTAGCTGGTTCCTCGAAAGGGCTTCTGGCCAATGCAAAATAACCTGCATAAGAATCTTCCAGGGCGTTGCGTCCTTTCAGAGAATCGATCGTATTATGGATCACATTATTTTCTGCAAAAGTGGTGAACCCTTCGTCCATCCATGGATACAGGCTTTCGTTGGTAGCCAGCATTCCCTGGTACCAGCTGTGCATCCATTCATGCATCGCTACGCCGTATAAACCATCCATCTTTCCATTACCCATGATCAGGGTGCCCATAGGATATTCCATACCGCCATCACCACCTTGAATGAATGAATATTGTTCGTACGGATAAGCACCATAATGTGCTTTGATATAAGCATAAGCAGCAGGAATCATCTTTGCCAGCTGAGGCCAGGTATCGTGTGTATGCTCATTATCGAGGTAGAAGAAATGCGCAGTAAAGCCATCTACTTTCTGGGTAATGTGCTTGTAATCCGGATCTGCGGCCCACATGAAGTCGTGTACGTTCGGCGCAATGAAATGCCAGGTAAGCGTATTACCGGCAGGTTGATTTACTTTCACACCGGGTGTTTCATACCCATGGCCAATCTGGTTGGGGTTCTGCAGGTAACCGGTACCGCCTATTACATATTTTTTATCGATAGTGATTTTTACATCATAATCGCCCCAAACGCCATAAAATTCGCGGGCAATATAAGGGGTGGCATGCCATCCTTCATAATCATATTCACACATCTTAGGATACCACTGTGCCATGGAGAAGTCCACTCCTTCTGCGTTATTGCGACCACTGCGACGAACCTGTACTGGCACCTGCGAAGCAAATTCCATATCAAATACGGCCTTTGAATGTGGCAGGATCGGTTTATCCAGCGGCACTTCCAGGATCGTTTCAACAACCTTGAAATCCTGCGGTTTACCATCACGCTTCAGGGAAATAATTTTCTGGTAACCAATTTCATCGGGTTTCAGTTGAGAGATGCGGTCACGTACCCTGCCGTCCCAGTCGCGGCGCTCGTTGCCTTTTTTATCTCTTCCGATCACTATTTTACCCAGCTCACGGCTACGCACATCCATCATGCTGTTAGGCTGAAAGGCGTTCCAGTAAAGGTGATAGAAAACTTTCTTCAACGTATCGGGGGAGTTGTTAAAGTATTCAAGGTGTTGTTGTCCCTTGAATTGATTGGCCGGCGCATCTACTTTCACATCCATGGTATATTTCACCCGCTGTTGCCAGCGATCAGATTGTGCGCTTAGTTGTAACCAGCTGCCTGCCAGCATGGCGATGGCCAGACAGCTCCCTGTTGTAACCCGATACTTCATTCCGTTTCTTTTTGATTAAACAGCTAAAATAAACATCATTTGGGTATTTTGATGTTTTGACGCGGGTTATTTCAGATCCGCTCCGGTGAATGCAGCGAGGGTAAAACCCAGGAAGTCTGCGTATTGCTGTGCTGCCGGCTCAAAGGCTTTCAGTGCTGCTTTTTTGAGTGGCTTAAATGGTTCAACGGTAACGGTTACACTATCTTTTTTGAAAGTACGTTTCCAGGTGCCGATGATTTGTCCGTTGTGCACCATAATAGGATTAAAAATGCCGTTGATGGTCATTACCTTTTTGGCGAACTGCATGTCTATCAAAGTACTACGATCTTTATAGCCGATAAAGTACTCATCAAAAGCGGGGAGTAATAAGTGGGTATCCGGAACTGCTTTCTTCCTGCCGGGCGCCATCCAATAAGTAGTATCGTTTATTTCCTGTGCCTGCAGGTGCTCCTGCGCACCATTCAGACCTATGCGGGCATCCGTTACTGATAATCCTGACCACTGGGCAAAATCGGGCAGGGTGGCTGGGCCGTGGCTGATAAAATAACGGCGGGCTAGTGTGATCAATGCATCTTGTCTGCTGAGCAAGGTAGATGCCGGCAACCACTCATCCAGGAGTGTATAGGTGAATTGTTTGCCGCTGAGGGGGCCATTACAAATGATCCCTTCCAGGGCAGCATGATAAATAATATGATTCATGCGATGATCATCGGTGGCAATACCTTTCTCCTGTAAATGGGTAGTGAGTTCTTTACGGGTGAGGTGATTGCCTCCCTGTAAGGCTTTGATGATCAGCTGATTTGTTTTGTGAAGTAAGGCATCATCCATGCCCAGCTGTCTTTTCATGCTCCCCATGCGTGTTTTCATATTGGGAGCGATGAGTTGCAGCATCCAGCGTACATCTGCAGCGGCCACCAGGTGCAGGGTGCCTCGAAAAACCGTTGTGCGGATCAGGGATTTATTGCTGAGGGCTTTTTCTATTGCGGCGTCTGTGGTGCCCGGGAGCCTTACACCGATGCCCCATTTGCTGTGTGCATGTTCCTGGGCCTGCATAGCACCAAAGAAAGATGCGATGTCAGCTGGTTTTTTAAAAGAAGTATGGATCAGTTGCTGATGGAGTAATCGTTGTGCAGCGATATCGGTAACTAGCATGGGTAAATGGTTTGTAGTGCAAAACAACAACACGTGGATGACAACGGTGTGTCAACAGCTTCCCCGCTACTAAAATGATTATTCGACGCCTTGTACCACGAGTACAATTTCTCCTTTCACACCTTTCTCTGCGTAGTAGTCATGGACTTCCTGGAGGGTACCGCGTTTATTTTCCTCGAACATTTTGGTGAGCTCACGGCTAACGCTGCAAGGGCGGTCTGGCCCGAAGTATTGAATCAGGTCGGCCAGGGTTCTTACCAGCCTCATGGGCGACTCATAAAAAACGATGGTGCGTTCTTCTGTAGCGAGTTTTGTAAAAAGGGTATGACGGCCTTTTTTGAGTGGCGGGAAGCCTTCAAAGGCAAAGCGGTTCATGGGGATACCGCTGTTCACCAGTGCGGGTACAAAGGCAGTGGCGCCGGGTAAACATTCTACCGGGACGCCGGCACGGCTGCATTCTCTTACCAGTAAAAATCCGGGATCAGATACACCGGGGGTACCGGCATCTGTGAGCAGGGCCATCGTTTTGCCTCCCTGCATTTGCTGCAGCAGGTGCTGTACTATCTTGTGCTCGTTATGCTGATGATAAGCCGTAACGGGCTTACTGATATTGTAATGCCGGAGCAAAACGCTGGAAGTACGGGTGTCTTCCGCCAGGATCAGATCAGCTTCTTCGAGTACTTTGACAGCCCTGTAGGTAATATCGGCAAGGTTGCCGATAGGAGATGGAACGAGATATAATTTCATAATTTAATTACGAATCACGAATTACGAACCTGTGGGGAGATGCAGCCCGGAGACCTTCTCAGATATCTCCCCACAACTCCGTCATTCGCAATTCGCAATTAATTATTGTATTTGTACTTCAAAAGATTCCATTACCTGATTTGCCAACAGCTTCTGGCAGGCATTTTCAGCGATCTGCCTTGCTTCTTCCTGGCTGGCGGCTTCAATTTGCAGAGTAATGTGTTTACCAATACGTACATCTTGTACCTGGCCCAGGCCGAGGTTCTTGAGACCACTCATCACCGCCTTTCCTTGCGGATCTAATAATTCTTTCAGTGGCATCACATTGATATGTGCAGTAAAAGTCATTGTGCTAGAAATTTTGCCGCAAACCTACATCAAAAAATCCAAAATGTTAAACCACTTGTATTTTAGGAGGTACTGCTATTGATAATATTACGTAACATATAAATATAAATGGTACGGTAGCGAATTTCAGGAAAGGTATGCTCAGTATGGTTAATCCGATCAGTAAAAACCGTGGCCAGTTGTCTGCAATGCGCTTACTTTTAAATTTCAGGCTGATCATAGGAATTTCTGCAATCATCAGGTAACACAGCAATGCGATGGTGATATACAGTACCCAGATGTTCTGGAACCAGTGCGCCAGGTTAAAGGGATTAAATAAAAGGATTAAAGGAAAAGAAGCTACCAGCAAAGCTACTGCAGGGGTAGGCACTCCGATGAAGTTTTCTGACTGCCGGGTGTCTATGTTAAACTTAGCCAGGCGGTATGCTGCAAAACAAGGCACCAGCAAGGCCGGAGCGAGGTTGAAGATAGATACATCAAAAACATCCGGTTGTTGAAAATACGCACTACGGAGCAGTCTGTATAACATCATACCGGGTACTACGCCAAAAGTCACCACATCTGCCAGGGAGTCCAGCTCCTTGCCCATAGGGCCTGATACACCGAGCAACCGGGCTACCATACCATCAAAAAAATCGAAGATACCTGCCAATACTACCAATGCAGAAGCCCAGTATACCGGCTCCGGTGTTAGAATCGTATAGTCGGCACCGTTAATCTCCGCGCGGTATTCCGGTGCATGTAAGATGCAGATAATAGCCAGTGCCCCGCAAAAGAGGTTACATAGGGTAAGAATATTGGGTAGTTGTTTCATCTAATAGATTTATTGAACGCAAATTACGAATTATGAATTATGAATTTCAAATTACGAATTACGGGATTTGCAGGAGGAAGTGTTTATCTTCTACCTACAAATCCCGTAATTCGTAATTTGAAATTCTTATTTCATCAGGGCTTCTATTTCATCGGCCGTGATCGGAATATTCTTCATCAGGTCCACATTACCTTCCGCTGTAAGCCAGATATTGTTTTCGATGCGGATACCTAGTTTTTCTTCTTCAATATAAATACCGGGTTCAATGGTCATCACTGCTCCTTCCGGAATAGGCTGATGGAAAGAAGGTCCCAGATCATGTACATCAACCCCCAGGTGGTGAGAGATGCCATGGTACAGGTATTTGCGGTATGCCGGTGTTTCAGGATCCTGGTTTTTCACTTCTTCTTCTGTGAGTAAACCCAGCTTAATAAATTCTTTTGTTGCTTCCACACCTACCATTTCATTGTATTTAGCGATGGTAATACCCGGACGCAGGATAGATTTAGCATAGTTGTGCAGATGCAGACAGGCATCATATACCTGGCGCTGACGCGGCGAAAACTTGCCGTTTACTGGTATACTACGGGTAAGATCCGCATTGTAGCCACCGTATTCTGCGCCAAAGTCCATCAGGATGACTTCCCCATCTTTACATTCCTGGTTATTGGATACATAGTGCAGGGTACGGGCACGATCGCCGGAAGCGATGATAGAGCCATAAGCTTCTCCAGCAGAACGGTTGCGCAGGAATTCGTGCATAATTTCTGCATGAATTTCATGTTCCCATACACCTGGTTTGATGAACTTCAGTAAACGGCGGAAAGTCTTTTCAGTAATATCCATCGCTTCCTGCATCACCTTGATTTCTTCCGGTGTTTTTATGGCACGCAATTCTTTGAAGATAACAGCGGCACGCAGATAATTATGCAGCGGATAACGCTCCTTTGTTTCCTGTGCATAACGGTAATCTCTTACCGGTACCAGGTTTGACTTACGATTATTTTCGTTGGTGTTCAGGTAGATGTTGGCCGCATCGTTGATCCATTGCTGTAATAATGCATCCAGGCTATCCAGCCAAACTACGGTAGACATGCCGGATACGGCATATGCTTCATCTTTACGCAACCTGTGACCATCCCACTTTTCCTTTAACTCGTTAGGTCGCACCAGCACCAATACCTCGCGGTATTTAGGATCCGGATTATCGGGAAACAATACCACCATCGTATCCTCCTGATCAATACCTGTCAGCCAATACAGATCTGAATTCTGCTTGAACTTATACAAGGCGTCACCATTGGTGGGCAGTTCATCATTGGAGTTGATAATAGCGATAGACTGTGGCTTCATTTTAGCCACAAAACGCTGGCGGTTCTTTACAAACAGCTGCGGATCTAAGGGCAAATTCTTCATATCTCTTAATTTCAAATGAGGTTTCAAACCTAGGTAAAATTTCGGAGGTAGAAATATTGCCTGACACTGAATCATCAAATTGGTTAATATCTGCTGTATTAAATGACAAAATCGTACTAATATTTCCTTGCAAATAGGTAATACTATATTATCCGCTTTTTAGTTTGATAATCCTGCAATGAAATACCCGCATATTGAAGATATCGCAATAATCACCCCAAAAACGGTTACTAATTTCTAAATTTCAATGGTATAACACCGATAAAATTTGACAATATCAAAAAATCGCTAGTTTTGCTTTTACACCAAAACAATCTTGCTTTTATGCAAATGAGTAGCGTAAGGAATCCTATTGCTGACTTACGGGGACTTGGCATAGAGAACGTGGCTAACGTTTATTACCAACTTTCACCCGAAAAACTGGCGGAACAAACCATCGCCCGTAAACAAGGGGTATATGCTGACACTGGGGCCCTGGCTGTTAACACCGGTGAATATACCGGTCGCTCCCCGAAAGACAAATTCATTGTAAAAGACAACATCACAACGGACACCGTAAACTGGAACGATTTCAACCAACCTATCTCTGAAGAAAATTTCGATCGTTTATACAGTAAAATTACCCGTTACTTCACCGGTAAAGAAGTGTGGGTACGTGATTGTTATGCCTGCGCAGATGATGATTTCAGGGTCAACATTAAAGTCATCAGTGAACTGCCCTGGGCCAGTTTATTTGCCTACAACATGTTTCTCCGTCCTTCAGAAGAAGAACTGGATTACATGCATCCCGACTGGACGGTGATTCAGGCACCGGGCTGTTTAGCTGATCCTGCCACTGATGGCACGCGGCAGCGGAACTTCTCTGTAGTAAACTTCACCAAAAAAATAATCATCATTGGTGGCAGTGCCTACACAGGAGAAATCAAAAAAGGTATTTTCACCATTTTGAATTACGAATTACCTCATAACAAAAATGTGCTGAGCATGCATTGCTCTGCCAACATTGGCGAAAAAGGTGATACTGCTGTATTCTTTGGTTTGAGCGGCACCGGCAAAACTACCCTGAGCGCAGATCCTGCACGTAAGCTGATAGGAGATGATGAACATGGCTGGACGGACACCGGTGTGTTTAACTTTGAAGGCGGTTGTTATGCAAAATGTATTGATCTTTCTGAAGAAAAGGAACCACAGATATTTCATGCAGTGCGCGAAGGTGCCATGCTGGAGAATATCACCTTCTTCCCCGGCACCCGTACCGTGAATTATGCAGATAGTACCATTACGGAAAATACCCGTGTATCCTATCCGCTGCACTATATCGACAATGCCCAGGAACCTTCAGTAGGAGGCATTCCAAAGAATATTTTCTTCCTTACCTGCGATGCTTATGGCGTGTTGCCACCTATTTCCAGGCTGTCGCCCGGACAGGCGATGTACCAGTTTATTTCTGGTTATACCGCTAAGGTAGCAGGTACAGAAGCAGGTGTTACCGAGCCAAAATCCACTTTCAGCGCATGTTTTGGCGCACCTTTCCTGCCATTGCATCCGGCACAGTATGCACAGATGCTGGGGGAAAGAATGCGTAAACACAACGTAAATATCTGGCTGATCAATACCGGTTGGACAGGTGGCGCTTATGGTACCGGTAATCGTATTAAACTCAGTTATACCCGCGCCATGATCACGGCCGTATTAAACGGACAGCTTGATAAGGCGACCTTCCATGCACATCCTGTTTTCGGATTTCAGATTCCGGATAATTGCCCGGGTGTACCAGATAGTATCCTGGATCCGCGCAATACCTGGGAAAACAAAAGTGCTTACGATGCGCAGTTAACTGATCTTGCCGGACAATTCATCCGCAACTTTGAAAAATATGCCCCAGCAGCCGACAAAGAAATACTGGATGCTGCACCAAAAATTTAAGAATAAATACCTGTGATCTGGTCTTCTCTTGTATATATCAATAAGAAGATTTATATTTAAGTTTTGTCTTATAATTTCCACTAAACAATACGTAAGTTCCTGACAGGCGCAATGCCTGAGCAAAGCAAGTTCCTTTACCGGAGCTTGTTTTGCTGGACTTCGGCGGCTCCCAAACGCTCTTCTCCCCAAATCAGCACTATCAAATCACAGTTTTCCTTACCTTTGCACATGCAAATTTTAGACGGTAAACTAGTTTCTGAGGCTATCAAAGCCCAATTAGCCGCTCAGGTGGCTGAATTAAAGGCCGCTGGTAAAAAAGTCCCTCACCTGGCAGCCATATTGGTAGGTAATAATCCGGCAAGTGAAACCTACGTAGCATCCAAAGTAAAATCATGCGCTGAATGCGGGTATAATTCTACCCTCCTTCGGTTTGATGCACAAATTTCTGAAAAACATCTGCTGGACCAGATCATTCTGCTGAATGAAAATCCGGATGTAGATGGTATTCTCGTTCAATTACCTTTACCTAAACATATCAACGAAGAACTGGTAATCAACACCATTGATCCCAGCAAAGATGTAGATGGCTTCCATCCCATGAATGTTGGTAAAATGGTAAGTGGCTTACCTGCTTTTATTCCGGCTACACCATATGGTATTATGTTACTGCTGGAACATTATAATATTCCTACCAAAGGCAAGC
Organism: Chitinophaga sp. 10T418; assembly: GCF_056394125.1. Lineage (NCBI taxonomy): Bacteria > Pseudomonadati > Bacteroidota > Chitinophagia > Chitinophagales > Chitinophagaceae > Chitinophaga > Chitinophaga sp. 10T418. The sequence continues at coordinate 387,861 of NZ_JBFTHG010000003.1, forward strand.
ATGCCGTGGTAATAGGCCGCAGCCATATTGTAGGTACACCAATGAGCATTTTGCTGAGTCGCAATACCAATCCAGGTAACTGTACGGTTACCCTCACGCATTCGCATACACATAATCTGGCCGACATCTGCCGGCAGGCAGATATCATTATTGCTGCCATCGGCAAACCGGATTTTGTGACCGCCGACATGGTAAAAGAAGGCGCTGTTATTGTGGATGTAGGTATTAATCGTGTGGAAGATGCCAGCAAAAAGAGCGGCTTCCGCCTGAAAGGAGACGTTAAATTTGATGAAGTGGCGCCTAAATGTAGCTACATCAGCCCCGTTCCCGGTGGCGTTGGACCTATGACAATAGCCGCTTTACTCAAGAATACCTATCACGCCACCATCGGCTTGAAAGGAAGTATGAATTGAGAAAGCTTTTAGCCATTAGCTTTTAGCTTTTAGTCCTTAGCGGTTATTGTGCTTTTTAGCTTTTATTAAATGTGTTACCGGTGGTAAAAAAACCGGAACTTTGTGAAGTAAGTCATGTCAGTAATAACTACAAATATTAAAACAAGTACCCTCCCGCTGATGGAGCGTTTTTACACCATCCAGGGGGAAGGCTACCACCAGGGCAGGGCAGCCTATTTTATCAGGCTGGGTGGCTGTGATGTTGGCTGCGTATGGTGCGATGTAAAAGATAGCTGGGATGCTGACAAGCATCCGCAAGTACCGGTAAATGATATCGTAACAGAAGCTGCCGCCTATCCGGGCCGCATAGCTGTGGTAACCGGTGGTGAACCACTCCTGCACAACCTGGACACCCTCACCAAATCCCTGCATAAACAGGGCTTTCAAACACATATAGAAACATCCGGCTCCTCGCCTCTCAGCGGAAGTTGGGACTGGATTACTTTATCTCCCAAAAAATTCAAAGCGCCTTTACCGGAAATCTGTAAAGTAGCCCATGAACTGAAAGTAGTCATCTTCAACAAAACAGATTTTGCCTGGGCAGAGAAATATGCTGCCCTCGCCGGCAAACACTGTAAACTATACCTGCAACCCGAATGGGAACGCAGCGCAGAAATGACACCACTTATTACGGAGTATATCAAAGATAACCCGCAGTGGACCATGTCCCTGCAGATCCATAAATATATTAATGTACCATAGAACAGCTTTTAGCCATTAGCTTTTAGCTTTTAGTAAAAATGCAGTGGAGATATTAGTACAGTGATTAACACATGCTCATATCTCCGCTGCATTTTTACTAAAAGCTAATGGCTAAAAGCTAACCACTAAATCGCTACACTATTTTTCGATAGAATTTCGTTAATTACATAGCGAATAGATTCTATGAAAAAAACCTTCCTGTTAATACTGGGTAGCCTGTTTGGCATAGGGATGCAAATGCAGGCCCAGACAGTTACTTATGAAACTGCTCCTAAAAAAGCAAAAGCCAGCTTCGACCGTGCAATAGACGCCGTAAGAATTTATCAGACACAAACAGCCATCACTTTGCTGCAGGAAGCCATCAAAGCTGCACCTAACTTTACAGATGCATATGGACAAATGGGATTGTGCTATGTAGAACTGAAAGATTATGCGGCCGCCGTCACTGCTTTTGAAAAATTAAAGCAACTGGACAGCAGCGGCCTGCGCCCGGTATCAGTAGCCTACTCCCGGGCAATGGCAGGTACCGGAAATTTCGTAGGGGCATTACAGTTAATCACACAATATCTTGCCAATATAAAATCTAAAAGTCCTAACGCAGAAAAGCTGAAAGCGAATTATGAATTTGCAGTAAATAACAGCCGTCAGACCGTTCCTTTTCATCCGGAAAATCTGGGTGATCCGGTGAATAGCAAAGATCCGGAATACTTTCCCTCCCTTACCATTGACAGTAAAACATTGATCTTCACCAGGCGCGTAAATGGCCGTAATGAAGATTTTTATATTACGTACCGGGACAACGATAAATGGTCAACGGCACAAAACATGGGTGAACCTGTAAACTCCTCTTTCAATGAAGGCGCACAAAACATTTCACAAGATGGTACCATGCTGGTATTCACAGGCTGCGAATTTCCAGAAGGCAAAGGCAGCTGCGATCTGTATTACTCGGAAAAAACGGCTCAGGGATGGACTGCCCCAAAGAATTTTGGATCGCCCATCAACACACGTGACTGGGAATCACAACCCAGTCTCAGCACCGACAAACAAACACTTTATTTTGCACGTGAAACATCAGATAATGGTGCAGATATATTTGTAACCAACCGGCAGCCAAACGGACAATGGAGCATTCCTCAACGTTTGGGACCTAATATCAACACTGCCGGCAGGGAAACTACTCCCTTTATTCACGCGGACGGACAAACGCTTTACTTTGCCTCCAATGGTCATCCTGGCTATGGCGGACTCGACATTTTCTATTCCCGGCGGCAACCGGACGGCAGCTGGGGACCAGCTACCAACCTCGGTTACCCGATCAATACCATCGATGAAGATGCATCACTGGTAGTAGAAGCCGATGGTAAAACCGCCTATTTCGCATCCGATCGTTCCGATACCCGTGGCGCCCTGGATATCTACCGGTTTGAACTATATCCGGAAGCCCGACCACTCCAAACGTTATATGTAAAAGGCTACGTGTATGATACCCTCACACATGCCCGTTTAGCTACCAGCATTGATATAATAGACCTGCAGGGCGGTTATAGCATTGCTACCGTAAAAACCAACGACAACGGTGACTACCTGGCGCCGTTGCCGGTAGGAAAAGATTACGCCATGCACGTGAACAGAAAAGGCTATCTCTTTTACTCCGATAATTTTTCACTGAAAGATCATAATCCCGGTGTGCCGTTCGAAAAAAATATTCCACTGCAACCGCTGGCCGCCAATGCCAGTATTGTACTACACAATATTTTCTTCGACAGCAAACAATACACACTGAAACCTGCATCTGTTACAGAGCTGAATAAACTGGTCAATTTACTTCAGGATAATCCAACCATTAAAATTGAAATTGACGGCTATACCGACAACGTAGGCACAGATAAAGACAACCAGGTGCTGTCTGAAAACCGCGCCAAATCAGTCGTTAAATACTTAACCGAAAAAGGTATTGCTGCTGCACGTCTTGCTGCAAAGGGCTATGGCGAAAGTGATCCGATTGCCACAAATGATACGGAAGAGGGAAGAGCAGAGAACAGACGTACGGTATTCAGGATCATCAGCTTGTAATCACTCAAATCATCATCCGTTATGAATGCATCAGAATTCTTAACCGCCGCCTCACTTGACAACTATCTATCACGGCTACACGAAACTACGGTACCTGAATGGGGAAAAATGAATGCGGTGCAAATGCTCGAACACCTGGGTCTGGCTATGGCATTTTCCTGCAACAAGCATGAGAAGTTAGCTATTTTAACACCACCTGAAAAAATAGAACGATACAAACAATTTCTGTATAGTGAAATGGAAATGCAGCACAGTCTGCCTTCTCCCTTACAGGGCGATGTACCGCCTCCTCCTCATTCAGACAATCTGATGATAGCCAGGCAATACCTCCTCGATGAAATCAGTGATTTTGATGCATATTTCCAACAGCATCCAACGGAGAAAACGGTACATCATGTATTTGGTATGCTGGATTATGAAGAATGGAAAGCATTTCACAGAAAACATTTTCTGCATCATTTCAAACAGTTCGGGATGTTATAGTACCCAGGCTATCGCCACAAATATAAAGGCCGCAAAGCAGCATTTACCTGCTCTTTGCGGCCTTCAACATTTCCATTATTACTTAGTAGTTTCTCAACCTGCTTTTCATGATGGAATCCTTCTGTTGGGTAGTAAGTTTATATTGAAAATTATACAACGCTCCTTCCCAATCGCCATACATGGGATTGGGTAACACAATGAAGCGGCTACCAAAGCTGGCAGCAGATTGTAGCGCTGCACTATTTCTTTCATCTACCGGTTTTTTATCGAAGATCGCAGCAAAATCACCGAGGTTATCACCAAACAACATCACGATCTCATATTGCTGTAACACCTGTTGTCTGCGGGGTTCTTTACCAGAGGTGGTTGTTTTCAGCAGCAGGTGCTGGTCATCTGCATCCGGAAACTGGTAGCGCTGCAGGTTTTGGAGGGTAACGGCTCTCTCACTTTCTGCGCGGTTGGTGATGTAAAATACTTTTACACCTTTGGATGCAGCATATTTAAAAAATGCCGGAGCGCCGGGAACCGTGTCGGCAGCAACTTTCGCGGTCCATTCCATCCAGCTTTTATCATCGTATACTTTACCGGCCAATGCCTGATGTACAGAGTAAGGGCTGTTATCCAGCACCGTTTCATCTATATCTGTTACTACTGCCAGCGGTTTGCTGCCTTTAGTGGAGAGGTATTGATCCAGTCTTAATGCTGCCAGCTGGTACGCCTGCAGGCACAGGGCTTTGTATTCACCGGATTGTTGCTGCCACAAAGCAGCCCATGCCGGACCGCCCGGTATCAGTGTAGTAGCGGTACTTTTTTCTGTTACCGGTTGAGTGGTTTTACAGGCAAACAACCCGATCATCAGTACTCCTGTCAATAGCCATTTCATCTTCATAAAAATTATCCGTTAGTGGCTGCAAAAATAAATCATGTGGCCCACAAAAAGTGCCATGAGAAAATTGTAAATTATGCGGAAATATTGTTTGTTATGCCCCAGGAATTAATGTATCAGATCGCATTAACCCGGATTCCTCTGATCGGTGATGTGATCATCAAAAAGCTGCTGGAACATTTTGGCAGCGCCGGCAACATATTCAAAGCTAAAAAATATGAACTGGAGAAAATTGAAACGGTGGGAAGCATCCGGGCGGCGGCACTTTGCAATTTTCGTGACTTCGCGCCCATAGCTGCCGAAATTGATTTCATAGAGAAATACAGGATACAACCGCTGTTTTGTACAGATCCTGGTTATCCACAACGGTTGCTTCATTGCTACGACAATCCTGCTATGCTGTATTATAAGGGCAGTGCCACCTTAAATCCGCCCCGGATTGTTAATGTGGTTGGTACCAGGCACCCTACTTCTTACGGGCGTGCGATATGCGAAACACTGGTAAAGGAGCTCGCTGCTGCCGGTATCACCATTGTAAGTGGCCTCGCCTACGGAATAGACATGATCGCCCATAAAACGGCCTTAAAAGAGCAAACGCCTACTATAGGCGTGCTGGCACATGGACTGGACCGGATATATCCTCTTGCGCACAAGCAAATGGCCGTAGAAATGCTGGAGCAAGGCGGTTTGCTGACCGACTTTATGAGCCAGACCCTGCCGGATAAGCAAAATTTCCCTAAGCGCAACCGGATTGTCGCTGGCATCAGTGATGCCACTATTGTGATAGAAAGCGGGGTGAGGGGCGGTTCACTCATCACGGCCGATCTGGCCAATGGCTATAACCGGGATGTGATGTGTATTCCGGGCAGGTTGAATGATCCGCAGTCCGCGGGCTGTAACTACCTGATCAAACATAATAAAGCCGCACTGCTCACGGGAGCTGCCGATGTACTGGAGCTGATGGGCTGGCAGGAAAACGCGCGTCCATCTGTTTCCGGCATAGTGCAACCCGGGCTGTTTCCGGAGTTAACAGCCGATGAGCAGCTGATTATGTCGCTTTTCCGGGAAAAGTCGCGGCGACACCTGGAAGAATTGTACCTGCAAACCCGTTTATCAGGCAGCCAGGTAGCTACCGCTGTGTTCAACCTGGAAATGCAAAGTGTACTCCGCAGCCTCCCAGGCCAGCTCTACGAGCTGATTTAGCAGTTGGTTGTTAGCTGGCATTCAGTTGGCAGGCGGAGAAAGACCCGGTTATATTGTTAATATTATATTAACAAAAAACATTAAAAGCTAAAGGCTAAAAGCTAATATTTTTTCTATTAGCTAAAAAGGTGTACATTTGCGTGCAATTATTTTTTAACTGATTAATAGTTGCATCATGCCTGCGGGAAAATCTAAACCCAAATTTGTAGCTGACGGACTTACATTCGATGATGTGCTCCTGGTACCGGCCTACTCTGAAGTTCTGCCTAAAGAAGTAAATCTCTCTACGCAATTAACAAAAAACATACGTCTGAATATACCAATGGTATCTGCAGCGATGGATACTGTTACTGAAGCCACGCTGGCTATTGCATTGGCGAGAGAAGGTGGAATAGGTATTCTCCACAAGAACATGAGCATCGAACGACAAGCCGAAATGGTGAGACGCGTTAAGCGTAGCGAAAGCGGTATGATCATAGATCCCGTTACCCTGAAAGTTGACGCCACTATCGGTGAAGCGTTAAGACTGATGAAGGAAAACGGTATTGGTGGTATTCCCATTATCGATGATAACAACAAGCTGGTAGGTATCCTCACCAACAGGGACTTACGGTTTGAAAAGAATAAAAAACGCCTTGTAAAAGAGGTAATGACCAGTGAAAACCTGATCACTGCACCAGAAGGCACTGACCTGAAAAAGGCAGAAAAAATTCTCCAGCATTATAAAATCGAAAAATTACCGGTAGTTAACAAACAGGGTAAACTGGCAGGGCTGATCACTTACCGTGATATTCTGCAGTTAACCAGCTATCCTAACGCTGTAAAGGACGAATTCGGCCGTTTACTCGTAGGTGCTGCACTCGGTATCACCGCAGATCTGCTGGATCGCACACAGGCACTCGTGAATGTAGGTGTGGATGTAGTTTGCCTGGATAGCTCCCATGGTCATTCTATTGCGGTACTAAACAACCTCAAAAAATTAAAGAAAGCTTTCCCTAAACTGCAGGTGATTGCTGGTAACGTAGCTACTGCAGAAGGTGCACTGGCATTGGCACAGGCAGGTGCAGATGCGGTGAAAGTAGGGGTAGGACCAGGTTCTATCTGTACCACCCGTATTGTAACAGGCGCTGGTTTCCCACAGCTGTCTGCTGTAATGGAAGCTGCTGATGCACTGAAAAAACTGGGTATCCCGGTAATTGCAGATGGTGGTATCCGTTACACCGGTGATATGGTAAAAGCCCTCGCAGCAGGTGCATCTACCATCATGGCAGGATCTATCTTTGCAGGTGTGGAAGAAAGCCCCGGAGAAACTATTATTTACGAAGGACGTAAATTTAAATCCTATCGTGGTATGGGTTCTATTGAAGCCATGCAGGAAGGTAGTAAAGACCGTTACTTCCAGGATGAAGATGATATTAAGAAACTGGTACCGGAAGGTATTGTGGGCCGCGTTCCATACAAAGGCATGCTCTCTGAAATAGTACAGCAATTTGTAGGTGGCTTACGGGCTGGTATGGGTCTTACCGGTTCTAAAGATATCAAAGCATTACAGGGTGCACAGTTTGTAAAAATTACAGCTGCTACTGTAAAAGAAAACCACCCGCATGATGTGGTAATCACCAAGGAAGCACCTAACTATAGCAGATAATCACAAAAAGATAACAGAACGCCTGGCCTGAAAGTGCCGGGCGTTTTTGTTTTCAGTAATTCCGCACTTATCTTCGTTCCTATCCGTAATTAGAAATTCATCATTATAAAATGAAGAAGCCTTACCTGCTGTTAAGCATTCTGAGTGGTTTAATATTCTGGCTTGCCTGGCCTACTATGCCACTTACGCCGCTTATTTTCATTGCATTTACCCCATTGTTGTATATCAGCGAAAAAGTGCAGCATCGCTGGAAATATTTCGGTCTTGTGTTCAGCACCTTCCTGGTATGGAACGTTGCTTCTACCTGGTGGGTAGGCAATACTACCCTGCCCATGAGTGGCGTATTCGCCAATTGCTTCAATGCATTACTCATGAGCATTCCCTGGCTGGGCTTTAAAAATACCCGTAGAAAATTACCTGAGCCCGTAGCCTACTTTGCCTTAATCGTATATTGGTTAACGTTTGAATATATTCATCAGACCTGGGAATTCAGCTGGCCCTGGCTGGTATTGGGTCATGCATTTGCATTGCGTCCGGGATGGATACAATGGTACGAATATACCGGTACCAGCGGCGGCACCTTCTGGATACTCTGTGCCAATATTCTTATCTATAATGTATGGAAACGTGCCCGCCTATACGATTTTTCGTGGAAGCAGGTATTACGTGAAATCTGGAAGCCGGCAGTGGTGATTGGTTTGCCATTGATTATTTCTGCTTTTATTACGCCCCCTCCCGATGATCCGGCGCGGAAAACAGCGGTAGTGATTGTACAACCCAACATAGATCCCTATGATGAAAAATTCAGTGCAGGATCTGCCATGGATCAACTGGGGAAATTTTTGCKGCTCACGGAACAAAAAGCGGATAGCAATACCCGTTATATTATCTGGCCGGAAACTGCATTGTTTCCGCAGGGCGCCTGGGAAAGTGAACTGAACTATCAACCGGAAATAATGGCCATCCGGGAAATGCTGCGCAAATACCCTAAAGCAAAACTGATCAGCGGCGCCGCTACACTAAAGCATTACAGCAGTACAGAGGAAATCCCTGTTACCGCCAGAACACTGAATGACGGTACCCGCTGGGATGCGTATAACAGTGCCATACAGATAGATACTTCCAAAAGTATACAGGTATACCATAAATATGAACTGGTGCCCGGAGCCGAACTGGTGCCATATGTACGTTACTTATCGTTCATGCAAAGCGTAGCGTTGGATTTTGGTGGTATTTCCGGCAGCTACGGCCGTATGCCCGGCGTGGAAATGTTTACCAATCCTGCAGACAGCATCAACGTTTTCCCGGTAATCTGTTATGAATCAGTATTTAGTAATTATATGGCCACGCATATTAAACCCGGGGCCAATTTATTAGTCATTATCACCAACGACGGATGGTGGGGCAATACAGAAGGTCACCGTCAGCATTTACAATATGCCCGGATTCGTGCCATTGAAACCCGTCGTTGGATAGCACGCTGCGCAAATACCGGTATATCAGCAGTTATTGATCCGGCAGGTAATATTCATCAACCACAACCCTACTGGCAGCAAGCTGTTTTTAAAGCAACTGTAACACCAGGGACGGGTATTACGTTCTATGTAAAAAATGGCGATCTGGTGTCGAAAGCGGCATTAATATTTTGTATCTTGTTCCTGTTACATGCTTTTATTTCACGATTTATTCCCGGTTTAAAACATGCGGAAATCAATCAATAACGGAAACATCACCTGGTTGGATGAGGGCCAGGGCGCAACGGTAGTGCTTATACATGGTTTTGCAGAGAACTCAGGACTTTGGAACATACAAACTACGCAGCTTAAAACCCAGTATCGCGTCATTATTCCGGATTTACCTGGAACGGCAGTATCGCCGCTGTCTTCGCCACTGACTATTGAATCCATGGCGGAGTACGTATATGCGATCCTGTTAGCAGAAGATATCAGTGATGCAGTTGTTATCGGCCACTCTATGGGTGGCTATATTGCACTGGCATTAGCAGAAAAATATCCCTCCGTTGTAAAAGGATTGGGACTTTTTCATTCTACTGCCAAAGCTGATAGTGAAGAGAAAAAAGAAGGCAGACGAAAGTCTGTTAAGCTGATGGAACAATATGGAGCAGAAACATTTTTACGGCAAACATTGCCCAATATGTTTAGCCCCGCTACCAAAAACACCCTGCCATCTGAGGTAGACGCCTATGTGAAAATGGGTATGGAATGCCAGCTCCCGGCGCTGGTAGCTTATTACGAGGCAATGGCCGCCCGTCCGGACAGAACAGGGGTATTGAAAGGGCTTCGGGTACCGGTATTATTTATGATCGGGAAAGATGATAATGCAGTGCCGCTGGATAACGTGTTACCGCAAATAACTTTACCGCGGATCAGCAGCATTCATATTTTTGAAAATGTGGGCCACATGGGTATGTGGGAAATAGCAACAGAGAGTAATGTGATATTGGAGCAGTTTATAGCGTTTTGTCAACTATAATCATAAAAATCGCATGTTTTGAAAAAACTACTTGCCATCCTGCTATGCATGGTGTGCGCCCTGGTGGCGCAGGCCAGTCATATTATAGGCGGACAGGTATACTATAAGTTTGTAAGCAGGAATGGTAACATGATTACCTATACGATCACCCTGAAATTATATCGTATCTGCGGTAATGGCCCCCGGATAGCCAAAATGCCCGATGCTGTTTACCTCTCTGCCTTCGACAAAAAAAATTATAGTAAGCTCGCGGATTATCAAATCACCCGCTCAGGTTTTGAGGAGAAAAACCTGGGGCAGGTAGACCCCTGTATTGTGAATCCTCCGGTGATCTGTTACCAGATAGGAACGTTTACAACCAACATTACGATACCTGCTAACGACAATGGTTACACCATTGCTTTTTCAAGTTGCTGCCGCGATCCGTTCATGCTCAATATAATAGCAGAGCCTATCCCCAACAGCCCCGATGTGGGCACCGGTGCAACTTATTATATTGACATCCCGGGTAAAATCGACAACGTACAAATAATAAACTCCAGTCCAACATTCAATAAGGAAGAAGCCACTCTGGTATGTGCCAGTAAAAAATTCACCTACGACTTCTCTGCATCAGATCAGGATCACGATTCCCTCGCCTATGAATTCTGTGATGCCTTCAAAGGCGGAGCACTCACGGGGGATAACAACATACCTCCTCCTGCGGAAAATCCACCTTATGAGGAAGTTTCCTACATATCGCCGTTCAGCGGTGGTAGTCCACTTGGATCAACTGTTACCATAGATCCCAAAACCGGGATCATATCGGGTATTGCCCCCACAGCGGGTAAATATGTGGTGACTGTATGTGTAAAAGAATTTCGTAATGGTAAACAGATAGGCACCCTGCGCAAAGATTTTCATATTAACGTGACTACCTGTGTGAAACAGGTGACCGCTTCCATGCCTGATAAATACAACGACTGCACCAGTTTAACCGTCACTTTCACCAATAACAGTACACTTGGAAAACCTTACTTCTGGGACTTTGGAGATGGCACCACCCTGTCTACCAACAGTACTGCTGCATTCACGCATACTTACGCCAAAGAAGGTTTATATACAGTGAAGATGTGGGTAGATAAAAACAGTAACTGTGGTGACAGTGCTATCGCGCTCGTGTATGCATATCCGGTATTGAAAGCGGCATTTACGGCTGCTGGTTTTTGTTCGAATAAGGAGACAAAATTTAATTCTTCCCCTACCCGCTCTGATGCCGGAGGTATTGCTTATTATAAGTGGGATTTCGGCAACGGGGACACCACCAATGTAGCAAACCCCAACTACCTGTATAAAACACCCGGGAAATATGATGTAAAGCTTTATGTACGCAATGATAAAGGATGCGAACAAACCATTACCAATCCGATTACTATTTACGATAAGCCTCCATTTAATGCCACTTCAGATACATTGCTATGTGCCAAAGACAGTTTGCATATGTGGGCCAACAGCACGTTACCAGGCACGTTTAACTGGACACCGGACAACTACTTTATACTAAATCCCAACACACCTGATCCTATCGTATTTCCTCCACGTACATCCACCTATAAAGTAACTTTTGTGGATAGCCAGGGATGTGTGAACGATAAAGATATATTGGTAGATGTAAGAACTTCCATACATGTAAAAACTATTGCTGACAGCACGGTATGTACAAATGATGAGATTCATCTGGAAACTACCGCCGATGGTTTGTATACCTACCGTTGGACAGACCTCACCAGGAATAACGTTATATCGTTTAATCCTGACATATACGTGATACCAGCTCCTCCTAAACAAACTTACGAAGTGCAGGTGGCGCTTGGTACATGCCGTGGGGCCGATACCGTTAGTCTTAAAGTGGTAGATCCTCCTAAAGCTACCGCCGCTCCTGATACCACTGTTTGTTTTGGTGTACCCTTAACGTTGCGTGCTACCGGTGGCGCCTATTACCGCTGGTCGCCAGCCTTTTATGTGGATAACGCTTCTTCACCAGTAACCATAGCACACCCCGCAGACACCACCTTATTTACAGTAACTGTAACGGATACACTCGGATGTCCCAAGCCGGTTACCGCCAGTACGTTGGTAAGGGTAGTGCCTAAAGTGTATGCCTTTGCCGGCAACGATACCATTATTATGCTGAACACTCCATTTCAGCTAAATGCCACCGGGGGCGTACGCTATACCTGGATGCCACCAGACGGATTAAACAACCGTAGTATTTATAATCCGGTTACTACGTATAACCACGACATTACATATACCGTTACCGCCTATACGCAGGAAGGTTGTTCCGGTACCGACAATATTTTCGTCCGTTTTATTAAAGGGCCGGATATTTATATACCTAATGCATTCTCTCCCAACGGAGACGGATTAAATGATATTTTCCGCCCACTGCCCGTAGGTATTGTAACCATGGAATTTTTCCGCGTGTTTGATCGCTGGGGCAAGCTGGTATACTCCACCACGGCTTATCTTCAGGGATGGGATGGAACAGTGAATGGTCAGACTGCCGGCATTGGCACCTATGTTTGGGTAGTACAAGGAAAGGATATCAACAATAATACTGTTCAACGTAAAGGTACCGTCACACTCGTAAGATAAAGTTGTCCGAAATGAACCGGATCTGCTCTTTTTTTGTTAAATTCAGAGAGCAGTATCCCCAATCATGAAGAGAGCAGTATTACTGGTATTGAGCTGCTTTTTGTTCCCTATTTTCGCAGCTGGATATCATATTATTGGTGGCGAAATTTTTTATAAAACATTAGGAATGAGCGGAGATAATACACGCTACCGTTATCTCATCACTCTCAAATTGTACCGCGACGCAGATTTTACCTGTGGCGAGCGTCAAGGTTGTATCGACAGATTCGAGAACCCTGTAACAGCTAACGTATTTACTTCCAATGGTTCCAAAGTTTTATCTTCTGTATATCTCTACATTTCTGAAACACGTCCACTCATTGATACGCTGAAAAATCCTTGCCTGGCACCGCAGGCACAACACCTGGAAGTAGCCTTCTATACCGCAGTAATAGAACTGGCGCCCATTCCCGGCGGCTATTACGTGGCGTCACAGCGGTGCTGCCGCGGTGAAAACCTGAACAACATCTATGATTCAGAACATGAAGGTTCTACTTATTATACTACTATTCCCGGTACAGAATCAAGACCGAATAATAACAGCGCTTATTTCAATAAGGATACATCTATTATTATTTGCAGTGCGATGCCTTTTACACTGGATTATGCTGCGTATGATGAAGATGGTGATAGTTTGACCTATAATCTTTGCAGTGCATTAACAGACGGTTCCAGTACCAATGAAAACACGTCTACCACACCACCGCCCTATAATTCCACTGTACGGTATATACCACCTTATTCGGGCAGCAACCCAATGGGTGGCAGCCCGGGCATATCCATTTCTGCTCAGGGCCTGATTACCTGCACACCCAATAAACCGGGAAAGTATGTAATAACAGTGTGCGTGAATGAATACGATCCGTTTACAAAAAAATTCCTGGGCACACATAGCAAAGACATATTGCTGACGGTATTTAACTGCCAGACCAGGATCACTGCCACTTTTCCATCAGTACTGAATAACTGTACAGATGATCCTGCATTACATGTCCCTATCAGCAATTCCAGCGTAGCAGGTTATTCATCTACCTACTACTGGACATTTGGTGATGGCACCGATACCCTTACCGATAATAAAACGATGTTCTATCACCAGTATCCTGATACCGGTGTGTACAAAGTAAAAATGGTGGTGAACCCAGGGCTCTCCTGCACAGATAGCGCAGTGGGTACCATCAACAACTACCCGGGACTGAAAGCCGGATTTACCTCCACAGGAATCTGCAAAGGTGATCTTATTMAGTTTAATGATACGTCCTCTTACCAGTACGGAAATATTACTTCCCATGTATGGGATTTCGGTACTTCAGATAGTGTTGTTACGCCCGGCATACAACGATCGCTCCAACATACCTTTACTAAAGGTGACGTATATACGATTTCACTGACCCTGCTGACCGATAAACAGTGCGAAAAAACCGTCACAAAAAACATACGGATATACGAAGTCAATCCATTTGCAGGACACGATACCATACTGGCCAGGGGACAGCCGATGGTAATGCAGGGCAGCGGTGGTGACTTTTATTCGTGGACACCTTCAGACGGGTTGACCAATCCTGACATCGCGAATCCGGTACTCAACTATAACCGCGACATTGCTTTTAAACTCCGTGTATCCAATCAGCAGGGATGTTTTGGGTATGCAACAGTGAGCGTAAAATATTATACAGGACCGGAAATGTATGTGCCAAACGCATTTACTCCTAATGGTGATGGACAAAATGATCATTTCCGGTTTATCCCCGTAGGTATCACCGCCTACAAATTCTTCCGCATATATAACCGGTGGGGAGTGGAAATTTATGCATCCACAGATTTCCGTACCGGATGGGATGGTACTTTCAGGGGCGCTCCGGCCCCGGTGGATACGTATATCTGGATACTACAGGGAACAGATTTTACTGGTAAAGAAATCATGAGAAAAGGAACAGTAACGTTGATCCGCTGATCCTTTGTAAATTGCATAAAAAATTACATCTCATGGGAATTGTTCTTATCACCGGAGCGACTGCCGGTTTTGGCCAGGCATGTGCAACTACGTATGCCGGTAAAGGTTATGATGTGATTATAACCGGACGGCGAAAAGAAAGACTGGATGCATTTCAAACACAACTCACACAGGAATTTGGTGTAAATGTTCTGGCATTAAATTTTGATGTAAGAAATGAAGCGGAAGTAAAAGCCGTTTTAGGCAATATTCCGGAAGAATGGAGGAAAATTGATATCCTCATAAATAATGCGGGGCTGGCAGCCGGATTAAGCACCATTGACGAAGGAAGTACCGATGACTGGGATGCCATGATAGATACGAACGTTAAAGGGCTCTTGTACGTGTCCCGTACCGTTATTCCGTGGATGCGTTCCCGTACTACCGGCCATATCATCAATATTGGCTCTACTGCCGCCAAACTGGTATATGCCAAAGGCAATGTTTACTGTGCCACCAAAGCCGCTGTAGACGCTATTTCCCAGGGTATGCGGATTGATTTACTCCCTTATCGTATAAAAGTAACTGCCGTTCACCCCGGTGCTGCAGAAACAGAATTTTCACTGGTAAGGTTTAAAGGGGATGAAGAAAAGGCGAAAGAGGTGTATAAAGGCTTTATTCCATTAACACCACAGGATGTAGCAGACGTGGTATACTATTGTACCTCACTGCCACCGCACGTTTGTATTAATGATCTGGTAATGACACCTTTGCAACAAGCCAATGCTTATTACATAGATAAAAAATAACACATAGATGTGATTTGATCTTGTGAAGGGAGTTATTATATTTGGAAACATTTATATATTTTTTGCACACATATAGCTATAGCAGCAAAAAATTTATGCCAATGCGACTAAACTAACTGACTATCCTAAACATTGAAACCATATCCCTATGCTTACATTTATCACTATGTACTTGTTACGTCTGTACTATCCCACGTGGAAAGAAGGATGGCGCCTTTACTTTGGCAGCTCCCGTAAAGGTAACTACGGTCGTTGGGCATCGCGTAAAGATTGGGCCGGACAAAAAGGCTTTTCTTTGGGTTACAGCTGAGAATTTTTTAGAATTTGGGATGTAGGTATTTTTCAATGAACCACGGTTGCTGAAAATCATCTACATCCCAATTTATTTTTAGTCAGGATACCCGCTAATAAAGCCTACTGAACATCTAACCTGGTTACCACCACTTCACTCCTGTTTCCACTACGTTTTTTATAAGCCAGCAGTGCTTTATCCTTCCCCACCGCACTGATCACCGGAAAATTTACATAACTGCTATCCGCCGTAAGGAGACCTGCCATTATCGTTTTTCCATCGGCCGATTTGTATTGAAAGCCCACCCTGCTGTTAAAATCATTTTTCCATTTTACAGGTTCATCCCATACTACCAGTATCTGATCATTTACGGTCGTCATCTGCGGATGTTTTGCCATCGGCGCTTTACTGAGGGGCTCCTTTTGCGTATAGGTTTGACCGTTATCTGCAGAGAGGCAATAAAATGCCCCCTGTCCCCCGCCCATGGTGAACCAGGCGAAATGCAACCCGGTGCTATTGGCGGTCAGCGTTGGCCCCGTATGCGGGCAACCATTCACTACCCAGTTATCTGCACTGATGCGCACCGGCATGGAAAACGATTTGCCTCCATCAGTAGATACCTGGTGTACCATATCACGAATAGAATCGTTGATGATATCCCGGTAGGCAAGATGAATATTGCCATTATCAGCTACATACATTTTAGTACGACAACATTGGCAAATGGTAGTTGCTACCGGCATCGCAGATTGAAAGCCACTTTGTCCGCTTGTCACCGCAAAATAAAGCGTTGATCCTTCCGCGTTAGTTTGCTTCCGGTTATCCAGCCAGATAGCTGCTGCCTCTCCTGCCGGCAATAAAGCCATATCAAAATAACGCTGATCATACCCCGCAGTATCTGTTACCAACGGCACTGCTGCCTGCCAGGTTTTGCCATGATCAAACGACTGTGTATACATAACTTTACCTGCATACTTGTTACGCGGATCATTCGCCTCTACCCCAAACAGCGCAATGACAGTGCCGCCCGGCTTAAACAACAACTTCGGAAGATTTTCATCATGCGGAAAAACACCCGTGGTAGCCGGAATAACAACCGGTTCAGAAAACGTATGCCCGTTATCATTAGATACCGCATAGTACATCAGTCCCTTGTCTGCACTACTATCTTTCTCCACCCAGCTAATCACCGGGTGGCCATCTGTATCTTTCGTTATAAAAGGACAGGAAGCATCCTTTCCTGCATGTGATACAACTACCGGCCCCTCCGGCTGTATCCCGCTGCGATGGCAGGACAACATCAACAACAACAATATCGCGGCTGCAATTGGTTTCATCTCTTTAATTTTTCCCGGTGAATGTATAAGCAACGCCAAAGTTGAACGTCTGCCGTGGGCCCACCCTGTATGTTTTTCCATATGCAGATTTCTCTGCGGTGGTGGCATACAGCTGATCTCCAATGTTCATGCAGTTGAGCCAGCATTCAAATCCTTTAAATGCATATCCTGCCCTCGCATTAAATAAATCATACCCATTGTACACCGAGGTATTAGCCGCATCCATAAAGTACTTACCTATGTGCTGCCATTCTGCGCCGATCCTGAAACCCTTCAATACAGCAGGCTTCCAGGTAACTTCTATATTGGTTATCCATTTAGGTGCACCATTCATCTGGTTATCACTATATACTTTATTACCATCTGCATAAGCTTTAAAAAGATGTTCCGCATATGTACCACTGCTGCGTATCAGCAGACTATTAACAGGCGCATATTTTACATTCCACTCTATCCCACTATGCGTAGTAGCACCGGTATTCCTGTTTTCATAAACGCCATCAGCATTTCTCACACTTATAATTTCATTACTACCATTCATACGATAAATACTCAGATCGGCATATCCTTTATGATTTGCAAACCCAAACCAGCCACCTGCTTCATAATTCTGATAAGTAGCGGATTTCAATACGGGGACTTTAACACCGGTATATAATTCCGAGATATTAGGAGGAGCAAAACCCACACTGTAATTGGCATACAAACCCCTGTTACTGCCGAGGTTATAAGTAAGCCCCAGCTTAGGCGTGAGCGCATTAAAATTATTACGCTCGCTGGGCGCGCCTGTATATGCAGATGGTGTTAAATGATTTTCAAAATTGTAATCCATCCGGTCGTAGCGCAACGCAGCCACCACCCTCATTTGTTGTATCGGTGAAAATTCAAATTGCGTATATACGGCACTGTTAAGCAATCCTACCCGGTAATCAGTTAGTAAGGAATCTGTTTGCCGGTAACTGGCATAATAACCTGCTGCATCTTTTGTGATTGCAATATAGTCCGCTACATAAGTAGCAGGGCTGTAGTCCGCACTCACACCCGCTATCAATGCGGCATCTTTCCAGTGAAATTGTTTCTTATGCTGTACAATAATGCCATAACTGTTAAATCCATCCTTATTGATCTGCCCATTCGCTTTTTGTGTACCTCTCACATCCTGTATCGCATAAAAAGGATTTTGCCCGATAGTATTATTGCGAAAGAAGCCCGTAAAAGTAGTATGGTTGCTGCTGTTCCATTCATGATCCAGAGTACTGCGTATACGTAATGCTTTCACTTCGCGGTAGGTGAACGTCTGGAAATTGCGGTAATTTTTTTCAAAGAAACGGGTACTATCAAGACCACCTGTCTGATCCGTTTTATAATTGATCAGGGTGGCGGCATTGGTCCACTTCGTTTTTTCATTGATCTGGTAGTCTACTTTCGCCGTTAATGCCAGCTTATGAAAGTCGCTATGATCCATGTAGCCATTGTTTTGATTGGCATAATAGCCACTGACTGCAAAACCCACTTTTTTAACGGTATTGGATACACTGAAATCCGCTCTTCTGTATCCCCAGTTACTACCTTCCAGTTGCACTTTGGCGGTAGGTACCAGCGTAGGCGAGGCGGTAATGAAATTCACAGCGCCACCAACTGCTTCGCTGCCATATAAAGAAGAGGCGGGCCCACGAATAACTTCAATGTTCCTCAATGCAGCCATATTAATTTCTATCAGTGCATTATGATTGAAGTCTCCTATTGTTCTGATAGGTATACCATCTTCCAGATACAAAAACAGGCTTTTATAGCCAATAGGCTGACGAATAGCCATGGTATGCTGCTCGTTACCCAGATCCACCATATAAACTCCGCTTACCTTATTTAATACCTGGTCCAGGGTAGTGGCTTTGGTGTCATTCAATGTTTGGGCCGAGATGGTACTGATGGCCACCGGAACAGTTGTCCGTTCCTGCTTATCCCGGGAAGAGGAAACGATGATCTCATTCAGATTGGTAGTTCTTTGCTGGAGATAGATTACCGGCATATGCGCGGCAGCATCAACGGCTATCTGCCGGGTGATGTAGCCGATATAAGATATTTCAATAGAGTCCGTAGCAGGCGCGGATATTTCATATTTGCCCTGTGCATTGGTATTGCATCCTGCTGCGGCATGCAACAGTCTTACATTCACACCAGGTAAAGCTTCTTTGGTTTGCACATCAGCCACACGCCCATATAATTGCTGTGCATTACTGCTAAACGCAGCGATACACGCAATGATGAGTAAACAACATTGTTTCATGTAAATAAAATAGTTTACTGTTCGCCGTAGCAAACAGAGTTAGTCAGGTAGTATAAAGGAATGTCAGGAAACTACTGACTGGGGCGGGTGGAAAACAGATGATACAAGTGTATCCTGGTGAGGGGCCTTATAAAAAGAAATAAATGTAATCTGGTCAGGTAGTGGTGCTGCATCAAACGATTGGATCGCTTCTACAAACATCACTTCATATTTTTCTTTATTGTTATTATTATTCTGGTCCTGTTGTGCATCCCTATCCAGCTCTTTCTTAAGATGACAGCGGCCATTACAGTGCATCTGGGGCTTGTCTCTGTTTTCACAAAGCGCACTGGCGATATAAGACTGGTTCACCTTAAACTGCATCACAATAAGGCTTCTGCTGAAATTCTGCAGCAACAACCCCATAAAAATGCATATAATAGCGAACCCTTTCACGCCGCAAACCTAGGAAATAATTACCAAACCGATATTAAGAAAAACGGATTTATGGTTAGAAAAACGTGCATAATGCGCTCGTTTATGATCTATCCATAAATCCGTTTATGTGTAATACTTTCTTACTGCGACAATACGAACCTGAACGTAATACCTCCACTGGTACTGGTAATGGGGTACGAGGTAGATATTACTGGTATGGTTTGTCTTCTGTCATAGAAGAAACGAAGGTTCAATCTGTTATTCACCACATAGTCAATAGACGGTGATATGCCTATTACTTTCTGCCCGCTGGTAGGAATTGACAAATCTGCATCCAACCGGTTATTGGCGGTTTTATCATCCCGGAAACTCAGGTCCAGTCTGAAGTTCATATCGTTTTGCAGCTTCTTACCTCCATTTTTACTGAAGGAGAAAGGTAATTGTACCCCTCTTACACGATAGCCTGCTCCAATAATAATTTCACTGGAACGTACTTCTGTCAGCTGGTAATCAATGAGACTCAAGCTGAGGGAACGGCTTTTTCTGAACTCTACCCTGGCATTCAGGCTATTTACGAATGTAAGATCCACTCCCAGCAATGGAGAGAAGGACTCGGTCAGCGTAAGGTTAGGTACCAGGAAATAAGGGAAGTAATTTCCGGATACGGTATCCCTGAACGCCGGGAAGCCGGTGAGCCGCGGATCTTCAAAGTACATAGAGGTATTATAGGAGTTCATACTGAGTGAACCTGTGTAAGCATGTCTGACAGTAAAGTTGGTCAGGAATGATTTGAAAGGTTCCAGCTTGGTCAACCCATTATACGTAATGTTCCAGTTGGGTTTAGGAATATAATTACTGAAAGGATTGCTTTTCACGTTATCATTTCCTTGTTTCAACAGGGCTATCTTATCGGGCGATGTTCCGGTATATGCGGCCAGGAATGCTGGTATCAATACGTCCTGTGCATACCTGGTATAACCGTATGCATAGTTTGGATCTTTAGGATCTCCTGTTGGTACGCCGGGATCTTTATTATATGGATTGATGGCACCTAATCTTTTTGAGATCTGGTTACGGTAAGCTTCAAAGTTCCGGAAGGTATTTGAAATACCATCCGATGTATTGATTTTACCAAACATGGTTTTGATAGCAATGTAGGTAATTTCAAAACCGCCCGCATCGTATGGACTCAGGTGCTGGAAATTGCTCGGATCTGTCAGATTTTTGAACAGTTCCGTATGCGTTTTGGTAAACGACTTGGTCATGGTCAGGTCTATACGCAGATCGTTCAAAGGTTCCAATTGCGCCTGTAAATCCCATCTCTGTGTAAACTGTTGCTGGGCCTGTATATTAAATAAGGTGTCCGGCGTAATCAGTCCTTTTTGTGCAAATTTGTCCAACCACTTTCTATCCGGCTGATAACCAAATACGAAATTGAGGCCTGGTGCCATGGTGGCCCAGTTCATACCTATAATTTTGGTACTATCTATATATCCCGGTAACCGGGTACCTGCATTTTCATTATAGTTAAATCCAATCCGTTTCAGCATCATCAGCGGTTTCAGCAATCCTTTCACCCAAGGCGATATTTCATCGGAGGCAGGCTGATTCTGGTTTGGCTGATTAGCCGCAGTTTTGTTGTTCTGATTATTGTTATTGTTGTTGTTAGTTTGTGGTTTGCGGGCATTGATCTGCCGCAGGAATTTCGATTTGTTATAGAGTTCTGTAAACTTGAATTCTGCCGTCAGCGTTTTCTGCTGGGTGTTTTCTATCGCGTTACCCAGGTACAATGCCAGCTGTGAAGCGCCTGTCCACCGGTATTCCGTGCTGTAGCCAAATGCGATATTGGTCCAGTTGAGTGCCGGGAATTTGGAAGTAGGCAGCGTATAGGTGAAGTTGGCGTTGTGCATGTAGTTGGTGTTACGTCCACCTTTGAAGAAGTTCCGGCGTACCGTGTCTTTCTTCGCTGCATCATCTAAACGGCCGCTTGGCTCATCAATACGTGCGTTATTCACCGCATTGAACTCAAAATTGATACTACGGGTAAGATCCCATTTCACAGTATAATACCTGTCGAACGTAAAGTATTTATTATAGGTTTCCGGGAGCTGGTACTTAACATCTCCACCTACGTTACGTACGCGGGTAGCACCAAACTGCCGGGATATATCTACCCGGAAGCTCAGGATAGCCGGTACATAGTTAATGTTGAAGTCGCGGATCAGATCCAGCCAGTGCGATTTACTTTTGATCAGTTTCTTAAACGGCTCCAGGTAATGCGGCTGACCGGCGTAGTTGTACCCTAATCCTCCACGGTGCTTTGTGAGCATGTCATTTTGGATCAACGGATTATGCCGCAGTATCTGGGAGAAGGAATAACTGAGATCAAAGTTTTCCACATCCCACAGATGCCGTTTACCACCACCACCGAGATTTAATTTCCGGACGTTGGTAAAGTTCAGACTTTTGATAGAAGTGAAATCCTGGGCATTTTTCCGGATAGAATCTCTTTCCGCACGGTTTCTGGCCAGGGCCATTTTATCTTTCAGTTTAATATCCAGGTCATAAGGATCATACTCCGGATTGCTGGCGGATTGTGAATAGCCGGCATATACAGGAATAGAGATACCTGCTTTCTTTGGTAATAGTTTACCAAGATCCAGGTTAGCAGCGGCATCATATTGCAGGAAGTTATCCCTGAACCTTTCATTTACGCGCTGATCAATATTTCCGAAACCGGCGGTATGCATGTTACCGGAAACAGAGATGGTACCTAAGTCGGAAAGTTGTACATCCACCCTGGCGAGTGCAGCATAACCACCCTTCTCATCAAAATCAGAGAGGCGCAGTTCATCCAGCCATACCTCAGCGCAATGTGGCTGTCCGTCATCCTTCGGATTTTGTATACCTATCATCATGGTGCGGGCGTCACCCAAACTAGGGTTACCCACTACTGTCATAAAGTTTCCATACTGATCGGCTACTGGTGTTGCCGGGTAAGGCAATATCGGAGAGCAGGAATCACACATGTTACGTTTCTGCTTCAGTGCACTGAGCTGAGACATTACCAGTTCCATGTTATTACGTTCCGGCCAGATGTCCAAAGCTGTTTTAGGACCATTCCAGTCTGTTACTTTCAGCGGAATGCGGTACTCATAATAGTTACTTACAAAGTCGCTACCAATACGGATCACAGCTTGCATCTGTCCGTCTTTCAGGGCAGTAGCAGCACCTACTGCTTCCGCGTGTATATACATCTGCAGTTTTTTATACTGACGCAGATCCATATTCAGCGTTTTGTACAGGGCACGCATTTCACCATCTTTCAGGTTACAAAGCTGTACGGATAAAGACTGCTCATTCAGTTGCAGTGTAGTGTTGTTGGTGCTGATTGTATTCTGTCTGACTACTCCAGGAGGCAACACATAAGGAATAGGTGTGCGGGAAGAGTTTTCTTCAATATTAACAGCAGAAGAATTAAAGGTAGTAGAGTTATCCAATGGAATTGGATCACCCGGACGCAGCTCATACATATACCGGCGCCATTGGTTGCGTACCAGTTCCAGTTTGGCAAAACGTACGATCACGGAATCCGTGAAGCCGGTCAGGAACATACGCATGAAACGGATGGATTTGAAATCCGGTATGTTACCCACTTTCGCGTTATACTGGTTCAATGGCACTTTAAACTGGTACCAGGTTTCCGTTGTTTTCTGATTATTGGGTAAGGTTACATCTGCCTCTATCTTATCCACAATAAAGTTGGTACCTACCTGCATGTTAGGTTTCATATCCACTCTATACTGGAAATATTCCTCTGTTTCATTCATGGTATTATCCCTGTTCAGGTCTTCTGATTCAGGAATATTGGTGGCTGCAGAGGAGAAAGTTGATTTGGGATCAGATACCGGAGAGTTCCCTTCCGGATTGCTATATCTTTTATAGCGCTGCAGAATGTTCATTCCGTTATATGTCGGATCACGATAATGTTTGTAATCATCATTAGCCGGATCCTGCACTGCCTGGTTATATACAGGGCTACCTCCGAAGTTCATTCGCAGTGTATCCATGTATGTTTTATAGAAGGCACCTTCATCCTGTGATTTCAAACCATCGTAACCCACATCCTGGTAGCTGCGGATATTAGGATCATTATCAAAAGCCTGGGTGATCTGCTGCTGGAATTTAGGCAAACGACCCCATTTGGAAGAATCGATCTTATTAGGATCCTGGTGCGGATCAGGCATCCCGTTTTCAAAGAATTTCTTGGAATCTTTGAGGATGTCTTCAGATACGTTACCCAGGTTAAAGTACATTGAGCCCCCGGAACTGTTAGGCTGTTTAATAAATGGATCCTGGATCCAGAACTCAATATATTCAATGTTCGCAGTTTCAAAATCACTGTTATCGATCGCCCTCATGATACCACCCCAGCGGGTTTGTGGTCTTGCCAGCAAACCATCCCGGTTCATCATGATTGGATTGTTGGTAAAGTTGTAGGGGCCTCTTTCTGTAGGATAATAGGCCAGATCAAGGGTACTCAACTGGCT
Source organism: Chitinophaga sp. 10T418 (assembly GCF_056394125.1). Lineage (NCBI taxonomy): Bacteria > Pseudomonadati > Bacteroidota > Chitinophagia > Chitinophagales > Chitinophagaceae > Chitinophaga > Chitinophaga sp. 10T418. The sequence continues at coordinate 412,105 of NZ_JBFTHG010000003.1, forward strand.
TTGTCCGAAGTCGGTAGACCTGTTTTTGAATACTTCTTTCTGATATACTAACCTCGAGCGGGGGTCGGATTGATCATCTATTGTAATCCCTGACGGCAGACTTGGAGATTTCGGTAATTGAAGGGTAGGTTCAATGATGTACCAGGCCAATTTTGCCCTGTTTTTTCCGTAATCCAGCACATTATTCAATTCTGCTTCCGGGAACATCACCCTACCGGAGGCATCTGTAGCTCCTTTAGGTGTAGAGGCCAGCGCCCAGCTGGTAGCCGGAAACTTCAGGTCGTATCCACTTTTCACGCCCTCAAAATCATCTATATAAGCCGTACCCTGTTTGCTGCCGGGTTCATTCACCAGCTTACTATGGCCTGGGAACAAACGGGCTACTTCACCGGTAAACAATATATTAGATGGAGAAGAGCTGGTATAGTTCGGCAACTTATCCAGGAAGCGGTTCAATCCTTTCCATTCGGAAGCATAGTTCGCATCCAAACCTACCATGGTGTTTTTAATCGGATCCTCTCCGTAGTTCACCTTCTGGTAATAAGGCCTTTCACTCATGCGCACTATTGTACCACCCAAACTTAATTTATCATTGACAATATAATCCAGTCGGGTACCAAAATAGTTGCGGACCTGCTGCCCGAATAGCGCATTATTTTCAAACTGTACATTAATAGGTACGCCGGCGTTCAGCACCCCGCCGTTAATAATTTTCAGCCTGCCCAGGTTATAATCAATAATGTAATCCACATTTTCCCGCAGTTGCTGGCCGCCGGCGGTCACGGTAACGGATCCTGGCGGGATGGTAGTACCGGAGCCCAGGTTAATTTCCGAGGAGCTGGCCGATTTATAGGAACCACGTATCACATATCGGTTCAGTTGTGGGAACTGCTGGGCCACCACTTTAATGGAATCATACAGTACATTATAGAGGTATTGCTTTTCCAGTGCCGCATCTCCGCCGAACGCCTTTTTAAGGCCGGCAGAAAAAGGTTCCAGTGTCGGGAACATGATTTTACCGGTCAGGGAGTTTATCGTATAGCCTTCCACGTAATCGAACACCCCATCTGGTTGCGGATCCAATTGGTTATTCAATCGGTCGAGGTTAAGAATGGTAATGATAGGGGCACCGGCGAAATCTCCCTTTGCATCGGGGATATAACGTTTATCACTGGGTGGACGGCCTTCTGCGCCCGGATCCTTATAGTATACATCCATCCGGAAATCTTCCTTATTTACCTGGAAGGCGCCGGTGGCGTAAATATTCTTCATCATCAGGTCCCATATGGGTAAGGTAGGACGGGCGGATGTTGCTTTCAGCAATTTAAGGAACAGGACAGGCTGATTGGCACTGTTGTTTTGGTCCGGAGGTACATCCTGCGAAAACTCACCCACCTGGTATACCCTTCCGTTGTACGTATACTGATAGGCGACTGCCAGCACTTCATCGGCCTGTAATTGTTGGTTAAGGGAGATGAAACCCAGTTGTTTATTATAGATGTACTCTGTAGAATCAAGTTTGCGGGCAAATGTTTTCTCAAACTCCGAGACCGGTTGCAAGCCTAAGGCGAGCAATCGGCTAACGACCGTTCCCGTATTCCGGCTCATCGGATCGCGGATCAGATTGGAATACAGGTCATTCGTTCCTCTGTCCGGCAGCTTGGAAGTAGTATTGACGTGTATCGCTGTTTTATTAAAAGGATTCTGTTCTGCAAGGTCCATTAAACCCACGATATCACGTGTTTGGGTAGTAGCCCCGGTTTTATTGGTTACCCATACTTCCATACGGGTAATATTTGTCAGTGACCTGATGATTGGCAGGTTAGACATGGCATAATTGAAGGTATCACGGAAGAATTGGGCCAAAAGGAAGTGGCGGTTGTCTTCATACTCATCTGCCCTCAGGTTATAGTCCTGTACCTGGGTACCGCCTTTGAGCATGAGATTTTGCTTCTGTGATTTCTGATTAGAGAGTACACTTGTGACGGTTAAGCGTCCGAACTGTAACTGTGTTTTCACCCCGAAAAGTGATTGGATTCCGGATATCAGGGAGCTACGCAGAGGAAAGCTAACGTTACCGGCTTCTATTTTCTTGATAATTTCATCATTATAGCCGGTATATTCGAGTTTTACCTGGTTTTCAAAATCAAACTGGGATTGGGTATTATAGTTGGTGATCAGTTTCAGTTTATCCCCGATTTTACCTACTACGTTCATGTTGATCCCCATATCAAAATTAAACCCGCCATTCTTTCTGGCTTGTTCTACCAGCACGGGKTTTTTGATATTCTGACCCTGATAGCCGAAGGTCAGGTCCAGGCTACCCTGGGGGCGTATATCCACTTTACTGCCGCCAAAGATGCGGTCAAAGAGGTTATTGCCATTATACAGTGCGGGACCATTGCTGCGTTGGTTCAGGTTACCGAGGGCGCTGGCTCTTTTTTGCCAGTAGTCCTGTTCACTCTGGTGGGACTGCAGTTTATAGAACTCGTCAAAGCTCATGTAGGTAGGGTTACGATAATACTGATTACCGATTTTTTCGGTAACCGTATATTGCTTCGTAACGGGATCGTATTCTACTGTTTTGTTGATATTTGCGGGATCCTTCAGATCAATACCACTTCTGGACCCCGGATCCGTTATATTGGGGCCGCGTCTGTCCTGAAGGGGGTATTTCAAGGTATCTTTTTTTCCGGTAGTATCGATTTTGGTTTGACCTGTAATGGTGGTATCCGGCTTCCAGCTCCTTCTTGATAATTTCAGATTCCCAGAACGATCCCTAGCGGCAGTGTCAACAATGATAAAGGATACAATTGCTATCACGGCAAAAGCACCATAGTATGTTTTTCTTGCCAAGAAAAATAGGTTTTTATAGAGGATTTTATGTATTTATTATAAACTTTTCAGGGCTTTCTTTATGAGCTCTTCCAAGTTTTGCAATAGTGGCTCATTTTTCATAACTCTCTGAATTGCCGATTCTGCCATGTTCCGGGCTATGCCTAGAGTTATCAGAGCATTTAACGCATCTTCGTGCATTGTATTGTTTACAGTAGCAGATAAATGTGTTCCGGTATCCTTGTGCTTCGTTATTTTATCTTTCAGTTCGAGTATTATTCTTTTGGCTGTTTTTGCGCCGATCCCCTTCACGCTTTCGAGCATCCGCTCATTTTCCATCATGATAGCACGTTGTATATCTTCTGGTTGTAAAGACGACAACATCATTCGGGCGGTATTGGCCCCTACACCTGAAACACTTATCAGCAGGAGAAAAAGACTCCTTTCTGCCTCTTCAAAAAAACCGTACAGCGTATGCGCATCTTCTTTAATCTGGAGGAAGGTTAACAGTTTGCAACTTTCCATATTCTGTATCCTGGAATATGTATTGAGGCTAATCTGTACTTCATAACCGATTCCGTTCACATCCAGATGAACAAGAGCTGGTGACTTATACGCCAATTTTCCATTCAGATAAGCAATCATACAAGGTAAAGGTTCAGTAATTTAATTAAACTTTCGGAAATTGATTAATAATGTATTTCGGGTAAACCGGGGCAAAGATGCTAACTTTTAACGGATTGTCAATCGTTAAAGTTCGTCATATTCGACTTTTTTAGGAAATATACGTTTATATCGTATTTTTACGCCTCGTTTTAAACACATATTTAGTTTATATGAATAAAATAACGGCCGCTATTACAGCGGTGGGTGGGTATGTTCCCGATTACGTGCTAACCAACCAGGAATTAGAAAAATTAGTAGATACAACAAACGACTGGATAATAACCCGGACGGGCATTTCAGAGAGGAGGATATTGAAGGGAGAAGGGAAAGGGACATCTGATCTGTGTGTACCGGTAGCTCTTGAAATTTGCAACAAGAGAGGCATTTCTCCGGAAGAAATTGATCTGTTAATTGTGGCCACTGTTACCCCGGACATGACCTTCCCTGCCACAGCCAACGTAGTAACCGATAAAATCGGTGCTAAAAATGCTTTCGGCTTTGATATCAGTGCTGCTTGCTCAGGCTTTTTATACGCATTGGACACCGGTGCCCGCTTCATTGAAAGTGGCCGTTACAAGAAAGTAATGGTAATTGGTGCTGATAAAATGAGTTCCATCATTGACTATACGGACAGGACTACCTGCATCATCTTTGGCGATGGCGCCGGCGGCGTACTGCTGGAAGCCAACACCGAAGGATATGGCTTAATTGACAGTATCCTGAAAAGTGATGGCCATGGCCGTGAATACCTTCACATGAAGGCCGGAGGCTCTGTTAAACCCGCAACTATTGAAACAGTAAACAGCCGTGAGCACTTCGTATACCAGGAAGGCAAAATGGTGTTTAAGTATGCGGTGTCTAACATGGCGGGGGCAGCAAAAGATATCATGGAACGTAATAACCTGACCTCAGAAGATATCGCCTGGCTGGTACCTCATCAGGCCAACAAACGTATCATTGGAGCCACTTCCCAGTATATCAACGTTCCCGATGAAAAGGTAATGATGAATATTCACCGCTATGGCAACACCACTGCCGGTACTATTCCTTTGTGCCTGTGGGACTATGAAAAATTCCTCAAAAAAGGCGACAACATCATGATGGCGGCCTTTGGTGGCGGATTTACCTGGGGAGCCAACTATATCCGTTGGGCATACGATGGCGATCAGTACGGAAAAAAATAAAAATAGCATTTTTGACTTCCGGACGCCCATACTTTGTTTCAGAAAGAAATTCTCCAGAAACACAGTACGGGCATCCGGGATCTATATTATCCCGTCAATATCCCCGTAAATACCAGGTATTTCCCCTCACTCTCCGTTACCTGTAAGCTACCATTCATTTTATCAATAAAGTCTTTTGTAATAGCATAACTCAATGCGTACATATCCTGTTGCCAGTCTGATAAAGTTTTTATAATGGCAGCCGCATCTGTACCGGTATCTGCAATGATGCGGCTATATATCAGTCCTTCACTTCTCCAGGCAGAAATAATTAGCAAACTTCCCGGTCGGGCATAATGCACAGATAGCCGCAATAAGTGCTGGTGCACCATGCGAAGCATTTCCCCATCTGCCGGTAAGGTAAAGTCCTCCGGAACCAGGTTCACCACCACCAAAGATTTTTCAGTAATAGCGGCATACACAGGTTTCAATACTGTTTGTATTGCATCATACAACCGGCATGGGACAGGATGATACGCAAATCCCGCCAACTGCAGGCGTATCCACTTCAGGATATTGTCAAAAACAGACAATGTACTGCCGGAAACATCTGCTATCTTCTTTATCAGCGCAGTCATGGTCACAGGGTCTTCTTCATGATCTTTTAACCGCCCCGCTACATTTGAAATGTAATACAGCGGCGCCCTGAAATCATTGGCGATGATCGTAATCAGCTTATTTTTAAACTCGTCATTGGCCCGCAGTGCTACGCGCTTCAGCGAAATGTCGGTATAACTATCTGACAGTTGCTGTTCCTGCTCCTGCGATGCACTGTATTGCTGATAACGGCTGAAAAGTAAGATGAATAGCAGGATCACAATAATAAATAACCCGGCTATCACAAACTGGCTGTTCCTTTTTTTTATTCTCCCTTTTTCCAGTTCCTGCTGCTGTTGCAGATTACTTTTGGATAGTTGCCGTAAGGCCTGTTCTTTTAAAAAATAATCGATATAATTCACCACATCCCGGTCCGGCTGATAACGGTGTTGAGCGGACATCCGCATGATTTCACCGCTATAATAATTCACTTTGCCCGTATCATTTGCCAACCGGTAGTAGTCATATAAACCGGCTATGGTAGCAAGATTTAATTCTATGCAACCTGCTTGCTTAGCCAGTTCATAAGATAGCTCCCGGTAGTGGGTAGAGTCTATCGTATATCCCATCCCGTGGTAGTTTTCCATGCGATTATATATATCCATCGCTACATATAACAATCCTCGTTTCAATGCTTCGGCAGCCAGCTGATTCATCCTTACTTCTGCCTCTTTTCCACGTCCTTGCTTTACCAGCGTATCTGCCTCATAGGCGTCAATATATAATGGCAGGCGGCTACGGGGGTATTTTTCTGAAATACGCCGTGCGGTTCGAAACGCCCATTGTACGGAGTCCTTACGGGTAGTATCATTATAAAACCGCATCGCATAATTTACCAGCAGTATGCTGTACATCGAATCTGCTGAGGGCGGTAGCCGGCTGGCCATCTTAAAGGCTTCATAAAAATAATTGTTGGCATCTGCCGGCCTGCCCATATTCCTGTAGTAGAGATACAGGTTACTCAGGGTTTTGCAAATACGCGCACTATCAGACAATGATTTATGTAACTGCAATGCCCTGTACGCATAGATGCCGGCAATGTTGAAATCTGTTCTCAGCGCAAAGCAAAAACTCAACACATCATAGGCATCAGCCAAACCTTTTTTATCATGCAGTCTGTCAGATACTTCATATGTTCTGATAGCATACAAAAAGCTACTGTCTATGTTGATCATCATGTACAACGCCCCCAGTTTTCCCAACGTATTTACATAATGGCTGCTGTCCTTCGTCGTTTTTAGTTCCTGCAATAACTCAGGCAGTTGCGGACTTTGTGCGTTTGTGTTGTAAACAGCGCATAACCATACAATAGCTAGCCATAAGGTAGCTAATTTATGCTTATAACGTGCTTCAGTAGAGGTTTTTCTCATTTCTCGCTTGGTGCGCTTTTCAACGATTCTGGGAGCCGGTAATAAAAAGTGCTCCCTTGCAGCTCATTATTTTGTGCATTAATGTCCCCGTCCATTTTATCCATAAAGTCTTTACAGATGATCAATGCCAGACCCGCACCTTTGCCGGATCGCTCCTGTTCATAGGCTTTGCTGTTCCAGGCAAATAACAATGGCAATACCACCGCATCAATGCCCGAACCCTCATCTGTAAAGGAAACTGTCAGCCACCCATTATTCCGTATAGCCTTTATCGTTATTACACCATTTTCAGGCGAAAATTTAATGGCATTGTGTAAAAAATTCCGGTGAATGAACTGCAGCATTTCAAAATCGGCCAACACAGTTGTTCCTTCCGGGATATTCGTTATCAATTGTATTTTCTTTTCGTTTAATAAATGTTGTAAACTTTGCGTTACTGCACGGATCATATCTGTCAGCGAAAATATTTCCGGATGATATACAAAGCCTGACAGCTGGGTACGTATCCATTTTAATATTTCTTCAAATACCCCCAGCGTGGTGGTAGCGGTTTGTTCTACCTCCAGGATCATCTCTGCCGCCTCTGTTACAGTGAGCGCTTTTTCATCTATAAACCCGGTAATATTAACAATGTTGTGCAGGGGTGTTCTAAAATCATGCGCTATCATTGAGATCAGCTTATTCTTGAAATCATCACTATCCTGTAATGCTTTATTTCCTTTGCGGATTTCTTCCTGCAGCGTGGCCATGCTGGCGCTGTTGATCTTTGAAAGCCGGTAAGCCCGGATAAAATACGTCAGCAAGATCACCAGCAGTATGGCGATGGCTGTGATGATGATGAGCTGGTAGTACCAGAAATGGTTAGTCGTTTGGGTATGTTCCAATTGTTCACGCTGCGACTGGTGTTGCATTTTCAAAGAGTCCATCAGCTCATCTCCGAAATTACAGGCCAGGTAATCTGCCTCTCCTGCCTGCATATCTTCCTGTTGCTGTTGCATAATATGCAGGGCCATCCGGCTGTACACTGCTGCGTGCCTGGCATCTTTCCGGTGCTGGTACCAATTAAACAAGGTAGTGACCACCGGCAGCATTAACCCGGTATATCCACCAGCAAGGGCATAGTTAACTGATTGCTGCTGATATAGTAGGGAATCCGCTTTTCTTTGCCAGATCCGGTAACCTGTTAACTGTGCACTGGCATACATGGCGATGTAATTAAGTCCTGCGCTGTCGGCTACCCATATTACTTTTTTCAGCTTTTCTTCTGCTTTCTTTATTTCTCCTGCCCGGAGATCTTCATGGGCTTCAAACAATTGCACATACAACATCCCTAACCGGTCATGATACCTGGCAGTGAGTGCCACGGCTTGTTGCAGCGCCTTTTGTGCGAATACCAATGCTGCCGTATCTCCAGCATTCACCAGGTAGTAGTTCACCAGCACCCATGCCCGTACAGAATCCAGCCCCGGTGCCCAGGTTACTTTCAATGCCTTGTTCAGGTAATTTTGTGCTTCCGCATGTTTACCCTGGTACTGATAATAGGTACCGATGTTCATCAGCGATACCGCCACACCTGTTGAGTCGCCGGCAGCGCGGCAGGCGGTTAATGCATTATCATAAAATAAAAAAGACAGGTAACGGTGGGGACGCAGGGAATAATAGCGGCCCAGGCCACGCAGGGCATCCCGGTGACCTTTGTCGTAGTGAATCCTGGTGGCGATGTCATTAGCCGTTTTTGCATACCCGCCACTGCTATCCAGCTGACAGGGAAGATACAGGGACGACAACCTGTTTAACGCATCCACATACTTCGTGCTATCCGTTATCCCCGATAACGCATGCTTAATTGCCGTAATATCATTATGCTGCCCGCACAATGTTTTTGAAAGGAATAGCAGACAACAAAGGCCCGCATGGCGCATCCATACCATAATTGGGAATCAACAATCCGTAAAATAGTTTTATTTACGGTGCTGACTGCCATCCATTTTGTTCATTTTCAGTCCCTAGATTTCAAACACCAACCCTTTACGTTTCAGTGCTTCATATTTTTCAGGATCGAAGCGGTACAGATGTGCCCCTTTTTTGGAAGATGTTTTGTCTTTTTCCTCCAGTTTTTCCATTACATCCAGGGATAATATCTTCTTACGGAAGTTGCGCTTATCCAGTGTTTTCTGATAAATTTCTTCGTAGAGACTTCTTAGTTGTGAGAGGGTAAATTTCTCCGGCAGCAGTTCAAAACCAATGGGATGGAATTGTGCATTATTGCGGAGCGCTGCCAGGGCATCTTCAATCATTTTGCTATGATCGAAGATCAGCTGGGGTATTTCGTGCAGCTCCAGCCAGTGAGCACCATGCTCTCTGGCCAACGGCTTATCGTGGTTCTTAATGCGTATGAGTGCGTAATAGGCAACGGATATTACCCTGGCGCCCGTATCCCGGTTTACATTGCCATAGCAATGCAGCTGGTTCATATAAATATCATCCAAACCGGTTGTATGTTCCAGCACACGGCCAGCCGCTTCATCCGTACTTTCATCTTCCTGTACAAAGCCTCCTACCAGCGACCATTCGCCGGCCATAGGAGCCACTTTTCGTTGCATGATCAATAACTTCAACCGGCCTTCATCAAAACCGAAGATGATACAATCTACTGCCACCAGGTGTTTAGGGGCTTTAGCATAAAAAGAAGCAGCATTCATAAAGGAATTTTAAAGGCAGAATATCCGGTAAAAATAATAAAATCGACCTATTTTTTAGGTTTAAAACGACTGTAATCGGTAACAGGTATTTTATTGACACCTAATAGTCCTAACATATATACCAGTTGTCCCCGGTAAAAGGTACTATTATTACATACCTGAATAATAACGTCCTGAACGGCTATTTTATAATGTTCACTCTTTTTGAGTGTATAAGCAATGGTATGATTCAACTTCACCTGGTTGGCTTTCCCGACCCATTCTTCCAGTAACAACGATTGTTTTAGCCAGGTAGCACAGGCCACTGCAAAAGAGTCGCTGAAGCCAATGGTAGGATCCGTTGTTTTCTCTGTGAGCTGTAATCGTTGATACCAGGCACTTTCCTCTTGCCACAAGTGGTAAACAGTAGCACGTACCGTTGAAAAACCGGCACCCAGCGGTTCGTCCAGTTGTTCTTCCGTTAGTTTAAGCAACCCCTTTACCAACTGTTGATTAGCCCAGTGGTTGTAAGAAGTGTAGTGCACCAGCATATTTTTCATGTAAAAAAAAGATTAATGCAATCCCGCAGCAAACATCCTACAAATTACAATATTGTTTTTCATTTTAGCACACGATATTTGCGCTCCCTATAATCTCGAGACCATGAATACGCTTACCTATCTAAGCAGGTGCATCATCAGGAACATCCCGCAGATAACCGACTACCGGCACTTTCCCAATGCCCTGATCCGGCGCAATGGTGTTGTCAGGAATTTTGAAGATGCCCGGTCCGGCTGGAAAGAACGCACCATTACGCATACTTACCATGGACGGCCACAGCAAGCGTTGCTATCTGATTTGCTGGCACAAACCGGTTCCACCACCTGCATTGTAATGCAGCAAAACAAAATACTACTGGATGCCTGCTTTAATGGTTACACCTCCAACTCCATCAACACCTCTTTTTCTGTCGCTAAATCTATGGTATCTGCCCTTACCGGCATTGCCCTGGAAGAAGGCGCCATCCATAGTATACAGGATACTGTAGGGAGATATATACCGTCGTATGATGTTCCGGGGCTCCGGGATATTACCATTGCGCACCTTTTGCAAATGTGTTCCGGATTGGAGTACCGGGAAGGTGTAACACCCTGGTCGGACGATGCCCGGATCTATTACGGAACCCATTTAAGGGAACAGGCGCTGAAAACCAGGCTGGTGGAAACACCAGGTAGTACATACCACTACAACAACTACAACCTCCTTTTACTGGGTATGATCCTGGAAAAAACCACGGGGCAGCCGGTGCCTTTATATTTCCAGGAAAAGATATGGCAGCATATAGGCGCCGCCGAGGATGCCTCCTGGAGCATGGACAGCCACGCATCCCGGTTTGCGAAAATGGAAAGTGGGTTCAATGCTATCGCCATGGATTTTGTACGCTTTGGTGCCCTATACCTGCAAAACGGGGCCATCAACGGCAAACAGGTGATCCCCACAGCATGGCTGGAAGAATCTGTGAGTCCTCCGGTGCTTAAAGCCGATACACAAAAATATATCTCCCGGTTATCTCCTCCCCTGTGTAAGTGGACAGGCAGCTCATCCGGTTATTACAAATACCTGTGGTGGGGGCTACAGATGGATCCGCACAATTTTGATTATTTTGCGTTAGGAGCAAAAGGACAGTTCATTTACATTTGTCCCCGCAAACAAGCTGTGATAGTACGTTTTGGTAAGCACTGGGGTAAAACAGACTGGTGGCCCGGTATACTAAAGCAGATAGTTGATTCGCTCGATTAATATTTACAGATATGGAAGATATAACGTTAAGGGTTGCACGAAAAGAAGATTGTCCGCGTTTGATGGAACTGATCCGTGAGCTGGCTGAATTTGAAAAAGCACCGGAGCAGGTAACGGTAAGTCTCGAACATTTTGAAGAAGCGGGTTTCGGTGCCCAACCGGTGTGGAAAGCATTCGTGGCCACCACCGAAATCAACGGCAGGGAAGTCATACATGGAATGGCACTCTATTATACCCGCTACTCTACCTGGAAAGGATGTCGCATGTACCTGGAAGATATCATCGTAACAGAAAAATGGCGTGGCAAAGGTATTGGTAAGTTATTCTTTGATGAACTAATGAAAGAAGCGAAAGAAAAACAATTTAGTGGCATCATGTTCCAGGTGCTGGAATGGAATACACCTGCCATTAATTTCTATAAAAAATATACCACCAAATTTGATCCTGAATGGATTAATGTCAGCATAGAATTACAATAATTTTTTCCGCTCATAAAATTCCGGGAGGGTATGTCATCAATCATTGCTAATATTGATGACATACCATTTCGCTATGATTTTTATTAACGATTTCCGAACCCTTCACAACGTTACCACGCCTCATCTCTGCGACGCATTCAACGCAGCTTTCAGCGATTATATAGTACCACTGCATCTTACGCCTTCTATAATGGAACAAAAGATACAGGGAGAAAATCTGCAACGCAATTATTCCATTGGCGCATTCGCAGGAGAAGAACTTGGTGGTTTCATTTTACACGCAGTAGATAACCTGGTACATCCTACCATTTTATACAATGGTGGTACCGGCGTAATACCAACTTATCGTGGACAACATCTGGTGCAGAAAATGTACTCACAATTTATACCGGTTTACCAGGAACAGGGTATCCGGAAAATAATACTGGAAGTAATCAGCACCAATCTGCCGGCTATCAAAGCCTATACAAACAGTGGGTTCGATAAAACCCGCATCATCCATTCGTTCAAAGGCGAAGTGGATATGCGTAAACCCGCGGCAGACATCTCCATAAAAGAAAATAAAACACCCGACTGGGCCTTGTTATCAACGTTTATGGATATGGAGCCTTCCTGGTCTAATACTATGAGCAGTATTCAAAGAGAAGGTGCATTTACCATTACCTGGGAAGCAACAGCAGATGGAGAAACCGCCGGATATATCAGTGTACACAGAGATACGCGGCGAATCCGAAACATTGCTGTAAACCCCGGTTTCCGCAGACAAGGAATAGGTACTGCATTATTACAGCATGCAGCGGAGGTGCTGGAAGGCCCTATGACGATCATCAACATTGATGAACATTTTCCGGAAATAGGTACATTTCTTAAGCAGGCCGGCCTGGCACATTATTTATCGCAGTATGAGATGGCGATAAGCTTTTAGCAGTTAGCTTTTAGCTTTTAGCAAAAATGCAGCGGAGATTAAGCAATACTTAATCTCCGCTGCATTTTTATTTTCGCTGCATTTTGCTAAAAGCTAACTGCTAATAGCTAAAAGCTCTTGTATCAGTTAATTCCGTTTACCACGGTTTCTTTATTAATTTTCTGGATCAGTCCCTGTAATACTTTACCAGGGCCCACTTCGGTGAATTCATGGCCACCGTCGGCAATCATTGCCTGAACGGATTGTGTCCATCTTACAGCGCCTGTTAACTGATCAATCAGGTTTTGTTTGATTTGTGCAGGATCGGTCACCGCTGCAGCTGCTACGTTCTGATAAACAGGGCAGGTAGGCGTATTGAAAGTAGCGGTATCAATAGCTGCCTGCAATTCGTCTTTGGCAGATGCCATTAACGGAGAGTGGAAAGCGCCTCCTACCGGCAATACTAATGCACGTTTGGCACCGGCGGCCTTCATTCTTTCACAAGCAATTTCCACACCTTTGATGGTACCGGATATTACCAGCTGACCAGGACAGTTATAGTTGGCAGGTACTACTATTTCGCCGGTTTCGGCGGTAACAGCAGCGCATATTTCTTCTACTTTGGCGTCATCCAGTGCCAGTACTGCAGCCATGGTAGATGGTTGCTGTTCACATGCTTTCTGCATGGCATTGGCGCGGATAGCTACCAGTCGTAATGCCGCTTCAAACGACAGTACACCATTAGCTACCAGGGCAGAAAACTCACCGAGGGAGTGGCCCGCTACCATTTCCGGCTGTGAATGTTCAGTACACAGAAAAGCGATAACAGCATGCAGGAATACGGCTGGCTGTGTAACGTTGGTTTGCTTCAGGTCTTCATCTGTACCATTAAACATGATATCAGAAATACGGAACCCTAAAATTTCATTGGCTTGCTCAAAAAGTTCTTTAGCTTTTGCATTGGTGTCGTACAGATTTTTGCCCATACCCGGAAACTGTGATCCTTGTCCGGGAAATACGTAAGCATGCTTCATGTTGATATATTGTGTTTTAGCTTTTCAAATTAATAATTTTCCAAATATACAAGTAAAAGAATTATAAAAACATTTAGGGATTTCTGCCGGGTTTACGCCAGCAAAAATCCCTATATCGTTATGTCTTTTATGTTATTTGGAAATCAGTTTCATGAACTCTGCCCTGGTATCACCATGTTCAAACTGGCCGCTGAAGGCGGAAGTGGTGGTGATAGAGTTTTGTTTCTGCACACCGCGCATCATCATACAGAGATGCTGCGCTTCTATTACTACTCCAACACCTTGCGGTTGCAGGGTTTCCTGTATCGCATCCAGGATCTGGTGTGTTAAGCGCTCCTGTACCTGTAACCGGCGGGCAAATACATCCACTACCCGGGCTAATTTGCTCAGGCCTGTAATATATCCGTTCGGAATATAGGCTACATGTGCCTTTCCGAAAAAGGGCAACATATGATGCTCACACATAGAATATATTTCTATATCCTTTACGATCACCATTTCGCTATATGACTCTGTGAATTTTGCGCCCTCCAGGATAGCACGAGCGTCCTGCTGATAACCCTGGGTGAGGAATTGCATGGCTTTGGCCATGCGCTCAGGCGTTTTCTCTAATCCTTCCCTGGCAGGATCTTCTCCTAACAGGTGCAGACATTCTTTATAATTTTCTACAAGACCGGACGTGATCTTTTCATTGTAACTTTCAATCTTATTATACGCCATTCTTATATGATTTTAGCAAATTTCAAAGGCTGACATATACGCTACCTGTCTTCACTATTTTCCTCCGTAATATTCTACGTATATGCGAGGGGTTTCGTAGAGCTTAATACAATGCAGTTGTACATCTGCCGGCAAATGTTTGGCCAACTGGTCCCAGATAGCAATAGAAAGATTCTCGGCTGAGGTGAACTTACCTGCCATGAAATCTACGTCCATATTCAGATTCCGGTGGTCTATCTTTTCGATGACAGCATCCCGGATAATCACACCTAATGTCTTGGCATTGAATACAAAACCTGTTTCCGGATCAGGATTACCTTTTATAGTGACGTGCAGTTCGTAATTGTGACCATGCCAGTTTTCGTTGGCGCATTTACCAAAAACTTCTTCGTTCTTTTCTTTGCTCCAAGCCGGGTTAGATAACTTATGCGCAGCATTGAAGTTTTCTACTCGCGTTAAATAAATCATTATTGCAAAAAATTTTTGCAAAAATACCACTATTAAATGAGTAGCCCCAAATTATCCTAATTCCTGTCAATTGTTTTACATGGGGAACAATCAATTTTGCCGTATTTTTACGGCATGAAATTACTGGTAACCGCGGCTACCACACTGGAAATACAACCTTTTTTACAGTTCCTGGACCAACACCGCCCAACCTTATCCGCCGCTAATTGCGAAATCGATATCCTCATTGCCGGGATTGGCATGATGCACACTGCTTTCAGTCTGGGTCGGCACCTGATCCTGCATAAGCCCGATATAGCCATACAAGCGGGTATCGCAGGCACTTTCCGCCACGATTGGGAGCTTGGACAAGTAGTCACCGTGAAACGGGAATACCTGGCCGATCTCGGAGCAGAAGACAATGATCAGTTTAAAGATTTATTTGATATACAGCTCTGGCAGCCTTCACAAACACCCTTCACCGGCACTTGCCTGGAGAATACATTTGCTGGCCTGCCTGAGCTGCCCCCACTCTCTATCGCCACCGGTGTAAGCGTAAACCTGGTTAGCGGCAGCGAAGCCGCCATCAGGAAACTGGTAGGTAAATATGATCCCGATGTAGAGAGTATGGAAGGTGCAGCCTTCCATTATGCCTGCCTATTGGAAAATATTCCTTTCCTTCAGCTGAGAAGTCTCTCTAATTATGTGGAAATCAGGGATAAAAGTAAATGGAAGATTCCCCTCGCGATAAAAACACTCAACGAAGAACTGGTAAGAACGGTGCAAACACTGGCCGGCATTTAACAACAGACAATAAAATTTTGATAGCATATGCATTTATCTTTAGGTTTTTCACCTTGCCCGAATGATACCTTCATTTTTGATGCAATGGTCAACAACAAAATAGACACGCAGGACTTCACCTTTGATACCCACCTGGAAGACGTGGAAACACTCAACAACTGGGCATTGCAGGGTAAACTGTCGATTACAAAACTGAGCTTCGCCGTATACCTGAAAGTAAAGGATCAATATGAGCTGCTCAATAGCGGCAGTGCACTGGGACGTGGTTGCGGCCCTTTGCTCATCGCTAAAAAAGATATTCCCCTGGAAGAAATCAAAAACATGACCATCGCTATTCCAGGCGAAAATACCACCGCTAACCTCCTCTTCTCCATTGCCTTTCCGGAAGCAAAGAAGAAAAAAATAATGGTATTCTCTGAAATAGAAAATGCGGTGTTGAATGGCGATGTAGATGCGGGTGTGATCATTCATGAAAACCGCTTTACCTATCAGCTCAAAGGCCTGGTAAAACTGATGGACATGGGCGAATACTGGGAGAAAACTACCGGCAACCCCATTCCACTGGGAGGTATCTTTATCCGTAAAGATGTACCGGAAGCTACCCGCGCCCAACTAGATGCACTCATACACCAAAGCCTGCAAAACAGCTACACCACCTATCCGCATCTCTCTGAGTATGTGAAATCACATGCACAGGAAATGGACGAATCAGTTATGCGTCAACATATCGACCTCTATGTAAATGATTTCAGTCTTGACCTTGGCAGTGAAGGAAAAGCAGCAGTAGCAGCGCTGATGACAGCTGCGAAAAAAATCGGTCGTTAAACCAACTGTTTTTTTCGTTCTTTTGTTACGGTATGATCGAAAACAAGGATACAGACCTGTGGAACAGGTTCCGGCAAGGAGAGGAACAGGCGTTATATGCATTGTATGATCAGTATTATCATCTGCTCCTTTTCCTGGGCCTGAAAATATGCGCGAGAAGCGAACCGGTGAAGGATTGTATTCAACAGGCCTTTCTTTATCTCTGGGAGAAAAAAGAAGGCCTCGGTACCGTTACCAACGTACGGAGTTATATTATCACCTCCTTCAAACGCAAACTGCTACTGCATCTGCAACAGGAGAAAAAAGACAATGGACTATTATCGTTGTGGCTAAACCAGGACCCCGGCGATGACATACCCTCCCGGGAACAACTATTAATACATCAGCAACAAAACAAAGAAGCCATCAGGCGTATACAGGAAGCGATTACCTTACTCAGTCCACGGCAGAAAGAATTAATTAACCTTCGCTTTTATGAAGGCAGGAATTATGATGAAATAGCAGATATCACCGGACTTACACACCGTACTGTTTATAATCATTTGTATGAAGCACTGAAATCCCTCAAACAATCACTGGAACAGGATCTCAAATCGGGTAACCTCAATTTGAGAATGCTGTTGCTGTTACTTCCCTTATAAATTCCCTTAGATTTTTTTCAAGAAAGCACGCTTAAAATAAAAAATATCAAAATCTGAATATTTACCGGTCTACACCCGGTAAAAAGGAGACGATTGTCGCTCTACTTTAAAAATGGATAGGGAATGCAGCCAATAGAACTGACCGAATTAGATCTGTTACTCGATGATACCTTTCTGCAATATATCCGGCGGAATAACGATGGAGCTATTGAGAAATGGGAAACGTACATCGCACAACATCCCGAAATACGGGAGAAAGTGGCCGCAGCGGTGGAACTATATTATAATATCAATACCAGCGAAGCGGAAAGCGACAAAGCCACTCAGCTCACCCGCCTTCAACAGGCGGTAAAATCAACGGCTCCGGCGCGGGTACGCCGTATTAACTGGCAAAACTTTGCCTGGCGGGCAGCCGCCGCTGTACTTTTCCTGGCGGGCATTACCATGCTATGGAAAAAATTGCAGCCCAACACAACACCAGTTACCTTCCTGGTATACTCCAGCGAATGGGGACAACGGAAAATGCTGACTTTACCAGATGGATCTGCTGTTCTCCTGAATGCCAACACCACCGTTAGGATACCTTCTGATTACGGGAATAAACACCGGCATGTAGAATTGGTAAAAGGCGCCGCCCTGTTTGATGTAACAGGCAATACAGATGATCCGTTTGTAGTCACCAGCAAACAAATACAAACCACCGTACTCGGCACCTCCTTCCTGGTAAAATCATACCCATACGAGCCACAGTCCACCGTTTCCCTGCTCAGCGGAAAAGTGCGGGTGAGTGAAAACTCCGGCAAAGCCAGCGCCATAACACTTACACCGGGAGAACAGGCCAGATGGAATGAAACGGCACAGGAAATGACCAGGCAATCATTTGATACCATTGCCGTACATACCTGGAAAGCAGGAAAACTGGTATTCAACAATGCCAGCGTCCGGGAAGTAGTTACTCAATTGGAAAACTGGTATGGGATACCATTCGAGATAAAAGGAAATCTGTTAAATGCAAAACGCTTCTCAGGAGCCTTCGACAATGATAAACTTGAAAAAGTACTAAACATTTTTTGTTTCACAGCCGGATGCAATTTTCAAATACAACCGGATAAAGTAACGATTCAATTTTAATAAAAGCGTTTCCACCAAAATCGCTGAAATCGGGATCACCAGCAGGCTGCCGGCGCCTGTAGTGACCATATCAACCATTACATTTTAAAATCTGATGCATGACTTTTAATTATGCGCGCCTCCGTGCGCTGTTAAGCACTGCTATAAAATGGCAGTTTCCAGCTTTGGTGTTGTTGATATTGATAACCAGTATACAGGCATACGGGCAGCAAAAAAAAGTAATTCCCCTGCAGGATATTTCTATGCAGACAGCCTTTCGTAAAATTGAGTCCACTTACCAGGTGAAATTCTTTTATGTCGCAGGCACTTTACCTCCGCAACATATTACCCTCCCTTCAAGAGCGAGAAATATCCGGGAACTGCTGTCTGAACTGGAAGCCGCGTCCGGCCTTGAGTTCAGACTCAGCGGCAATATGATCGGCGTAGTAAAACACAATAATCCATCTGGTGTAAACGGGCCACCAGACCTGGTAAAAGGTACTATCACCGACCATAAAGGCCAGCCACTGCCCGCTACCACCATCCGGGATGTGATTACCGGCAAAGGTGCGGTCACAGATGCGAACGGCGCTTTTGCCATCGCCACAGAAGACGGCCATCCGGTTATGATCACCAGCATTGGCTATCGCGCTAAAACACAAACCATATCCGGCACCGATAACCATATTATACTCGAAGAGGATGCCACCAGCCTGGGAAGCGTAGTGGTAATGGGTTACACCAATAAACAAGCCGCAGAACTAACGGGCGCCGTACAAAAAATCTCCGGCAACCAACTGCGCAGCTCCGTATCATCTGCCAACATCCTGTCTATGCTGAAAGCAAAAACTACCGGCATGTACATCGTAGAACCCAGTGCCAGTGCAGGTGCCAAAGGACAGGTATTACTCCGCGGTGTTTCCTCTCTTCCTTCCGGCACCAGCTCTTACTTCGGACCACTCATCGTAGTGGACGGCGTCATCTCTAATTCACAATCATTGCAGGATGTGGTAAATCCCGCTGATGTAGAAAGTATTACCATCCTGAAAGATGCAGCATCCACTGCAATTTATGGCTCCAGAGCAGCACAGGGCGTTATTGTGGTTACCACAAAAAGAGCCGGTCAAAACAGCGGCGTACACGTTACGCTCGACACCCGGTATGGCGCCATCAAACTAAACCGTGCTATCCGGTTTATGAATACATCGGAAAATATCGCATGGATGGATAAAATGATGGAACACAGATGGGCAGAAACACCTTCCCTTCAACAGGAATTTCCCACCGCGGCCGACTTTATCCAACAACGAAGAATTTATACAGATGATGATAAATCAAAAGATTTTGATTGGGAAAAAGCAATGTACGATAATGGTAACTTTTCCGATGTGAGCCTTGGCTTAACGAGCGGCAACGATAAAACTACTATCTATGCGGGCCTTGACTGGTACAAAGAAAAGGGAATTACGTTGGGTAATACCTTTGACCGCCGTAACCTGCGCCTGAACATCGAACAAAATTTTTCATCTAAAGTAACCGGTGGTATCAATACCAGTGCCATCATCGATAAAACCATCACCCGAAATGCTCTACCACCGCTGTATCTGACACAACCTTTTGTAACACCTTATAAGGCAGATGGCTCACTGGCAGACAGTATACCGGTGAAACAATCCGACAATTTCGGAGTACCGTATACCACTTACACCCAAAATTTCCCGGCAGAGCAAAAGTATGATAATACGGCTATTGCAGACAACCAACACTTTACCGGCACCGGATGGCTCAGTTACAAAATATTGCCCTGGCTAAGCCTTAAAACCGCCAATACCATCGATTATATCAATATGCATAGTAACTCCTATCTGGATCCAAGAAGTTTCTCAGGAAAATATGGAGGTTACCCTTATCTTTTTGCACCAGGCGCATCAGGCATGAATGGTACCCTTTCTATTTCAGATTCACGCTTCTTTAATTTCATTACCACCAATACACTTAACGCCTCCAAACAGTTCGGCAGCCACAACTTCAGCTTCCTGGCAGGAACAGAGTGGGCGAAGCGTCATACCGAAACATCCACCACAGGTTACTATAACCTGTTGCCGGGTGAACGGAATGCCGGCGCTGCTAAAAACTTCGGTGACATCAGCAGTTATGTATCCGGCCGCCCGTACCGTCCTACAGGTACTTATACAGAACGCGCCAGTTTTTCTGCCTTCGGTGAACTGAACTATAACTACGCATCCCGTTATTTTGCGGCGGCCTCATTGCGCACGGATGCATTCACCAACTTTGGCCGCAACAAAAGATATGGTACTTTTTATGCCATCAGTGCCGGCTGGATGATTAACCGGGAAGCTTTTCTGGCCGATGTAAAAAGCATCGACCAGCTGAAGCTGAGAGTAGTGCACGGTACTTCCGGAAGGGATGTCGGGGATGGCTACCTGAACCAAACGCTCTATGGTACTAACAGTCCTTTTCCATATGATAATCAGAATGGGATAGGCTCCGCCATTACACAACTGGAAAACCCCAATATCAGCTGGGAAACAACCATCAACAATACGCTGGGCATTGACCTGGGATTATGGAACCGTGTGGTACTCACCGCTGATCTCTATTCCAAACTCAGTAAAAATCTGCTGCAGCAGGTGTATGTAGGCTCTGCACAAGGTTCCTTCCAACAGTATCAGAATGTGGGAGAAGTACTGAACAAAGGGCTGGAATTAATGCTGAATACCCGGAACATTGTTTCCAGGGATTTCAGTTGGACTACCAACTTAAACATCAGCTTCAATAAAAACAGTATACAAAAACTATATAACGATTCGTTGCTGGATGATTATAGCCGTGCCTATTATCGCTATAAAGGAGAAGATATCAATACCATTAAAGCCGTTCGTTATGTAGGTGTAAATCCTGATAATGGCGCACCACTATTCCAGAACTTTGACGCCTCCGGAAAACTGCAGGCAGTGGAAGGGATAGGCAACTATGGTGATCTGCGAAACTTTCAGCGCGTGGGATCTGCGACCCCTAAATTCTTTGGTGGTTTTACCAACACGTTCACTTATAAACAGTTTTCATTAAGTGCAGAAATATGGTTCCAGGTGGGCAACTATACCGCCATGAGCCTGATCAATAACTTCCAGGATCCAACGGCTCCCTTTGGCGGCAGAAATAATGTGAGCTGGCAATCATCTCAAAAAATATGGCAGCAGCCCGGCGATAAAAATGCTAACTACCCGGATGTATACAGCAGCAAGATGGATGACTGGAGAGTATTTACCAGCAATTCATCTCTTATATATGGTAATGCCAGTCATGTGCGCATGCGCAATATACGACTAGGTTACGACCTATCACCAAAGGCATTATCTAAACTGCACGCACAACGTGCAGGCGTATTCGTGAGTATGGACAACGTATTTGTGATCAAGCATAAAGATTATGTGGGGGCTGACCCGGAAGGCGCTCCCATCGGCGATGCCGCCTTTACCGGCATTGGTATTCAAAATGCCAATCCAAGACGTATTACTGCTGGCCTTAACGTAACTTTTTAAACTACTGCAACATGAATCGGAAAATATCTATAGCATTTTGCTGCCTCATTGCATTAAGCGCCTGCAATAAACAACTGGATGATCTTCGTCCGCATAATGTGATTACAGAAAAAGTGCAGTTTTCAACACCTGACGGATTTGCACAAGCCGCACTGGCCCTTTATCCTATGGTAACCCTTGGGGTTGGCATGGAAAACAATGCCTTTGGCTATGGCGGTACGGCCATGTTCCTGCCGGAAGCACTGGGAAACAATATCCACTCACTGGACCTGGGTCCTAATATGAACAGTGATGCGTTTAATTATATCAACTCAGCAGATAAAAATCACAGCTGGACTTATAATTTCTGGCGTGCCAGTTATTTTGCTATTCTACACGCCAACAAGCTGCTCGACAACGTAGCGAAGGATGAACAAAATCCGGTGATCCTGCAGGCGAAAGCAGAAGCACTGTTTATGAGGGCATTTGTATACTTCAACCTGGTGCGTTTATACGGTAAGCCGTACTACCAGGATGCCGCCAACAGCCCTGCTGTAATGTTGATCACAACGGCTGCCAATAACAGTGATGCTAAACCGGCACGCGCCAGCGTAAAAGCCGTGTATGACCAGATTATAAACGATCTGGAAACCGCTATGCCATTATTCAACCAGGAGAAATCCAGTAGCTATGGCAGTAAAATCGCCGCAACTGCGTTGCTGTCACGTGCTTATCTGTATATGGGTGGCACCTTCCAGCAGCCAGCGGTTCCCTTCAACCAGAAAGCGGTAACGAATGCCACAGCGGTCATCAGCAGCAACAAATTTGTTTTGCTGCAGGGCAACGCTTATCGTCAGTATTATAACAGTAACAACAAAAGTAACCAGGAAGATATTTTTGCGGGCAACATGGACTATGGCAATTCATCTATCAGCCAGTTATATGCTTACCCAACCAGGTCCGGCTACACAGGCGGTTATTATCGTCCTTCTTCCGCACTGTTGTCACTAATATCTCCACAGGATCTGCGGTCTTCACATTACATAAAAAATGTAACACCGGGTTTAGATAAAGATACCATTGCTTCCGTGAAATACATGTATCTCTATACCGCCCTCTTTAGCAAATCACCTTTCCACTATATCCGGCTGGCAGAGGTATACCTGAATCGCGCAGAAGCTTATGTCAAACTGGGTAACAACGATGCTGCCTTAACAGATCTGAACGCCATCCGCAACCGTGCAGGGCTGCCATCCGTAACCCTTTCCGGCCAGGCACTCTTTAATGAAATATTGCTGCAACGCCGTATAGAACTGGCTTTCGAAGGCCACAATGCTTTCGACTATTTCAGAAACGGCTTACCAATGGTCAGAAATTATGCATCCGTTGGTAGTGGCCCTATCACGATAGAAGCCAGCAGTAACAAAATACTGCTCCGCATTCCACAGGAAGAAATCACACTCAATCCTAATCTTACTCAAAATCCATAATAGTATATGAAAAAAATAATCAGCGTACTATCATTACCGTTAGTCCTTGCACAAGTAGCTACTGCACAACAAAAATTCAGTATATACGGTACCGTTAGCGGGAATGCTCCTGCTAAATACTATCTGCAATACAACAATGGCCAAAAATATATTACCGATAGCTCCATTGTAACAAACGGCAGGTTCAGCTTCACCGGCGTAATACTTCAACCAACACCCGGTATATTTTCCGCCAGACTCTCCCAAAACATGAGTGGCGATAAAAGCGAACAAGCCTATCTGTTCCTGGAACCTACTGCTATGACCATTACCGTACAAAATGGCGATCTCGCTACCACTGTCCTGAAAGGTTCTGTGAGCAATGAGGATAATGTAAAGCTGGAGCAGGAAAAAGAAGCTGCTACCGTCCAATACAAACCGCTGCTGGAAGCCTTACGCAATGAAAAAGACCACGACAAAGCCGGCGCTATCCGCGAACAGTTGGCACCTTATTTTGAGACCAACAGCCAACTGTCAAGAAAATTCATCCGGGAACATCATAACGCTTTCCTCAGCCTTTACCTCATGCGCTTTGAAGTAGGGAGCATGTCACTGGATTCTGCCAGATACTATTTCAACAGTTTAAGCAAAGCTTTGCAACAAAGCAAAGATGGCCAGAAGATAGGTAAGGAAATTAAACAACTGGAAGAGGGATCTCCCGGCAGTGTCGCTTTCAATTTCAGTAAAAAAGATATCAACGGACAACAACTGAATCTGACTGATTTCCGGGGCAAATATGTACTGCTCGATTTCTGGGCCAGTTGGTGCGTTCCTTGCCGTGCAGGTAATCCGCATCTGCTGGAATTATACAAACAATACAAGGATAAAGGCTTTGAGATTATCAGTATTTCAGATGATGACCGCAATCATGATGCCTGGAGAAAGGCAGTAGAAAAAGATGGTATAGGCGTCTGGAAACATGTACTGCGTGGACTGGATTGGGACAAGCGTAACAAGAACCTCCCAAATCCTGAAGATACCAGCGATCATTTTGGTATTCATTCTTTACCTACTCAAATTCTTGTTGATCCCAAAGGTATGATCATTGCCCGCTATGGCGGTGGTGGAGAAGAACATGAGGCACTCGATAAAAAATTGAAAGACGTTTTAAAGCAATAATTCAAGAGCAAAAAGCCATCGAAGCGGTTGATTTTAGCGGATAACCCGTTATTCATTCGCTCGGATGGCTTTTGCTTTCTGCTTTCCACTTTATGCTTTCTTCAATGCCTTCCCGTATACTTCCAGCGCACGCTTCCGTGCTTCTTCATGTAACACAACAGGTTTTACATAATCAAACCCTTCGAATTCAGGTACCCATTTACGGATATACTGCAAGTCTTTATCAAATTTCTGTGTTTGCAATGTTGGATTAAACACACGGAAATAAGGAGCAGCGTCACAGCCCGAACCCGCCGCCCATTGCCAGCCACCATTATTTGCCGCCAGGTCATAATCCAGTAATTTCGCGGCAAAATAAGCTTCTCCCCAACGCCAGTCAATCAATAAGTGTTTGGTTAAAAAACTGGCAGTAATCATGCGCACGCGGTTATGCATGTAGCCAGTGGTATTCAGTTCCCGCATGCCTGCATCTACAATAGGATAGCCTGTTTCACCTTTACACCATCGTTCAAATTCGACTGCATTATTACGCCAGGTTATTTTATCGTATTCTCTCTTAAAAGAATTTCCTACCACATGTGGAAAATGCCAGAGGATCATCTGGTAAAACTCACGCCATATCAATTCTTTGGCAAAAGTAGTATTGAGCTGCATGGCATGCTGCATCAATGCCCGAATGCTGATGGTACCAAAACGCAGATGAATACCCAACCGGGAAGTACCACCTATAGCAGGAAAATCACGGGTGGTATCATAATGTTTGATCAATGCTTCCGGTAGCGCTGCTGATGGAAATAGTTGCTCCCCTGCCACAAATCCTATCTCTTTCAGTGAAGGAATTTTCACAGGTAGCTGTTGATGGAGATGTACAATATATTTTTTACAGGGATAAGGTTTAAGATAAAAAAAAGTCAGCTTATCATGCCACTTTTTACTGTAAGGTGTAAAAATCGTATATGGTTCACCGTTATCTTTCAGCACTTCATTTTTTTCCAGTATTACCTGATCCTTATAAGTATGAAATGAAATATCTTTCTCCCGGAGTTGCTTTTCTATAGCGGCATCCCGGCTTCTGGCATAGGGTTCATAATCATGATTGGCATATACTGCAGCTACGGAATATTTCGAAGTCCAATGTGCAAATGCAGCTTCGGGGGTACCATAAAAAAAATCCAGTGAACTGCCTTTCTGCTGCAGCTGTTCCTGCATTTCTTCCAGTACTGCATGAATAAAAGTAAGACGGCGATCCTGTTTATCTTCCAGATCATTCAGAATATTGGTATCAAAAACAAATACTGGTACTACCGGTATTCCTGCGCGCAAAGCATAATAAAAAGCGGCCTGGTCTTCCAGTCGCAGATCACGGCGAAACCAGCAGAGACTAACTTTCTGTTCCATCTTTATCGGATATTTTTTTGCGGAGATAAGCGTATGAGACACTTCGCTAAAAGCTAAAAGCTAATGGCTAACTGCTTTTACAGCATTCCCTCATGCAATACTTCATGTAAAATAGCAGCAGTGGCATTGCCGTAACTGCTGTCGCGGAAAAGGCCTACCCAGCGGATACCGTAGATGGCATTCGTTAGAAATATTTCATCCGCATTTTCGAGGTCGTCAATATCGAGGGGGCTTTCCTGCACCTTAAAAGGAAGTTCTGCTTTCAGAAGATACTTCCTCATGACACCGCAAACACCTCCTTCCGTCAGCGGCGGCGTATAAATTATTTTATCCCGTACGATGAACAAATTAGCGATGGTGCTATCAGCCACGCGGCCATATTGATTCAGCAGAATGGCTTCATTCAACCGGTGTTGTTTGGCATACATGGCCGCCATTACATAAGGCAGGCAGTTATTGGATTTAACTGCCGATAACTTATCGCAACTCTTTTTCACATCCGGAAATATATCCGTTACCAGGCCATTCTGATTTAATTCCAGTACAGTTTTACTTAATTCCCAGGATTGAATAATGTAATTGGGCAGGTTGTTGATAGGATCATACAAACCACCATCAGAGCGAAATATAGCCAGTCGCACCCGGGCCATATGTGACACATTATTTTTGTTGCAGAGATCAATAATCTGCTTTACAAAATATGCTTTGGTAAAATGAGTGGGAATATCAAAGTGCAGCAGGTGTAAACTGGCGAGCAACCGCTCAAAGTGCAGGTCTGCCAGTAATACATTCCCCTGGTATACTTTCAGGGTTTCAAAAAATCCATCCCCGTATCTGAAAGAACGATTGTCGGCAGTAAAAATCGGGTCAGCCGCAGGAATGTATTTACCATTGTAACAAAGAAATCCAACTTGCACCTCGAACTATTTTAGCAAGTTGAAAGGTACCAATTATTTAGCGATTTCAGAAGTTTGGGATTTCCGGATTTTGTTTCAGGTAAGTATGTATTGCTGAAACAAATATCTGATTTTAAACCAATCCGGCGGAAGCTGGCACCAGCATTCAGCTTAGACAAGTCATTGTGGGCCTGTTAATTCCCTGGTATATGAATAGTTGATGCAGCATGACAAATCAAATCCTTTTTATAGTGCCTATTATAGGTTCGGAATAAACAAATAGACTAACAATGTAAACTTATAAATATTAAAATTAATCATATAGTAAAAACGACTATCTTATAAAATACGAATGCCCTGTGTTCCTGAAAAGGAAGCAGGGCACGGGCACGTATATACGTAAATTATCCGGTTAGATATTCATCTCCGGAATTTCACCTTCTACAATCAACTTACCGGCGGTTTTGGAACGGATTTCTTCTACACTTACACCTGGTGCACGTTCCAGCAACTTAAATCCTTCTGGAGTAACATCCAGCACTGCCAGCTCTGTTACTATCTTCTTCACACAATTAACACCTGTAAGCGGGAGTGTACATTGCGGCAGCAGTTTACTTTCTCCTTTGGGATTGGTATGCATCATAGCCACAATGATATTCCGGGCTGAAGCTACAAGATCCATCGCACCTCCCATTCCTTTCACCATTTTACCCGGAATCTTCCAGTTGGCAATATCGCCTTTATCAGAAACTTCCATAGCTCCCAGCACAGTGAGGTCTACTTTACCGGCGCGGATCATACCAAAACTCTCCGCAGAATCGAAAAAGCTGCCACCAGCCAATAGGGTGACGGTTTCTTTACCGGCATTGATCATATCAGCATCAATATCTTCTGCTGCCGGATAAGGGCCCATACCCAGTATCCCGTTTTCAGACTGCAGCATAATGGAAACACCGGCGGGGATATAGTTGGATACCAATGTAGGAATACCAATACCCAGGTTCACATACATACCATCCTGCAGTTCCTGCGCTATTCTTTTGGCAATGCCATATTTGTCGAGCGACATAAAATCAGATTTGAAGAGTGGAGAATTTGATGAACTAGATCTTTACAGTCTTGCGTTCAATCCGTTTTTCATAATTACTACCCTGGAAAATGCGGTGCACATAAATGCCCGGCACGTGGATCTGGTCAGGGTCCAGCTCTCCCGGTTGCACCAGGTGTTCTACTTCTACAATGGTAATATTCCCTGCTCTAGCCATAGAAGTGCTGAAATTCCGCGTGGTTTTGCGGAATACCAGGTTACCCATGGTGTCGCCCTTCCATGCTTTTACAATGGCATAATCCGCGTGCAGAGCCAGTTCCATCAGGTGAGGCTTTCCATTGAATTCACGGACTTCTTTGCCTTCAGCGATTTCTGTACCGTAACCGGCAGGCGTAAAAAAAGCAGGAATACCCATTCCTGCCATCTGGATACGGGTGGCCAGTGTACCTTGTGGAATCAGGTCTACTTCAAGTTCTCCCGCCAGTAACTGTCTTTCAAATTCTGCATTTTCACCCACATAGGAAGACATCATTTTCCTGATCTGCCGTGTTTTTAACAACAGTCCCAGACCAAAATCATCTACCCCGGCATTATTGGAAATACAGGTAAGATCTTTCACCCCTTTTTTTACCAGGGCAGTAATACAATTTTCCGGAATCCCACACAAACCAAACCCTCCCAGCATCAGCACCGCTCCATCCCGGATATCTTGTAAGGCTTCGTCGGCATTAGCTACTACTTTGTTCATGTTTTGGTGTTTTATAGATTAAGGCTGCCGCTTAATAAACGGCCGGATGGTATCGGCCTTCGGCAACAACAGTACGCTGTCTGCATACGGGAAAAGACTCTTTACACGAAAGCGCAGGGGCGCGTTTTCTTCAATCGGGTTACCCAGCCGCTGCTTCTTGGCAGCGATATCTGTCTGCACCATTTGCATCACTTCTTTTAACCTGCTGGGATGACTTTCATAATATTTATAACTCTCCATAAATTCCTTTACGGTCACTTTATGGACATCCAGTATCTGTTTGTAATAGATCTTTACTTTTTCCTGTCTTACGGAATCATAATTCGGAGAATAGGTGAGCGACAATTGTTGCTCATTACTGTAAGCATCAGCAATAGACATATCTTCCAGGATACTGGTCATTTTCTCCCTGGACAGATATTTAGACGGTACATTATCACCATCACCACAGGCGAACAAAAACAATACTAACAAAGCCAGGGTGGTGGATTTCATCATTACATTATTCATTATCGCTATTAGCTTTTACCTATCAGCTTTTAGTTTAACGCGAAGGATTTACCTTACGGCTAACTACTAAAAGCCAATGGCTGTTACTTCATCTGTTGATATTTCTGTGCATTGGGTACGTCCATCTGGGACAGTAGCTCCGCAGCACGGCTTCGTTCCTGCGGCATTGCCTTGGAGAATAGCTTCTGCAGTTCATCCCCCTTGGCACTGAAAAATGTTTGCATCAGCATGGAGTTGGGAATGTCCTGATGAATGGAAAACAGCATATTCAGGCAATTCAGGATGGTTGCACGGCCTTTGTTCACATCATCGTACATCACATCCAGTCCCTGCCGGTGATACTGGTACATCACATCATGAAACTGCAGGAATTTCGCGTTCAGGAGATTATCCTGCAGCCAGTAGCGGTTACGGTTCCCTTCAAAGGCCTTCCAGCCGGAGATATCCTTTCCATCCGGGGCATTATTGACAATGTTAAGTGCTTTTTTGAAGTACACATCGCCACCGCGTGGTGAAAAAGAATCATAATCCAGTCCCAGGATCACATTTACATAATAAGCAAGAATAGCCGTGAGATTGGATGACAGCGGATCGTTGCCCACTATGCGGGTATCGCTGTATTCCAACTGCTGAAATTCAACATAGCGGAATACCACGTTATTGTCCTGGATATTCAGCAGACTGGTAACATAACTGCTGTTAAAAACCGGTCTGGTGGCTTGTATGGTCAGTGTGGCCTTATAACTATCGGCCCCGGAGGTACCGGTTACATTAAGCAAAAAATTACATTCTATCCGTTCCGCCGGTGTAAAGGCATCGTTGGCCCAGTGGCGGTTATTGAGGAATTCCCGGATGGAATTTTGCAGGGTAGTAAATATTTTCTTGTCTACCCCCTGTACCTGGCCGGCCACTACAGATACGTTGGCTCTGATTTCCTGGGCCTGAACGGGGCGGCAGCAGAATAATACAAATGCGCCTGCTATCAGCAGGAGGAACGGGAAACGGTTATGCATGTTGCAATTCGATTATAGCGGAAACAATATCCTGTGCCACGGCTTGTTTTGATTTCAGCGGGAAACTGGTTTCTTTCCCGTTTTTATCAAACAGCGTTACTTTGTTGGTATCATAGTTAAACCCGGCACCTGCGTCTGCGAGTGAGTTCATTACAATCATGTCCAGGTGCTTTTCCCGCAGTTTTTTGAGGGCATATTCCTTTTCATTGTTTGTTTCCAGTGAGAAGCCGATCAGCAATTGCTGTGGCCCTTTCTGGTCGCCCAGTGAGCGGAGTATATCAGGTGTTTTTTCAAGATCTATGTGTAATTGGGCTTCCCCTTTCTTAATCTTCTTATCCGCCACATTTGCAGGGCGGTAGTCTGCCACTGCGGCGGCGGCCACTACAATCGCAGCATTTGGATAACGGGCCGTTACCTGATCAAACATTTCCTGGGCGGTTTGCACCCGGATGGTGGTTACACCGGTATGGATGGTTTGCTGGGAGGTAGGTCCCAGTACCAGCTGTACGTTGGCGCCCGCATCTGCAAGGGCTTCAGCAATAGCGATTCCCATTTTACCGCTGGAATGGTTGCTGATATAGCGCACCGGGTCAATATGTTCGATGGTAGGTCCGGCTGTTACAATAGCCGTTTTACCACTTAAAGGCTTGTTCCTGTTATTGTTTGCCTTCGGCAGATGTTGTTGCAGCCAGGCGACTATTTGCTCAGGTTCCGCCATCCGGCCTTCACCGAACAGGCCACTCGCCAGTTCGCCGGAGGCGATGGGTATTTGCTGATGACCATAGGAGATGAGTTTGTCCACATTGCTGCGGGTAGCCGGGTGATGCCACATATCTTCATCCATGGCGGGGGCAAATATAACCGGGCAGGTGGCAGAAAGGTATACCGCCAGCAGCAGGTTATCACAAAGGCCCAGGGCCATTTTGGCGATGGTATTGGCTGAAGCGGGGGCTATAACCATTACATCGGCCCAGCGACCCAGCGCAACGTGGTTATTCCAGCTGCTATGATCGCTGATATTCATCGGCACCTCGTTTTTGGAGAGGGTGGCAAGAGTGAGAGGGGTAATGAAATCGGCGGCCGCAGGTGTCATAATCACCTTTACTTCAGCGCCCTCCTTTACCAGCAGGCGGATCAGGGTTGCCGCCTTATAGGCAGCAATGCTGCCGGAAACCCCCAGCAGGATCTTCTTTCCTTGTAGCATCTTAATAGCGTCCATGGACATATATAAAAACAAAAGCGGCAGAAATCATTCTGCCGCCATGAAATTAATATTTTTATTTTTCGCAATCGCGAACCTCACAAAATAATGTGTGGCGGATTAGCTAAACAAATCGTCGTCGTTCTTGCGGAAATAAATTTTGCTGTCCAGGAATTCCTGGGTAGCCTGGATAGCCGGATTTGCCAGTCTTTCGTAAAAACGGGAAATCTCAATCTGCTCCTTGTTTTCGTGTACTTCCTCGAGGTTGTCAGTATGACTGGCAAACTCTTCCAGTTTGGAATGGAGCTCCTCTTTCACGGAAATATTGATCTGATTGGCGCGTTTGGCTATCACGGCAATAGACTCATATAAATTACCAGTTCTGTTCTTAATGTCGGTAGTATTTTTGGTTTCTACCCAGGGATTAAGGCTACTGGTTAGACTTCGCTTTAATTTGCTCATTATCCAGTGTTTTAATGTTGTTTTGCGCTAAGGTATAAAATTTTTCGGCATCGAGCTTCAATTTGCTGTTCGGGTAGTGATCCGCGAAGTCCAGATATTCGTCCAAAACGGTGGCGTAGCGCTCTTTTTGTCTCTCCGGAATACTGTTTTTAGCATAATTATAATAAGCTCTGATGGCCATTACTTTGTATCCATCGCTTTTATCAGAGTCCGGATAGTTGCGCATCAGGTTTTTGAAGGCAATACCAGCTGCTTTGAAAAAGCCCAGGTTATAGTATAATTCAGCGCTGGAGAATTCTTTCTTTTCCAGCTTGCGGCGGCACAACTCTATTACCAGGTTGGCTTCCGACACTTTATCAGCGGTTGGATAGTTATTGATGAAGGTTTGCATGGCAGCAATGGCCTTCATGGTATTGGTCTGATCCAGTGACACTTTAGGCGACTGCTTGTAGTAGCAATAAGCCTGCATATAGTCAATTTCCACTGCTCTGGGGCTGTTAGGGAACAGATCCAGGTAATTCTTAAACTGGAATGCCGCCTGAACATAGTCCTTCACATAATAAGAGCAGTATGCGAAATTATAATACATAGGCTCAAACTTCTCAGTACCCTTATACACCTGTACGAGGTCAGTGTAGAGCGTTATCGCCGTATTGTATTTTTTCTTCTGGAACAACTGGTTGGCGTAGTCCAACTTCTTTTCAAAGTTGTTGCTTTTCTCTATTCTCCGTAATTGGTTATTACAGGAGGTAGATACGATAACCGCAAGAACACTGATGTACAATAAAAATTTCCGCATAAAAGAGTGGCAAAATTAAGAATTAAATGTAAATGTAAGGCAGAGAGATTTTGATTGCTGTTAAAATTTTGCAAAAGAGGGAATTAAATCGTCGAAAGCGGTGTTTTCCACCACCACCGGAGTTGCTGACAATTTTCCCACCAGGGTGTGGAAAATTGCCTTTTTGACATAAAAAATGAGCGGAAAAAGTCTCAAATTAGAAAAAAAGCATACGCATAAATATTAAAACGCCTTATTTTCCCACCAACATCACTTTCAGGAATGACAGGCAGGGTAGGCGATTTACCAGATATAAACATCTATACCGCTATTATCAACACATTATCCACATGCATTCTTTTACAATGCACACAATCGGTGAATAAATGGTGGCAAAGGGCCTCCTATGCAGGCGATCCCATCTGTGGAAAAAATTTATAAAGTATTTTTTCGTTAAAAAGTGGGAAAAAGTGTTATTTTGTGTTAGAAAATGGATTTTCAAGGACTTTGCCCCATGGTATGACAGGATTTCTCGGTGAATATGAATCGACGCTGGACGCAAAAGGACGCTTTCTTTTACCTGCTGGATTTAAAAAGCAGTTATCAGACGGGGCCGGAGGACAGTTTGTGATTAACCGAGGGTTTGAAAAATGCTTGTCCCTGTATCCCATGAACGAATGGCAGCCCATTTTTGAACGTATCAGCAAGTTGAATGACTTTGACCCAAAAGTAAGGGAATTCAGGCGGTACTTTCTAAACGGAGCCACCATTCTGGAGTTAGACAGTGCAGGAAGACTGCTGGTACCAAAAAACCTGCTGTCCTACGCTAATCTGGAAAAAGATATTGTGCTGGCAGCAGCATCCAATAAAATCGAGATCTGGGATAAAGGTAAATACCAGGAGTTCTTTGAAAATTTCTCACCAGGAGCGTTCAGTGATCTGGCACAACAGGTAATGGGAGGAGGAGATAACAACATTTCAATTTAAAGAGGGGAGCATATGGGCGAACAACAATATCATTTACCCGTTCTGCTGCAGGAAACAACGGAGCTGTTACAAATAAACCCGGAAGGGATTTATGTAGACGCCACGTTTGGAGGCGGGGGACATTCGAAAGCCATACTGGAGAAACTGGGTGAAAAAGGACGACTGATAGTATTTGATCAGGATGAAGATGCTTACCGAAACAGGATCATAGACGAACGCGTCACCTTTGTACAACAAAATTTCCGTCATCTGCAACGCTTTCTGAAATTACATAAAGCAGAACAGGTAGACGGCGTACTGGCAGATCTGGGCGTTTCATCGCACCAGTTTGATACAGCAGAAAGAGGATTCAGCACTCGCTTCGATGGCGATCTGGACATGCGAATGGATACGAGAACCGAATTTACTGCCGCACAATTGCTGGCCACTTGGGGCGAAGCACGGTTACAACTGATTTTCCAGGAATACGGAGAAGTAACCAACGCCAAAACCCTCGCACAAACAATTGTAAAGCAGCGCAAAACACACCCCATGCGCACCATCACTGACTTCAAATCCGTGATCCAGCCCATCGTAAAAGGCAACCCGCAAAAATACCTGGCGCAGGTTTTCCAGGCATTGCGTATAGCCGTTAACGATGAACTGGGCGCTCTGAAAGATTTACTGGAGCAAGCTACCAACGTACTCAAACCGGGAGGCAGACTCGCCGTCATTACTTTCCACTCGCTGGAAGACAGGATGGTGAAAAATTTTATGAAGACAGGAAGTTTTGAAGAAGCACCCGAAGATCCGTTTGCGAAAGAAACACCCCCTAAATTGTTCAGATTAATCACAAAAAAACCGGTTACCGCCAGCGATGCAGAATTGAAGCTTAATGGAAGATCCAGAAGTGCAAAACTGCGGGTGGCCGAAAAACAAGCGTGACGCGGCTTTAAACCGCTCACCACATCCTACCCTATCCTATACACATCTGTTTGATTTGCGTTCAGGTTTATATTGTCAATTTTTTTAAAAGGCATAGAGCGTGTTGCAGGAAGAAACTATAGAAACAAACCAGGACATTCCGGCTGAAGAAAACAATATTCCCCCGGAACAACGAAAAGAATGGCGTTTGCGCATCAACTACAGAGCGTTGGTGCAAAACATGCCCTTTATCGGCTTTTTGGCTTTCCTGGCCCTGATCTATATTGCTAACAGTCACCTCGCCGAAAAAAAAATCCGACGTATAAACAAACTTGGCAAAGAAATAAAAGAGCTGAAGTGGGAATACATCAACGTGAAAAGTGAGCTCATGTTTCGAAGCAAAATGAGTGAAGTCAGTAAATCTGTAGAGCCGCTGGGACTTAAACAACTCAGCTCCCCTC
Organism: Chitinophaga sp. 10T418; assembly: GCF_056394125.1. NCBI lineage: Bacteria > Pseudomonadati > Bacteroidota > Chitinophagia > Chitinophagales > Chitinophagaceae > Chitinophaga > Chitinophaga sp. 10T418. The sequence goes on from NZ_JBFTHG010000003.1 coordinate 446,836, forward strand.
CACAAAAGATTGTGCTGAAAAAGGATACAGAAAAATGAATTTATCACTGATGCCTGACGCTGCCCGCCTGACTTGAACTCAGGTCGGGGATGCTGGTAAATCAAATCAATGGCAAGCATCTCAAATACAAATGCAGCCAGTGTCAGGTATCTTATTATTATAAGCTGTTAGCTATTAGCTGCTAGCCCTTCGCCACCCATGGTTGAGGGCATTAATGCTAAAAGCTGATAGCTAAAGGTAAAACAACACTAGTCTAAAAGCTAACTGCTAATGGCTAAAAGCTAATAAAATGAATAAGTGGATGTAAAAAAGGACATATTGTGGAGAGTGTATCTGTGCCTGATCGGCATGATGCTGTTTGGCGTGGCCATTCTGGTGAAAGTATTCTATATCCAGAACGTACAGGGAAACTACTGGCGCAGCATGGCTGATAGTCTCCATACCGGATACGTTGCCCTGGACGCAGAAAGAGGCACCATCTACTCTGAGGAAGGCAGAATGCTGTCTACCTCTATTCCTTATTTCGACATCCGCATAGATTTTGCCGCCGATGGCCTCCGCGACAAAAACGGGAAAATATTCAAGGAAAACCTGGACTCCCTCTCCTACAAATTGTCTGAAGTATTCGGTGATCGCAACAAGATTGCCTACAAACAATTACTGCAGGAAGGATATAAATCAAAGGACCGCTACTTCTTATTAAAAAGAGACGTACCCTTTAATCAATACCAGGAATTACGCAGCTTCCCCATGTTTCGCCTCGGCAAAAACAAAGGCGGTATGATCGCTGAATCTAAAAGTAAGCGCATCAACCCCTTTAAACTGCTGGCTAACAGAACTATCGGGCTCGCCCGCGAAAACTCTCAAAGCGTAGGTATCGAAAGAACCTACAACGAATACCTGAAAGGCGTTACCGGTAAAAGACTGATGCGCCGCATTGCCGGAGGTACCTATGTTCCCGTTGATGGCTACGACATCGAACCCGAAAACGGACGCGATGTGGTAACTACCATCGATGTAAACATGCAGGACATCGTGGAAACAGCCCTCATGAACATGATGGTGCAAAATGAAGCAGACCACGGTACTTGTATACTCATGGAAGTGAAAACAGGTAAAATAAAAGCCATCGCCAACCTCGGTAAACAACCCGATGGCAACGGTTACTGGGAAGATATGAACTACGCACTGCAGGTAGCGGAACCAGGTTCCACTTTTAAACTGGCTACCATTATCTCAGTGCTGGAAGATAAATACGCCACCATGAATAGCATGGTAAATATGGATGGTGGACACTGGCAGGTAGGACGCAGAACGGTATTCGATTCCGAACCGCATCCCGGCCCGCAGAATGTAACCGTGAAACACGCATTCGAACTCAGTTCCAATGTAGGAATGGCTAAACTGGCCTACCAGTTCTATAACCGGCAACCGAATAATTTTGTCGCCCATTTGAAAAAATTACGGCTCGACCAAATTACCGGTATCGACCTGATAGGCGAAGGAAGACCAGTGATTAAAACCACTGCTTCCAAAACATGGAGCAATACTTCCCTGCCATGGATGGCATTCGGATATGAAGTGCTTATCAGCCCGTTGCAAACCTGCATGTTATATAATGCAGTAGCGAACAACGGTAAAATGATGAAACCCTACCTCGTCAATTCCATTCAGGAATATGGCCAGGTAGTAAAACAATTTGAGCCTACTGTAGTGTTAGATAGCATCTGTTCCCGAAGCACGCTTAAACAGGTACAGGCCATGCTGGAAGGTGTGCCAATAGAGGGGACCGCTAAGAAATTGCGTACTCCTTATTACAACTTCGCCGCGAAGACAGGTACTGCACTCGTGGCAAACGGCAACCGTGGATATGCAGACAAAATCTACCAGTCATCATTTGCTGGCTATTTCCCGGCAAATGATCCACAGTATACCTGTGTGGTAGTCATAAAAAACAAACCGCATGCTTTGCGCTTTTACGGCGCAAACGTTGCGGGTCCCGTGTTTAGGGAAGTGGCAGATAAACTGTATGCCATTGCAGTGGAAAGACAAAAACCAATGCAGGCTACAATGCAACTGGATACCTTGCTGTCCCTGAAAAATGGAAAAGGCAGCGAATGGAAACAAATCCTGGGTACCCTGCAACTGCCAATAGGTACCGCTCCAGCCAATAACAGCTGGGTAAGTGCCAGGGTAACAGATCGTAAAATTGCCTTCCAGGCCGTAGCGCAAACAAAAGGCGCCGTACCGGATGTAACTGGAATGGGATTGAAAGACGCACTGTACCTGCTCGAAAATGCAGGCCTGCGGGTAGTGGTAAAAGGCGCCGGAAAAGTGAAAGTTCAATCACTCCCCGGCGGAACTAAAATAGGAAACGAACAAACAATCGTAATAGAACTGAGTTAGATGAAGACGCTGCGCGACATATTGTATAATGTAAGCATCCTGGCGGTGCATGGTAATACAGATATTACCATCAACGCCCTGACAACCGACTCCAGGTCCATCGGAGCCGGAGATGCTTTCATTGCGGTGAAAGGAGTACATGTGGACGGACACATATACATTGAAAAAGCCATCGGGCTGGGAGCTGTAGCAGTGATCTGTGAAACATTACCGGAACAATTATCTGAAAATGTATGCTATGTACAGGTAAGCAACAGCGCTAACAGCACTGGTATCATGGCAGGCAACTTCTATGATAACCCCTCTCATAAAATACAACTGGTAGGGGTAACCGGTACCAATGGGAAAACCACCATCGCTACCCTGTTGTTCCGATTGTTTACCAAACTGGGATATCATTGCGGACTATTATCTACGGTACAAAATCAGATAGGCGATACCGTTATACCAGCTACACATACTACTCCCGATCCCATCAACCTCAATGCCCTGCTGGCACAGATGGTAGATGACGGTTGCCTGTATGTGTTTATGGAAGTAAGTTCTCACGCCATCCACCAGCAACGTATCGCAGGATTAAAATTCGCGGGAGGCATCTTCAGTAATATTACCCATGATCACCTGGACTATCACAAAACTTTTGATGAATACATCCGGGTGAAAAAATCCTTCTTTGACAATCTCCCGGCAGGCGCATTTGCCATCACCAACCTCGATGATAAAAGAGGTACCGTGATGCTGCAAAATACCAAAGCGAAAAAGGCTACCTATAGCCTCCGCACCCTGGCTGATTTCAAAGGAAAGATCCTGGAAAATAATCTGACAGGACTCGTGATGCTGGTAGGTGACACTGAAGTACATTTCCGTCTGATCGGCGAATTCAACGCCTACAACCTGCTGGCAGTATATGGCGCCGCAGTACTGTTAGGTATCGATAAAGCGAAAGTCTTACAGGCACTCAGTGACACACAAGGCGCAGAAGGCCGGTTTGACTATATCATTTCAGACAAAGAACAAATTATTGCTATAGTTGATTACGCACATACACCGGATGCATTGAAAAATGTACTGGCAACCATCAAAAATCTGCGGAAAGGCAACKAACAGGTGATTACAGTGGTAGGTTGCGGTGGCGACAGAGACACCACCAAACGCCCTATCATGGGAGATGTGGCCGTTGAAAACAGCGACCGCGTTATCCTTACATCTGATAATCCCCGCTCGGAAGATCCCGTGGCGATTATCCATGAAATGGAAGCCGGTGTGCCCGTTCATCTGAAAAGAAAAGTCATTTCCATTGCCGACAGGAAAGAAGCTATTAAAACAGCGCTCTCCCTGGCTAACAGAGAAGACATCATTCTCGTTGCCGGCAAAGGACATGAAAAATACCAGGAAATCAAAGGAGTGAAACATCACTTCGATGATAAAGAAGTGCTGCTCGAGATGATGAAGCTGATGGACAAATAAAATTAAAACTGAAACGAGATACTTAATAATCCAATGACTTAAAAGCCTGTCTCCCGAACAGCGGAGGACTGGTTACGACTAAAACATATGTTATATTATTTTTTAAATTACCTGAAAACAGAATTTAAGATCAGCGTCATCGGCGGTGGTATGTTTCAGTATATCACTTTCCGTGTAACGATGGCTTTATTGCTATCGCTGGTTATTTCATTGCTGTTCGGTAAAAGGATTATTAGGTTTTTACAACGTAAACAAATCGGTGAAACCATTCGTGAACTGGGCCTTTCCGGAGAAAACACCAAAAAAGGAACCCCGACCATGGGTGGACTGATCATCCTTTCGGCGATCGTTATACCCACTTTACTCTTTGCACAAATCGCGAATGTATATATCTGGCTGATCTTATTATCTACTGTATGGTTAGGTTTGATCGGGTTCCTGGATGATTATATCAAAGTATTTAAAAAGAATAAAGAAGGACTGGCCGGAAGATTTAAAATCATGGGACAGGTAGGACTGGGCCTGATTGTTGGTTGTACGCTTTACTTCAACAACGATGTAGTAGTGTCCCGCGAAGTAATGGGTGCTAAGAAACTGGCGCCTTATGAAAGGCAGATCACCAACCATCCTGAACGTGTAACCCGCGATGGACACCGGTTCGTGGATGTTAAAACGCCCATCACCACAATTCCTTTTGTAAAGAATCATGAGTTCAATTATTCAAAACTGATCTCCTGGATTCCCGGAGCAGAAAAATATACGTTCATACTCTATATACTGATCGTCATCTTCATTATTACTGCTGTATCCAACGGCGCTAATCTGACAGATGGGCTGGACGGTTTGGCAACAGGGGTTTCAGGGATCATAGGTGTAGGCCTGGGTATCTTCGCCTACGTATCTGGTAATATTCAGTTTGCGGAATACCTGAACATTATGTATATCCCCAACCTGGGAGAGTTGTCCATATTCATTGCAGCTTTTGTAGGCGCCTGCATAGGATTTCTCTGGTACAATGCTTATCCGGCACAGGTGTTTATGGGCGATACCGGAAGCCTGGCACTGGGCGGTATCATTGCATCCCTGGCCATCATTGTAAGAAAAGAATTACTGATACCCATCTTCTGTGGCGTATTCCTGGTAGAACTGTTATCTGTAATGTTACAGGTATCCTACTTCAAATACACCAAGAAAAAATATGGCGAAGGCAGACGCATACTGAAAATGTCACCACTACATCATCATTACCAGAAAATAGGATATCACGAAAGCAAAATATCAGTGCGCTTCTGGATCATTACCATCATGTGTGTGGTGGTAGCCATTGCAACACTGAAAATGAGATAATATTAAAACTAACAACGAAGACTAAACGAAATGGAACATAAACTCATCATATTAGGAGCCGGAGAAAGTGGTATAGGGGCAGCCTTGCTGGGAAAACAGCAGGGGTATGATGTATTTGTATCTGATGGAGGAACAATAAAAGATAATTATAAACAGGAACTGGCGGTAAACCAGATCTCTTTTGAAGAAGGACATCATTCCTGGGACGTTATACTGGAGGCCAACGAAATTGTAAAAAGCCCTGGTATCCCTGAAAAGTCGGAGTTGATGAAAAAGGTACGCGAAAAAGGCATACCCGTGATTTCTGAAATAGAGCTGGCCTACCGTTTCTCGACAGGTAAAAAGATCATTGCCATCACCGGCAGCAACGGCAAAAGCACCACTACGGCCCTCACCTACCACATCTTCAAAAACGCAGGATTGAATGTGGCGATGGTGGGAAATATTGGTATCAGCTATGCAAGGCAGGTGGCAACCGCACCAGCGGAGTATTATGTGATTGAAATCAGCAGCTTCCAGCTGGATGACATTAAGGACTTCAAACCCAATGTGGCCATCCTGCTGAACATTACGCCTGATCATCTGGATCGCTACGATTATAAAATGGAAAATTACGTAGCCTCCAAATTCAGAATCGCCATGAACCAGACAGCGGAAGACTACTTCATCTACTGCATGGATGATCCTGAGATCATGCGACATTTAGCGCAGCAACCCATTTATTCAGCATCAATACCTTTTACCATCATGAAACCACTGAAAGAAGGCGGCTTTATTGCCAACGACCAGTTGAACATCGATGTCAACGGAGATCCGGTTATCATGTCCATGTATGACCTGTCACTAAAGGGAAAACATAATCTTTATAATTCGATGGCAGCAGCAATTGCAGGCAGAACCATGGATATTAGAAATGAGAAAATCCGCGAGAGTCTTACTTCGTTTGAAAGCCTCGAACACCGGATGGAATATGTGACGAGCGTAAGAGGAATCGATTTTATTAATGATAGCAAAGCTACTAATGTAAACTCTGTTTGGTTTGCACTGGAAAGTTTTGATAAACCCATTGTCCTGATCATGGGCGGTGTGGATAAAGGCAACGACTACGATGCCATCCGGGATCTGATAAAAGAAAAGGTAAAGGCTATAGTTTGCCTGGGTGTTGACAACACCCCCATCTTTGCAGCCTTATCAAAAGATACACCGGTGATGATCAATACCACCAGCATGCATGATGCAGTGCAGGAAGCCTTTAAACAGGCCACCAAAGGAGATATTGTTTTACTGTCTCCCGCCTGCGCCAGTTTCGATCTCTTCAAAAATTATGAAGACAGAGGCCGGAAGTTTAAGGATGAAGTGAAAGCATTGTAAGAGGTATTGGAATAAAATAAATGGACCAAACTAAGAATTAACAACAAAAAGCAGGAAAGCTAAAACCTAACTGCTAAAACCTAAAAGCTAAAAATGATCGGATTGCTCTATAGAACAAAAGGCGATAAGGTTATCTGGACGATAGTATTTTTTCTATCGCTGGTAAGCCTGCTCGCTGTATATAGTGCTACCGGCTCACTCGCTTACCGTGAAAGAGGCGGCCATACGGAGTATTATCTCCTGAAGCAGCTCACCGTACTGGTAATGGGGCTGGTGATCATTTACTTTGCACACCGCGTGAACTATACTATTTATTCCCGCGTAGCGCAGATTGGCTTCCTGGTATCCATACCGTTACTGGTATATACACTGGCCTTCGGCCGACATTTGAATGATGCCAGCAGGTGGATCAGTTTACCTATCATTAACCTCACCTTCCAGACATCGGATGTGGCTAAATTAGCCATCTTCATGTATGTAAGCAGGCAATTGTCCAGGCGTCAAAACCTGATCACTGATTTCAAAAAAGGCTTTTTGCCTATCATCATACCAGTAGGCATCATCTGCGCACTGATCATGCCAGCCAACATGAGTACTGCGCTGCTATTGGGCGCCAGCTGTATGTTGCTCTGTTTTATAGGCAGGGTGCCGCTAAGGTTCCTCGCTTCTATGGTGGCGGCAGGTGCGGTATTGGTGGTATTACTTTTCATGGTCGCCAAACTGACGAGCATGGAAATGCGTACCAAAACCTGGGAAAAGCGTATCGACAACTTCATGCATGGAGATCATACAGATATGCCTTACCAGGTACAACAAGCCAACATCGCTATCGCAGGTGGCGGCATTTTAGGTAAAGGACCCGGCAATAGTACACAACGTAACTTCCTGCCGCACGCCTATTCTGATTATATCTATGCAACGATTATTGAAGAATATGGCATGTTTGGCGCCTTCCTGATACTGGCAGCTTACATGATATTATTACTGAGGAGTATCAGGATTTATAAAAGATGTCCGTATGCCTTTGGTGCATTCCTGGCAGTAGGGCTCAGTGTTACACTGGTAATACAGGCGCTGACCAATATGGCGGTAAACGTGCAGCTGTTCCCGGTTACAGGGGTTACCCTGCCACTGGTGAGCATGGGTGGATCTTCTGTTCTATTTACAAGTATGGCCATCGGAATTATCCTCAGTGTATCCAGAAATGTGGAAGAAATGGAAGGAAAGCAGGCAGAAAAAGAACGTTTGGAAAGAGTAATGGCGAGTACAGAAAACGCTGCAGTCGCTTAATACGTATTTATATAGCATCAATCGTAATTAGTATAACAATATGCAACGCAAAGTGATCATAGCAGGCGGCGGTACCGGGGGACATATCTTCCCCGCGATAGCGATCGCGAATGCGTTGAAAAAATTGCAGCCGGACATCAACATACTATTTGTAGGTGCCACCGGGAAAATGGAAATGGAGAAGGTGCCACAGGCAGGCTATCCAATCGAAGGATTGGAAATCGCAGGATTTAATCGCAGCAATATCTTCAAAAATATACTGCTGCCTTATAAAATCTGGAAAAGTTTGCGCCGCGCAAAGGCCATCCTGAAAAACTTTCAGCCCGATGCAGTAGTAGGTGTGGGCGGATACGCCAGCTTCCCGATGCTGAACAGGGCGCAAAAAAATGGTATTCCTACCCTGATACAGGAACAAAATTCCTTTGCAGGTAAAACGAATAAAATATTAGGTAAGAAGGCGAAGAAGATTTGTGTGGCATACGATGGAATGGAGAAATTTTTTCCGGCAGACAAACTGGTGATGACCGGTAACCCTGTCAGGAACAACATTTCACAATCGGCTGTAACAAGAGAAGATGCCCTGCATCATTTCGGCTTACGCACCGATAAGCAAACCATCTTTGCAGTAGGCGGCAGCTTAGGCGCTAAATCCATTAACGAGGGTTTACAACCTTTGCTGAAAATGATAGTGGATAAAGACATACAGCTGATCTGGCAAACTGGAAAGCTGTACTATGAAACCGCTAAAGCAGCTGCTGCACCATATGAGTCGCACATAAAAGTATACGACTTCATTAATGTGATGGACTTTGCCTACAAAGCAGCAGACGTAGTGTTATCAAGGGCCGGTGCATTGGCCATTGCAGAATTATGTGTCGTGAAAAAGCCCGTGATATTTGTGCCTTATCCTTTTGCAGCAGAAGATCATCAGACTTCCAATGCGATGAACCTGGTAAACAAGCAGGCAGGTTTAATCATTAAGGACGAAGAAGTAAAATCACAATTAAGCAGCGTGTTGTTCAGCCTCCTGCAAAACAAGGCGCTGATGGAACAGTTGGAAAATCATATCGGCAAACTGGGCAATCCCAATGCTGATATGGTTATTGCAAAACAAGTATTGGAAATTATTTAGCGATTTAGCAGCATATATGGATTTGAATAACATACAAAGGGTTTATTTCATCGGTATCGGTGGTATTGGCATGAGCGCCATTGCACGCTTTTTCAATGAAAAAGGAGTGAAGGTAAGCGGTTATGACCGTACTTCCACAGCGCTTACAAAGCAGCTGGAAGCAGAGGGTATGCAAATCCATTATACAGACGACATTAACGCAGCAGATAAACAAGCTAACCTCGTGGTATATACGCCGGCGATACCGGCCGCCCACACAGAGTTGCAGTGGTTCCGGGATAATGGCTATGAAGTGGTAAAGCGCAGTGATGTTTTGCAGGAAATTACACGTTCACTGTTTGCCATCACAGTAGCTGGCACACATGGTAAAACAACAGTTTCTACCATGATCGCACACCTGCTCACCGACAGTGGGTATGGCTGTAATGCTTTCCTGGGCGGTATCAGCGTGAACTATAACAAAAATTTCTGGAGCAGCAACAAACAAGTGGCTGTTATTGAAGCAGATGAATATGATCGCTCTTTCCTGAAATTAAGTCCGGATGTAGCGGTGTTGACTGCCATGGATGCAGATCACCTCGATATATACGGCACGCCGGAGGCAATGGAAGACGCTTTTATTCAGTATACACACAATATTAAGCCCAATGGCACGCTGATTGCTAGGTTCGGCCTGCATCGGAACAGCGAACTCAATGCAACAAACAAGTTGTTGTACAGTTTACAAAACGATGCTGCCAACGCTTACGCTGCCAACATCCGCATGCACAACGGCGGATATGAGTTTGATGTAATGCAGCAGGATTGGATGATCGACAACATTTCCATGCACATTGGCGGAATGCACAACGTGGAAAATGCGGTTGTMGCCATCACCGTAGCACACCTGCTGGGAATAGATGCTGATAAAATAAGAGCTGCCATCGCTAATTTCAAAGGAATCAAACGCAGGTTTGAATACGTGGTAAAAAATGACAGGCAGGTATATATCGATGATTATGCACACCATCCGGAAGAATTGCGCGCTCTGATTACCAGTGCAAAAGCATTATTCCCCGGTAAAAAATGTACAGTTGTTTTCCAACCACATTTATTTACCCGTACCCGTGATCTGGCAGATGGTTTTGCTGAAAGTCTTTCTCTGGCAGACGAAGTTATATTACTTCCTATCTACCCGGCACGTGAACTGCCTATTGAAGGGGTTAGCAGCGAAATGATTGCAGCAAAAATGACAGTACCAGTAAAAATAATACCGAAAGAAGAAGTAGTGGAATATTTAAAAGCAAAAGATACCCCATTGCTGATTACTGCCGGAGCAGGAGACATCGATCAGTTAAAAGAACCGATTGCAAACGAATTAAAAATGAAGTAAACATCACAACATAAACTTTAAAATACTTGTCTAAAACAACCACAATATTAAAACGCCTGGGCATCGCTCTCCTTTGGGGAATGGCATTGTCTGGCTTTATAGTATTGCTGGTAGCGGCTATACAAGATAAAGACGCCGGCAAGTGTAAAGGTATACAGGTGAAGTTTGAAGGGAAAGATGACAACTTTTTTATTGAGTCCAAGGATATAAAATCCCTGATCACAAAAGATAAAAGTCTGAATCCTGTAGGCAAACGGATTGGTGACATCAACATATCGCAGCTGGAAGCAATAGTGGACCAGGATCCGTGGGTAAAGAATGCAGAGATTTATTTTGATAACGGGCAGCAACTAAATATCAAAGTAACGCAACGCGAACCGGTAGCAAGGGTATTCACGTTTTCCGGCAATAGCTTTTATCTCGATGGAGCCGGAGAACATATCCCCGTATCAAGTCGTTATGCTGCCAGAGTGCCTGTATTCACCGGCTTTCCCACAGATGCGGAAAAGCTGCAGAAAGCAGATAGTCTTTTAACCGCACAGATCGTAGACATGGGGAGTTATATCGGCGATGATCCTTTCTGGATGGCACAGGTAGAACAGTTAATGATTACCGAAGACCGCAGGTTTGAGTTTATACCTAAGCTGGGAGACCAGGTCATCGCTTTCGGAGAAGGGATAGATATAGATAAGAAATTTACCAAACTGTTGGCTTTTTACAAAGAAGGATTGAATAAAGTAGGCTGGAATAATTATACGCGCATCAACATCGCCTTTGACGGTGAAGTGGTGTGCACCCGCAAAGATGGCGTAGTTCCATTGCAACCGGTTTTCAAAACGGATAGTTTGAAATTGACGGCTCCGGATGAGCCGCCGATATCGGACAGCGAAGACTCTACTACAGCGGCGCCGGCAACGGTAAAACCGGAACACGCTGTAGCGGCAAAACCGGAAAAGAAACCGGCACCGGCAATAAAAGAAAAGGTCAAAACGCAGCATGTAAAAGTGGCAAAAAAAGAAAAAGCAGCTGCTGCGCCGGCCAAACAACAACCTAAAGCAGTGTATAAGCCAGGGAATAAATCTGTTAACACATCAAAAAAACAAAAAACGCCATGAATCAGGAAGCTCCCATCATTGTAGGACTCGACATAGGTACTACGAAGATTGCTGCCATTGCAGGACGGAAGAATGAATACGGGAAACTGGAAATCCTGGGATTCGGTAAAGCTACATCGTTTGGTGTGCAGCACGGTATGGTGCTGAACATTGACCAAACAATAAAAGCTATCAGGCAAGCACTCGAAAATTGTTATGCATCCAACCCCAACCTGGAGATTAACGAAGTATATGTTGGTATAGCCGGTCACCATATAAAAAGTTTGCAAACCCGCGGCGATATTGTGCGCAACGACACCGATGCGGAAATCTCCCAGAAAGATATTGACCAGCTGATCAACGATCAGTACAAAACAGTTATTCCCGCGAGTGATCAGATCATCGATGTGATCCCGCAGCAATATATAGTGGATAGTTTGCAGAATATCACCTACCCTATTGGTATGTCTGGGGTGAAGGTGGGCGCAAACTTCCATATTATTACCGGCGATAAAAACGCCATCCGCAACATTAACCGCAGCGTGGAAAAATCAGGTCTCAAAATCCGTGACCTGGTATTGCAACCACTTGCCTCTGCAGCTGCTGTTATGTGCGACATGGACTTTGAAGCAGGTGTAGCCATTGTTGATATTGGTGGTGGTACCACTGACCTGGCCGTGTTTTACGAAGGTATTCTCAAACATACTGCAGTAATTCCTTACGGTGGTGAAAACATTACCAATGACATCAAAAACGGGCTGGGTGTATTAAAAACACAGGCAGAACAGATGAAAGTGCAGTTTGGTTATGCACTGGCAGATGAAGCTAAAAGCAATGCCTATATCACCATTCCCGGATTAAGAGGTCAGAGCCCCAAAGAAATTTCAGTGAAGAACCTCGCGCACATCATACAGGCGCGGATGAGTGAAATACTCGATTTCGTAGTATATCATCTCAAACAAATCGGTATGGATAATAAAATGCTGAATGGCGGTATTATCCTCACCGGTGGCGGATCCCAACTGAAACACCTCATACAGCTGACAGAATACACTACCGGCGCAAGCGCTCGTATAGGTTTCCCCAATGAGCACCTTGCAAGTGGTCACATAGATGAGCTAACCAAGCCTATGTATGCTACCTGTGTGGGCTTGATCCTGAAAGGATACAATGATTTTGAAAATGATCGTAAAGCACTGGAAGAAAATTATGTAAAAATTAATACAAGCTATCTTGCCAAAGAACAGGCTGCACAGTCAGTTACTCCAACAGACGACTGGATAGAAGAAGCTGCCCCCACCAGCCAGGAAATACAGGACAGGAAAGCAAAAGAGCGGAATGCGTCATTAAAGAACTTCCTGGACAAAATGAAAACAAAGATCATTGATATGTTCACAGAAGAAGAAGATGCAAAACTTTAAAAGTTAAATGGCGCAATTGTTGCAAAAACGAAACGTTAATACAATAAGAATTAAGAACCGATAATTAATAATGACAGGACAAATGAACCATAGTAACAGTAAAGCATATACGCACTTAATTCTTAATAGTTCATTATTATTTATCGTACTAACCCATAAAAGTATAGAGTCATGATACATTTTGATCTTCCTAAGGAAAAATCTTCTATCATCAAAGTCATCGGCATAGGTGGTGGAGGAAGTAATGCGGTGAATCATATGTATAGCCAGCGCATTGAAGGGGTAAATTTCATTATTTGCAATACCGATGCACAAGCTATTGCTAATAGCCCAGTTCCCAACAAAATTCAGTTGGGACCTCACCTCACCCAGGGGCTGGGAGCCGGTGCAAATCCTGAAATAGGGAAACAGGCGACAGAAGAATCCTTTGAAGAAATCAAAAAAATACTGGAGGTAAATACCAAAATGGCCTTCATTACTGCCGGTATGGGCGGTGGCACCGGTACCGGTGGCGCTCCTATTATCGCCAAAATATGTAAGGAACTGGGTATTTTGACCGTTGGTATTGTTACCACCCCGTTTTCTTATGAAGGTAAAAAAAGGATGCTACAGGCAGACGAAGGCGTTTCCCGCCTGAAAGAGTATGTAGATACCCTGCTGATCATCTCCAACGATAAATTACGCCAGAAATTCGGCGACCTGAAATTCAAGGCGGCCTTCGAAAAAGCGGATAACGTACTGGCTACTGCCGCCAAGTGTATTACGGATGTAATCAATTCTACCGGTCAGATCAACGTGGATTTTGCCGACGTTTGTACCGTTATGCGTAACGGTGGCGTGGCGATTCTTGGTGCTGCACTGGCAGAAGGTGAAAACCGTGCGCAAAGGGCTATCGAAGACGCATTGACTTCTCCGTTGCTGAATGATAACGATATACGCGGTGCTAAATGGATCCTTATCAACATCTCTTCTTCCGAAGGTGAATTTGAACATACACTGGATGAAATGGATATTATCCAGGCCTATGTGCAAAGCCAGGCCGGAGAAGATTGCGATGTGATCCTGGGTGTGGGCTATGATCAAACACTGGACAGACAACTGGGTGTAACCATCATTGCTACCGGTTTTGAACAAAAACCAATCACACAGCAAAAAATCACTCCCTCCAACCCGGAGCGCGTAGAACCTAAAATTGTAATGCAATTAGGGAAAGATGGCGATGAAAAAAAAATGAGCGTACAACAGGCACAGGGGCTGCTGTTCCAGGAGCCACAGGATCTGATGGCACCACGCCTCATGGAACCAGTCATCACACATCCTGAACCTGTGATGGCTTATACACCACCTCAGCCACAACAACAGGCGCCTATTGCACCTGCACGTCAGAATTATGTACTGAATATCCAACAGGTACCACCAACACAGCCTCAACAGCCTGACCAGCAGCAAATACAACAACAAATCCAACAGGCCCAGCAACAACTGCAGCAAATGCAACAACAACAAATGCAGCAGCCAATACAACAACCTGTTCAACAGCCGGTTCAACAAATACCACCTGCACACGCCCAACAGCCGAATGTCAATATCATTCAGCCACAAACGGGTAATGCGGCAGGAGGATATTTAAACAGACCGTCTCATATATATGTAGAACCGGGTACACCTACTCCTGAAATGAAGATGGTGTATAAAGAAGATGAAGACGCCGTAAATGTACCTCCAGCTCCTCCTGAAGTGCCTATGCAACAGGCATATGAAGACCTGGAAGAACAGAAACGCAAACAGGCAGAAAGAGTGGCCAAATTACGCAGCATCAGTTTCAATGTGAAAAACATGGACAATAACGCGGAATTGGAAAATGTGCCCGCCTATCTGCGCAGAAATGTAAACCTGGATAACGGTGCCGGCTCCGCTGAGCATTTCTATTCGAATTACACCGTGAGCGATCCCGGACAAAATAATCATACAGAAATTAATACAATCAATACCTTTTTAGATGGGAAAAAGCCCGATTGATGAACACATTTGATTGTTTTTTAGTTGTGTTAAAAAAAATCCTCCGGTTCCCCGGAGGATTTTTTTATATAGTAATGCTATTACAAAGATGGTTATAAACAACGTTTAACCTCTACCGTTATATCGACTATAAACTGTTCAATGCCTTTTTAGCTACTTCTAAAACAACCGCTGCTGGCGTGGTTTTTAACGTTTCTTCCTCAAAAGGTTTCAGTATATTATTCAGTTGATCCAACGCCGCTGCATTGTTTGCCTTAGCAAATTCGGCTCTCAGTATTCTTATCTTCTCATAATCCTGTATACCTTCTACCATTCTTTCGAAACGGATAGACGATCTCGGTCCCGGATATACGAAATAAGTATCTCCGGCTGACCAGCTACGGAAGCGGGAATCCTGTAACGGATCTGCTACCCAGCAATTAAATGCCCAGCGCAAATAACCATTATATCCTTTCAAAGCTGCATGCCATCCCATAAATGCAGATTCTGCCGGAGGCGAAAAAGTGAAAGTGTTAGGAAATCCTTCTGTACAGCAGGTATAGAAAGTAGTCGGTAAACCTTTTGCCAAACGTGCTTTCAGTACATCTGCAGGAAATGATTCTCTCAAAGCAATGCAATAGTCGTGAATTTCATTGGCCAGTGGTGCATGATAAGAACCCGCCAATGATAATTTGAAATCTTTATCTGCCTTACGGATAACGGTCATCGCCTGCTGCATATCTTCCATCGGTCTTTCATCCATAGCAATAGCGGTGATATTAAACCATCCCTTTGCTTTCAGGTGTTTCACAAAATCATTCAACATAGGTTGCCAGTGAGCACTATATTCTGGTGTACCTGGCTTGGCTACAATGAAAGTATCTTTTGCAGCAGCTTCATCATAATAATAGAATTTCAGATTCCATGGAATCATGCTATAGCAGTTGATTTCCTTGCGGATACCCTGATCCATCATGAACTGTACCCACTTATCAAAAATAGTATAATCATAAGCCCATCCACCATTTTTCTTCTTTGTCCATTTCACCATAGTGCCATAAATATCTTCCGTTTGGCTATTCCATGGATCGTAAATGATGGTGGTGGTAATGACTTTCTGACCAGCATCTGCCAGCATTTTTATGTAAGGCTTCATTGCCTTGAAATGAGCCTCACTCCAGGGTTTCACGCCATATACACGTGCTATTGCATAAGGACTCTGCCACAGATCCAGGTGAAAGCTCCAATCTTTCGGAGCGGGTAATGTATGCTCCAACACCGTGACTTCGTAAGGCATATTTACTGCAGTGGCACCACCTTTTACACTCACAGTGCCTTTATATACACCGGCTGGCGTATTGGCAGGGATCTGTATACTCAACCAAACAGGTTGTGTATTATTGGCGGCAATGTCTCTTTTGTTGAGAATGTCGATACCATCCGCTACCAGTGAAGAGTCAAATTCTCCGGGTTTGCGATATCCGCAGCCACCACCGTCTTTATTCAAACCATCGGTCATCACATATCTTACAAAGCCCGTTGTTACTGCATTAGCAGCAATCTGATGGCCTTTGTTATCCTGTAGTGCCGACGTCTGAACACTAACAGCTGATTGCGCAATAGTTGTCCAGATCACCAACTGGGTGTGAATGCGTTCACCTTTCCATGCGGTGGCTTTCCAGGTGTCCCTTAGAAGATCGTTACCAGGTGCATTTCGCTTTTCATAACGTGTATCTGCAGTACCGAATGCTACGTGAAGTCGGGCGTCATTAACAGCGGCCCAGGAGGTTTTATTTACAGGTTTTGGATCGGGCAGTTCCCTGTAATCGCTGGCTGGAGCTGTTTGCGCCAATAGGTTTTGTTGCAGTGCCAGCATTACCAGCACGCCAAAAAATTTGTTCACCATTACTAAAATTTAGCTTTTTTCAGAAGTTGGAACCAATATCCAGTACAGAAACCGGCTCCCTTACACCCCAATATCTATAAAAAAAATGGGAATATCCAATTTGTGGGATAGGTGGAAATCGGGAAAGCAGAAAGCAAAAAAGCTATTGTCCCGTAAATCTCCGTGACAATAGCTTTTTGCTTTTTGCTTTCAGCTTTATGCTAATGTACAATCCTCTTTAGCTGAAGATTGGTAACAGGTGCTACTACCAAAGGATACTTTTCAATGGTTACATAGCTGGAATCCAGTCCAAAACCTCTTTCTTCCGATAAACTGATCTTTTTCAGGAAGAAATACATTTTCATGACCATCCTTTCGTACAAAGGCAAATCATTATCATGTGAAAGGAATTTCTCCATTACAATGAACTGGAAGTCTCCTACTACATTATTCTTACTCAATGATTCGTAACGGCTGGTAATATTTACTTCTTTGTTGCGAACCATATCTTCCACCACCATCCTGAACATCAGGTTAATACGTTGTTCCACTTTGAATCCCAGGCGGAATTCCACACGTATTACTTCATTCGGGATAATTGTTTGTACGGAATATTCACTTAAATAAGGTTCATCTACCACATCCACATGCACAAACCAATAGATATCTGCCCGTTTAGGCTTTTTATTAAGAATAGAATAGATGATCTTATGTTCTATCTCCTTAGGATTATCCGCGCTGCTCATATATACCAGGTGAGTGGCATATTTAGGAATAGATGTATCATTACTCAGTTCCTGGATAATAGGTAGATAATCTTCCAGTCGCACAAACTCCACATAACGGTTTTTGATTTTACGGGATTTGAACCAGACAATCATTACCAGGAATAGTGCGCCCGCTACAATCACTGTAACATAACCTCCGTGCATGAATTTAATGACATTCGCAAACAGGAAAGAGAATTCAATCGTAAAATAGACGACGAGGTATAGTAGTATCCACCCGACCCATACCCGTTTGGTATACAGGTAAAAGGCAAAGAGGCAGGAGGTCATGAGCATACAGATGGTAATAGACAACCCATAAGCCGCTTCCATATTGGAAGACTCCTGGAAGATCATTACAATAGCCGCACAACCCACAAACAGCATCGTATTGATACCGGGAATGTAAAGTTGTCCTCTCATTTCCGTTGGGTAGTTTACCCGCATTTTCGGCCAGAGATTAAGTCGCATGGCTTCCGCGATCAGGGTAAAGGACCCGGATATCAATGCCTGACTGGCAATTACGGAAGCCAATGTGGCGATTAATACACCAAAAATGATGAACCATTCCGGCATAATGGTAAAGAACGGATTCTGGTCTTTAGGGAGAATCTGACCTTTTTGTGTCAACAACCATGCACCCTGACCCAGATAATTCAAAATAAGACAGGATTTAACGAAAATCCAGGAAATCCTGATGTTACCCCTTCCGCAGTGTCCAAGGTCAGAATACAGCGCCTCTGCCCCTGTTGTACACAGGAATACAGCACCCAGTATCAGGAAACCTTTGGGATAAGTCGTTAAGAGTTCAATAGCGTAATGGGGGCTAAAAGCTTTAAAGATGCTCAGGTCATCGGCAATGTGTGAAATACCGAGTATGCCAAGCATAGAAAACCACAGTACCATGATGGGGCCGAACATACGACCAATAGAAACTGTACCGAACTGTTGCATCACAAAGAGGCCTGTAATAATGGTCAGTACTATTTTTACAATAGTAAGCTGTCCCAGGTCTTTGAAAACTTCCAGTGTTCGTAGCCCTTCAATAGCAGAGGTGACGGTAATGGGAGGGGTAATAATACCATCAGCGAGTAAGGCCGCGCCGCCGATCATACCGAATATAACGGTCCATCTGGCATGGCGTCTTACGAGTGCGTACAGTGAAAAGATACCACCTTCCCCTTTATTATCTGCCCTGAGGGTCAGGATAACGTATTTAACGGTGGTTTGCAGGGTAAGTGTCCATATGATACAGGAGATACCACCTATCACCAGCAGATCGCTGATGGGGTTGCCCCCTACGATGGCCTTGAAAACATAAAGTGGAGATGTTCCGATGTCGCCGTAGATAATACCGAGCGCTACTACGAGACCTGCCAGGGAGACCCTGTTAATGTTTATTCCCACGTAATAATAAGTTGGTTAAAAAGCCTTCAAAATTAGGGGTAAATATTGACACTCCAACAATAAATCATAGCGGAGTGTTTAGTGAATAAAAAAATCCCCACCCGAATGAACGGGCGGGGATTTTTTTAGTTATCATCTTAATGAGTGATACTGATTAGTTAGCAGGAGCTAAATCAACAGTGCCAGACTCACCAGGAGTGTTTTGTTTGATGAAACGACCGCGGTCGATTCCTTGTTTGTCAGCCAGGTAGTCGATAACTGAATCAACACGACGGCTGCTCAGATCAACACCACCTTTTTTACCTTTCGCACCTGCGTGACCTGTTACCAGGACGTTGCAAGATGGGTTAGATTTCAGGGTAGCTGCAACAGAAGCCAGGATAGCTTCCTGATCTTTACCAACTTTGGTAGTGCTTCCTTTGAAAGAAACGCTAGGCAGAACCAGGTTAGCGCAAGTCACTGCAGGAGCAATGTTTTTGCAGCATTCTGGATCTGGGCATTTACCAACACCATCAGCATCAACTGGCTGGCAATAAGTAGGCGTGATCAGTTGTTTGTCTTTGAAATCAGGAACGCCATCACCATCAGTATCTTTAGCAACACCGTGAGAATCAACTGGTGCACCTGCTGGGGTGTTAGGTTCGCGATCGAACTGGTCAGTTACGCCATCACCATCAGCATCAGGCAGAACCGGAGCTGGGATCTTCATGTGACGTGGGTTGCTCAGCTCGCTGTAAGCGTATTCCAGTGGGTTGATCCACCATAATGGCTGTACACGTTTAGCTGGGTTACCCAGGTTGAAGTTCAGACGTAAGCTGGTGTAAGAATAAAAATCTTTAGAAGAACCATAAGGATTAGCATATCCATCCAGGTATGCGTCAAACGGCATGGTGATTTTTTCTTCAATACCGATGTTGAAACGTTTAGAAACTTTAAACGCTACACCAGTACCGAGATCCAGGGCGTGACGGAGTAACTGGTTGTCATCCTTACGACCAATGGAAGTTCTGTTACCCTGTGAAGGAGCATTCTGTTCGTACTTTTTGTCCTGAACACTCTTGATATAACTCTTAATATCAGAACGTTTGCCGGTCAGTTTAGTTTTATCGTACGCGTAACCAGCGCCGTTTGCATCCAATGCATCAACGTCAACGTCAGCCATTACGATAGAGTAACCACCCAGTAAATACCAGTTAACTTTAGGTTCAGCTCTGTAGAACAGGATGTTGCTCAGGGAAGCAATCACGTCCAAAGACAGCTGATGATTCTGAGATTTGTAGTTAGGAATGATCATGCCACCATTCTTAGCTGCAGTTGCTGCCCAAGGATTACCATTAGCTATGATAGAAGGACGCAGTTTGTAATCCTGACCTTTATCAATGGAACCGATGTACTCAGCTCTCAGGGAGAAAGTGTGACCCAGTGCCTTTCTCAGGGAGATACCGCCACCAAAACCTGGTTGAGGAGGAACAGTTCCGCTAATCAGGTGTAAACCACCACTAAAACCCAGTTCCCACATATCTCTCGGTTTCGCCGGGAAATTCGATTGGTGGTTCGTGAAGTTATTTTGTTGTACCATACGCTTGCTAGACACTTTGGTGCTATCCAGAGCATCATAGCCGGTTGGTTGAACCTGTGCAAAACTAGAAGATGCTGATAGTAAACCCACAGCGCCTGCCAGTAATAAGTACTTTTTGCTTGCCATAATTGTTTTTTTTATTAAAAACTGTTAAAAATTTACTAATAACCCGTTTTTTACCTAGCAAAGGTAAATATCATAAATGAATATACAAATTTTTCTTGCAATATTATTTTCATTGATAAGTCCTTCAATATTAGAGCTTAAATGAAAGTATTTATATACCTTAAATCCAGTTAAGTTAAACTTATGCATACCTCGTGTTAAAGGAATCTTTACCTCATGTTAAAGGAATGTTATACTCCATATACAAATTAAAGGCCAAAATGTTAAAATGTGATTTATAAAACCTAGCTTAGCAATCCTTTTTTATTTAATACATGGATGATATTAAACACCTGATAGGTAAAGAATTACAGGATTTTGAAAGTAAGTTCGCAGATTCAGTAAAAAGTCATGTGCCATTGCTGGACAGGATCATGCATTACATTGTGAAGCGCAAGGGAAAGCAGATCAGGCCCATGTTTGTTTTATTATCAGCAAAACTTTTCAGCGACAATATCCAGGAGAGTACCTACCGTGCAGCAGCACTGGTAGAATTACTACATACTGCGACACTGGTGCATGATGACGTGGTGGATGACGCCAACGAACGCCGGGGTCTCTTTTCTATCAACGCTTTATGGAAAAATAAAATAGCTGTACTGGTCGGCGACTATCTGCTGTCCAAAGGCCTGCTGCTATCCCTTAATAACAATGACTTCCGAACTTTACAGATATTATCTGAAGCGGTGAAAGAAATGAGTGAGGGGGAATTACTGCAAATTGAAAAAACCCGTAAACTGAATATCAAGGAAGACATTTATTTCGAGATCATCCGTCGCAAAACGGCCTCATTACTGGCCTCAGCCTGCGCTGCAGGCGCATGGAGCAGCAGCAATGATGAACATACCACGGAACAAATGCGCCTTTTCGGAGAGAAAGTAGGTGTCGCCTTTCAAATAAAGGATGACCTGTTCGATTATGGTTCCGCTAAAATCGGTAAACCTACCGGTATTGATATCCGCGAGAAAAAAATGACCCTTCCACTCATCTATACCCTGGAACATGCCTCCACAGAAACCAGGAGAAAAATTATTAACATAGTAAAAAATCATAATACCGATAAAGACCGCGTAGAAGAAGTCATCCGCCTCGTAAAAGCATCCGGAGGGATTGATTACACCAGGCAAAAAATGTTTGAATACCGCGATGAAGCCCTTACCATTTTAAATAAGTTCCCTGAAAATGCTGTCAGAAACGGACTGGAATCTCTTGTTAGATTTACAACTGACAGAACATTTTAGAAAGAATAAAAAATAATGTAATATGCGGAAGAAGCGGATAGCTTAAGCCTTTAAAATAAAATAATGCAAAAACGCTGGACAGTAAAGGCATATCAACCAAATCAGGAACAGTTACTACAGTCATCATTGCGTATACACCCGTTGCTATGCCGGTTATTAGTACAACGTAGTGTAACCAACTTTGAGGCTGCCCGGCAATTTTTTCGCCCTACGCTTGAAGATCTCCATGATCCATGGAAGATGAAAGATATGGATAAAGCCATTTCACGTATAGAACTGGCTTTCTTCCAACATGAAAAAATACTGATTTACGGAGATTATGATGTAGATGGTACTACGGCAGTAGCTACTGTGTACGCTTTTCTACAGAAACTCTACAGCAATATTGAATTTTATATCCCGCACCGCTACCGTGAGGGCTACGGTATCTCCATGCAGGGCATTGAATATGCCCGGGACAATGATTTCAGCCTGATTATAGCCCTGGACTGTGGTATTAAATCTATAGAACATATTACAGTGGCGAAAGAATGGGGAATAGACTTCATTATCTGTGACCATCACCTTCCCGATGCTATATTACCTCCGGCAGTAGCCATTCTGAATCCGAAACAGGCAGACTGTCCCTATCCTTACAAAGAGTTAAGCGGGTGTGGTATCGGTTATAAGCTGATCTGTGCTTTTGCTCAAAAAAGAGGATTACCATCTGCCGAGGCCAATAAATTCCTCGATCTGGTAGCCACCAGCATTGCGGCAGATATTGTTCCCATGACCGGAGAGAACCGGATACTGGCTTTTCATGGTCTCATAAAAGTAAATGAAGATCCGCTGCCAGGCATCAAAGCGCTGATTACCCTCAGTGCGTTAAAAGAAAAGTTAACCATTGCCAACCTGGTATTCGTGATTGCCCCGCGTGTAAATGCGGCCGGCAGAATGGATGATGCCCGGAAGGCGGTCAACCTTTTTATAGAAAATGATGTGGAAAAAGCAGCCGCTATTGCTGCCGTATTACACGCAGATAATTTCGACAGAAAAGAAATTGACAGCAACATTACCCAGGAAGCAATTTTGCTCCTGCAAAATGATGTGGACATTGCCAACAGAAAATCAACTGTCCTGTACCAGGCCCACTGGCATAAGGGAGTAGTAGGAATTGTTGCGTCCAGGTTGATTGATAAATATTACTATCGCCCCACAATTATTCTCACACAATCAAACGATAAGGTAGCAGGGTCCGCACGCTCTGTTATGGGCTTTAACGTATATGAAGCCATTCACCAGTGTAAAGATTTGCTGGAAAACTATGGCGGACATTTTTATGCTGCAGGGATGACCCTCAAAACAGAAAATGTAAAAGCCTTCCAGGAACGTTTTGAAGAAGTAGTGGCCAGGACCATACACCCGGATCAACTGGTGCCGGAAATAGTGATTGATTCAGAAATTCATTTCTCCGACATCACGCCGGCGTTTTTTAATATTCTTAAACAATTTGAACCCTTGGGACCAGAAAATCTGCGCCCTGTTTTCCTGGCCAGAAATCTTGTAGACAACGGTTATTCCAAGATTGTAAAAGATGAGCACATTAAATTTTCTGTAAAACAGGGGAGATATGGCCCCACCATGTCCGGGATTGGCTTTTATATGGCGGAAAAATTCCCTGTAATGGCTGGCAAAAAACCTTTTGACATGGTATTTTCGCTGGATGAAAATGAATGGAACGGTCAAACCTCTCTCCAACTAAAAGTAATTGATATCAGAATCGGAAATAATTGATTTTTATTCAGATATTTTGTTCCGGTGAGTCCCCCTCCTGAGGCAAAATATCTGAATAAAAATCAACCGATTATTTATGCTGCTTTAACAACCAGGTATATACATCGGCATTGGCGTAGGTGCGTGTCCAGGCATCATGGCCGCCGTTAGGATACTCTGTATACTGCACATTTCCTCCAATTGCTTTCAGGGCTTTCACCAGCGTCCGCGAATTCTCCACATTTACAGTTGGATCATCTGCTGAATGGAAAACCCATATAGGCATTGTTTTCAACGCCGGCATACGATTTACATCCCCACCTCCGGAAATTGGAATAA
Organism: Chitinophaga sp. 10T418; assembly: GCF_056394125.1. Taxonomy (NCBI): domain Bacteria; kingdom Pseudomonadati; phylum Bacteroidota; class Chitinophagia; order Chitinophagales; family Chitinophagaceae; genus Chitinophaga; species Chitinophaga sp. 10T418. Next base: position 470,869 of record NZ_JBFTHG010000003.1, read on the forward strand.
TAGCGGCAAATTTTTCAGGATGAGCAGAACTCCAATCCCATGTTCCATATCCGCCCATACTTAAACCTGTCAGATAAATCCGGTTGGGATCCACGTGATACTTAGCCAGTACTTCTTTGTAGAGCACATCAAGATATTGTGGATTCCACCAGCCACTTAAACATTGTGGTGCAATCATCACAAAAGGCTTTCCATTCACGACCTTTACCAGGCCTACATTTCTCAGCACATTAATATCATTCCCCATTTCTCCAACCCCGTGCAGGAAGATGACAACCGGCCACTTATGGCTTTTCTCGCTGTTATAAGTACTTGGAATATATAGCAGATAGTTGCTGATATTCCCACCCTTTGTGTCGATTTTTTGTACGGTGATACCGGCCGTTTGCTGGGGAAAAGTGTCCCCTGCCGGTGGTGGCGTTACAGGTGTGGTTGTTACCGGTGGATTTGTTGCAACTGGTTGTGTGGTTTCTGTTTTCGAACAGGAAAAAAGTGCGAGCGTACTCAACACAAAGACATGGCTTAAAATCTTAATTGCTCTTTTTTTCATATAACTACTATAAACTAAAAATCCCCCGGCAATATGCCAGGGGATAGGTTTTACAATATTTTTCTCCTGCTTTATTTAATACTATCTGCAGTTTCAGGGGTTGCTGCAAATAAAAACTAAAAAAACAGGAAATGAAATACTTTTTTTATTGTGCAGTTATCTTACTTTTTACTTTCTTTCTCCCATCAGTTCCACGCTTCTATTGACAAATGCGGTAAGATCCGCTCCTGTTAATAAATTCTGCGATAATAGTGCCAGATCCGCCAGATTCTTTATCTGTTTCTGTTGCAATGTATTATCACTTTCCTTCAGTATCTGTGTATATACCGGGTGATTCGCATTCACCGTCATACTTATTTCGTCAGGCATATTGACATACCAGCTCATTCCACCACCGCCCATAGCCGCCATGTCTTTCATACGGCGCATCAATTCCGGACGGGTAACAATAACTGGTTGTGCATCAGTACTCAAACCTTTCATTTCTACTTTGATGTTAGGTTGGGTAACCTGCGCACCAAACAATTCTTTCAGTGTACCTTCCTGCTCCTGCGATAATACAGTGGTGGTGTTCTCGTCTTTATCTATCAGGTTATCTGCAATATCTGCGTCCACGCGGGTGAAAGAAACATTATCCCACTTCATTTCCATATTGTTGATGAAAGCGGCATCTACCATGGTTTCCATCTTCACTACGAGGAAGCCCTTATTTTTTGCTGCCTGTACATAGCTGTCCTGCTGTACCGGGTTAGTAGCATAGAGTACCACCAGCTTCTGCTCCTTATTGGTTTGCAGTGCTGCCGCTGCAGTACGGTATTCTTCCTGGGTATAAAATTTACCACCGGCTACATCTTCCATTATCAGGAATTTGTTGGCTTTGTCCATGAACTTGTCATCGGTCATCATACCGTATTTCACAAAAAGACCAATGGAATCCCATTTATCTTCAAAAGAAGCACGGTCATTACGGAAAATTTCATCCAGTTTATCCGCTACCTTCTTAGTGATATGTGCGTTGATTTTCTTTACATTCGGATCTCCCTGCAGGTAGCTGCGACTCACGTTCAGCGGAATATCCGGGCTATCGATCACACCATGCAGCAACATCAGGAATTCAGGAACAATGTCCTTTACTTCATCCGTTACATATACCTGGTTGGAGTACAGATTGATCTTATCTTTCTGCATCTCGTAGCTCTTGTTAATTTTCGGGAAGTACAGGATACCAGTAAGATTAAAAGGATAATCCACATTCAGATGAATCCAGAATAACGGTGCTTCTGCGTATGGATATAATTCCTTGTAAAAATTCTGGTAATCTTCTGTGGTCAGTTCACTTGGTTTCTTAGTCCATGCAGGGCTGGTATTGTTAATCTGTGTACCTTCAAAAGTAACCGGAACGGGCAGGAACTTACAGAACTTCTCCAGGATAGAACGGATGCGGCCATCTTCCAGGAATTCTTCACTTTCTTCGTTGATATACATCACGATTTCAGTACCCCTGTCAGCTTTGCTGGTTTCTTCCAGTTCATATTCCGGGCTGCCATCGCATTCCCAGCGAACCGCTGTGGCATCCTCTTTCCAGGATTTGGAGAAGATTTCCACTTTGCTGCTCACCATGAAAGAAGAATAAAAACCAAGACCAAAATGTCCGATGATATTAGTACCATTCTCTTGCCCTTTGTACTTCTTCAGGAACTCTTCCGCGCCTGAAAATGCCACCTGGTTAATATATTTATCCACTTCTTCTGCAGTCATACCTATACCATGATCTGCAATGGTAATCGTCTTTTTCTCCTTATCTACTCTTACATCAATCGCAATGTCGCCCAGATCTCCTTTAAACTCCCCTACACTGGCTAAGGTCTTTAATTTCTGGGTAGCATCCACGGCATTGCTTACCAGCTCGCGGATAAAAATTTCATGATCGGAATACAGGAACTTCTTAATAATTGGGAATATGTTCTCTGTTTGAACACGTATTGCACCTTTTTGCATTGGTTATCTGATTTTTTTCGTGAACATTTTTCAAAGTGTGTGCCAGCAGGGTTATACTGACAAGATGACAAGACACAAATTAAAAAAATATAAAATATAAATACAGCAGACTGTGAATATACAGAACCTATACTTGCCCGCACAAAATTTTATCAGAAATGAGGACTACTATTTTCCCGTTCTCCTATTTGTTACTGAACCTACGCAAGCATAGCATTCATATAACAATATGATATAGTTAAGGATCTTAACTATTAACAAAAAAATCATATGAAGGATGGTATGAATTCCGTAGATTTAAGATACCGAAATCTGATTACCCCTTTTCTAAAAACATACTATGGAAAAACCTCTATTCTCTTTATTATTTATTGGTATTCTTATTTGTAACACCGTGGTTGGGCAAACTAATCCAGGGGCAAGGCCATTGCCATATCAACAGGATTTTGACGCCCTTCCTTCTTCTGCCACTACCTACCCGGACGGATGGCAGGGATGGTTGTTAACAGGCGCACCTTCCGGCAATTTTAACACCGCAGCACCTTCTGGTGACAAACCACTGATAGCCAATGGCAGCGCATCATCCACTGCTAATGGTGTATACAACTACACCGGTAAACTTGGATTCTTAAACAGCGGTAGTGCGGATAATGCACTGGTACTTTCTGTCAACACCGGCGGGCAGCAAAATGTACAACTGAGCTACGATGTAATGACTATCAGGAATCCTTACGATGGCAATTCAAACACACGTGTAAATGAAGTGATTGTACAATATCGTATAGGCGATACCGGTAGTTTTATCAATATCGGAGAAACAGCTTATCAGAACGACACTATTACACAAACCGGATCGGGTGTTACCCTACCACAGCATGCTGTCAATAAATCAGTGCTGTTACCCCCCGCCTGTAACAACCAGGCGCTGGTGCAGTTACGCTGGGTAAACCGACAGATCAGCGGAGCTGGCTCCAGACCTGGATTTGCCATTGATAATATACTGGCAAACGGATCTGGCAGTGATACTACCTCACCTGTTATCAGCAACCTGGTTCCGGCCAATGCTGCGGTGGGGGTATCTCCGGTAACATCTCCCCAGATTACCTTCAGTGAAAATATACAGGCAGGTAGTGGATTCATTTTCCTGCACAACAGTAACACGGGTACAACAGACAGTTTGGCTATAAATAATGTTGCGGTAATTATTAGTAATAATGTTCTCACTATTAAAAAAATACTGCAACCTAACCGGCATTATTATATTACAGCAGATAGCGGTCTGATAAAAGACCTGTCAGGCAATGCGTTTGCAGGCATCAGCGACAGCACGCAATGGGGCTTTGCCACCGGCAGTCAGGAACTCAGCTATTCCTTTAACGACTGTACACCCAGTGGCAACAGTGTCCTTAGCGGAGGTTTTACCCAGTACAGTGTAAGCGGCGCACAACTATGGGGCTGCACCACTTTTGGTCAAAATAACAGCAATGGCATACAGATCAATGGTTATAGCGGAGGTCCGGTTGAGAATGAAGACTGGCTGATTTCTCCGGCCTTTGATCTGACAAGTTTACATTTTCCACTGTTACAATTCAGCAGTCGTACTGCCTTTGCTGGTCCATCCCTTAGCCTCCGTGTATCTACCAACTATACTGGTAATGGCGATCCGCGGCTGGCCACCTGGACGACCATCAATGGCCGCTTTCCTGATGCCGGCAGTGATGCATGGAAATTATCTTCCGGTATAAATCTTACGCCATTCAAACAAGACAGTGTGTACATTGCTTTTGTGTATACTTCAGGTCCATCGGTACAGGCAGCACGCTGGACGATAGACGATTTTGTACTTACAGATACCACTGCCGCACCAGCGCCTACCCTGAACAGTAGCCCCGCTACGCTTGATTTCGATTATGTGAAATCCGGACAAACATCGGAAGCACAAAGCATTCATTTCTGGGCCAATGATTTTACCAGTGACCTGAATATCAGCGCTCCTGCGGGTTTCAAAGTATCACGCAACAACAGCACCTTCAGCAACCAGGTAACCTTTACACTGGCAGACATGAATGCTGGTCCGCAGGACGTATATGTACAGTTTGCTCCTGCAGCCACCGGGCAACCTTACAACGGTACACTTAACTTTAGCAGTACAGCCTTCTCCGACCATCACATTACATTATCAGGTACTTCGCTGCGCTCTTTAAAAGTAGTTAACTGGAATATTGAATGGTTTGGCAGTCCTGCACAGAATCCCGCGAATGATAGTCTGCAGCAGGTGAATGTAACCACCGTACTTAAAAAGCTGGATGCAGACATATTTGCATTGGCAGAAGTGGTGGACACCGCGCGCTTCCGGGCAGTAGTAGCCCAGCTGCCGGGTTATAGTTATGTATTATCAGATTTTGGATCTTACGCCGACAGTTTAACAGATGTGGATTATGTGAGTGCACAGAAGCTGGCTTTTGTATATAAAACGGCTGTGATCAGGAAAATCCGGACCTACGGCATACTGAGAAAAGGCGGCAGCAGCAATGCTTATTATAACTGGTCCTCAGGACGTTTCCCTTATCTGATGGAAGCCACCGCCAAACTGGACAATGATTCGGCGCGGATACAGTTTGTATTATTACATGCCAAAGCCAATACTGGTACCAAGCCGGAAAAAATTACTTCCTGGCATCGACGTAAGGATGGCTTGAAGGAATTAAAAGACACCCTGGATCTGCAATACCCCTATAGTAATATTATTATGTTGGGAGATTTTAATGATGACTTGTCTAAAACCATCACTACGGAGTTATTACCGGATAGCACCACATCTTACATCGACTTCATGAATGACAGCATTGACTACCGGCCGCTGACGTTGCCGCTAAGTTTGTCCGGGCAGCGATCTACCATCAGCTACCCTTCAGTTATTGACAATGTCATTGCTTCCAATGAGGTCGGTGTGGCGTACCTGGCAGGCTCAGCAAGTATTCAAAGGCAGGTAGAGAAACTGGTGAGCAGTTATGGCAGCACTACTACGGATCATTACCCGGTAATGAGTCGTTATAGCTTGCCGGTATTGGCGAATCCTTTGCCTGTCACTGGTTTTGACGCCAAAGGCGATGGCAGCAAAGTATTGGTGAGCTGGCATACGCCGTATGAAATCAACAGTAAATACTTTGTGGTAGAGCGTTCCAGGAATTATCAGACTTATGAGGCCGTTGATACGATTGCTGCTCATGGCACTACCCGGGAAGCATCGGCCTATATTGCCTATGATGAGAAGCCCTGGTTCGGGTTTTCTCAGTACCGGTTAAAAATAGTGGGCCTGGATAGCAGTATCCGGTACAGCCCGGTAAAATTGATTTTCATGACTGATAGGGATCTTTTATGGAAGTTATTGTGGTGTATATTTGGCCGCCAATTGCAGTATTGGATTGACTGGCCGCGTGGTGGACCGGCAAATGTGGAGTTGATAGATGTGCAGGGGCGTGTCCGTTACCAGAGCCGTATAGAGTTGATGAAGGGCAAAAATTATAAAACTATTGATATAGGACAGTTGCCAACGGGCATTTATTTCCTGCGGGTACAGTCGGATGAACAGGTGCAGGTTAGCAAGATTCTCGTTAACCACTGATCTTTTTGAAAAAACCATGCAAACGAGATGCCGCCCTGGGCCACCGGGGCGGCTTTTTATATCCTATTCATTTGACTATCAATAAAATACACATACATCGCAAGATATTTAGGGAATAACGGGCCAATCGCGTGGAAATAAGGAATAGTTCAGTATCTTTGCGGTCCTAATTTTTTAATTAAACCATTTAAAACAGGGAATTATGAACTACGAATTGATGGTGATCTTTACCCCTGTGCTTTCCGAGGACGACTACAAAGCCGCCCAGAAGAAATTCGCTGATATCATTAAAGATAACGGCGGAGAAATCACGCACGAAAATCCCTGGGGATTAAGATCACTGGCGTATCCTATCCGGAAGAAAACTACAGGAATGTATGTTGTTCTGGAATACAATGCGCCATCCGACCTCAATGAGAAGCTGAAAATCCAGCTGAATCGCGATGAAAATGTATTACGTCACATGGTTACTGCGCTGGATAAGCACGCTGTTACTTACAACGGCCGCAAAAGACATGGCGTAAATGCTGAATCTAAAACCACTGAAGCTTAAAACTATGGCAGTTAAACCGAAACAAGAAATCAAGTACTTAACGGCCGTAAAAACCGAGAAACGTCAGAAGAAATACTGCCGTTTCAAGAAGTTGGGCATCAGGTACGTAGATTACAAAGACGCGGAGTTTTTGAAGAAATTTTTGAACGATCAAGGCAAAATGTTGCCACGTCGTATTACGGGTAACTCCCTGAAATTTCAGCGTAAAGTAGCCCAGGCTATTAAGAAAGCTCGTCAAATGGCTTTATTGCCTTATGTTACTGACCTTTTAAAGTAAGAAGTTATGCAAATTATCTTAATACAAGACGTAGATAACCTGGGTCAGAAGAATGAACTGGTTAGCGTAAAAAATGGTTACGCCAGGAATTTTCTGATTCCTCAGAAATTTGCAGTGGAAGCAAGCCCTTCTAACATGAAGCAACTGCAGGAACGCCTGAAGGTGCAGAAAGTGAAAGAAGAGAAACTGCTGGCTGAAATTGCGAAAGTAGTGGAAGTTCTGAAAGCTTCTCCTGTTAAAATTGGCGCTAAAACCGGTACTTCCGGTAAAATATTCGGTAGCGTAACTGGTGTTCAGATTGCACGTGCAATTAAAGAACAGAAAGGTTATGAAATCGACCGTCGCCGCATCCACATCCTGGATGACGTTAAAGAACTGGGTACATACAAAGCTCGCCTCGATTTCGGTAAAGGCAACGAAACCGAACTGGAATTTGAAGTAGTAGCTGAGTAATATTCCAACTTGTTGGAAAAAGAAACTTCCCGGGCTGATTCAGTCCGGGATTTTTTTTGTGTCCGCATGATCGCATATCTGTTCCGTTAGCCAATCAACCACCGGAAAACTCAAATCTTATTAGTATTTTCATACCCTTATTCCGCCATGAGTATGAAAAATGTTATCTACTGTTTATTTATCGTTATCGCTGTTTCAGCCTGTAGTACCAATAAATACAAGGCAGCCGTTCCCCGCCTGACGACTATTGGTATCCGTGGCGACAGCATCCCCCAATATACTTTTCACTATGATGCTGCAGGCAATCTGCAGGAACTGGTGCATCATGAACAGTTGAATGATACCAACGTCAGCACTTTCTTTTACGATAGTTCCCATCGCATTACCGGAATGACATTATCCAGCCGGGATACCAACACCAACAAAGTACAGGAACGCGCCAAGGTAACCGCCTGGGATGAAGAAGGCAATGTAACTGCCATACAATATTTCGATGCCCAGGAGCGTCCTTTACGTTCTGCCAGTATCCGCTGGAAAAAAGGCCTGCCGGAAGTAATGAAATATTCTGATTCCACACAGGCCATCAGCTGGAGCTACAAAAAGGGAAATCCTGAACGGAAAGATATCTGCATTGATACCTTTGCCGGTAAGCAAAAAGATACCCTGATTACTTTGCGAACCGCCCACTATGAGTGGGATGATTCTATTAATCCTATGCATTCGATTTTAAACCAGTTGCTCATCAGCCATGCGGTAGCACCGGTTATTCATCTGAGCCCAATGGGAGACCTTAACAATGCCTTTCTACATTTGAGTACCAATAATCCTTCCCTGGTGAAGATTACAGAAAAGGAAAAATCCATTTATCAGCAACATTTCCAGGAGTATGAACGTTCCACAGTTGTTCAATACACTTATAATTACAATGGTAACGGATATCCCACCGGAGCATGGGTACACCTGCACAGTGAAGGTTTCACCAAACAGGATATAGATACCGAGTTCATAATGGAATATCGCTACGAGTAAAGCGTTATTGGTGTTTTTTCATTAACTTTTAGGAGATGAAAATCACAGACCGACTTAAAATAATGCCGGTTACACTGCTGCTGATTGGTATAAATGTGGGAATATTCCTGTTTACCATCCTGACAGGAATGGATATATGGTGGGGAAATGGTACACAACTGTTGCACTGCGGTGCCAACTACTGGCCTTTGACCATCCATCATCAGGAGTATTGGCGATTATTAAGCAGTATGTTTTTGCATGCCGGATTATGGCACCTTTTTACCAATATGCTGGGATTGTTCATTGGCGGTTTTTTCCTGGAGCCCGTATTACGTAGTCTCCGGTATAGTGGAGCTTATATCATTACCGGTCTTTTATCCGACTATGTCAGTATCTGGTTTCATAAAAGTGCAGTGGGAGTAGGTGCATCCGGAGCTATTTTTGGCATTTACGGGGTGTTTCTGGCATTGTTGACAACATCTCTCTTTCATCGGGAAACACGTAAGGCTTTCCTGGCTTATATAGGCTTATTTATAGTATTAAACGTAATAGCTGCGGTTATCTCGCAAGGAGTGGATAACGCGGCACACCTGGCTGGCTTTCTGAGTGGCACCCTTATCGGGTATCTTTTCTTCTTCACTTTAACAAAAGCAGATGGAGAAAGACTATCCGTCTAAGCATCCTCACAAAGTCTAAATACTTACATTTGTACACTTAAATGCGACAAAAGATGATGAATAAGTTATGGTTCCTGCTATGTGCTGCCACTATATTGGTAGTTGGCTGCAAAAATAAACAGGCAGGCAATACTACTACCGCAGCCAACGACTCTACACCACCAGCCATTCATAATGTCCCTGACGATACTCTTCAGATGGGGAATAAAACATTTTTTGTCTACTTTATTGAGAAAAAAGATTTTGACAAATATCCTCTCCCTCCGGTAGATTCCAACGAAACAGATGTGCTGGCAAAAGATACCCTCGTAAAACGGGAAGGTACCCGGCTCACCATTCAACTGCAAAATGGCAAGCAAAGAGTGATGGCCAACAATAGCAGCGAAGGAGAAGACTATATCGGATACACCTATGCCGCCAATTATCCCGTTATTAAAAGAAAAGGATTTTTTGTTACCTATTATGAAGGCAGTGCTTTTGAACTGGTGAATGCATTAAACGGAGACTCCATGATGACCTGGTCTGCTCCTGCAATTTCGCCCGACAAAAAATATATCATCACCTCCTCTATGGACCTTGTGGCTGCCTTTGATCCAAATGGATTTCAATTGTATTCCGTCAATAATAATGATATCAAACCTGTGGGAGAAGTGAGCCTGACTGACTGGGGTCCCGGTATGGTGCAATGGATTAATAACAAAACAATACTGTCCGAATATATTACCATCGATGAAGAAGGAAATACGCAAATACAGTACGTAAAAATGGTGATGCAATAGAGACTATTTAGTATATTTAAATAGCAATCACCAAAATCAAATCCACGCTATACATGAAAAAACTGATCATCTCTGGATTATTGCTGGCATTCACCTTTTCCTATACAGCATTTGCTACGAATATACCCGTCAATACGCTGTTTCAGGCACCCACGATGAATATAGATGGCACGGCCAGTTCCATTGTAAGTAAGCTGGATAAATCGCTGCAGCTAACGGCTGTACAAAAGCCGAAATTACTCAATATTGTAACGGGCTATTTAAAACAAAAAATAGCTATTCAACCGTTGCAACAAAGTAATCTGAAAGCATATACTACCAAGATGAACAGCATGCAAAATGGCCTGCAATCAAAATTAAAACCATTGCTTACCCTCACACAGTACACAGAGTACCTTGGTTTGAAACCAAAGTCATATGATGAAACAAATGTTTTGTCAAACTTGTACTACTGAGCGAAAAGCAAAAGACATAAAGTAAAAAGCTATTGAAGCGAATGAATAAAGTGGATATTGTTCCGCTCTAATCATTCGCTTCAATAGCTTTTTACTTTATGTCTTTTGTTTTTCGCTGCTTAAACAATAATTTGTCTGTCGCGGGCTACAATCCTCCAGTTGGCTGTAACCGTATTTCCTTCCGCCACATAGGCCTTTTCGTATAAAGCTACCGTAGGACAAATATGCAGTGGTACGCCATAAAACACAGTGCCTACCGGATATAATGCAGCATCTGTGACTTTGAGTACCAGGTGTTCTTCACTTTGCGATACTGGTTCTGCTGCCGGTGCATTGAGGAAATGTACCCTTGGCTGCGGGCTTTCAGCCGCCACCGATTTATGCCCCAGGTCCAGGCAAATATGCGTTTCATCGATGACAGAAATTACCCGGCTGATCACCAGCGCGGCCCATTTAAATACTTGCTCCGGCAAGTTTCTGCCATATCCCCAATCCCAGAAAATAAAAGTACCCGGGCTGCATTGAATATCTTTTCTTTTTGCATGCACCGGAAAAGTAGGACTGCCTCCGGCAATAATAACCGGCTGCGGAAGGCCACTGGCAACTATCTGCTCCGCCAGTGCAGCTACCGGTGCATAGGCAGTATCACATTTCTCTTTCCGTATATCCATATCCGTATCATGAATATGACCATCATAGGCATGTAGCCCTACCGGTGTTATTCCCGGTAAAGTATGCAGGTACTTATATAGCTCCAGTGCTGCTGCTCCAGGTTTGATACCCGTGCGGTTCATTCCTATATTCAAATCCATATATACCGGTAAACGGCGTCCCTGTGCGGCAAATATACCGCTGATCGCCAGTGCTGCATCCGGATTATCCGTAATACACGAAAAAGATGTTTGAGGATATTTCTGTACCAGTTCCAGCAAACGTACAATCTTTGGCCCTACCGGCTGATACGCCAGTAATACATCTGAAGCATTTATCATTCCCAGCATTTCTGCTTCTGCTATGGTGGCACATTTAAAACGCTGTATGCCCGCTTCCTGCATCAGTTGAGCCACTTCCGCAATTTTATTTGTTTTTACGTGTGGGCGTAACCGTTGTATATCATCGATCATCGTTTTTAGCAACGCAATATTCTCTGCTACCCTATCTTTATAAACAACAACAGCCGGAGAGTCAACTTGCGCGGCGTTTGTAAGCTGATACCATTCCATGAAAAAAAAATTTATGCTAATTTATTTTATCGTTTCCCTGTACGCAGACGAAAGGAATATAATTACGTATACACGTCTTCGTTATACCACCAAACTTAACAGCAAGCAACCGATCAACCCTGTAACAGAAACAATCGTTTCCATCACTGACCATGTTTTGATGGTATCCTTCACCGACAAGTTAAAGTATTCCTTGAACATCCAGAAACCTGCATCATTTACATGTGAAAACATCAGGCTGCCTGCTCCGGTAGCCAGCACCATCAGATTGGGATTTACCCCGGAAGCTGCTATCATAGGCGCTACAATACCAGCAGTAGTTAATCCTGCTACCGTAGCAGATCCAATACATACCCGTATAATAGCTGCAATCCCCCAGGMCAGTAACAGCGGATGCAGGTGCATGGTCTGTAAGGTATCAGCAATATAACTGCTTACCTTACTATCATGCAATAACTGTGTAAGCGCACCGGAACCACCTATTACAAGAATAATAACGGCCACATCTCTTACCGCTTCATCCATAATACCCATTACTTTTTTTGCCGGCATTCCTCTTCCCAATCCTAATAAATACATGCCATTTAATACGGCCAGTAACATCACAATCAATGGTTCTCCCAGCCAACTGGCTATGTGATAAATGATATCATCTTCCCTTACAAATACTTTCACCAGCGCTGTTGCTGCCAGTAAAAATACAGGTAACAATGCCGCAAAGAGACTGGTGAACATACCAGGTAACTGCTCTTCCGGAATGGGAGCCCCCACAAACATTTTTCCCGGAGGATTCGTGTAATGCTTAAGAAAACGGGAAAATACCGGCCCTGCCAATATAATAGCAGGTATCGCCACCATAATTCCAAATACCAACGTCATCCCCATATTAGCGTGAAACTGCTGCACCAGTGCAGTCGGTGAAGGATGCGGTGGTAAATAACCATGAGTAACAGATAAAGAAGCTAGCATAGGAATACCCAGGTATACCACCGGCAATTTGGTACGTGCTGCCACCGTAAAAATCAGCGGCACCATTAACACAAATCCAATATTATAAAACAAGGGAATACCCACAATAAAGCCGGTGAGCATCAGTGACCATTGTACATATTTTGGTCCGAACAGGTTCATTAAACCACCTGCAATCTTCTGCCCTGCCCCGCTTTCCGCTACCAGCTTGCCTAACATGCTGCCAAAAACAATGACCACAATCAGCGAGCCAAGCGTTTTACCTATCCCCGTTTGAATAGATTGGGTAATGTCCGTTACATTCATATGTAACGCCAGTCCCATCAACAAAGACACTATCAGGAAAGAAAGGAAAGTATTTAGGCGCAGCCAGGTTACCAGTATGACCAGTAAAATAATAGCAGCAATAACGATTAATAAGGGCATATGCTTACTGTTTTACATGAACATGGAAAACAACAAGATAATAAAATATTATTCGTATCTCAAGGCAATGATAGGATCTAATTTAGAGGCTTTATAAGCAGGATAAAGGCCGGAAACCAATCCCACTGCGGCGCATATAGTTACACCTATTAAAATCCATAGCCAGGGTATTATAAAAGATGATTTCAGTAAAACAGACACTATATTTCCTAACAACATGCCCATAATTACACCTATCACGCCACCCATTACACTGATAATAATGGCTTCAAACAGGAACTGGGTACGCACAACGTGGCTGGTAGCACCAAGGGCTTTGGTTACACCTATTTCACGGGTACGCTCTGCCACAGATACCAGCATGATGTTCATCAGACCAATAGCCGATCCGAAAAGCGTAATAAACGCAATCACAATAGCAAACAAATTCACCTTACTCAGGCTGGCAAACAACATTTCCGCTATACTATCGCTTTTACTAATATCAAAATTATCTTCTTCATTTATAGCCAGTCCACGGATAATGCGGAAAAGCCCGATAGCCTCTCCCTGTGCAGCATCCAGCTGCTTGATGTCATTAACGTTCACCCCAATCTGGTAACTGGCACCAGGGCGGTTGAATACTCTTCGTGTGTTATTAACCGTTGTAATGACCACATTATCGGCACTCATCATTTTACTGCTCCCTTTGGTAGCCAGCACCCCAATTACCCGGTAACGGATATCTCCCACGCGAATAGTGCTGTTCACCACATTTTTCAGCTCCTTTCCAAACACTTTCTGTGCTACATCATTGCCCAGTATCGCTACATTTCTGCCAGACTGCACATCCAACGTATTAAAATCCCTCCCCTGTGAAATCTCATAATTGGAAATCTTCAGGTAGTGCTCATCTCCCCCTATTACCTGTACATTAGGATTCGTTTTCTTCTCATCCTTATATACCGTAGCAATCCCGCTAGCCTGGAAAGAAACACTAACAGTGGCCGGAAAATCATAACGATCACGGAAAGCAATCGCTTCCTGATAGGTGATAATTTTATTACTATTGGATTTCTTTACTTTCTTAATATTCTTGTTGCCTTTGGATGCTTTGTTATCATCATCTCCCATATGTACCTGCATCCCCCGGTTACGGATAGAAAAACTGTTGGCGCCCATACTGGCAAAGCTGCTGTAGATACTACTCTTCATGCTGTCTATCGCAGTAAGAATACCTACCAGTACTGTAATACCTAATGCGATAATAGCTACAGTAAGGCCTGTGCGCAATTTATTGCCAGTTACAGAACGATATGCCAGTGAAAAAATATCTCTTGATTGCATAATGACGGGTTACCTATAAAGTTAATGTAATATAGCTATTAAATCCATTCCTTTTGGGATGAACGGCTAATCATATAAAAGAGAAAGACCGAAGTAATACTTCGGTCTTTCTCTTTTATATGATTAGCTGTCAGCTGTTTACAACCAGCATAATAACAGATTCGGGAACAATCCTAATACCAGTACCAGCGCAATAGTCAGGATCAGGCCAGCTTTAAAACCACCGGAGATATTCTCCACTTCCGGTTCGCCTGTTCTAAAATACATGGCAATGATCACGCGGAAATAGTAGTACACACTGATAGCTGCGCAGAGTACTGCCAGTATCACCAGCCACAGTAAGTGACCATGCTGGATGGCAGCAGACAATACAAAGTATTTCGCAAAGAAACCAGCTGTAACAGGGATCCCTGCCAGTGAAAACAGGAACACGGCTACTGCTGCCGCCAGTAAAGGTTGCTTGCGTGCCAGTCCGTTGAATCCTTCAAAAGTATAATCCTTCAGTTTCATCAGTACGGCAAACACACCAATGGTGGCAATGCTATAGGCTGCTGAATAAAGGATAATACCCTGCGTTCCCATATTGTTCATCGCCACTATGGCAAAGAGCATAAAACCCGCTTGTGCAATACTGGAATATGCCAACATACGTTTAACACTTTGCTGAAATACGGCACTGAAGTTACCAAGTACCAGGGTGGCTGCAGTAATAATAGACAGTATCAGTGTCCAGTGTTCGCTGATGGCACCACCGGCGAAGCTGGTATGGAACATCCGCAGGAAAGCCACAAAACCACCGGCTTTTACTACGGTAGACATGAAAGCAGTAAACACAGTAGGTGAACCATCATATACATCCGGCGTCCAGAAGTGAAACGGCACCGCAGATACTTTAAAGGACAAAGCAAACACAATGAGAATGATACCGCATAACGCTAACGGATGAACGCTTTCAGCGCCCAAACCTAAAGCAGCAACATCAAACGTACCGGCTGCACCATAAATCAGGGTAATACCCATGAGCAGGATACCAGTAGAGAAAGCTCCCATCAGGAAATATTTCAGGGACGCTTCATTGCCTTTCAGGCTTTTCTTATCTGCCCCTGCCAGTATATACTGTGGGATAGACATAATTTCAATGGCCAGGAATAACATGAGCAGGTTGCTGAAAGAGGCAGCCAGCGTAATACCCGCCAGGATGAAGAAAATCAGGGCAAAATAATCACCCACATGCTCTCCTACTTTTTCAAACTCACTACCTGATAACAGGAAATATAATAAAGTGGCTCCCAATGCAACCGCATTGAATATCACACCAAATTTGGTCACTTCAATCATGCCATACATTACATATCCGCCAAGCTCCACAGACGGATACTGTGCCAGGTTAGCAATAAATGCTATTATGATGGCCGCGATGGCAAAAAATTTAATATGCTGCTTATTGCGTACAAATAAACCAACAAACATCAGTACAACGCCCGATAAAGCAGTAGAAATTAGTGCATTCATATTTTTGCGTTACAAAACCCCGTTACAAATTTTTCCACCTGTTATTTAGTAACTACTAAATATCAGAATAATTGATTTACCACTTCCGTGGTGCTGCTCACCAAATCCAGCATGGGTTTGGGATAAACACCCAGCACTATGATCATGATCACAACCAGACTCAAAGCCAGAGTTTCACCAGGCTGTAAATCTGTAGTAGTTTCGGTTAAGTCATTGCTCTGACCAAATATTACCTTCTGTATCATACCCAGGGTATAAACAGCAGCGAGGATAATACCTAATCCGGCAAATGCCATGAACCAGTGATTATATTGGAACAATCCGCTGAACATCAGGAACTCACCGATGAAACCATTAGTAAGCGGTAATCCGATGTTAGCCAGACTGATGATAACGAAGAAGATAGCCATACGCGGAGCTTTCTGTGCCATTCCGCCCAGCTGATCCATATTCTTAACACCCAAACGCTGCTGTATTACTTCTACAATGATCCACAAACCAATAATATTGATACCGTGGTTAAACATCTGCACCATTACTCCTTGCAGACTTTGTTCTGTATTAGCAAAAATAGCCGCACACATTAAACCGATGTGGGCAATGGAAGAATAGGCAATCAAACGTTTCAGGTCATTCTGCACCATCGCAATGCAGGAAGCATAGATAATACCGATGATACATAATACAATCACTACATCAGACCACATCGCAGCACCTTGCGGAATTACCGGCAACAACCAGCGGATCACACCAAATAAACCCATTTTCACCATTACACCGGAAAGGATCATGGTAACAGGTGTAGGCGATTGCTCGTAAGTATCCGGCTGCCAGGTATGGAAAGGGAAGATGGGCATTTTGATAGCAAATGCCACAAAAAAGAGCCAGAACAACCATTTCTGATCTTCCGGATTCACCTGTAAATGACTAAAGGAAGCCCAGCTGAAAGAATGATCAGGCGTCAGGGAATACAGGTAGATAATACCTACCAGCATTAACAGAGAGCCGAGGAAAGTGTATACAAAGAATTTAAACGTAACGGCTATACGTTTTTCTCCTCCCCATAAAGAGCAGAGGAAATAAACAGGTATCAGCGCGAGTTCCCAGAATATATAAAACTGCAGGGCATCAAAAGCGGTGAATACACCGGTTAAGCCGGCCTGCGATAATAACATCAAACCATAAAAACTGTTAGGCTTTTCGTAGTTGCGGTTATAAATGGTGATGAAAACAAGCAGAGAAGCAATCGCTGTCAATAAGCAAAGCATCACACCCATTCCATCTAACCCTACCCGGAATTGACTTCCCAGCTGCGGAATCCAGTTGGCAACAAAGTTCAGACTGTCAGGAGCTGTGCGGAAGGTACACCAGGTTCCTATTGCGATCACCACTGTTGCCAGCGATGAAATCATGCCCAGTACCTTTGGCCCGGACCCCTTCAGACCAAATGCGATAAGGCCTGCTATGAAAGGAATCAATATTAATAAAACTGTCAACATAATTTATCTGCGCTTGTAACTTCTGCTATTGGTTTATAATAAGAATCCGATCACAAATAATACGATCATACCGATCACCATGGCAAAGATGTAAAATCCTACCTGTCCGTTCTGTAACAGGCGGATACGTTGTCCACCCAGCTGTACACCACGGCCTACACCATTTACCAATCTGTCTATACCAGCTTTTTCCACTGTATCGCGGAAGAAACGACCCAGTTCATAGAGTGGTTTAACGATGATAGTATCATACAGTTCGTCTATATACCATTTGTTTTCGAGCACTTTTGCAAAACCGGTACTTTCCGTACCTGCGTCTTCATAGTTTGCAAATTTCTGACGTGCAAACAGGATGAATACAATTACCAGTGCACTGCTCACACCCATCAATAACCATTCTGTACCATGTGACAGATGATGTGCTACTGCAAAAGGAGCAGAAGGCGCAAAAACCGGTTCCAGGTATTCTGCCAGCCAGTTCTTCGTTCCAAATACTTCCGGTAAACCGATATAACCACCCACGATAGAAAGCACCGCCAGTATCACCAATGGAATGGTCATAGCAGAAGGACTTTCATGCAGGTGATGTTCCTGGTCGTGTGTACCGCGGAACTTACCGGAGAAAGTAATATAATATAAGCGGAACATGTAGAAAGCTGTCATCAGCGCGCCAACGAGGCCCAGTACATATAATACCGGGTTATTGGCATACGCCTGTGCGAGGATCTCATCTTTCGAAAAGAAACCGGAGAAACCAGGGATACCTGCAATGGCCAGACAGCCCACCAGGAATGTCCAGGCAGTAGTAGGCATGAATTTTTTCAGACCACCCATTTTCCGGATATCCTGTTCACCACCCATAGCGTGAATAACAGAACCGGAGCCCAGGAACAGCAGTGCTTTGAAGAAGGCATGTGTCATTACGTGAAACACAGCCGCTCCATACGCACCCACACCAAGGGCCAGGAACATATAACCTAACTGACTTACTGTAGAATAAGCCAGTACTTTTTTAATATCGTTTTGCTTTAACGCAATAGATGCTGCAAACAGTGCGGTAGCCAGGCCAATGATCGCAATCACTGTTTGGATATGTGGTGCCAGTGTGTAGATCACGTTGCTGCGTGCAATCATGTAAATACCTGCAGTAACCATCGTTGCCGCGTGGATCAGTGCAGATACAGGCGTTGGACCTGCCATCGCATCCGGTAACCAGGTATACAAAGGAATCTGTGCAGATTTACCCATCGCACCAACAAACAGCAGCATCGCAATAGCAGTGATAATACCATTGTTCATGCCAAGTGGAGCTGCTTTTGCAAACACTTCCGGAAAAGTCACTGTTCCAAACTGCGTGATCATAAAGAAGATGGCAATCAGGAAACCCAGATCACCAATACGGTTCATCACAAATGCTTTCTTGGCGGCATTATTATAGCTGGTATTTTTAAACCAGAAACCGATCAGGAGGTAAGAACAAAGCCCTACACCTTCCCAACCAATAAACATCATTACGTAGTTGGCGCCCAGCACCAGGATCAGCATGGAAAAAATGAAGAGGTTCAGATAGGCAAAATACCTGGCGAAACTTTCATCACTTTCATCATGCATGTAAGAAGTAGAGTAGATATGAATCAGGGTACCTACACCGGTGATCACCAGCAGGAACAAGGCACTCAACTGATCTACCTGGAAAGCGAAAGGAATATGCAGGGAACCTACAGAAATAAAATCAAACAGGGTGACAACCTGTGCGGAAAATCCCGGAGTTTTCACTTCCAGGAATATTAATAAGCTAATCACAAAGGACGCCAGTACAGCGCCGCTTCCAACAAATCCTACCAGGGACTTGGATAAAAATCTGCGTCCCAATCCATTCACCAGGAAACCTAATAATGGTAAAAATGGTACAAGCCAAACTAGATTAATCATTTATCAATTCTATTTACGACGTCGAAAAATTTAATAATTAAGAAAGCAGAATTATTAATTTTTCAGCCTGTTAAGAATGTTAATATCTACTGAGTGTGTGTTTCTGTAGACCATAGTAATTATAGCCAGTCCTACCGCTACTTCCGCAGCCGCTACCACCATAATGAAGAATACAAACAGCTGTGCCGATCCGGCATCTACCCTGCCTGCGTCAGCCCACATTTTAGAAAATGCTACCATCAACAGGTTTACCGCATTCAGCATCAGCTCTATGCACATAAAAATAATGATCGCATTTCTGCGCATCAGTACACCCATCACACCTATGCAAAACAAGGCGATACTCAGGAATATGTAATATTGAACAGGCATAAAATAAATTACGAATTACGAATTACGAGTTATGGAGAAGCCCATATACCCGCATGTTGCTAGTCTTTTTTACCAATCACTACTGCCCCTACCATTGCACTGAGGAACAGGATGCTGCTCACCTCGAATGGTACCACATATTGTTTGAACAGGAGCATGCCCAGGTTTTTGATCAATCCGATATCAGTAGACTGTGTGCTCAATGCCGGCATGCTGGCATCGCGCAGGGCGGCTACCAATACTACCAGTAAAGCACCACCGCTGATAGCACCTGCATACTTCAGCCAGTTGCGTTTCTGCGGTTCCAGTTCAGCATTCAGATTCATCAGCATCATCACGTAAAGGAACAATACCATGATGGCTCCTGCATATACAATGATATGCACGACTGCCAGAAACTGGGCATTCATCATGATATAATGCCCGGCAATGGTAAAGAATGTTACGATCAGGCACAACACGCTCGTCACAGGATTTTTACTCAATACCACGCCCAACGCTGAAACCAGCGCGATGACCGACAGCACTATGAAAACTATTTGTTGTATACTCATTCCCATCTCTGCTATGTTTGACTATTGTATTTTTAGCTAAATGTGCGCTGTGAATAATATTATTTGTTCTCTTTCGGATGAGGAATCAGCAAATCATCTTTTCCATAGATGAAACCTTTACGCTGATAATTCGCCGGAGCAAATGTTTCAGACATGTATACCGCATCTTTAGGACAAGCTTCTTCACAAAAACCACAGAAAATACAACGCAGCATATTGATTTCATATTTTGCAGCATATTTCTCTTCCCTGTACAGGTTTTCTTCCCCCTCTTTCCTTTCTGCTGCTTCCATAGTAATGGCTTCAGCAGGACAAGCTACAGCGCACAATCCACACGCAGTGCATCTTTCACGTCCTTCTTCATCCCGGTTCAGTACATGTAAACCACGGAATACCGGGCTAAAATCACGTTTTTTCTCAGGAAAACTAACCGTCGCCTTACGTTGAAAAAGATGCTTGAAAGTAATACCCATGCCCTTTGCGATAGCAGGGATGTACAACTTCTCTGCGAAGGTCATCGGCCGGCGATCTACTGCTTTTGCCCTGTTTGTTAATGCTTGCATAATGAATGCTTTATTTAATCCACACGATCTGTGTGTATTTAATTAGATGATATTAATGTTGACGTGCCAGTATTAACGCTCCTGTGATCAGCATATTCACCAATGCCAATGGAATCATTATTTTCCAGCCCAAACGCATCAGCTGATCGTAACGGAATCTCGGAACCGTCCAGCGTACCCACATAAAGAAAAATATGAAGCACAATGTTTTAATAAACAGTGCCAGGAATCCGAGAATAGTCAACAGGTTACCATCCAGTCCCAGGCTATCCATATACGGGAAAGCATAACCACCGAAATACATGGTAGCAATCAATGCGGAACTGACGAACATATTGATATATTCTGCGAACAGAAAGAAACCCAGTTTCATGGAAGAATATTCCAGGTGATAACCTCCATTCAATTCATTCTCCGCTTCCGGTAAGTCAAATGGTGCACGGTTAGTTTCTGCAAAAGCACATACCAGGAAGATGAAAAAACCCAGCGGCTGATAACATACATTCCATAAGCTATGACGTTGTTGCTCTACGATGTCTTTTAAGCTCAGGGAGCCTGTCAGCATCAGCAGGGCTATCAAAGCCAGGCCCATAGGCAGCTCGTAGGAAATGATCTGGGAAGCAGCACGCACAGAAGCCAGCAGGGAAAACTTGTTATTGGAAGCCCAGCCACCTATCATGATACCATATACGCCCATGCTCACCGTACCGAAAATGAAGAGGATACCGATGTTTACATCTGCCACCTGTAAGGAAACAGTGCGACCAGCAATTACCAGGCTATCTCCCCAGGGGATCACGGCGCTGGTCATACAAGCCACTAACATGGCAATAGACGGGCCGAGAATAAAGAGGAAGCGGTTGGAGTTGGAAGGAATAATCTCTTCCTTGAAGAAGAGTTTACCACCATCTGCCAGCGGCTGCAGCAATCCCATAAAACCGGCACGGTTAGGACCAATACGATCCTGTATCCATGCTGCCACTTTTCTTTCACCCCAGGTAGAATACATGGCCACTACCAATGAAAGTACCAGTACCACTGATATCAGGAGTACTTTTTCAATTATAAAAAACCAATCTATGCTTAATAAGGTCATACTTACACGTAATTACGATTGTTACTTCTTAAAATCATCAGAGTGAGCCGGGCCCTGGATCTGCGAGAGATCCACATCCGGTCTGTTTACCTGGCTTTCAGAGTGAATATTAAACAGCAGCTTAGGTTGTCTGCCATCCAATACTTCCACCAGCGGATCTTTAGGTTTTACGGTGTTCACGTAATGACCCTGAGAAATAACGCTGTTACGTTCTATTTTGCGTGGACCTTCGATGATCCAGTCTTTTGCTTCTTTTTTATCAAAGCGGCACGTATCACAGATAAATGCTTCCACTTCTCCGTATTTATCCTTGCGGGCAGTTACACGGAATACTTCGTCACCGCGCATCCACAATACTGTTTTACCGCAGCATTTAGGATTTTCGCAATTACGGTGTGCATCTACCGGTTTCAGGAACCATACACGGTTTTTGAAGCGGAAAGTCTGATCTGTTAAAGCACCTACCGGGCAAACATCTATCACGTTACCGATGAAGTCATTATCCAGTGACTGGGAGATATAAGTACTGATTTCAGAAGCATCTCCGCGGCCCAGGATACCATGTTCGCGTTTTTCGGTGAGCTGATCAGCGGTATACACACAACGGTAGCAAAGGATGCAACGTGTCATGTGTAATTTGATATGATCGCCGAGATCTACTTTATCAAAAGTTCTGCGTTTAAATTCGTAACGGGTGCTGTCTGCGCCGTGTTCGTAGCTCAGATCCTGCAAGTGACATTCTCCTGCCTGATCACATACCGGGCAATCCAGCGGGTGATTGAGCAACAGGAATTCTACTACGCCCTTACGTGCGTCCAGTACTTCCGGAGAAGTGATGTTGGCCACTTCCATACCATCCATTACAGTAGTACGGCAGCTGGCCACCAGTTTAGGCATAGGGCGCGGATCGGCATCTGAACCTTTGGATACTTTCACCAGGCAGGTACGGCATTTACCACCGCTACCCTGCAGCTTGGAGTAGTAACACATGGCCGGCGGCACTATTTCTCCTCCTATCTTCCT
The DNA here is from genome assembly GCF_056394125.1 of Chitinophaga sp. 10T418. Lineage (NCBI taxonomy): Bacteria > Pseudomonadati > Bacteroidota > Chitinophagia > Chitinophagales > Chitinophagaceae > Chitinophaga > Chitinophaga sp. 10T418. The sequence continues at coordinate 493,742 of NZ_JBFTHG010000003.1, forward strand.
GGCCGCGTTCAGTATGGTTGTACCGGGTTCCACCTCTACAGAGATGTTATCGATTTTAACCTTAAATAATTTTATTTCCTCCGCCATCTTAATATCTTTTGTGCTCCCGGGGAGCAACGTTTATTTATATATTGATTCCTTATTTCAGTATATGCATGCCCGTTATACAGCCGCTGGTGTAGGCAATGGCAATGGATCTGCGTAATGTGCCAGACCAAAATTGCGGGTCTGTGATTCCTGAGGATTAGCCACATGCCATTCGAATTCATCGCGGAAGTGGCGTATAGCTGCTGCTACCGGCCATGCAGCAGCATCACCGAGCGGACAGATGGTATTTCCTTCTATTTTGCGTTGAATATCCCACAGCAAATCGATATCACTCATTTTGCCTTTACCATTTTCAATGTTCTGCAGTACTTTCTTCATCCAACCGGTACCTTCACGGCAAGGGCTGCACTGACCGCAGCTTTCGTGGTGGTAGAAACGGGCAAAGGTGAGGGTATTGCGTACTATACACTGGTCTTCATCCATTACAATGAAACCACCGGAACCCAGCATGGAACCTGTTGCAAATCCGCCATCAGCGAGACTTTCATAGGTCATCATACGGGTTTCACCTTTCGCTGTTTTCAGCAGCAGGTTAGCTGGTAACACCGGAACGGAAGATCCGCCGGGGATACAGGCTTTCAGGCGTTTATTATTTTTGATACCACCGCAGTATTCTTCGGAGTAAATAAATTCTTCTACGGAGATGTTCATTTCTATCTCGTACACACCGGGTTTGTTGATATTACCGCAGGCAGAGATCAGTTTGGTACCGGTAGATTTGCCAGTGCCGTATTTAATATATTCATCGCCGCCGATATTGATGATAGGCACCACGGCTGCGAGTGTTTCTACGTTATTAACAACAGTGGGGGATTGCCATAATCCTTTTACTGCCGGGAATGGTGGCTTGATACGTGGGTTACCGCGTTTTCCTTCGAGAGATTCTATCAGGGCAGTTTCCTCACCACAGATATAAGCACCCGCACCGCGTTGTACATATATTTCCAGGTCGAAACCGGTTCCCTGGATATTTTTACCCAGCCAGCCTTTGTTTTTAGCTTCTGCAATGGCCTGTTCCAGTATGTCCGGAATCCAGGCATATTCACCGCGGATATAGATGTAGCAACTGTTAGCGCCGAGGGCAAAGCTGGAGATGAGTAACCCTTCTATGAGGAGGTGAGGTAAAAATTCCATCAGGTAGCGGTCTTTGAACGTACCCGGCTCTGATTCATCCGCGTTACAAACGAGGTAACGGGGAACACCTTCTGGTTTGGCGATGAAACTCCATTTCAAGCCAGTAGGAAACCCTGCGCCACCGCGGCCTCTGAGGCCACTCTTTTTCACTTCTTCCAGTACGCCTTCCGGTCCCAGCGTTTTCAGCGCCTTCTCAGCTGCAGCATAACCGCCGTTGCTCCGGTAGGTATCATAATACCGGATGCCTTCTATATGTGCTTTATCTAACAGTAATTTGCGTCCCATTTTCTTCCTTATGGTGTAATGGTTCCGGTAAACCCGGCCCCATCAACAGATTTTTGTGTATATCTTTTATGCCTTACGTATGCCGTGTTGGGAAATGCGATCTGCCAGTCTGTAAAACAGCAGGCCCGCGCTAACACCACAAATAAAGGAAACAAACCAGTTATCTATCCGCCATAATGCAGTGAGTAATCCCACCAGCAAAAGAGCTTCTACGAATTGTAGTTTGTGGCGCTGATACATTTCCTTGAAACGTATGGATATGGTATGTTTCGGATGCATCAGTTTGCGTTTGCTTTAGATCTGCATTCTGTGATAATTTCATCTACTTTAGCCGGCGTCAGGTGTTCACGGTAATGTTTACCCAATTGCATCATGGGCGCATATCCGCAGGCACCAAGACATTCTACGGTTTTAAGGGTAAATAACCCATCTGCCGTAGTTTCGCCTACACCGATTCCCAGTTTACTTTTAATGTAATCAATGATCTGATCGGAACCACTTACCATGCAGGGACCTGTCTGGCATACCTCAAAAAGATAGGTACCAACCGGCTTCAGGTTAAACATGCTATAGAAAGTAGCTACTTCATATACTTCAATTGATTCCAGTTGCAGTAATGTTGCAACGTAGTCCATTGTTTCTGCACTTAACCATCCGCCAAATGCTTCCTGAGCCAGGTGCAGCACCGGTATCAATGCACTTTTCTGCTTCCCTTCCGGGTAGCGCGCAATGATTTCTTTTACTTTATTCAGTTTCTCTTCCGAAAATTGAACCACAGCCATTATTTTAGTCAGCTTTAATCTTCAAAATATTCTTACGCATCCAACTCACCTGCAATCAGGTTAAGGCTACTCATACACACGATTGCATCGCTCAACATACCACCCTGTACCAGTTCAGCGTAAGCCTGGTAATAGATAAAGCAGGGACGGCGGAAATGCAGTCTGTAAGGACTACGGCCACCATCACTGATCAGGTAAAAACCAAGTTCACCATTAGCGCCTTCTACAGCGTTATATACTTCACCCGGTAACATATCTGCTTCTCCCATCACTATTTTAAAGTGATAGATGAGTGCTTCCATTTTTGTGTATACATCCTGTTTCTCAGGCAGGTAGTAGGCCGGAACATCTGCGTGATATACATCATCCGGCAGTGTTTTCAATTTATCCATCGCCTGACGGATAATACTGAGACTTTCCCACATTTCTGCGTTACGTACCAGGAAGCGATCATAGCTATCACCGGTAGTACCAACAGGTACAGAGAAATCAAAATCCTGGTAAGAGCTGTAGGGATTTGCTACACGTACATCGTAATCCACACCGGCTGCACGCAGGTTAGGACCTGTGAAACCGTAGCTGAGCGCTCTTTCCGCACTGATACCACCTACTCCCTGTGTACGTTCCATGAAGATACGGTTACGGGTAAGCAGGGTTTCAAATTCTTTCAGTACCGCAGGATATTCTTTGAGGAAACGCTCGATTTTAGCAAAAGCAGCTGGCGTGAAATTTCTTTCAAAACCACCGATACGACCAATATTGGTAGTCAGTCGGGAACCGCATATTTCCTCATATATTTCGTATATGAGTTCACGATAGGTCATCACGTAAACGAAACCGGTTAATGCACCGGTATCTACTCCCATTACGGAGCTACAAATCAGGTGATCCGCAATACGTGCCAGCTCCATGATGATCACACGCAGGTAATCCACTCTTTTAGGCATTTCCAGGCCAAGGAGCTTTTCTACGGTGAGTATCCAACCCATATTATTGATAGGGGCAGAGCAATAGTTAAGACGATCTGTCAGTGGTGTAATCTGGTAGTAGGGACGGCGTTCTGCGATCTTCTCAAAAGCACGGTGAATATACCCTACGGTAGAAACAGCGCTCACAATACGTTCGCCATCGATTTCCAGAATATTCTGAAATACGCCATGCGTAGCCGGGTGAGTAGGACCCAGGTTAAGCGTCTGCGTATCTTTTTCTATAGAGCCTTCCGGCAGTTTTATATGTTGTTTCTGATCTAACATAACCTGGTTGTATTAAAGATTTCCCCCTCTTCCAAACATCTCATCATCTTTATCAATACGCATGGAGTCTTCCAGCGGAAATTCCTTTCTCATCGGGAAATAGGTCATTTCATCCACATTCAGTACGCGTATCAGGTTGGGATGTCCTACAAAATTGATCCCGTAAAAATCATAAGTTTCGCGCTCCATCCAGTTGGCGGATTCATACAGCTTGGTAGCTGTAAACACATCCGGTTGGGCTACTGGTGCAAATACTTTCAGACGGAGCCTGATATTATCCTGCAGGTTATGCAGATGATATACTACTGCCAGCTCTTCATTTTTTCTATCGGGATAATGCACCGCAGTGATATCCGTTAAAAAACGAAAACGCAATTCCTCATCGTCAAACAGGAATTGCATTACTTTCAGGTTATAATCTTTCTGTGCGGTGAGGGTAAGCAGGCCAAACGGCTCCTCAAAGCCGGTAAGCACATCTCCAAACTTCTCCGTCAGGCGTTGCTGTATGCGTTCGTTTGTTAAAGACATTAACAATTTGAAATTTACGATTTACAATTAACCATTCCCCCCTTACTTGATACCATAAGACTCCATCAGCTCTTGATATCTGTCGGAGTTACGGCGGCGGAGACTTTCCTGGCCTACCAGGTCCTGTATTTTCATAAAACCATCGATAATACCTTCTGGTCTTGGAGGACATCCTGGTACATACACATCTACCGGAATTACCTGGTCAATACCCTGTAATACAGAATAGGTATCAAATATACCACCACTGCTGGCGCAGGCACCTACGGCCATTACCCAGCGTGGTTCAGCCATTTGCAGGTATACCTGGCGTACGATAGGTCCCATTTTCTTAGAAATGGTACCCATTACCATCAGCAAATCGCACTGACGGGGTGTAAACGCCATACGTTCTGCCCCAAAACGGGCCATATCGTAGGTAGCTGCCATGGTGGCCATGAATTCGATACCACAGCAGGAAGTAGCAAATGGTAAAGGCCAGATGGAGTTTTTACGCGCCAGGCCTATTACTTTGTCAAATGATGTGGCATAAAATCCCTCACCGGAATATCCCTCAGGGATTTCCACCGTTTTCACCTTGTTATTATATTGAACCGGACGAGCCATTTGATTTAATTTAGAGATTTAAAATTAGTCTTCCCACTTCAGTGCACCCTTCTTTGTGATGTAGATAAAACCACACAAAAAGAAGCCCACAAACATCAGCACGGCTGTAAAGCCTTCCCATCCCAGTTCCCTGAAATTAACAGCATAGGGGTAGAAAAAGATGACTTCCACATCAAATAACACGAAAAGAATAGCAGTAAGAAAGTATTTGATGGCCACCGGCTGCCGGGCATTGCCCTTTTGCTCGATTCCACTCTCGAAGTTAATAAGCTTATCGCTGGTTTTGCGTTTAGGACCCAAAAAGTGAGTAGCTAACATCGTGATCCCTACGAAACCTAAAGCTGCAACAAGTTGCAATACTATAGGGAAATAGCTAGAAGGAGTAGTCGTTGCTGACAAAAATACAGTGTCTGTATACATAAGCTTCCCGATAAAAACATTGTCCGAATGCGCAAAAATACTGTAAGTTGACCAAATATCAAATCTATTAGGGTCTAAAATATTATCTTTTTTCACCAACCGGAAACTAAAAAACCTCCTGTGGGTACAGGAGGTTTTTTAATATCGTATATAATTAATAATTATTTCTTATTCTGGCCTTGCTTGGCAGCTGGTTTAGCAGCAGGCTTGGTAGCCGCTTTTTCACGGGCAGCCATGTTTTCTGTGATCTGTTTAACAGCAGTGTTATTAGGATCTATTGCAGACAGTTTATCAGCATATACCTTTATATTGGCTTTATCTTCCTTAAAGTAGTAGTATAACAGCTCATAAGTGTAAGCATTAATCAGGGTAGCCTTGTATTTAGCCGGATCTACTTCTGAAATTTCTATGTATTTGTCATAGAAAGGCTTTGCAACACCCGCCTGCGCTTGCGGATCTTTAGCAAAATTGCTCTGGCCTCTCCAGTAGTAACCGGTACCCAGTTCAGGTTTTGCTTCGATCACTTTCTGGAAAGCACCATCTGCTTTAGCCAACAGGGTGGTATCAAAAGGCTTCACATTTACCGCACCATAGTAGTAGTTGATACCTACGTTGAAGTAATCAATCGCTTGCAGCTGTACTTTATTAGCAAGAGATAATTCGTTTGCTTTTTCATACCATTCTGCAGCAGGAACAAAACTTCTGGCCGCTTTCAGCTGATCTGCAATCTGGATAAAGGTTTCGGGGTCCTTCGTAGTGATAGCACCCGCATATTTTTCCAGGTAAGTCAATGCTTTGGCATTGTACTGATTCTGAGTAGCAGAATCACTGGATTTCAGGCGCATGTAGATAGTGCTCAGTAACTTATAGTCATTAGAGTCCAGTTTGGCGTCACCTACTTTTGCTGCGTAATCATCCATCACTTTTTTCGCGTTCAGGGAGTCACCTTTCTGGAGATAAGCATCACCGATCAGCAAGTTCAGCTTGTTCTGATAAAACTCATCAGCACCTGGCAGAGTAGCCTGACCTTTGCTGATAGCGGCATCATAATCTTTCTTAAAGAAAGCGATGTAAGCTCCCAGGTATTGGTTCTTAGTTTTATCTGCCGGATCTGCTACAGCCATGTATTGCTCCAGGTATTTAGCAGCATTTTCCCAGGATAACTGATCCTTTTTAGGGGTGATGTAAAATTGAAACAGCTCGTAGAAAGCAGGACCATATTTAGGGTCCATGTTGGTAGCTTTGGTGTAATCTGCTACTGCTTCAGCTTTCAGCCTTGCATTGTAGTTCACCAAACCTTCTTTCATCACAGCTTCTGCATTGTTTGGATCTACTTCCAGCGCTTTTTCATAAGTGGTGATGGCTTTACCACCATTTTCACCACCCAGGAAGCGGTAAGCATCTCCCAGTTCGATATAATCAGCTGCGGTAGCAGTGTATTGTTCTTTTTTCTTGCGTCCTTCATTGTTCAGGAGTTTTTCCATTACAGTCAGGGCGTAGGCACGATCTCCACCTTTTATTTCTGTGCTGGCATCTGCTATTGCGCGGGCTACATCGCCATCACGACCTTGTGTAGCAGCACTGGCAGCGTCAAATTTTGTTTTGGCAGCGGCGGCATCTCCCTTCAGCAGATCAATACGGCCCATACCTACCTGTAATAAAGCGGAGGTAGGCACTGCCTGTAAACCTTTCTGGAAAGTAGCTGCAGCACCTGCTACATCTTCTTGTCCAAGCTGCGCTATACCGAGGTAATAATAAGCTTTGTCCTCCGTAGGCTTTGCTGCAATCACTTTCTCAAAATTCTGCTTGGCAGACAGATATTTACCATAATACAGGTCTTTTAATCCATCCTCCACAGATTGGGCCATCGCACCGCTAGATGCAGCGCAAAGCAATGCTACGATTAAACTTTTCCGTTTGTTCATGCAATCTGGTTTTTTAGTTTTAGTTGTGTTTTTTTACTACTTAAGATTTGCTTCTCTGAATACTACATTCAATCTGGCCGGAAACAAACGGAACTGCTTGATAACAAGCTGTCCTTMATAACTGCCGAGAAAGGTGGCGAATCCACTGCCCAGTCCGTGATAAGGTTCTTTCAGGCAGAAAAAGAAGCCGCGCTTCAATGGATAGGTACCAATACCAATATACGCCTGGTATGGTTTAACAAATTCTGAACCATTGTCTGCTCTTAGCCTCACTACAGATACTTTTTTTGTAAAAGCCATTGACAATGAGTCATTAGGATCAGAGATCCAGCTAACTCCTATCACACCTATTGCGTCTTTGTTTTTTGACACGTAGTCCACCACTTCCGGGTTGGTTTTAGCAGCCATAGTATTTGTTGGCAAAGGCTTACCCATATTGATGGAGTCCATGATATATCGCACAGTGCTTGAGTTGGCATTATCAAACACCAGTTGCCATTTCCTGTCTTTATTAGTGCCGTTCATAATGCCGCGTACCTGTTCCATGTTTAATATGGAGTCAGGGTTCTCCTTATTCACCACCAGTGCGAGCGCGTCCCAGGCAAGTAAAAGGCTGTTAGGCGTAATTTTGATTTGCTTGAAGTAGTCGCGCTCCTGTTGGTTGAAATCGCGGGTAACGATCACCAGTCGGGCACTATCATTTAAAAGATCTTTAAAGCATTCAGCCTCCGGTTTATAGGTAGGAATGATATGCGCTTTGGGATACAGTGATTCAAAAACTTTTATTTCAGAATCTATCAGTGGCTTATAAGTTTCATCCACACTGATGCGGATCGTGCCTTCTGTAGCTGTATCTAATTTTTTCGCATTTGGATTAGGCCCACAAGCGGCCATCACAGTAATTGCTGCTAAATATACAGCATTCATCTTTCTAAAACTGAAAAACATATCACCCCCCTTTAGTTCCTGTTAAAAAAAAGTTTTCTTAATCCGTTATAAACTCTAAAGAGGCCGTACGTTATCAACACCGCACCCACTATACTCATCGATGAAGGGGATATACGGAACTGTGCCATTCCCAGTTTTTCCGCAAAAATTGCGAACAGACCAAAGAGTACAAAAAATATCCCTCTGATCAGCTCACCCATTGGCCGATACCTGTTTTCCTGTCGTCTGCTTGTTTGTTCTTCGTGTGTTTCCATGTTGCGAATTACAATTATACAAAAAAAAATTTTTTAATCGGGCAAAGAGAATTTTAGAAGAATGTTAAAAAACTGCCACAAAACCGCACTCTATTGCTTACGCAGCCGCAATTTGAGGCATTTTTTCAACATGTTGTTATATTTCAATCTAAAATCTTATCATTCCCTGTGTTTTACAATTTGCATCCATTTATGCTTTGTATCCGGGAAATCCCCGGTTTTTATCCTTGTTTTCATGATAAAGATGCAAATGAATGCACATTTCCATAATATCTTGTAGGTTTGCGGCCTGATATTCAAATATTCATCCGCATGAAAATATTGATGGTTTGCCTGGGTAATATTTGCCGTTCACCTCTGGCAGAAGGGATTATGAGACAGTTGGCGAAAGAAAAAGGACTGGATTGGGAAATTGATTCTGCCGGTACTGGTAACTGGCATATAGGCCATGCGCCTGACCACAGGTCCGTGAAAGAAGCCCGGAAAAATGGAGTGGATATATCCGGCCTCCGTGGCAGACAGTTTCAGGTCGCAGATTTTGATACATTTGACCTTATTTATGTAATGGACCGAAGCAATTATACGGATGTATTACGTAAGGCCCGCAACGAAGCCGATCAAGCGAAAGTACATTTCCTGCTGCCGGAACAACAGGAAGTACCTGATCCCTGGTTTGATGATGCACTGTTTACACCAGTATATAAAATGATTTATGAGGCCTGCGAAAACATTGCAGACCAGCAACAATAAAACTTTTAATAATTTTCTGAGATGATAAAGCCCGGTATTCCTAAAGGCACCCGTGATTTTGGCCCGGTGGTAGTGAGAAAACGTAATTACATTTTTCAAACCATCAGAGACACCTTTGAGGTATTCGGTTTCCAGCCGCTGGAAACACCCGCGATGGAGAATTTGTCTACATTGACAGGGAAATATGGAGAAGAAGGAGATAAGCTGATGTTCAAAGTGTTGGACAACGGAGATATTTATGCTAAAGCACACCAGGCAAAAGATAACAAGGAACTCCTCGCAGCAGTGACCGAAAAAGCATTGCGCTATGATCTTACGATTCCTTTCGCACGTTATGTAGTAATGAACCAGAATGAACTGGCACTTCCTTTCAAACGTTACCAGATGCAACCGGTATGGCGCGCGGACAAGCCTCAAAGAGGCCGCTATCGCGAGTTTTACCAATGTGACGCAGATGTGGTAGGTAGCAACTCTTTACTGAATGAAGTAGAGTTATTGCTGATCTACGATACGGTATTGACCAAACTCGGGTTACAGGGTTATGAACTACGTATCAATAACCGCAAAATATTGTTCGGCCTCGCTGAAGTAATAGGTAAGACTGAATTGCTGGCAGATATTACCATATCCATCGACAAACTGGATAAGATAGGTGCTGAAGGTGTTAGAAAGGAGTTACAGGAGAGAGGTTTGACTGATACCGACATAGACACCATTGAGAAATTCCTGGCCATTGATGGTAGCAGTGATGAAAAGCTGGCACAATTAAAAGAACTACTGCAATCATCCGAAACAGCTTTGAAAGGCATAGAGGAATTATCCTTTGTAATTAATTCGGGATATGCCAGCTTTAACGCCACACCTATCATAGATGTTACCCTGGCGCGCGGTCTTAACTACTACACCGGTATGATTGTAGAAGTAAAAGCACCTGCTACCGTGAAAATGGGCAGCATCGGTGGTGGCGGCCGATACGATGATCTCACAGGGCTCTTTGGCCTGAAAGGCATTTCCGGTGTAGGCATTTCTTTTGGCGTAGATCGTATTTACGATGTATTGGAAGAATTACAATTATTCCCCGAAGCAGCACAACAATCTACAAAAGTATTATTCCTGAATCTTGGGGAAGACAGTGCCCGTACAGCTTTTGGATATATGATGCAATTGCGGAAGAAAGGTATTGCTGCGGAATTATTCCATGAAAATGCCAAAATGGATAAACAAATGAAGTATGCTGATAAAAGAAGTATACCTTATGTGATTATCCTGGGAGAATCCGAATTACAGGAAAATATGATCAGCGTGAAGAATCTGACTAATCGTCAGCAGGATAAAATCAATGCTGCCGCATTACTGGATTATCCATTCTGATATTCTTAATACTAAGCGCATAAACAATGAAGGCTACACAGATCGTGTAGCCTTCATTGTTTATACGCTTGATTTACTTTAACTATTTAGTGCTTTTGAAAGCCTCCAGACCGCATTTCAGCCAATCTGCATATGCCTTTACATCCGGAGTATAACCTACAGGATGCGTCAGCAGCTTTTCATCAGGACTGATCAACACATAAAATGGCTGTGAGTTATTGATGAAATTTTCTGTTTGCATAGTGGAAAACTTATCTCCATAAGTTTTAATCTCCTTCTTAAAGCCATTGCTGGTAGTGAATAAAAACTGCTGATCTTCCGGTAACAATTTCCTGTCATCCACATAAAGCGAAACCAGGATATAATCCTTTTCAATCAGCACCTTCACTTCTTCCTTCGGCCATACATTCTCTTCCATCTTGCGACAGTTAACACATGCCCAACCAGTAAAGTCGAGTAAAAGCGGTTTATGCTGCTCCTTAGCTAATTTTAATGCTTTCTCATAATCATTGACCACATTAGCTTCCACACCTTTGGCCGCATCTTCTCCATAAATGCTATAATTCAATGGTGGTGGGAATCCGCTGATCAGGGAACGATTCGCATACTTTGTATTCGTAACGCCAGGAACCAGGTAAAGCGTAAATGCCAGGAAAACAAGCGCCAATGCGATTCTACCTTTGCTGAGTTTCTTAATTGGTGAATCATGCGGGAAGCGGATCTTACCAAACAGATACAGTACAATACAGAAACCAATAATAATCCAGATAGCAAAGAATACCTCACGTTTCAGTAATCCCCAATGTTTTACCAGATCAGCATTTGACAGGAACTTAATTGCCATAGCTAATTCGAGGAAGCCCAATACTACCTTTACGGAAGTAAGCCATCCACCGGATTTAGGCAGGGAATTAAGCCATCCCGGAAACAGCGCAAACAACGCAAATGGAAGTGCGAGTGCAAATCCAAAACCAGCCATCCCTACAGACAACTGAATAGCTCCACCATCTGTTGATAAAGATCCTGCCAGTAAGGAACCCAGAATAGGACCCGTACAGGAGAAAGATACCAGCGCCAACGTTAAAGCCATGAAGAAAATACCTACCATACCGCCTACACTGCTCTTAGCATCTACTTTATTAGCCAGACTGCTAGGCATCGAAATTTCAAAATATCCGAAGAATGAAATAGCGAATACAATGAAGATCACGAAGAATGTCAGATTCAACCAGATATTGGTGGATATATTATTCAGAATTTCCGGATTCAGTGAATCAAGGAAGTGGAACGGCAAACTAAGAAGTACATAGATCAGGAAAATAAAGAATCCATATATGATGGCATTTACAATTCCTTTCTTTCTGTCCTTTGATTGCTTTGTAAAGAAAGATACGGTTAATGGAATCATCGGGAATACACATGGTGTAAACAATGCAATGAAACCGCCTAACATACCCAGGATAAATAATCCCCAGAGGCTTTTCTTCGCACTTCCTTCCTGTCCTGTTCCGCCGCAATCTTTTACAGGATGCTGTAAATCAATCGTCTTACGCTTCAGTGTTTGTGCATTATCAGCAGATTCCTGTAGTCCTGCTACCACACTAATCAGGTTACCGGAAGCATCTTTGCTGAATTTAAATGCTTCTTCTTCTGGCCCTACTGCTTCTTCTCCTTTCAATGCCATATAATTGACACTACCTTTAAATGAAGCAGGAACGGCACCCGTAAATTTCACAGTTGTTTCCAGATCAACTGTATTTTCGAAATATTTGATCTCTAAATTATCGAAGAGGGGCTCTTTACGGGTATCTAATTTACCCGTTTCTTTAATGCCTGTAATGCTGGAAACGGATGCCGAAGCACTATCCAGCACCACTCTCGTATTAGGATCATCATTTCCCATGGTAGTAGAAAAAAGCAACCAGCCTTTTTCTATGGTGCCCTTCAAATGAAGCACATATTCCTGGTCATTTTTCTTTTCTGCAGAAAACTGCCATTTAACAGGCTTCGGGCTGGCGTCCTGCGCATTTGCGCTGAGCGCAAAAATGGCGAAGACAGGTATCAAAAATGAAAGCAGATGCTTCATAAAGTCAATAGGCTTTAAATAATATAGATCTGAGAAAACAAGAAACGAGTTCCTGTTGAGAGGAACTCGTTTTACGAGTATTGTTATCAGTTACCGGATGCAAAATTATTTTCCTCCAACACTCACGGCAAACTCCACTTCTTTCGGAGGCAGACATTGGTGATCATCACACACCATGAACTCTACCGAACCTTTTACTTTAGTAGCTGCTTTACCTTTCACGGTTACTTTCTGCACGAAATCTACAGTGCTCTCGTAATATTTCAGTTCAGAGTTGAAGTTTTTATCAAATGACTTATGCAGTTTACCCACTTCTTCCACTTTACCTGTTGTGGCCACCAGTGGATTCTTTGCGAATTTGAAGGCAGTTGGTACTGGTCCTTCTCCTGCTTCCTGTGCATACACGTGCCAACCGGCATCGATGGTAGCAGTAGCGTGTACTTCGTAGGTCGTTGCATTTACTTTCTTGGCAGTGAAATTCCATTTTACCGGATTCTCAATCTGAGCGCTTGCCAGAATGGGCAAGGCGAACAAAGCCAGTGCTGTTAATAATTTTTTCATGCTTTTCTTTTTAATTGGTTGGTTGATTTAATCTATTAGTTGTTGTTGATCAGACTCTGTAAAATCAGCTGACCATCAGTATTACCCAAAGCCAGGCTGGTAGCCCGTTCCGGGTGAGGCATCATACCAAAGACATTTCTTCCTTTGTTACAGATACCTGCTATATTACGGATGGCACCGTTATCGTTAGCAGATTCAATAATATTGCCAAACTCATCGCAGTAGCGGAATAACACCTGGTTGTTTTTAAACAGTTCATCCAGCGTGGCGTCATCAGCGTAGTAACGGCCTTCTCCGTGTGCAATAGGAATCATCAGTGATCTGCCTGCCACATCTTTAGTAATGGATGCGGTAGTGTTTTCACTTTTAATGTATACATTTTTGCAGATGAACTGCTGATGCTGGTTCTGTAATAATACGCCTGGCAGCAATCCTGCTTCACATAATACCTGGAAACCATTACAAACACCAATTACACGGCCACCTTTATTGGCAAATTCTATCACGCTCTGCATCATTGGGCTGAATCTCGCAATAGCGCCGCAACGCAGGTAGTCACCATAAGAAAAACCACCCGGTAATACGATACAATCTTCTGTGCTGAATGCGCTCAGGTCTTTATCCTTATGCCACAGTTCTATTACTTCCTGTCCCAGATCATTACGCAGGGAATCAATCATATCATGATCACAATTAGAACCGGGAAAGGTGACAACGCCAAATTTCATCTGAAAATGTTTTGTGTTTATGTGTAAATAATGCTTTAAAACTGTTTTTACCCGATGTTTTTATCATCATTTTCACGAATGACAAATCTACTGGGAAAGGACAAAATTACTTCGCCGTTCGCAATTTTCCATTGCCGTTTGTCCCGATTTAACAAATTGCTGGTAATCAGCCCCTTAAAATGGAGAAATCAGCTGAAATATTGCATTACGATAACATATGCCAGCGTAATGAAGTGGATAATGTTGGCAAAAGTATCGTTGGTGACTGACCAGAATACATTACCCGCAAACATAGAAACCGGCAATACAGCCAGCACCCAATAGGCAGCGGAAAAATGTACATTGAAGAAAGGTACCAGCATGGCTACCACTACATATATAATCAATGCCGCCCATATCTTGCGGCCCTGTATTAACATTTTCTTAAGAGGACGCTGTAATAACAACCACCCGATCACGAAAAAGAGTAAACTAGCCACCATAGCGCCCCATACCTTATAATCAGTAATCATAGGCAACGATGCACCTATATTCGGGATCTTCCACAACAATGTCATCTGCCCGGTAAGGAACAAATAAGTTCCCATCAGGTAAAGCGGACATATTAACCCCAGCAATGCAATAATCCACTCCGCCAGCCTGAAAGCACGCATAATCAGCATACTCGCCAGCAGCAAAAAGCAAAAAATAACAGAAGGGAAGTAAAACAACCCACTCACCCCCAGCGCAAAACCAATATTAAATACCACATCACGGGCCGAAGTACGTGTATACAACTCCGTTATGCTGGTAAATACCCACAACATAATCAGGTTCACCAGCAAAGCCGGGGAAAATACATTCCAGCTTTGCAGCATGGAAGTAAAAAGCAGGAAACACATCGCCGGCAAATACGTAGGCCGGGGAAACAACCGGTGATGGTTGATAATACGGGTGAAGAGCAACGACTGCAGAAATAACATCAACACTGCCAGTGATGTAAAAAACAAAGGACTATTTCCCACCAAAGTGGTCATCCACTTCACCAGCAGGTGATACAAAAGCCCCTCCGATCCATCCGCCATATAGGTAGACGGATKAATCAGATAGTAAAACTTAACGAGCAGTGTATATATTAACAACAGCAATACCGTAAGAGGATTGCCTGAACGGAAAAATCTTATCACAATGCAAAGGTGTGATTAAAAGTCAATTTTAGCAAAGCAAATATAATTCCTATAGATACATGGTACCACAACAGTACGACCGGAAATTTGTTTTCCATACCG
Source organism: Chitinophaga sp. 10T418 (assembly GCF_056394125.1). Taxonomy (NCBI): domain Bacteria; kingdom Pseudomonadati; phylum Bacteroidota; class Chitinophagia; order Chitinophagales; family Chitinophagaceae; genus Chitinophaga; species Chitinophaga sp. 10T418. Next base: position 508,749 of record NZ_JBFTHG010000003.1, read on the forward strand.
GGGCATCCAGGTAAAACCCTTATCCAGGTTGCGCAACGTAGGCATACGGTTAACTTTACCACCCGGCGCCAGACTTACATCCGTCAACATATAACTTCTTCTGTCCAGCTCATTATACAGGAAACGCAGTTCACTACCTACGTTTACCATCAGGTAAGATAAATACAGATCTGCATTATCGTCATACTGGCTCTTGTGTACAAAGTTGTTCCATTGCATATTGCCTTCGTCATCAAAAGATAACACCACTACATTATCATAGTGATAACGCAATCCCTGTGAATTGTTCCAGTAGTAAGGATTGTAATACATGGAAGAATACGGGGAATAGTAATAAGGGGCATACATGCCACTGTATGGGCTGCCATACATGTAATTCCACCGGTTCCAGGGCTGGTAACGGGAGGAAGTAGAGAAGGATTCTGCCGTGAGCAGAAAGCCCCCATTGGCCGTATTAATGATTTTACGGATAAAGTAGTCATTAAAAGCAGCATTGGTACTGGATTCTCCGCGGGCATTTACTTTCAGGTCATCCGGAAATACCTGCGATTTCTCATATACCGTTTTATAGTTGCCATAGTCGTACTTATACAGGTATAAGCCTTCTACGTTCCCTCTTTTCTGTTTATAATAAAAAGCAGTGACCAGTGCTGTATGCTTATTGTTATCTAGCTTCATTTTTACCTCATCCAGCAGCTGCGCTTTGAATCCCATCGGGCTGGCTTCAAAACTGTCTACCAGTGCGCGTTTAACCACCATACTGCCGCTCACTACATAATCCCGGTTAGAGGTACGCTCCAGCTTATTAAAGATCAGGTCCCCGGTATTGGTGAGGTTAAAGTTGCTCAGGAACTGCTTTTTCTGCATCGGCAGAGAAAAGCGGCTATTGTTTACCAGGCTCATAGCGCTGTCATACAGGAAGGTATAAAACACGTTGTTGTCTTCCCGGTCCTGGTTGATCTTATACACCATGATGCGGTTCTTATCTTCCGATACTTCCACAGAATATACCTTGTTCTCTTTGGAATAGATGCCGATACGGGTAGAATCGATCAGGATAGGAGCATCACTGAAAGTAGCTTCCGGCGACATCGTAGCACAGAAACTGTATACCGCATCTTTACGCTGGAACTGGTAGATCATGAGCACCTTGTCAGGATAGGCTACAAAGTCCATACTGATTACCTTACGGGGCAGAAAGTCCAGTTTCACCCTGTTTTTCAGCTGCATGGTGTTATCATATACTGATACAACATAATCACCCCGGTCTGTTTTATACACGAGGATATTACCGGCTACCTTGCCAATAATCTCAAACTCAGTGCTCTTGTAGTCATCTTTCTCCGGCTCTGAATAGGTGATTTTCTGTGCCATTGCTGCCGTGCCGGCGAAAAGCAGCAACAATACTAACTGTAGGCGGTATAGCGTATGCATGCGGTAATATAGATTTCAGATATGTATGATAAAGCAGATKGCACATTTACATGCACCATTTTCAAACTTACATTAAAATTCAGAAATTAAGTTGTCAATTTAAAGCTGGTAAGTCCTGCCTTTACATAAATTCCAAAAGGCCCGATTTATTGTGTATTTTTATTAAATTATTTTAAAAAATCAGCTATTACTTAATGGAAACCGTTATTATAACCGGTGGAACAGGACTCATAGGGACGGCATTAACCCGGCTGCTGCTGGAACGCGGCTACAAAGTAATTATTCTTAGCAGGAGCCCGGAAACAGGCAGCAACAAGGCGGTAACATATGCCCCCTGGAACATTGAAACACAAACCATAGACAAAGCAGCCATTCAACAGGCAGATTATATAGTACACCTGGCAGGAGCCAATGTAGGCGATAAACGCTGGACAGCAGCCCGGAAACAGGAAATTATTAACAGTCGTACCAGGAGCTGTGAATTGCTGTTCACCGCTCTGCAAACAATTCCCAACAAGGTAAAGAAAGTGATAAGCGCCTCGGCTACGGGCTACTACGGAGAGTTTAAAGATCATGCGTTTACGGAAACAGACCGGGCGTATACCGATTACCTGGCCAGTACCACTCAGGCCTGGGAGCAAAGCATTTCAAAAGTAACTGCATTAAATAAAAAGCTGGTTATCTTCCGCACAGGCATTGTCCTCAGCCGGGAAGGCGGCGCATTAAAAGAATTCTACAAACCGCTCCGGTTTGGATTTGCCACTGTGCTGGGTTCCGGAGAACAATTTGTACCCTGGATCCATATTCATGACATAGTGAGATTATACTTCAATGCGATCGTCAACGATAAGCTGGAAGGCATATATAACGCGGTAAGCCCTAACCCGGTGACGAACCGGGAACTGATCCTCAGCATGGCCAAAATAGTGAAAGGACGCAGCTTTATGACCACTTACGTGCCTGCCTTTGCGTTGAAAATGGCGTTGGGAGAAATGAGTGTGGAAGTATTGAAGAGCGTGAAAGCTTCTGCTGACAAAATACAAAGAACCGGTTTCCAGTTTTCCTACCCCACCATCAATGAGGCGATGGAGCAGTTGTTCAGCCAGTAATGGTTCTTTCCATGGCTGCTGCTTTCAGTAAACATTCTTCCCATTCTTTTTCCGGGTCACTGTAAAAAGTGATAGCGGAGCCGGTCTGGAAGGAAAGATATTGATTGGCGGCATTATACAGCATACTGCGGATCACTACATTAAAGTCGAAATCGCCACTTGGCGTAATATAGCCTACTGCACCGGAATAAAGCCCGCGGCGGGTTTGTTCGTATTGCTCAATAAGCTGCATCACCCTTATTTTAGGTGCGCCTGTCATAGAACCCATGGGGAATGAAGTCCGCAATACTTCCGTAAAAGGCAACTGTGGAGATAATTGCGCCGCCACAGTAGAAATCATGTGGTGTACATGTGCAAAAGAATAGATCCCAAAGAGTTCGGTTACTTTCACAGTGCCCTGTAGTGCAGTATGGGATAAGTCGTTCCGCACCAGGTCTACCACCATTACATTTTCAGCGCGCTCCTTTGCATTGTGCAATAGTTGTTGTTGTAGCTGCAGGTCAACAACGGGATCTGCATCTTTGCGGCTGGTACCCTTAATCGGTTGCGAAATCACGGTATCTCCTTTTTTCTGCATAAAACGCTCGGGGCTGGAACAGGCCATATAGCGATCACGCAGACGATAGTAGGCCGCAAATGGTGCGGGCGACAACGCATTCAGCTTTGCAAATAAAACCGGTGGATGAACACTCACCGCTTCCATGTAGTTTTCGCGGCAGAAATTAACTTCATAGCAGTCACCATGAAGAATATGCTGCTGCAGCTCTTTCACCGCGGCGATATAGCGGTGATGATCCAGGCGGCTGCGCAGCGGTTGCAGACCTGAGTTGCGGGCAGGTGTCACGTCAACGGGCATACGTAAACAGGCCGTAAACACAGTGTAGGCGTCCTGTTCACTGAAGGCTTCTCCGCCAATATGTACCTGTCCTTTCTGGAGCTGCATAACTACCCGCGGCACAAAGAAACACATATCAGGAAAGCCGATACCGTCATAATGCTGCGATTGCAGTCCAGGCACGGTCTCGTTTTTGAGATCATATGCCAGGTGACCAAAAAGCCAGTCCTGATGTGTATTATAAAACGCCTGTAAAGCCGGGAAAGCATTTCCTGCACTTACTTCGAGGGTATGTAAGGCATCTGCGGCAAGTATGGCTTCGTATTGGTGCCAGGGAGAATCGTAGTTATTATTATCTAAAAAACAACAAATGTTGAACTGGTTTCCCCAATCCAACATTTGTTGCTTAAATATTTTCTGATTATCAACCGGAAAAGTGTGGAATATCCTGATAACAATCGCGTTTTAGTGCTTAAAAATCATCATCGTCATCATCAAAACGATCGTTGAACAGATCCATGTCTTTGAATTCATCATCGATGCCCAAATCATCGTCATCATCGGCTTTTTTAGTGCCGGTGGCAGGACGACCGCGTTTTCCTTTTGACTTAGGCATGTCAAATTCTTCAAAATCAGGATCATAGTCATCATCTTCCCCTTTTTCCCAGGCGTCATCAGCATCATCTCCATCATCGTCAGCATCATCATCTCCATCCTCATCGTCATCTTTACGTTTGGATTTAGATGCGGGCTTATCTGATTTCTTTGAGGCAGATTTGGAAGGTTTCACATCTTCATCATCATCTTCCTCATCATCATCATCCACCTCTTTCTTAGGCTTGGCCGCAGCTTTAGGAGCGTCTTTTGCAGTCTTAGGAGAAGTAGTTTTTTTGGTCTCTTTCTCTTTATCAGATTTTGATTTCATAATAGGTTGCCTTATTTCTTTGCCGTAAAGTTTTAATAGTTTTTTTTATTCGCCAAATTTTTTTTGCCGTTTTTTTTCCTTACTTTTTTTCCTTTTACTTTTCTAGGATCTGATCGCGTCCGGGTCCGTTAGAAACGTATTTCACGGGTACACCCAAATAGCTATCCACTGCTGCAACAAACGCTTTCATCTCTGCCGGTAACTCGTTGAATTGCTTGCAGGTAGAAGTTTTGTCGCTCCATCCGTTAAATGTCTCCCAGACAGGTTTAATGTCCAGACCGTTTAACTGGAAAGGTAATTGTTTCGTTTGCTGACCATTTATTTCGTAAGCGGTACAAGCCAAAACTTCATCAAATTCATCCAGTACATCACTTTTGGTCATTACCAGCTGGGTAACACCACTCAGCATGCAGGTATAATTCAGTGCTACCAGGTCAATCCAGCCACAACGGCGTGGGCGACCAGTTACTGCGCCAAATTCATGCCCTGCACTACGCAGTTTTTCACCGGTAGCATCATGCAGTTCTGTAGGGAAAGGTCCGCCACCAACACGGGTACAATAAGCTTTGGTTACACCAATTACTTCTTTGATCCACTGCGGAGCAATACCTAAACCAGTACATACGCCCGCAGAAATCGTATTGGAAGATGTAACAAATGGATAAGTTCCAAAGTCAACATCCAGCATACTTCCCTGTGCACCTTCAGCCAATACTTTTTTACCGGCTTTCAGTTTTTCATTCAGGAAATATTCACCACTTACCACATTCATTTTCTGCAGGAATGGAATCGCTTCAAAAAATTCAGCTTCCCAGTTGGCGATATCTTCTGTAAACTCGTTTATATCATACTGACACAACAGTTGCAGGTGCTTCTGTTTCAGTTTCTCATACTGATCTTTAAAATCCGGTGATAATACATCTCCCACACGCAACCCGTTTCTACCGGTTTTATCCATGTAAGCCGGGCCAATACCTTTTAAAGTAGAGCCTATTTTATCATTACCTTTTGCTATCTCGGACGCTTTATCCAGCGCACGATGCGTAGGAACAATAATATGCGTTTTTTCCGCTATAAACAGATTTTTTGTCAGATCCACACCCAGTGCAGAGATATCTTCACTTTCTTTTTTGAAAGCTACAGGATCCAGCACCACTCCGTTACCAATCAGATTAATGGTCTTTTCATGGAATACACCGGAAGGAATTGTACGTAATACTACTTTCTGTCCGTTTACATATAAAGTGTGACCAGCGTTCGGGCCACCCTGAAAACGGGCAATCACGTCATACCTGCCGGCAAAATAGTCCACAATCTTACCCTTGCCTTCGTCGCCCCATTGCAGGCCTAACAAAACGTCTACCATAATGATTTAATTAAATATCGGAGGTTGTTGCTTTAAAAGAAGTCGCAAAATTAAGGCGAATATTAACAAATACAAATTTTGGCAGCTTTTAACAGCTTTTAGCCATTAGCTTTTAGCTTTTAGTAAATGCAGCGAAGACGAAGTTATGTTAATCTTCGCTGCATTTACTAAAAGCTAACTGCTAAAAACTAAAAGCTTCATCAGGATTCTTCCAGACGTTGTATAGATTGAATTCCTTCCAGCTTTTTAAGCCTTTCTACGAGTTCATCCAGCTCCTCCTTGTCGTGCACATATACTTTAATCAAACCCTCAAATAAGCCTTCTTTTGACTCAATACTAAGAGCAGAAATATTAATCTTTAATTCACCCGAGATGATATTGGTAATCTTGTGAATAACACCCACATCGTCCATACCAATAATACGCAAACCAGTCAGGAAAGAAATTTCGCGGTTCTTCACCCACTTGGTTTTCACTACTCTATGGCCATAATTAGCCAATAACTGTGCGGCATTGGGGCAGTTGGTACGATGTATTTTCAGTCCTTCACTGGCCGTAATAAAGCCAAATACATCATCTCCGGGAATAGGCCGGCAACAGTTGGCCAGTTTATAGGCAATCTTATCTGAGCTTTCGCCGAAAATAATCAGTTCCGCATCTTTTTTGGAAGGCAGCTGATGCTTGATGTGTTCTTCCGGCACATGATCCGGCACCTTCACCGGTTTTGGGGGTTCCAGTTTATCGCCCAGTACACTAAACTGTTTCAGCTCCTTCAGGTCAATATTTTTGACAGCTACCTGGTAGTACAGGTCCAGCGGGGAAGGTTGTTTATAGAACTGAACCAGTTCATTGATGTTATGCTGATTGATAGAAATATTCATGTGAGACAGCTTACGCTCCAACGCCGCTTTCCCGTCCATAGCCACTTTACGCTTTTCTTCCTTCAGCGCATCCTTGATCTTGGATTTGGCTTTGGCCGTCAGCACAAAATTCAGCCAGTCTTCCGAAGGCTTTTGTTTATTGGAGGTAATAATCTCTACCTGGTCACCACTACGCAGTTTATGGCTCAGCGGCACCAGTTTATAATTCACTTTGGCGCCAATACATTTATTACCCACTGCACTATGGATAGAATAAGCAAAATCAAGTGCAGTAGAGTTTACCGGCAATATTTTCAAGTCCCCTTTGGGAGTATAAACATAGATTTCTTCTGTGAACAGGTTGCTCTTGAAATCGGCCAGGAAGTCGAGTGTGTTGGAATCCGGGTTGTTCAGTATTTCCCGGATCTGGGTAAACCACTGATCAAATTTTGATTCCTGCTGTGGAGAAGCCCCACTACCTTCCTTATAACGCCAGTGCGCTGCCACACCTTTTTCCGCATAATCATTCATGCGTTTCGAGCGGATCTGTACTTCCACCCATTTACCATTAGGCCCCATCACGGTTACGTGTAAAGCCTCATACCCGTTGGATTTGGGGTTACTGAGCCAGTCACGGGTCCTCTCGGGACTGGGGTGATAAAAGTCTGTAATGATGGAATATACTTTCCAGCAATCTGCCTTTTCCTTGTCCAGTGCGGAGTCCAGGATAATACGGATAGCAAAAAGATCGTATACTTCTTCAAAAGCTACGCCTTTGGTTTTGATCTTATTATGAATAGAATGGATCGATTTCGGGCGGCCATAGATCTCGAACTGGAACCCTTCTTCCTGCAATACCTCTTTAATAGGCTTGATAAACTCGTTAATATAGCGGGTACGCTCACGCTTGGTTTCCTTGAGGCGCCTGGCTATTTCCCGGTAGGTTTGCTGCTCGGTATATTTCATGGCCAGGTCTTCCATCTCGGATTTAATATTGTATAATCCAAGGCGGTGCGCCAGCGGCGCATAAATGAACACTGTTTCAGAAGCGATCTTCAACTGTTTTTCCCGGCTCATACTGTCGAGGGTACGCATGTTATGCAACCGGTCAGCCAGTTTGATCAGTATTACCCTGGGATCATCTGCCAGGGTCAGTAATATTTTCTTGAAATTCTCTGCCTGTGCGGTACTGGTGCTGGAATCGATAACAGTAGATATTTTTGTCAAACCGTCAACGATGTGCGCAATTTCGTTACCAAATTCGCGGGCAACATCTTCCAGGGTTACTTCCGTATCTTCCACGGTATCGTGTAGCAATGCACAGATGGCAGAGCGTACGCCCAGCCCTATCTCTTCCACACAAATCTGCGCTACCGCCAGCGGATGCAGGATATAAGGTTCCCCGGATTTTCGCCGCATTTCCTTATGTGCATCAGCTGCCATTTCAAAAGCAGTACGTACCAGCTCCCTGTCGCCTTTTTTCAAACGGGGTTTTAACGCCCTTAATAAAGCACGGTAATGCCGAACGATCTCTTTCTTTTCCTGCTCTTCGTCTAAATTATATTTTTGTACTACCACTGTTTCCATTGGAATAAAGTTACGATTTAATATAATCTGAAAGAAAAGCGGGGAGCGAAAAAGCGGGGTTTGGTATAAATGTCCTGCCCTTTCCCGGCTATGACACCAGAAAAGGGCAGGAACGATGATTGTTTTAGGTTAGCTGTATCACTCGCAGGTCACGTAAGTGGAACACATATTTTAACAGGCAGTAATGTTTCGGGCACATTCAGCCGCAGTCCAACGTTATAAACTGTTTCCAGTTCTACACGTGGTTCCAGTTTCAACTGTTTCCGGATGCGGCCAATAAACACGTCCATACTGCGACTGGCATAAAAATCTTCTTTTCCCCACACCCTTAGCAGTACTTCATCTTTTTGCACAATAATATTGGGGCGGCTCAGGAAATACCGCAGCATCTTCGCTTCGATGGGCGACAACTTACTTTTCACCAGTTTACTTTCTGTTTCATAAATTTTCAGCTTCCGGTAGTGGTAGGTGTAGGTGCCCAGGTTATGCCCGATCAGCAACTCCGTTCTGTTCGGACGGGTCCATTTCAGGATTACCTTGATCCTTTTTACCAGTTCTTCAAAACTGAAGGGTTTTATCATGTAGCCATCTCCACCCAGTTGAAAGCCACTGATGCGGTCTTCCGGCTGGGTTCTTTCAGACGACAGGAAAAAAATGGGAGTCAGCATGGTGCTGTTCCGGATTTCTTTGGCCAGCTCAAATCCATTCATTTTTGGAATGACGATGTCGATCAGGCAAATATCATAGCGGTTCCTGACATAAAGATTCCAGGCATCCACGCCATCATAACAATGTTCTACATTATAGCCAGCCTGTTCCAGGTGCTGTTTTACTATGCCGCCAAAGGCTTTATCATCTTCAACAAGTAAGACTCTTGGGTTTCTGTTCATAAAGCTACCATTTGTGATATTCCCGATTGTGAACTCCCCATTTGTTACTAACAAACGGACTTTGCTTTCAACAGCAGCTACTTCTTTTCCGAAGTTTGATTTGCCGGGAAGCGTTTTGTTGCCTGCACTCATCGGCTAAAAAGCAGGATGAGTTTCACGCTCCGTCTATAAAACAAAAAAGAGATGGCCGCGGGTAAGCGACCATCTCTTTTTTTTATTTATCAACACTAATTCACATCAATTCACAGCTTTTCCACATTTGTTATTTTTATAGCAACAGCATACTGAAACCCTTTCTGGCGAATAGATTCAGGCACCTGCACGGCTACTCCGGCAGCAGTAGTTTTCCACACCAGCTTATTGGTAGTTCCCAGTAACTGTAAGCGTGTTCCTTTAGCAGGCGTCAATCCTTTGAAAGTAATTACTGCCGGTAATTTTTCATTTTCATCCAACAGGTAGATCGCATACACACTACCATCTTTTTTACGGGTGAAACATACTTTACCATCTTTATAAGGCGCTACTGCACGGGTGCCATAAATAGCATCTCCATTGACATGCATCCAGGCGCCGATATTTTTCATGGTAGTATAAGCCGCCTCGTGTAACTCACCGTCAGGACCAGGAGCCACATTCAACAGGTAGTTACCGCCTTTCGCTACAATGTCCACCAGGTTGTGGATCAGTGTATTCACTGATTTATATTTATCGTCCGGTGCATACGACCAGGAGCTACCCATAGTCATACAGGTTTCCCATGGATAGCTCAGTGGCTTTGCAGGAATTTCCTGTTCAGGGGTACGGTAATTTTCATACGGACCATGCACCGTGCGGTCCACCACAATCAGTCCAGGCTGATGGCTGCGGGCCATGGTAGTAATTTTGCCCATGTCTATATCCTGATCCTGCGGAGCTGTTTGACTCCAGGAAAGTGATTCTTTGGTCTGCTGTTTCAATGGACGTACCCAGCCACCATCCAACCAAAGGATGTCCAGTTTTCCGTAGCCTGTCATCAGCTCTTCAATCTGGTTGTAGGTAAACTGCTTGAACTTGTCCCATTTTTCCGGATATTTCTTTATGTCATAATTCACATTTCTATCCTTAGGCGGGAAATAGCTCCACCAGTAGTATTCAGTGTGCCAATCGGGCTTGGAGAAATAAGCGCCTGCATGAATACCTTCCTGCCGGAAAGCCTGGAAGACTTCCTTCGCCACATTAGCGCGTGGATTTTTGCTGAAAGCACCGTCTGCTGCGGTTATCTTATAATCTGTTTGTTTGGTATCAAACATACAGAAACCATCATGGTGCTTGGTGGTAAATACCAGGTACTTCATACCGGCATCCTTTGCTGCTTTAGCCCATTTTTCGGGGTTAAAGTTCACCGGGTTAAATGATTTCCCCAGTGCTTCATACTTTTTCAGGTAGTCATAATAGGGAATGCCCGCCGGCTTACGCTGCGTCCAGCCTTCATCTTCCGGGCAAATGCTCCAGGATTCCACGGCGCCCCATTGGGAATAAGGCCCCCAATGCATGATCATCCCAAATTTCCAGTCCTGCCATTCATCCAGCTTTTGTACAACTGCCTGATCTGTTTCAGGTACATAAGGATGCTCTTCGCTTTGTGCTTTGCAGACATTGATGGCCATCCATGCACAGCCTAATACAATCCAGAATTTTTTCATTGTCAATGTTTATAAGACGATTCTAAAGTGGTTATCTTCAATGCCTGTTGAATTATTTCAGGCAATTGCTTTGTTTGCAACCTGATCGTCCGGGTTTCTCCGGGCAACAGATCGAAATAGTTTTCTTCAAAATGTTCCGCTACCAGCGCTTTGTCCAGCGACAGGCAGATGTTCCTGGCCAGCTTATCTGTCGTCAGACGGATATAAACAGCCTCCCTGTCATTTCCTGCTTTGCTCGTCACTACCTCCAGATGTGGTGTTTCGAGATTCATCTCCTTCGCAGTAGCAAAGTAAAAGATATTCCGCTCCATATCCTTATTGTCTATTCGCAGTTGTGTATAGAATATTACCGTTGTTGGGCTTTTACCCTTCAAAATAGCGGCGGTATCGATCGCATGTACCCTGGCACTGGTATTACTATTTAATCTTATATCCTTCAATTCGTCCTTCCAGATAACTTTACCATTCAGATCCATGGCGGTCATCAACAGGCTGACTGCTCCCTGGTATTCATCAGTAACAATATAAGTAGCCAATTGCCCTTTTTCAATAACATTCGATATCAGGCGGGGCTTAAAGGCCTCTTTTACATAATACTGCAGGGCTTTCCAGCGCCCACTATACTCACGGCCCGACCAGGAAGCACCCGGCCAGCAATCATTCAACTGCCAGTAAAGGGTGCCCATACAATAAGGCATGGCCCTGCGGTGCGCTTCTATGGCCATTTTCATGCCTTCTGCCTGTAATACCTGACTCAGATACACAAAAGAAGGGAAGTCTTTTGGCTCCCGGTAATAATGCAACATATAGGTTTTAATAGCGGTATTCCCTTTAGCAGGGCTCTTCTGATGCGATTGCATCACATTGGAAAAAATATCGTAGTCGTCTTTTGTAGCAAACGTGCGAATGGTTTCCATAGATGGGAAGGACTGGAAACCATATTCGCTCATAAAGCGGGGGATATGTGTATTGAAAGCTTCAAACCATTCCATCCCATGCCATACACCCCAGTAGTGGTTATCACCTTTGGTAAAGTCCTCCACCCTGCCCCAGTTGCTGATAGGGGAAGAATGAAAGTAGAAGGCGCCCGGCTGATAAGCAGCCACCTGTTGCGGTAATATCTCTTTAAATAGTTTATCATACCCTTTCAACAGGCTTTGCCACTGCGTATTCGTATAGGCGTAACCGCTTTCCCATCCCCAGTTTTTAATCGCCACGCCTACTTCATTGTTCCCACACCACAAAGCCAGGGCGGCGTGATTACGCAGGCGCCTGATATTATCGGCTGCTTCCTGCTGCACATTTTCCAGGAAAGCCGGATCGGAGGGATAGAGGGTACAAGCAAACATAAAGTCCTGCCACACCAGTATCCCCTTCTGATCAGCCAGCTGATAAAAGATGTCATCTTCATAAATGCCACCACCCCAGACACGCACCATGTTAAAATTAGACTCCACCATGTCCTGGAACAGTTTACGCTGTCTCACTTCTGTTACCCTTGGCAGAAAGTTATCCTGTGGAATATAATTGGCGCCTTTCATAAACACCGGGCGCCCGTTCACTTTCACATAAAATGATTCTCCCAGGCTATCGGGCTTATTCACTACTTCAATCGTACGTAGTCCCACGCTGTTTTTACTGGTAGCGATTATTTTCTTACTGCTTTGTAAGCTGGCCAGCAGCTCATACAGAAAAGGATCTCCCATGCCGGCGGGCCACCACAGGACTGGCTTATTAATAACGAATGGCACCTTTAGTACATTGATACCCGCCTGCAGACTAACCGGCTTTTTTGCCAGTTCAGGCAGTAATCCATGCGAATTTTTTCCCTGCAACTGCAGCGTGTACTCCCCTGCCACAGCGGCTTCTATGGTTACCTCCGCCTGCATATCTGCCTGTGCGGAATCCAGCTTTACCTGTTGCCAGTATACATCACGGATCGTTGCCTTGTTCCAGCTACGCAGGTATACCGGACGCCAGATCCCGGAAGTAACCAGTCGCGGTCCCCAATCCCATCCATAATGGTAGGGCGCTTTACGGGCGTATATGCTTAATGGAATATCGCTGGCATCATTACCGGCGGGATAGATAATACTGTCCTGCAAAAACTTGGGCATATCCGTTTTAACCGGACTTTTAAACAGGATGCGTAATTCGTTGTCGCCCGCTACCAGCCATTCTTTCACATTCACGATATGTGATACAAACATGTTGGCAGACTGTAATATCAAATGGTTGTTGAGGTATACATCTGCATAAGTATCCAAACCTTTGAATTCCAGTTCCACCACATCAAAGTTCAGGTCCGCTTTTTTCAGCTTCCACTTTTTGCGGTATTGCCAGTCCTTCTTATCCACCCATTGCACGGCCTTTTCATTGGTCCCCGCAAAAGGGTCGGGAATTAATTTCAATGCCAGCAAATCGGTATGTACTGTACCCGGCACGGTGGCAGGCCGCCAGATGCCTTCATCTGCACGGGAAAATTCCCATCCCGATGCCATTGGATTGTTCGCGTTGTCCTGCGCTGCTAAGTTGGTTAAAATGGTTAAAAACAAACAAGCAGTTAACAGTATATATTTCATGATTCTTATTTTTCAGAAGAACCAAAAATAGTACTGATTTACGATCTTTGAGAAATGAAAAGTATCTGGCAACAAATATTGAGGTATCTCTACATAGGTAAAAAGGATCCCAATGCACCAAAAACACGCTATGTGGCAATGATGCATGGGATGAACAGAATATCGTTATTACTTTTTTTAGTAGCGATCATTATTATGATCATCAAGCTAATCAGGAGACATTAAGCGATTGCATATTCATAAATCACTTCGGCAGCGCGGCGGGAAGCATCCTTTTCTCCCAGCTTATGCCATAGTTCTGCGTAATCTTTCATGACGCGGCTTCTGGCGGCTTCGTCTTTCAGTAAAGCAGTTAGTTCCCTCAGTAAGTTTTCTTCGGTAAGGTCATGCTGAATGAGTTCTTTCACCACCAGCTTATCCATCACCAGGTTTACCAGGGAGATGTATTTTACTTTGATCAAACGTTTTGCGAAGAAATAGGAAATGGGATTTCCTTTATAACACACCACTTCAGGTACGCCAAACAAAGCCGTTTCCAGTGTGGCAGTGCCGGAGGTTACCAGGGCTGCTTTCGCCTGACGCAATAAATTATACGTTTGCCCTTTTACCATTGACACATTAGGATGCTCTCCGGTCAAGGCTTCCAGGAAATGATCATCCAGACTTGGCGCCTGTGCCACTACAAACTGGTACTCCGGAAAATGTTTCGCCATGGTGAGCATGATAGGTAATTTCACACTCACTTCCTGTTTACGGCTGCCAGGTAATACGGCGATCACCGGCTTATCAGACAACGGCGCATCGGCGGGCTGTTCTTTGGCAGCTTTAATTACTTCCACCAAAGGATGTCCCACATATTCTACTTCATAATTCCATTTGTGATAAAAAGCTTTTTCAAAAGGAAGAATACAGAGCATTTTGTCTACGCTCTGTTTCAGCTTCTTTACACGGTTTTCTTTCCAGGCCCATACCTGCGGAGAAATATAATAGACAATTTTAAAACCTTGTTGTTTACCCCACTCTGCGATGCGCATGTTAAAACCAGGGTAATCTACCAGCACCAACACATCGGGTTTGAATGCTGCAATATCTTTTTTACAGATATCTATATTACGCAAAATAGTACGGAGATTCATTACTACTTCCACAAAACCCATAAAAGCCAATTCTTTGTAATGCTTTACCACATGGGCTCCGGCAGCTTCCATCAAATCACCACCCCAACTGCGTATATCCGCAGACGTATCCAGCTGCCTTAATTGTTTTACAAGATTACTGCCATGCAAATCACCTGACGCCTCTCCTGCAATAATGTAATATTTCAAATTCGTGTAGATTAAAAATTATCTGATCAGTTTAAGCAATAAAATGCCGATCGCATACAGCATGGTCATCAGGAAAATACCTTTGGCAGTAATGTCCAGCCGTTTTCTTGTATACAGGAAAAATACCAACCCGTTCAACAACAGGCAAATGCTGGTGAGCTTGGGAATCATCTGCCGGTTATCTTTTAAGATGCCCAGAAATTGTCCCAGCCCCACGTCATTATGCTGTAACCTGATCACAAAAAAATAGTACAGGAAAAACGCGGCCAGGGGAGTTAAAAACCCCAGTAAAATCCCAAATGGAAGGTTGTCTTTTTTTAACATACTGATGATAGCATTTAGCTGTTAGCTCTTAGCTTTTAGTTTATCACTTGCCGGAAAGCGCTTGCTTTTAACTTTTTGCTTTCTGCTTTTTGCATTATCACAGGTCTATCCAATCCGCTTCCAGCTTCTTTTTTAACGAATAATTAGTCAGGTCAAACTGTACCGGCACAATAGATGCGTAATTATTATCCAATGCCCATACATCTGTATCTTCTCCGGTATCGCGGTTCTTAAACTCACCGGTTAACCAATAGTATTTTTTTCCATGCGGATCACGGCGTTCATCAAACTCCTCTACCCATTTAGCATCTGCCTGCCGGCTGATTTTCAACCCCTTAAATTCCTGTTCACTCACAATCGGGATGTTCACATTAAACAGCGTACCCGGCGGCAAATCAGATTCCAGCATACGCTTGGTCACCTGGTAAGCGACTTTTTTGGGCAAGGTAAAATCTGCATCATAGCTATATTCCAGGAAGGAAAAGCCTACAGATGGAATACCTTCAATAGCTGCTTCCATAGCGGCCGACATCGTTCCGGAATAAATAACGTTGATCGAATGATTGGCGCCATGGTTAATACCACTTACACAAATATCCGGCTTGCCATGCAGGATTTTATCGCGGGCCAGCTTCACACAATCTACCGGTGTACCAGAGCATTGCCATGCTTCTATCCCTTCAAAAATATCTACCTGGTTCAAACGCAAAGGAGTACCAATGGTTATCGCATGCCCTTTGCCCGACTGCGGACTATCCGGCGCTACTACCACCACTTTCCCTAATGGCTTCACCGCCTCTATCAACGCACGTATGCCCGGTGCCGTGATTCCATCATCATTCGTTACCAATATTACACGTTCCTTTGTAGCCATAATTCACATTTTTGCTTTGCACAACAAATTTAAGCTCTCTCCCAAACATTTCGCTTTAAAAGAATGTGAAATATATAGATATTTCTACAGATCGGATTTTAATACTTTCCTGAAAACCAGGTAGATGCCTAACACGATATAACCGATCATAGCGGCTACATACACATACGTATCATACTGGAATACGGAAGGCATCACCTTTCCAAGCAATGGAAAAGGCAGAAGTTCGTCACCACTTTGCAGAGGTAACAGCCCTCCAACAGGGCCTACATATCTTTTAACGAAAAAAGATAACAACTGGTCCAGCATCATATTGTATGCAATAAACAGTACAATCCCCAGTCCGGCACGCTTTACCAGCACCCCTATCAACAGCGCAATGGTCAGCATCACATTGAGCTGCAGGAAGTAATACA
Organism: Chitinophaga sp. 10T418; assembly: GCF_056394125.1. NCBI lineage: Bacteria > Pseudomonadati > Bacteroidota > Chitinophagia > Chitinophagales > Chitinophagaceae > Chitinophaga > Chitinophaga sp. 10T418. Next base: position 524,958 of record NZ_JBFTHG010000003.1, read on the forward strand.
GCATATACTCATACCCTTCGAAAGTAAAGGGCTCATCACCATAGATCATCCCTATCAGCATGCTGCTTACAGTAGCCACCAACAGGGTAGTCAAAGAAATGGCCACCAGCCAGAATAATTTAGCATATACAAATTCTTTTCTTTCCCAACCATCAATCACATTTTGCCTGTTGGTACGGTAAGTATATTCATTGGTAACCAGGATGATCAGCAGCAAACCGAATAAAAGGGAGATATAACTGTTCATAGATGCCATGGTGAGCCATACATTCGGGAAACTGAACGGATTTCCTATCAGTTTACCCAGCTGTTTGAAGTTCAGGTCACTGAACTTATCAGCTACCATGAAATTGCCGGCAGGAATAACAATGAGTGCCAACACCAGCATTACCCAGAATGTACGGTAGTTCTTTACTTTCAGCCATTCGGTATATATAATTTGTTTCATCAGGCAGGGATATTAGTGATTTCCAGGAATGCAGTTTCAAGACTTTTCTTACGGAGTTGCAGGTGATTCAGCCAGATGCCCTGTTTGGCACAGTAGCCGTTGATGGCCGCCGCATCCGGAGAAACGGTAAAGGATGCTTTTATAATGCCACCGGTAATTTCAGCACCCGTACAGCCGGGATATTGCAGCAGCGCAGTCCGCAAGGCATTGTTATCTGCGGCTGATAATTCCACGTAGTCGTTGCGGCTGATCACCTCATTCACAGCACCTGACAACAGTAATTTTCCGGACCTGATGATGGCCACATGTGTACATACTTTCTCTACCTCATCCAGCAGGTGGCTCGCGAGGATAATTGTTTTACCGGTATCCGCCAGCTTCCTCACCAGGCTTCGTACTTCCGCAATACCGGAAGGATCCAGTCCATTGGTAGGTTCATCCAGGATCAATACCTCCGGATCTCCCAGCAGTACAGCAGCAATGGCCAGCCGTTGCTTCATACCCAGCGAATACGTTTTAAATGCAGAATGCTGGCGTTGGGTAAGACCGCAAATCTCCAGTACGCGGGCGATATCATCTTTTCCCCGCTGCTTGATCGCAGCGGAAATTTCCAGGTTTTTATATCCGCTAAGATAATGATAGAAGTTGGGCGTTTCCAGCAAAGTGCCTATCTGCCGGCGTTCCCGGGCAGTAGGTGTTTTATCAAATAAGGTAAAGCTACCGGTATCGGCTTTGAGTACATCGGTCACAATGCCCAGCAAGGTGGTTTTACCACTGCCGTTAGGCCCCAGCACACCAAAGACACTGCCTGTCGGCACTTCAAAGGAAACACCCGACAAGGCCTGTACTGTTCCGTATTTTTTGGAAATGTTTTGTAAGGATAGAATTGGCACGGGAAATAATATAAAAGTGTAGAATAAAAAGGGAAATGCAGCGAATGATCTTATGGCTAATCTTCACTACATTTCCCATAAATTAAAATAACAGTTTTTAGTTTCGTACAGGCTTGCCTGTTTTGATAACACTCTGTAAACGCTCCAGTGTTTTGCGTTCACCACAGAGACTCAGGAAAGCTTCGCGTTCCAGGTCCAGCAGGTATTGTTCGCTTACATAGGAAGCTTCTGTGAGATCTCCTCCACACATGACATATGCCAGTTTATTAGCTACTTTCTGGTCGTGCTCTGAAATATAGTTACCGAACTTCATGGCGTAAACACCTGCCAGTAAGGCACCCAGTGCACCACGACCCATTACTTTGATATCTGTTCTTTCTACCGGACGGGTGTATCCTTCATCGGCCAGCGCTATTACACTGCGTTTCGCATCTGCAATGAGGCGGCTGAGATTCATGGTTATTTCATCATGTCCTTTGCGAAGTACGCCCATATCAAATCCTTCGAAACCAGAGGTAGCTACTTTTGCGGTAGCAACGGTCATGAAGTAATCTTTCAGTGGCTCTTCCTCGATACGTCCTTCTTTGTATTCCAGGCTGGCGCGGAGCGTCATTTCTTTGGTACCACCACCGCCAGGAATCAGGCCTACACCCAGTTCCACCAGTCCAATATAAGTTTCGGCTGCTGCCTGTACTTTATCTGCATGTAAACACATTTCGCAACCACCGCCCAGGGTCAATGCATGCGGCGCTACCACTACCGGTATAGAGGAATAACGTAAACGCATGGTGCTGCGCTGGAACAGGCGAACCGCCATATCCAGTTCATCAAACTCCTGCTCTGCTGCCAGCATGAAGATCATGCCCACATTGGCGCCGGCAGAAAAGTTAGTGCCTTCATTTCCAACTACCAGGCCGCGGAAGTCTTTCTCCGCGCGGTCTATCGCCTTATTCAATCCTTCCAGCACTTCACCGCCGATAGTATTCATTTTTGTTTTCCAGTCGAAACAAACTACGCCATCTCCGATATCAATCAGGCTGCAGGCGCTGTTTTTCCAGACAACATTATTGGAGAAATTTTCCAGGATGATGAATTGTCCTTCACCAGGCAAGGTTTTGTAGGCCTGGCTGGCTACATCATAGTAAAATTTCTTACCGTTATCTACTTTGTAGAAGGTTTTGATACCCTTACCCAGCATATCTTTCACCCATTGGGCTACCGTTAATCCTTTTTCTTCTATCAACTTTACCGATGCTTCCACGCCCAGCAGATCCCAGGTTTCGAATGGACCAATCTCCCAGCCAAAGCCGGCTTTCATGGCATCATCTACTTTATAAAGATCATCAGCTATTTCCGGGATGCGGTGTGATACATAGGAAAGCAGGTAAGCATGGAATTGTTTATAGAACTCTCCTGCTTTATCTGTGGCGGCGTTCAGTATTTTAATACGTTGCTTCAGGTCTTCCACCGGTTTAGCAGCATCGATGCTGGCAAACTTCGCTCTTTGCTTAGGCCCGTATTCCATGGTTTGCAGGTTCAGGGTAAGAATTTCCTTACTGCCGCCTTCACCTTTGGTTTTCTTATAAAAGCCTTGTCCTGTTTTATCTCCCAGCCAGTTGTTTTCCACTACTTTCTGCAGAAAATCCGGTATTTTAAATATGCCGATAGCTTCATCCTGCGGGCAGTTATCCATTACGCCTTTGGCTACTTTCACGAGGGTATCTATCCCTACCACATCTGCGGTACGGAAGGTGGCTGATTTAGGTCGTCCTATGACCGGTCCGGTAAGGGCGTCTATTTCATCAATTCCCAATCCCATTTCCTGCATGATGTGGAAAATGGCCATGATAGAAAACACGCCTACCCTGTTGGCAATAAATGCCGGGGTATCTTTACACAATACAGTTGTTTTACCGAGGTAAAGGTCACCGTAGTGCATGAGGAAATCTATAATAGCGGGATCTGTATGTGGAGTAGGTATTATTTCGAGTAAACGGAGGTAGCGGGGCGGGTTGAAGAAGTGGGTACCGCAGAAGTGTTTTTGAAAATCTGCACTGCGGCCTTCTGTCATCAGGTGAATGGGAATGCCGGAAGTGTTGGAGGTGATGAGAGTACCGGGTTTACGGAATTGCTCCACCTGTTCAAATACAATCTTCTTTACGTCCAGGTTTTCCACCACTACCTCGATGATCCAGTCTACATCCGCCACGCGCTTCATATCATCTGTGAAGTTGCCTGTTTTGATGCGTTTGATCACATCTTTGGTAAAAACGGGCGATGGATTGGATTTAATGGCGGCTTGCAGGGCATCATTCACGATCCGGTTCTTCACAGCGGGATGGTCCAGTGCGAGGTTTTTCTTTTTTTCCGCGTCATTTAGTTCTTTGGGCGCTATGTCCAGCAGCAAAACCTGTACGCCAATGCCTGCGAAATGACAGGCAATCCTTGATCCCATTACTCCCGAGCCTAAAACGGCTACTTTGTTGATGTGTCTCGTCATAGCTTTTAGCTTTTAGCTGTTAGCAGTTAGTCTTTAGCGGAGCTTACAGCGGTTGTCAGTTTACTGATCATTGAATTTAGCATTTTTTGGACTTCAATCAGCAGGGGGAGGATGATTTCTGAAATACTTTTTTGGACAGAAGGGTAAATTTGGCTAGAGATTAACAGTTGGGTTTCCATTTCAAAGGAGGAACCGGCAGCCATTAACAGGAATCTTTTGAAGTGTGTGTCTGTCGGTTGAGCAGCCCCCTCGGCAATATTACTGGGGATTGAAACTGCAGCTCTCCTGAGTTGGCTTATCAAACCGAATTTTTCTTCTGAAGGAAATAGTTTTGTGAGATCATAAATTTTCAGGGAGAGATCAAATGATTTCTGCCAAATAATCAGGTTTCTGAAGTTCCTCATTGGGTTAATGGTTATTGGGTTAACATCTACATCATTACATGATAAATATAAAAATAAAGCCGGTACAAAATGTACCGGCTTATTATAATGCTTACATTAAAATCTATCTGCTTCAAAAAACAAACTGCAACATCCTCTTCGCTTGCTAACAGCCAATGGCTAAAAGCCAAAAGCTGGCTCAGTTTACTCCGCTGCCTGGCTTCACCGCTTCGGCAGGGTTTACAAAAATCAGCTTCCCGTTATCTTCGGCCATGAGGATCATTCCCTGGCTTTCGATACCGCGCATTTTGCGGGGGGCCAGGTTGGCTACCAGGGTTACCTGTTTGCCGATGATATCTTCTGGTGAAAAGTGCATGGCGATGCCGGATACAACGGTACGTTGTTCAGTACCAATGTCTACCAGCAGTTTTAATAATTTATCTGCTTTCGCTACTTTTTCTGCTTGTAAGATAGTGCCTACGCGCAGGTCCAGTTTGGCGAAATCATCGTATTGAATTTCCGGTTTGGCAGGAGCAGGTGGCGCTTCTTCTACCGCAGGAGCTGCGGCGGCGGCAGCTTCCATTGCCAGTTTCAGGCCATCATGAAGTTTCTGTACCTGTGCAGTAACCTGGTCATCTTCTATCTTTTTGAATAGCAGTTCCGGTTCGCGGAGTGAGTAACCAACGTTTACCAATTTTTGGCTGCCTGCATTGTCCCATTCCAGCATACGATCCACTACTTTCAGCATGTGACAGATCTTCCTGGAGGTGAAAGGCAGGAACGGATGCGAGAAGATCGCCAGGTTAGCTGTCATCTGCAAAGCAATATGCAGGCAGATGTCTATACGGGCACGTAAATACTCCTCACTTTTTCCTTCATACTTCTGATGCTTTTCGCTCCATGTTCCATTCTTCAGGTTTTCAAGCACAGTGGCCAGTATCCATGGTTCATTCTGTTGCAGGTATATATTTCCTTTGCGGGAAAACTCAATAACTTCAGACAGCGCTTCCCGGAAGCGGTAATTCTCTATACTGTTCTCTATCTTCTCTTTCGCCAGCCCGAATTCTTTCAGGATATCACGATCAGCATCTTCTATAAATTCCTCATGCAGGGGTGGTACTTTCCCTCCGCATAATTTGTGCATCAATACCATCGCCCTGTTCACAAAGTTGCCGAAAACGGCTACCAGTTCACTGTTATTCCTGTCCTGAAAATCTTTCCAGGTAAAGTCATTATCCTTTGTTTCAGGAGCAGTAGCGCAGAGTACATAACGCAGTACGTCCTGCTGATCAGGGAAATCCTGGATATAATCATTTACCCATACTGCCCAGTTACGGGAAGTGGATACTTTTTCACCTTCAATATTGAGGAACTCATTGGCAGGAACATTATCCGGTACTACAAAACCACCGTGCGCTTTCAGCATGGCCGGGAAAATAATACAGTGGAACACGATATTATCCTTACCAATAAAATGTACCAGTTTGGTATCCTCTTTACACCAGTAGTCCGCCCAGTTGTCGGTGAGTTCTTTGGTAGCAGAAATATAACCGATCGGTGCATCAAACCATACGTAGAGCACTTTTCCTTCTGCATCCGGCAAAGGTACTTTGATCCCCCAGTTGCTGTCACGCGTCATGGCGCGGCTTTGCAACCCGCTATCCAGCCAGCTTTTACACTGACCATATACGTTGTTTTTCCACTCTTTATGACCATCGATAATGTATTCCTTCAGCCATGGTTCATAGTTCTGCAGCGGCATGTACCAGTGTTTGGTGGTTTTCTTCACCAGTGGTGCATTGCTCAGCGCAGAGTGAGGGTTGATCAGTTCATCCGGGCTCAGGGTTCTGCCACAGCGTTCGCATTGATCACCATAGGCTTTATCGTTACCGCAGTTGGGGCAGGTACCCACAATATATCTGTCGGCCAGGAACATTTCTTTTTCCGGATCGAAATATTGCTCACTTTCTTTTTCTTCAAACAATCCATCATTATACATCTTCAGGAAAAAATCCTGGGAAGTTTTGTGGTGAATAGGATCACTGGTACGGGCAAATATGTCGAAAGAGATGCCCATGGCGGCAAAGCTATCGCCTATGATTTTGTGGTATTTGTCTACTACATCCTGCGGGCTCACACCTTCCTTCATCGCTTTGATAGTGATAGGTACACCATGTTCATCAGTTCCGCAAACAAATTTTACATCAGCCTTTTTGGAGCGTAAATAACGCACATAAATATCTGCAGGCAGGTAGCAGCCGGCAAGATGTCCTATGTGCACCGGGCCATTGGCATACGGTAATGCCGCAGTTATTAAATATCTATTAAATTTTGCCATATTCTCTTAACGAATGCTTAAATAAACTTTAAATCAGGTGATTGTTTTTGGAATCACCATTACAATTTATCACCTTAGTCAGCGAATAAAGATTGAATTTACGCTAACTAATCTGCAAAGGTAAACAAAAGGTACAATGGTAAAAATTCCGCCATATTTGAAAAAAGGTGATCTGATCGGAATTACCTGCTCCAGTAGCAAAATGGACCTGCAGGCAGCGGAGTACGCAAGAGATGTACTCAACTCCTGGGGCTACCGCGTGCACCTCGGCATTACTGTGGGCACCAGCTTTCATAACTTCTCCGCACCGGATGAACTGAGACTGGAAGAACTACAGGATATGCTGGATGATCCGGAAATAAAAGCCATTGTTTTTGGCCGTGGTGGTTATGGCATGGTGTGTATCATCGACAAGCTGGATTTTACACGCTTCCGCAAGGAACCCAAGTGGTTATGCGGTTACAGTGATATCACTACCCTTCACTCACATGTGCATCGCCAATTCGGTATTGCTACCCTTCACTCCATGATGTGCAGTGGCATTACTCCGGAAACAGTGGATAATGAATATGTACATAGTCTGGCTACTGCCCTCAAAGGCAAGCCATACCGCTACACAGCCGCAGCGCATCCGCTGAACCAGGAAGGAAAAACCACCGGTGTGCTGGTGGGGGGCAATTTATCTATGCTGGCTAATCTTTCGGGGACCGATTCCCAAGTCAATACCAAAGGAAAAATCCTGCTGCTGGAAGATATCGGGGAATACCGGTATAACATAGACCGCATGATGTATAACCTGAAACGCGCCGGATGGCTGGATAAACTGGCCGGACTCGTGGTTGGATCTTTCGTGGACGGCAAGGAAACCGATACTCCTTTTGGTCAGACTGAATATGAAATTATCACCAACCTGGTTAAAGAGTATGACTACCCTGTTTGCTTTGGTTTTCCGAGCGGACACCAGGCAGCTAATTATGCGCTGAAATTAGGGGTGAAGCACGAACTGAAAATCGGGGCGAAAACGATATTATCGGAAGTTTAAATGAAGCCACTCCGTAAAAAAGCGAAGGCCCGGAATATCCGGGCCTTCGCTTTTTTAATAATATCCGTTTACCAGGGTATCAAAGATGAGATCCCCTTTGTAATGCTTAATCTTCTACATCCGGTACAATCTCCAATCCATATTCTTCCGCAGTGAGAATGCCTGCAGCGCGGGTACTTTCAATGAGAGCCGTATCAGGTTGCAGCTCATGCACCTGGGTTTGATTATGGAGATAGTCAATGCCATACAATTTTCCGGCAATACCTGCCGGAACATCCATGAGATATTTTATGACTTCGCATACGATCTGCATGCCCAGTGCACCATGGGTAGCACCAATGGCCCCTGCATCAAAGTTGCGGTAATCTTCCGTGAGTGGTAATGCGCAGCGGTAAGAGGCGGAGGTAGTGCCATCCGGCATGGGCATATTAAAGCCGGCAAACCAGGCCATCCAGTTATGCACTTCGCCGGTGATGAAAGGTTTGTTATGCACCAGGCAGGCATCATTGATCACCAGGTGGGTGGGCAGATGCTGGGTGCAGTCTATCACCAGGTCAAATCCTATCAGCATCATCCCGATCGACTCCGGCTTTACCTGCATGAGGATAGGATAATGTTTGGTATATGGGTTGACCGCCCAAAGCCTGCTGGCGGCCATTTTAGCTTTATGCTTGCGGATATCCTGCATCTGGTATACCGGCTGACGGTGCATATCTTCATCATTGATCACACCGTAATCTGCGATGCCGAGTACGCCTATTCCGCTGGCGCTGAGGTATTGCATAACAGGACTTCCCAATCCACCCGCACCTACTACCAGCACACGGGCTTCTTTCAGTTTTTCCTGCATGCTGATCCCCATGCCCGGAACGGCAATAGGGTGCTTAAAATGCTGTATTTCTTTTTCACTAAGTATCATGTGCTTATCCTTTATCTAATCCTGTGGAAATTCCAGGGTAAACTTACTGCCTTTACCAACAGTACTTTCCACTTTAATTTTTCCTTTATGTGCATCTACGATTGCCTTCACATAGGTGAGTCCCAGACCAAATCCTTTTACATTATGCACATTTCCTGTGTGGGCGCGATAGAATTTTTCAAAGATACGTGAAATAGTATCGCGGCTCATGCCGATGCCATTGTCCGAAATCACTATAAACAGGCTCTTACGGGTGTTATAAGTCTGAATTTTTATTTCCAGCTGATCGTTGGAATACTTGATGGCATTATCCATCAGGTTAAAGATGAGGTTGGAGAAATGTACATCATCAGCTTTGATGACCGGGTTAATGGCATCCAGTTGCAGATCTACCACCCCATTTTTGGCAGCCAGTTGTAATTGCAGGTTATCGGTGGTATGCTGGATAACGGCATGTACATCTGTGGGTTGCAACTTAAGCCCTATTTCGTCTTTCTCCAGGAGGGCAGATTGCAGGATGCTTTCCACCTGCTTATTCATGCGTTTATTTTCTTCCTTAATGATACCGGAGAAGTACTGGATTTTTTCCGGTTTGGACATCACCTTTTCATTCCGGATGGCATCTATTGCCAGGGAAATAGTGGCCAATGGCGTTTTCAGCTCATGGGTCATATTATTGATGAAGTCCGACTTTATTTCCGAGAGTTTTTTCTGATTCAGCAGGGTCCGGATGGTGAGGGCGAAGGCCATAATGATGATCATGGTAAACAATACCCCGCCAGTGATCATCACGCCCAGTTGCTTGGCCACCGAATCATCTGACGGCATAATGATGATGAGTTTTTCTCCCCTTGCATTAAAGTCATTCGGCTCCGAAAGGAGTACTACATGTACATTGTACTGTTTCCGGTCATTCACGCTGTCGGCTTCATTTTGTCGGTACATTTTTTCGAAACCGGCAGATTGCATTTTTAGGGTCCCCAATTCTGATCCGGGTGTGGTGCCGATAATGGCGAATTCAAAACTGGTAGAATCGAGGTGATTTTTCCTCATATTGTTCCTGATGCAACGTTTCACTTCCTGGACATTGAAGAAATCACTGACCGCAGGGGGATTATAGGCCATGCGGGTAACATCCAGGTTAAAACCCTTAGTGACGGCGGCCGGGTCTTTCAACGCATTGTTATCCAACTTAAACATAACGGCAGCCTGACGGCGATACATCATGTCGTTGTATACATCATTAGACATACTGACTGCACGCTGGAAAAGCTGTTCCTGTTTAATCAGGACGGCACTTTTGATCCAACTTACCTGGATATAAATAATTCCAAGCAGGGACAATGTAATCAGTACAACGATGACGGGGAAAATTTTCTTCAGTGGTATCATGTAAATTTTGTCAGGCTTTAAATTACATCAAAGATAAGTGTACAGAAATAGTAAAATATGTTAAAAAAGATGTTTGCTATAGCAACTATGATACAAAATTCCGGGCGGGATATTGCAAGCAGCTTTATTAACAGCAATACAACATTACTTTAACGTAATTTTAACTGGCCACTGCTGATTTTATTAATGCTTCTTTCCTTACCTTTGCTTCAGAATCTTGGTACTAAATTTGATTAGTTCAAGATCATAACAAAGTAATTAAACTTTCTACATACATCGATGTGGATTCGTTCCATAAGCGATTTAGATTTTGGTTGATAAAATGGTAAGGAGGTTTTCTAGCCTCCTTTTTTTATTTTTCCTATCTCTCCTTTCCCGGATCAACTTGAAAACCTCGAGAACATCTTTTTTTCCATATTCTTAAATGCCATTCGGCCTTCGTTTGCCATTCTCAAATCCCCCTCACATATCCATCTGTCATTCAATTGGAATAAAGTCACCTTGCCCTCCCCGGAGATATTTTGGTGAATAAAACCTTTTATACCTGCTTCCTTTGAACGGTATTTCTTTTTTCACAGCTACAGCCCGCTATAATAGCGCTACTATGGCTGATTTCGACCTTCTGATTCAGTTGTACATCCCCGCATCAAGTCCACCTCAAGTCCACATCAAGTCCACCTCTGCTGCAGTGATCCTATGGGTACCTAGCCTGTCTCAGGCATAGTATCGGCATAGCCTACATAGTGACAAAGCACTTTTGCAGGTAATGCTAACTATAATGATGGAGGTTCTTAATGCACTGTCTTAAAAAGACAACGAAGATAGAATTCCTTCTAAAATGCCCATGATACAGACCTACGGTTAGCTGGCAGGCTTAGGTATGTAGCATTCTTCCTTTATAGATTGACTAAACTTTATGCTTAAACTTTATGACTATCCTCCGGGTTTTCAACCTGATCTCCTTTCTCTTTCTTTTTTCCTTTACTATTCAATCATTTAATTAAATTTGAAGAGGCTATAAAATTGTATGTCTATGGTAACTTTGTCGCCCGGCATTTTGCTGATAGCTGATCCATTTCTGAAAGATCCAAATTTTGCGCGAACGGTAGTATTACTCTGTGAATACCAGGAAAAAGGCAGTTTTGGTTTCGTAATCAATAAGTTATTTGACCAGTCGCTCAGTGACCTCGTTCCTGAAGTGCTGATTGGCAATGTGCCTGTGTATTATGGAGGACCAGTACAGATGGACACCATACATTTTATTCACCGGCAGCCGGAGCTGATTAGCGGTGGACTGGAAATACTCCCTGGTATCTACTGGGGCGGAAAGTTCGATAACGTGGTAGATGCGCTCAATAAAGGCTTACTGGACCCTGATAAGGTAAAGTTCTTCATCGGGTATTCCGGGTGGACGGAAGGGCAGCTGGAGGAAGAAGTGAAAGAGAAATCGTGGATCCTTTCTCAAACAGATGCAACGCTGGTATTTGATGCCAAAGAGCAGCAAATATGGCAGCAATCGCTCAAAAACCTGGGCAGCACCTTTGCCATGATGGCAAATTATCCAATTGATCCTTCCTTAAATTAAGTGGTAATATTCTGAAAAAGAACGACATCGGTGGAGGCCGCCGTTTAAAGTGAAAAATGAACAGAAGGAATGCTGTTTATTTAAAACAAATTAAATATCTTGCTAACGTAATTGCTAATTATTACCAATTACATAACCCGTTTTCAGGTAAGTAAATAACCGATAAGAATACACCTATGAAGGCAAAACCTATGAAATATTTTGCTTCTTCTATAGACCGATACCAGAATTTTACCTGAATACTAATCATTTATCGTCAAAGGCATATTCATTAGGTAATATACTCAGCCCTTGATAAGGACTGTCTATTGATGTACAGTATGTAACTGCGGCTATCTCGTATAGTCGTTCAGGTAACGTATTGTATATAGATGAATAGAGAGGAAATCCTGGTGAACAGTCCTGTTCATAACCGGGTCATCTAAGATTGGAATAGTTAGGACAAAAACGAAGGCCGGGTAATCTTACCCGGCCTGGTTATTATAATGTTTTGCTGGTATGCTTATTTCTCCACTGCTACAGCGCCTTCTACGAGTACGGTAGCCTTATTGCGCAACACTTCCACGAATCCACCACTGATAGTAAAAAACTCTGCACGGGTTTTATCTGTCAGCACTTTCATTTTACCATTTCCGAGAGCTGCAATTAATGGCGCATGTTTATCCAGTATTTCAAAAGAACCGTCAATGCCCGGCAGTTGTACTCCGTACACTTCTCCGGCATATAATTTTCTTTCTGGTGTTAATACTTCTAATAGCATGTTATGATCGTAAATGGTGAAGGGTAATGATCCCGGCAAAACCGGGATCATTGACTTAATTAGTTATTCGCTGATTCCAGTAATTTCTTACCTTTTTCAATAGCTGCTTCGATGTTACCTACAAGGTTGAAAGCTGCTTCAGGATACTCATCTACTTCACCGTCCATGATCATGTTAAAACCACGGATAGTTTCTTCGATAGGTACGAGTACACCTTTCAGACCGGTAAACTGTTCTGCCACGTGGAAAGGCTGTGACAGGAAACGTTGTACACGACGTGCACGGGATACTGTCAGTTTATCTTCGTCGCTCAATTCATCCAGACCGAGGATGGCGATGATATCCTGCAGTTCCTTGTAGCGTTGCAGGATCATTTTCACGCGCTGTGCACAGTTATAGTGAGCTTCACCCACGATAGCCGGAGACAGGATACGGGAAGTTGATTCCAGCGGGCTCACAGCAGGGTAGATACCAAGATCGGAGATCTTACGATCCAGTACCGTGGTAGCATCCAGGTGAGAGAAAGTTGTTGCCGGAGCCGGATCCGTCAAGTCATCCGCAGGTACGTAAACCGCCTGTACGGAAGTGATGGAACCATTTTTAGTGGAAGTGATACGTTCCTGCATCAGACCCATTTCAGTAGCCAGTGTTGGCTGGTAACCCACCGCTGAAGGCATACGACCTAACAGTGCGGATACTTCAGAACCTGCCTGGGTGAAACGGAAGATGTTATCTACGAAGAACAGGATGTCCTTACCACTACCTGCAGAACCATCTCCATCACGGAAATATTCTGCCAGTGTTAAACCGGACAATGCCACACGGGCACGAGCTCCGGGAGGTTCGTTCATCTGACCAAACACAAACGTAGCCTGTGATTGTTTCAGTAATTCTTTATCTACAGCGGTAACATCCCAGTCACCGTGTTCCATTGATTCTTTAAATTTATCACCGTATTTTACGATGTTTGCTTCGATCATTTCACGCATCAGATCGTTCCCTTCACGGGTACGCTCACCTACACCGGCGAATACGGATAAACCTTCGTAACCTTTTGCAATGTTGTTGATCAACTCCTGGATCAATACAGTTTTACCCACACCGGCACCACCGAACAAACCAATTTTACCACCCTTAGCGTATGGCTCAATCAGGTCAATTACTTTAATACCAGTGAACAGTACTTCTGTTTCAGTAGCCAGATCCTCAAATTTTGGCGGATCACGGTGAATAGGATAACCGTTTGACGCATCAATATCACCCAAACCGTCAATCGCCTCACCTACCACATTGAACAAACGTCCTTTAACCTGGTCGCCAATTGGCATTTTAATAGGCGCGCCTTTATCAACTACAGTCATGCCACGAACCATACCGTCGGTGGAGTCCATTGCCACTGTACGTACACTGTCTTCACCCAGGTGCTGTTGTACTTCCAATACTACCTTCTGACCATTTTCGCGGGTAATTTCCAATGCGCTGTAGATTTCGGGCAATTTGTCATCAAAATGCACGTCCACCACGGGACCGATAATTTGTTTGATCTTACCTGTGTTAGGCATATTTTTAAAGAGGTTTATAAAAATACTAAAATGTTACTGTTCCAAAAACGGCAGCAATTCATTGCATACAGTTTCCAAAATTTGCCGCAAAGGTAAGAGTTAATGGGTGAAAATCAAAACGCTAACGACGAAAAAAAACCTTTTCCCKCCGCATTTTTCACCGTTTTTATCATTAATAAACTTTTAGCCGCCAGCAATGCAAAGCGCAGTCTATCAAATTATAAATAATCAATATTTATAAATAACCATTAAAGGGAGGCAGCCATCCATATAAAAATAGCTTCCTTTTCTTAATTCCTTTACTATTTTTAGGCCCGATCCTGATATATACAATATATAAATATGAAAAAGACAAACAGTGAACAATCCCGAAGGTCATTCCTCGGCAATCTCTCTAAAGCAGGATTATTGGGCATCACCGGAATAGTACCCGCCGCCGCCAAAGCCGGTATCCTGGCAAACAACAAAAAAGTAGCCGCCCCCGATCATGCTTTCCTTTGCAAACCTTATCTCCAATACCCCGGCCCACACACCATTTCTGTGATGTGGCTTACCTCACGCCCCTGCTACAGCTGGGTGGAATATGGCACAGATGGCCAGCTAAACCAGAAAGCCCATACCGTTACCAACGGACTGGTAGACGCCAATAACCGCCTGCACCGTATTGAACTGGATCACCTCCAGCCCGGAAAAAAATACAGCTATAAAGTTTACTCAAAAGACATCGTGTCCTTTGAGCCATATAAACTCACCTACGGCGATATCATCAGCAGCGATACCTACACCTTCACTGCACCCGATCCGCAGGCAAAGGAAGTGTCCTGGGTCATTATCAACGATATTCACGACCGCCCCGAGTCTATCCCACACCTGGTGGGCCTGAACGGCAGCGATCCCTATGACTTTGTTTTTTTTAACGGAGATGTATTTGACTACCAGGCCGATGAACAACAGATCATCGACCATTTGCTTACTCCCTGCGGCAATACTTTTTCTACCCAAACGCCTTTTATGTATGTGCGCGGCAACCATGAAACCCGCGGCAAATACGCCCGGGAATGGCATCAGTATTTTGATAACCCCGGCCATGGCAACTATTTCACTTTTACAATAGGACCTGTATCCGCCATTGTGCTGGATACGGGAGAAGACAAAGAAGATGAACACCCGGTATATGCAGGCATCGTTGACTTTGACGCCTACAGGGTACAGCAGGCCCATTGGCTGGAACAACAGCTGCAAAGTCCTGCCTTCAAAAAGGCAAAGCATAAAGTAGTCATGATGCACATTCCTCATTACCATTCGGGCGAATGGCATGGCGTGAAACATTGCCGGGAGCTGTTTGGCGGACTATTCAACAAACATAAAATTGACATCCTCATTTGTGGACATACACACCAATATGGCGTATATGCCCCTGCCAAAGGACAGCATGAATATCCGCTGATTATTGGTGGTGGCCCCAGAGATGGTTCAAGGACCCTCATAAAAATAAAAGCCGATCAGCAACACCTGGTCCTCACCATGCTGAAAGACGATGGCACTAAAGTGGGTGAATACACGGTGTAAGTACCGGATGCCGGAGCAGTGGCTCCGGCATTTTTTACTCTTTTTTATTGGCGGCCATCATTGCATTAGCCAGCTGCAATAGTTTCAGCAAAATCCAGGCAGCAGCTGCCGCAATAAAAATGCTGGCCACCAGTACCGCATAGTACTTAATCGTCCACTCCAGCGCTACTTTCACACGGGTTACCCCTCCAACTGATTTCTGGGCTGCTCCTTCATACATCGAAAATTGCACCGTGCAGAATTCATTCTCCGAATCAAAGTTCCCTAATTCCACACCCAGTCCCTGCAATTCCGTTTCCACTTCATAAATCCGGTTATGCAGGCTGATGAAATCTTCAATATGTCCGTCTTTTTTCTTCAGTTCGTTCAAAGAAGCCAGCGATTGCTCTAATGACACCTTCTTCGCATTGAGTTTGCGGTATTCATTCGTTTTATCCGTCTTGGTAATTTCTGTGGATTTAATAACACCTATTTCCTGCGCTGCATGATAAAAGGAATCGAACTTCTCCGGCAAAACACCAATCAGTAACTGGATTTCACGGTTGCCTTTATTACCGGACTCCTGCTGGTACTGCACAGTTGCATCGAACTTATTAATGGTGCTGTGAAGTAGTTTTTCATCTTCCGTAAAATGCGATGACTTAGATCGTACATTCGCTACTTTTTCATATTTCTGATTACCCGTAACACTGGCAGGACCTGCGTTTGAAGGACCATACGCTTTCCCTTTTTCAGATGCATAATTCTTCCGCTGTTTTTCAATACCAGACAAAAAACTATTGTTTCCTGTCTCCTCATACTGAAATCCTTTGTAGGTATAGCCATAAAGAATTCTGAAAAGAAACATTACAACAAAAATGGAGATAAACACAACGGCTATACGCCTGATTTTTTGCTTAGTAGTGAACATAGGTGATGGTGTTATGAATTTTGTTATGGTTTAGCGGGTAGGGATTGCTGCCGATAGGCTTTCACCCATTTAATCAACCCCAGTGTAGCGATGATGAGCAAGATGAAATATTCTATTCCGAGGAATTTGACGCCTTTCTGAAAATAAATAATAGTGGCAACCACATCTACCAATACCCACAGCAGCCAGTTTTCCCAGATTCTTTTCGCTAGCAGAATATTGGCAAATACGCTTAAAACGGCCACCAGTGAATCGGTATAAGGATAAGCAGCCGGATGTTCAAATACGCCGGGCCACCAGGTATGCAAGCGGCTGATGATGAAACCCGTTACCCCGGAAAGCAGGATAGCAGCTCCTCCCAGCAGCCATCGTTGCCGGTTTCCCAAAGCGTATATCGGCTCATTCTCGGGTTGTTTTCTATACCAGAAAAGCCAGCCGTAAACGCCGGTGGCAAAGAAGTATATCTGCAGAAACATGTCTGCATACAACTGTAGTTGCCAGAAAAGAATAAAGAAACAGCTCACATTTATCAATCCTACCGGCCAGGTAAAAATATGGTCCCGGGCTGCCAGCCAAACACATAACAACCCTGTTAAGGTGCCAACAAACTCTATGTAACTAACCGAATATCCTAATGCGGTAAAAAAGATATGATGAATACTAAAAAATGAGGCCATCTTATAAATTAAATCAGCTGCCACAATATTACAGTAATGTTTTATTATTCCCATAAGTGTTTCGTTAAACACTGTATGACAAGCTATTACAGCGGAATATTATTTTGGAACCATTTTTGTCATACAAGGTATATAGCGCGTGAACTGCAGCATGAAGCGTTATAAAAATTTTAACAAATTCCTTTAACATTTAAACACGATGCCGCCATCTATACAGTACTCGAAACCATTAAAAAAATGCTTGTTGAGATAAAACAATTTTACGCGCAACAACATTCATTACATCTCCAGGGTCTACTATAAAACAACCTATCAGGACTAAAAAACAGGAGTTATGAACAGATTAATGAAACACACAGGAGTATCCCTGTTACTTATATCATTCTTTTTGGGCAGCTGTGCATCTACTTATGCACCTGTTTCCAATGATCAATATGATCAATACGGCTCTTCTTATGGATCTGGCCCGCAGGTACAAATAAGCGGTTCCATTTCATTTTATGATGAGTTGAGCCCTTATGGCCGCTGGGTAAGCTATCCCGGATATGACCAGGTATGGATACCTAATGCCGGCCGCGATTTCAGACCTTATTATTCTAATGGGCACTGGGTTTATACAGACTATGGCTGGACCTGGATGTCTGATTATTCATGGGGTTGGGCTGCTTTCCACTACGGCCGTTGGTTATTTGATGATTTCCAGGGCTGGATGTGGGTACCAGGCAATGACTGGGGTCCGGCATGGGTAAGCTGGAGAACTGGTGGCGACTACTATGGATGGGCGCCAATGGGACCACAGTATTCTTATAATGCACCCGCTAATTATTGGGCGTTTGTGCCAAGACAGTATATCAACAGTCCGCGTATAAATAACTACTACGTTAATAACAGCCGGAATGTGACGATTATTAACAACACAACTATTATCAACAACACCAATAATTACCGTGGTAACAGAGTATATTCAGGACCTAACGCGAACGATGTGCAACGTTATTCCGGTCAGGCGGTGAGACCTGTAAGAGTGGAAAACATGAGCAGACCTGGTACGGGAAGGGTTGACAACAACCGTTTACAAATTTATCGTCCGGATGCTGCCGCCATTCAGAGAGGCCGTGAAGCTGATCGTACAAGGCCGGTACAATCAATAGATAACAGCCGTCCTACCCGTGTAACACCAGGTAATACCGGTAATAACAATACAGGCAACGTCCCTTCCAATAATGGAGGCAGGGTTGTTCCGGGCCGTGAAACAAATCAACCGGTAAACAATGGTAGTTTTCCTGCCAATAACAATGGCGGCGGAAGAGTAACTCCGGGTAGTGCCACACAGCCAGGAAATAATACCCCCGGGGATTATAACAGACCATCCAGGGTTATACCAGACAGGACAAATGATCAACAGCAACAGCAGCAGAGACAACAGCAACAACAACAGCAGGAACAGCAGCGTATACAGCGGGTACAACAACAGCAGCAGCAACAACAAAGGATACAACAGCAACAGCAGCAACAGAGACAACAGCAACAACAACAGCAGGATCAGCAACGTATACAGCGGGTACAACAACAGCAGCAACAGCAACAGCAACAACAGGAAAGGGCACAACAACAGCAACAACAGCAGCAGCAACGTGTACAAAGGGAACAACAGCAACAGCAGCAGAGACAACAACAACAGCAACAACAACAGCAACGTGTACAGAGAGAACAGCCGCAGCAACAACCGCAGAGACAACAGCCACAGAGACAGGAACAGCCGCAGAGACAGGAGCAACCACAAGGTCAGAGTCAACGCGTACCACGCGAAGGATGATAACAACAGGCGTTAATGCTGCATAAGCATTGACCTCCATAATAGAAAAAAAGTACGAATGATAACCAGGAATAAATGATGTTTAGTGAGATGACATCACCTTAGTCTGGCATTTCATTCGTACTTTTTTATTTTGTATAAACGTACTTATAGAGTTGATCTTTTACCTGCTGAAAATTGGCTGCGGCCGGGGGAAATCCTTTATACATCAGGCACAGGGTAAGTGGACCAAATTCCGGGTAATAGGATGGCTGCTCATAGGTGTCCGGAAACGTTTGATAGCCCAGCCGCTCATAAAATTTAATTCTGCGTATAGCCTGTTCTGTGGCAGGAGGCTCTACTTCCAACACAATCGTAGCTAACTTTGTTTCCAATAATTGCATTACCTGTGTCCCAGCGCCTCCTCCACGTGCATCTGCATGAATGGCAAAGTGCTCAACAAAATTAAACGCTGGCAATTTCCAGTAAAACACAAACCCGGCAAAGTATTTTTTTTCCTTCACGATACGCAGTAGCTGGATCTTACCGGCAGCAATTAGCTCCAGCTGCCAATCCCAGGGGCGTTTTTCTGCTTTAGGAAAAGCTTCTTCATACAAATCCTTTATTGCTTCATCTGCAATGGCAACGGGTATCATATCAATCATTTAACTAAGTTACTGATTATCCTTAGCAGACGGTACGCATTCAAAAGGATCCGGATTTCCGGGAGGAGTGGGTTTGGTAACGGACCAGCAAAAATTCATTGGCTGACTGGTAATACTCATCAGTTTCACATTTACCTTGCTCCCTTTGCGGCTGTTGGAAGCGGCAATACTACGTGTTCCCTTCTCCGGAATATTGCTGATGGTATATTGTTCAGTTTTAAAAATTTCATTGTTATTCCGCATGTACTCCACTTTCACCACCACATTATCCAACGCGTATTCCGTTTGATTATTTACGGTGATGTTCAGGTCCTTGATGCCTCCCAGTAATCCGGTGCGGTAGTCTCCGGCTGTTACTGCGATAAACTGTTGCCAGTTGCGACGATAATAAGCCCTCCGTTCAATAAACTGTCCGGCTGTTCTTTGCTGCACTTCCTGGTGGGTGGTAATTTGCTGGTTTACCGCCCCGAATTGATCCAGGCTTTTGCGTAAATCGCGGTTTTCGTTCCACAGGCGCTGGTTTTCAGACAATACCTTGCGTACGTGCCGCTGTTGCTGGCAATAGCCAAGGCCGAATACAACTACCAGCAGCAACAGTATGGCGGGATAAACGTAAGTTCTTTTCATGTGTTGGAAGAGAGAAAAAATAATGCCAATGCAGTTTTTATTACATTTGTACAAATGGTCTCAATGCAACTGATTATTGTAAACGATGAACTAACAGCCCGGCAGTTTCTCGATGTGCATGTAATATTAAACAAAGATGTACCTGGATGGATAAGGCCGCTGGATAAGGATATAAACGTAGTATTTGATCCAGAAAAAAACAAGGCATTCCGTCATGGAGAAATTATCAGATGGATTTTAAAAGATGATAATGGCAGGTCCATTGGCAGGATCGCAGCTTTTGTAAATAAGAAGTATAAAAACAAAGGGGACGAATGTCCGGTGGGAGGTGTTGGATTCTTTGACTGTATCGATAACCAGGAGGCAGCCAACTTACTTTTTGACACTGCCAAACAATGGCTTCAGGAAAGAGGTATGGGAGCTATGGATGGTCCCATCAACTTTGGCGAGCGCAATAACTGGTGGGGGTTGCTTACACAGGGATTTCATGAACCCATTTACTGCATGAATTTCAACCCGCCTTATTACATCCGTTTATTTGAGCAATACGGGTTCCAGCTTTTCTTTAACCAGATCTGCTTTGGAATGAAGGTAAGTGATCAGTTACAACCTAAGTTTTTTGAACGCCATGCTCATATCGCAGCAGATCCTGCTTACAAGGCGATTCATCTCCGGAAAAATGAGCTGCCGAAATTTGCAGAAGCTTTCAGTATAGTATATAACAAAGCCTGGGCACAGCATGGAGGCGGCAAGGAAATGGGAAAGGCACAGGCACTCGCCCTTTTTAAGCAAATGAAGCCATTACTGGATGAAAAGATCGCCTGGTTTGTGTATCATCATGAGCAACCTATTGCTATCTGGCTCAACCTTCCGGATCTCAATCAGTATATTAAGCATATGAATGGAAAATTTGGGCTCCTGCAAAAACTGAAGTTCCTGTGGCTCAAACAAACCGGCTATTGCAAAAAAATGGTAGGGATTATATTCGGTATTATACCGGAATTCCAGGGAAAAGGGATAGATGCCTATATGATTGTAGAAGGCGCTAAGCTTATCCAGACTGATATGGCACATTATGTAGATTATGAAATGCAGTGGATCGGCGACTTTAACCCGAGAATGCAAAATGTAGCAGAAAATCTTGGTGCAGTTCCTTCCAGACAGCTGACTACCTACCGCTATTTATTCGACCGTACTATTCCATATAAAAGGCACCCAATGGTGGGGTAATGAAGTGATCCGGATGCTGGCGTTGTGTAGCTCCTGCATCCGGATATTGTCACTGATCGGCTGCTTCGGGAATGCATCCGGTTATGCAGGAAAGGTCGCACACATCGTAACGCATGAAAGCGGTAATTGTTATTCCGGTAAACTCCTTCAACACTGCCTGCTGTAATTTTTATCAGTATCTGATCTTCGTAAATAAGTCTGATGCCTTTACCGGCCGTTATTTCCGAGGGTAAACAATGAGAAAATGCCGTTAGCATGCAGTGGAAAAAATGTCGTTAGGACAATTTTTACTCAATAACTGTCGTTCGCAATAAAGAAACACCTTTCTGTAACTTGTCCTCAAAAAAACTATTGACCATGTGGCAATTAATATATTATTATAAAGTATATACATTTAAAATGTCCCATAAAAGCCAAATCAGGAGCGCTGCTCAGCAACCCATATAAATATCCGATAGCCTCAGAGTAGCAAAGAAGTTACTGAATATTATATACATTTAAATCCCTTTTGCTGTTACGATCGTATCTAACCTGATGTTATGACCAACTTATATCCTGAGTGCCCGGAGAACGCGGATCTGGCACTCGTTCAGCCCACGTTATTATTTAGGCAACAGATAATGAAAGCCATCAGCTGCGTTGTCTTGTTCTTTATTCTTTACGTGGTATTATTGCTCACAGCGGTGGCCCTGGCGGTGACCTTTGTATCAGGAGGTATAATACTATTCCGCACTTATCCTACCTGGATTTCCGGCATCATAGGACTTAGTCTTGTGTTACTGGGAGGGATGGTATTGTTTTTCCTTGTTAAGTTTCTTTTTAATAAACGTCCTGCAGTTAACCCATATCGTACCCAGATTTTTGCCGATAACCACCCTGATTTATTCGACTTCATTACCCAACTGGTAAAAGACACGCGCATACGTTTCCCAAAGAAAATATTTGTAGTCCCCGACATGAATGCCACTGTTTTTCACAATTCCAGCTTTTTAAGTTTGTTCTGGCCTACCCGTAAAAACCTGGAGATTGGGTTGGGGCTTGTCAATAGTGTGAATATCAGCGAACTTAAAATGCTACTGGCACATGAATTCACACATTTCTCACAACGAAGTATGAAGCTGGGCAGCTATATATACACCTTGAATAAGACGTTGTATAATATGCTGTACGAAAATGAGCGGTGGGAGGAAATGGAAGTACGATGGAGCAATGGTGGAAGTCTGTTAAGTTTTTTTGCCCATATCACTACCCGGATCCTGAATATCATGCAATTAGTGCTGAGGAAAATATATTCCCTGATTAACAGGCAGTACCTCACTTTAAGCCGGGAAATGGAATTTTATACTGATACGGTGGCAGTGGGCCTTACCAGTACAGAAACCGCCGTGAGCGGCTTACGCCGGTTAGAAATGGGCAGCTACTGTCTGGATCACTGTTTTCACAAACTGCCTGACCTCGCAGAAAAAGCGGTTCGGTTTTCCAATATTTTCAGGGTACAACGCGCGCTCATTCATTACTATGCTGCCCAGAATCACCTGGCACTTGACAGCGCCGGACTACCTGTTATTACAGACAATTATTTTCAAACGTTCCTGAAAAGCAGGGTACAGTTACGGGAGCAATGGACATCCCATCTTACAAGAGAAGACCGGGAGGCGCATTACCTGCAGGCGAATGTATCATGCAGGCAAATCAGCAACAGTGCCTGGGGTTTATTTAGAGAACCGGAACGCTTGCAGGAGCAAATGACTGCGCTGGTATATAATTTCACCGTTCTCCCTTCTGCGGAAACATTCACCGAAATCAGCCCGGCCAGTTATATTGAGGAACTGGCTCAACGTCACCGCCTATATGAATATCCCAAGGTATTTAATGATTATTATGACAACCGGCCATTCAATGAAATGACCGAAGGATATACCCACTTGCTGCCACCGGAAGAAATCGAAAATTGTGGTATTAAAACGATATATCATCCGGATATCATCGTGAGGATGCGGACATTTTACCGTGACCGCCAGGATGCTGAAACCCTCCAGGCCATCAGTAGTGGGCAGTTTCAGACCCGCTATTTTGAATTTGACGGACAGAAATACAGTGCTGCACGTGCCAGACAACTGGCACGGATGCTATCAGAAAAAGTATCTGCCGAACAGGAATGGCTCCAGACACATGACCAGAAAGCATTTCGTTATCACTACACCATTGCACATCTAAAAAATCCAGCTGCTGCCCAGCTGCTAAAAGAGAAATACCTTCAGATATTACAATATCAGCAAACCGGCCATCAGCTGAATGACCAGGTGATACGGATTATACATTGCATCAGCCTCCTCTTTAATACAGGCGAACATGACATGGAGTCGATGCCGGCACTTTTTGATGAGTTATCTGCCGAATGCTGGAGTTTCCGCATGATGACAGAAAACATCAGTAACTCTCCCCTCTATAGTTCCTTTCCGGAAGGATTGAACGAGAAGCTCAAAAAATTCCGGCAGCAGGACTGTACCTTTATGGAAGATATGATACCCGATTATGTAGCTATCCAGGAGCTGCATGAAATCAGTTCTGCCATGATGGAACATTATAATAATGGAATCATATTATTAAAAAAGGCCTACCTGGAATTTATTTTAACGTTAGAATCAGGGGAATAACACCCTGTCAGAGCGCCGTTCCTGCTGTGCATTTTTCTCTTACTGAATTTGTGCGTATTTTCGGCGCTCGCGAAAGCGT
Organism: Chitinophaga sp. 10T418; assembly: GCF_056394125.1. NCBI lineage: Bacteria > Pseudomonadati > Bacteroidota > Chitinophagia > Chitinophagales > Chitinophagaceae > Chitinophaga > Chitinophaga sp. 10T418. The sequence goes on from NZ_JBFTHG010000003.1 coordinate 548,989, forward strand.
AGCAGTCATATGGAGAATTTTATCGTTTCAGCCCGTAAATACCGTCCACAGAACTTTTCAACTGTTGTAGGACAAGCACATATTACTACCACTCTCAAAAATGCCATCCGCAATAACCAGCTGGCGCATGCCTTCCTGTTTTGCGGACCTCGCGGAGTAGGAAAGACCACCTGTGCACGTATCCTGGCTAAAACCATTAACTGCGAAAACCTGCAGCCGGATGGGGAAGCCTGTAACGAATGTCATTCCTGTAAATCCTTTAATGAAGGCAGTTCTTTCAACATCCATGAACTGGATGCTGCCTCCAACAACTCGGTGGATGATATCCGTACCCTCGTGGAACAGGTGCGTTTTGCACCACAGGCAGGAAAATATAAGATCTATATTATAGATGAGGTACACATGCTCAGTTCCTCGGCATTCAATGCTTTTCTGAAAACCCTGGAAGAACCGCCGTCATACGCGATTTTCATCCTGGCTACCACAGAAAAGCATAAGATATTGCCTACTATCCTGAGCCGTTGCCAGATCTTCGACTTTAAACGTATTACCATACAGGATACGGTAGACCATCTGCAGGAAATCTGTACCAAAGAGCATATAGAGGCAGAAACCGATGCCCTGCACCTGGTGGCGCAGAAGACAGATGGTTGTATGCGTGATTCCCTGAGTACGCTGGATAAGATCGTCAGCTTTACCAGCGGGCATCTTACCTATCAGAATACATTGGAGCACCTGAATATCCTGGATTACGATTATTTTTTCCGGGTAATGGGTTCCGTATTACAGCAGGATATAGCCAGTGCACTGCTCCTGTTTGATGAAATTTTGCAGAAAGGTTTTGAAGGAGATAATTTCCTGAATGGCTGGGCGGAATTTTTGCGCAACCTGCTGTTGTGTAAGGAAGACAAAGCGCTTCACCTCGTAGAGGTATCCGGCAATCTGAAAGAACGCTACAAGCAATTATCCGGTCAGATAAGCCCTGCTTACCTGATCACGGCCCTGCACCTGCTCAACGAAACAGAGATCAATTACCGCATGGCGCGTAATAAGCGCTTACATGTGGAGATGGCCCTCATCAAGTTATGTTATCTGCAACAGGCGGTAACCTTGGTCAGCGATGACAGCACCGGAGAGGTTTCAAAAAAAAAATTAGTACCTGATGGCTCGGTACCACAAAAGCTGCGCGCACCTGCTGCCCAGCCGGTAACGGCCAAAACCATCACAGATAAACCCGCTACTACTGAAAGTATTGCATCGGCGCCTGCTGCCCGTTTAACGGTGGATACCGGAGCGACCGGGCAGACACCAGGCCCTCCCGCAGCACCAGTACAAAGTCCGGTAGCTGCAACACCGGTACAAACACCTCCCGGAGCTTTGCCCGTAGAACAACAGCAGCAACCAGTACCAACAGCACCAGTAAGTGCGCAGGCACAAGCGGTTGCAGCTACGGCTCCAATACAGCAGCCCGCCGCTACACCAATACAAACAGCGCCGGCTAATACAACAGCTCCAGCCTCTGCCACCGCAGCTACACCGGCCAGCAAATTAACCGGACTGGCAGCCATGAAAGAGGCCATGGCAGCGAAACAGCAAACTACTACCCAGGTACAGTCTATCGCACTCACAATGGGAGCAATTTCTGTGTACTGGGAAGAATTTATTGATCTGTACCGGCAAGCCAACAAAATGACGGTGGTGAGTAACTTACAGCTGGCACAGCTGAAGTTGCTGGGCCCTACGGAAGTAGGCATTGTAAGCAGGAACATCGTGCAATTCCGGTTTATGGAAGAAGAGAAGCTGGTGATTGCCGAGTTCCTCAAAAAGAAATTTAATAATCCTACCATCGTGCTTACCCTACAGCTGGACGAAAGTCAGCAAACACAGGATATTGGCCCTGCGCCGCTATCCAGCAGGGAACAATTTCAGCAGATGTCTGAAAAATATCCGATGGTAAAAGAGCTGAAAGACAGACTTAATATGGAGCTGGATTTCTAATCCGGGTACTGTAATTAAATATTAACGATAGATAGACATTTTTAAACAGTTTACAATTCCTTCTTTGCGTTTTTGCGCAAAAACATGTAGGTTTGAACAAAATTTTGAATAAAACACTATGGCAGAAGTTATCAGAATGCCCCTTTTGAGTGATACGATGACGGAAGGGGTGATTGCGGAATGGCATAAAAAGGTGGGCGATACAGTAAAGGCAGACGATGTTATTGCTGAAGTGGAAACGGATAAAGCAACCATGGAAGTGATGGGTTACGTAGAAGGAACCCTCCTGTATATTGGTGTGGAGAAAGGAAAAGCAGCTAAGGTAAACGGAATTATTGCCATTGTTGGTAAACCGGGAGAAGATTATACTTCTCTGCTGGAAGATAAAAAAGAGGCTACTGCTGCTCCTGCAGCTGCTGCAGCCACACCTGCACCGGCACCACAGGCCGCTCCTGCTGCTACTGCCGCACCGGCTGATGATGCTGCATTAAAAGAAGCACTGAAAAATGCGACTGTTATCCGTATGCCGCTGTTGAGCGATACCATGACAGAAGGTAAAATAGTGGCCTGGAATAAGAAAGTAGGCGATGTTGTGAAGAATGACGATGTACTGGCGGAAGTGGAAACGGATAAAGCGACCATGGAAGTAATGGGTTATGCCGACGGTACTTTATTATATATAGGTGTAAAAGAAGGTGAAGCTGCCAAAGTAAACGGTATCATTGCCATTGTTGGTAAAGCCGGTACCAGTGTAGATGCTATACTGGCTGCTGAAAATGGAGCTCCTGCTGCTCCTGCTGCTGCGCCTTCACAAAACGGCACTGCTCCTGCTGCCACCGCTACTGCTCCTGCCGCTACTGCTGCAGTTGCATCCGGTAATGCAGACGGCCGTGTTAAAGCTTCTCCGCTGGCTAAGAAAGTGGCAGAAGAAAAAGGCATCGACATCAGCCAGATTCCTGGCTCCGGTGATGGTGGCCGTATCATCAAAAAAGACGTAGATAGCTTCGTTCCTGCTGCCAAAGCAGCTACTCCTGCTCAAAGCACAAGCAGCGCAGCACCTGCCGCTCCTGCCTTTGTTCCGGCTGGCCAGGAAGGCTTCACAGATATTCCGCTGACCAAAATGCGCCAGGTTATTGCCAGACGCCTTAGCGAAAGCAAGTTTACTGCTCCTCACTTCTACCTGAAAATAGATGTGAATATGGATAAAGCCATGGAAGCACGTAAATCTATCAACGAAATTTCTCCGGTTAAGATTTCCTTCAATGACATGGTGATCAAAGCTTCTGCGATGGCACTGCGTCAGCATCCTGCGGTAAACAGCAGCTGGATGGGCGACTTTATCCGCCAAAACCAGCATGTACACATCGGTTCTGCGGTAGCTATTGAAGATGGTTTGATTGTACCGGTGATCCGCTTTGCTGATCAGAAAACACTGAGCCAGATTGCCAGCGATGCAAAAGGCCTGTACGACAAAGCCAAAAACAAGAAACTGCAGCCACAGGAATTCAGCGGCAATACCTTCAGCATCTCCAACCTGGGTATGCTCGGAATCGATGAATTCACTGCTATTATCAACCCGCCGGATTCAGCGATCCTGGCAGTAGGTAATATCACAGAAACTGCGATTGTGGAAAAAGGTCAGGTGAAAATAGCCAACATCATGAAACTGACCCTGAGCTGCGACCACAGAAGTGTGGATGGTGCTGTAGGCGCCCGTTTCCTGGCTACCCTGAAAGGGTTCCTGGAAAATCCGGTAACCATGCTGGTATAAACTGATTATAATAGCTATACAAAAGGCGGAGTGATACACTCCGCCTTTTTTTGTGCCTTATCCGGTCATTGTCCCGTAAAATGTTTCATTAGCTTTTGAAAGTTCAAAAACTTGGTATACATTTGACCCTGTAAATTGTCAAACGCTATAAATTACAACCTACATGAACTTAGTGGAAGCAAAGGCACAGTTTATCCAAACCTGGGGATCTTTAGGCGCTCAGTGGGGTATTAACCGTACAATGGCTCAGATTCACGCGTTACTGCTGGTAATGCCGGATCCGTTGTGTGCAGATGATATCATGGAGCAACTGAATATTTCCCGCGGTAATACCAATATGAATGTGCGGGAACTTATTAACTGGGGACTGGTGGAACGTATCCTCATTCCAGGTGAAAGAAAGGAATTTTTTGTAGCCGAAAAAGATATCTGGAAAGTAGCTACCTATATCGCACGCGAAAGAAAGAAACGTGAGCTGGATCCTATCATGAAAGTGCTGTTACAGCTGCAGCAGGCAGAAGGCGACCCAAAAGACAAAGAAATGAAAGCCTTCAAAGATTCCATCTCCAACATTACCAAGTTTGCTCAACAAACCGATAAAACAATCGGTGCCTTTATTAAATCAGAAGAAAACTGGTTCTATAGCAGCTTGCTGAAACTCATCAAATAATTTTTTTTGCTTCAATATTTCATTTATTACTGAAAATTCTGAAATATGGAAAGGAAAAAAAGGATTTTATTACTTACTGATGTCGTTATCCAGATCCTGTTATTGCTTTTAGCTTTTATATGCTCTTCTTCTATGGAGCCTTTCAATACACTACTGGTAGCCCTTTTCATCTATCAGCTTTTCAGCTGCATCATTCACCAGGGGTTTTCTATTTCCTTTTTCAGAAAGATATATCACTGGATATTAATTCCTGTACTCATGCTCTGCGCCATCCTGATAGTACTCAGCGTGATGAATATTGGCTTTGCCCTGTTTGGCCTGCTATGGCTGGTATATTCCGCTCCCGTGCTGATGATTTGCTACCTGCTGCTAACTTTTTATGAAACGCTTGAAAACGACAAATTATCGTGAAAAATAAACGTATCATCATCGCTGCCAGCACCGGCTTTATCGGCAAAAGCCTGGTCGAACATTTCGGTAAGGATAACGATATCATTATCCTCACCCGCATGCCACGCCCTGCTGCCGGCCGTATCAGTTATGTAGCCTGGAATGGAGTAAGTGACGGCGAATGGTCTGCAGCACTGGAAAATGCCGATCTGTTGATTAACCTCACAGGCAAAAGTGTCAACTGCCGTTATACCCCGAAAAACAAACAAGCCATACTGGATAGTCGTGTAAACGCCACCAAGGCTTTAGGAGCGGTCATCCAAACCTTAAAACATCCTCCCAAAATATGGATCAATGCAGGCAGCGCCACCATATACCGGCATGCGGAAGACCGTCCCATGGATGAATTTAATGGGGAGATGACCAATGATTTCTCGGTTCAGGTATGCAAATTATGGGAGAAAGCTTTCAACGATATTACCCTGCCGCATACACGAAAAGCAATACTACGTATAGGCGTTACCTTAGGCTGGCAGCCCGGGGGTGTTATGCAGCCTTATCTGAACCTGGCGAAGTTCGGCCTGGGCGGCTATCAGGGTAATGGCAAACAAATGTTTACCTGGATACACATCACAGATGTATGCAGGATGATAGCCTGGCTGTACGAAAATGAAACGGGCAGTGGTACTTATAACTGTACGGCCCCCAACCCGGTGACCAATAAAGTATTCATGCAATCATTGCGGGCAGCTACCGGCCACGCATTTGGTTTGCCGGCCCCTGCTCCTTTATTAAAAATAGGAGCCGCCCTGATCGGCACAGAAACGGAGCTGCTATTGAAAAGCAGGTGGGTAGTACCATCCAGGGCACAACAGGCAGGTTTTACTTTTACCTTTCCGTTGTTAAAAGATGCGTTTCAGGATATCCTGACTCATCTGCCCCGGCATGCTTATCACTTGTTTTGAATTCCGTAAATTAGTGGTATGGAAACCAGCAACGATAAAAAACTCACCGTGGTACTGGGTGCATCACCCAATCCGGAGAGATATAGCAATATGGCCGTGAACAGACTTACCGCTAAAGGCCATCCTGTAGTGGCTATCGGGAGTCGTGCGGCTACGATTGGGGATATCCCGGTGATCACAGAACATCCGGCATTGGAGAAAGTAGATACCGTTACCATGTACCTGAATCCTCTTGCACAGAAAGCGTATTACGACTACCTCCTGCAGCTGCAACCCCGCCGCATTATATTTAATCCGGGTGCAGAAAACGAGGAACTGGAAGACATTGCCAGGCAGCATAATATTCAACCGGTAGAAGCCTGTACACTGGTACTACTGAGTACTGGCCAGTTTTAACCGTATCTCTTCTTTCTTTCTTCTCATTTTTTTAACGTGCAGCTGTTGGTAATTGCTAACAGCTTTTTCGTATATTCGTATATATTGCTGTTATCCCCCAATGAACGCATCCCATATTGTTGACCCACCAAACGCATGGCATTACTTCAACAGGCAGGCATTATAGCATAACCCAATTTGCATGTTCACCCTTTAATATACATTTTATGCAATGGAGAAGATTTAATGGAGAGGTCATCCACCTTCCGGTAAAGGAGGAAGTACGACAAGCCATTGTTCGCGAAACCGCCAAGGGATTTCGTCTGAAAGTGTGCATTGGCACTGATTCCCAGGTAAAAGGAGTGGATACTGAATTCGCTACGGTGATCGTTTTCCTTCGGGAAGGTCATGGCGGATTTATGTTTATCCACAATGAAAAAACCAAAAACCGCTATTCTATCAAAGAGCGCATGCTGGTAGAAGTAGGCAAGAGTATTGAGATTGCGTATGAACTGTGTGACCTGTTTACTGAATATAATGTAGATATGGAAGTTCATGCAGACATCAATACAAACCCTCAGTTCAAGAGTAACCTGGCCCTGCGTGAAGCAATGGGTTATATCCTGGGTATGGGCTTTGCCTTCAAAGCCAAACCTGAAGCGTTTGCCAGCAGCAGCTGCGCCAATAAAATAGTGAACTAAGGCGACTGTTTTTTGTACCTCTCTCAAATATTTTTCTGACGTGATGCCACGTCAGGTGGCTTTTTCTCCCCTTATCTAGCTGTACAAATCCTCACCGAAATTGTAACTTTCCCATTGCTCCCACGCTTAACATACATAAAATACATTTATTCATGACCTCACCAAAATCTTTAATAGCAATATTGCTATTAGCTACCATAAGTATTGTTGCCTGTAAAAAAGATAACGTAACTCCTGCTCCTAAAGGAGATGCGCTTTTTATTGATTTCAACAATCAGATAGCGGCATCTGCGGAGTTCCCATATAAAAGGCTACAAATCACTGCTGACGCCAGCTTTGAAATCAGGTTTAACGGAAAAAAAAGGGAAATCATTCAATTATCCGGTAGTATTCATGATAGTTTGAAACCCTACCTCTCCAGCTTTCCACGTGCAGCCATCAAAGCGGATGCTCAAACAGCTAAGTATAGTGCACTGGGAGCATCAGACATCCCTTATCAACGGTTCAGCTACGTACCCGAAAGGTCTGACGACATCACTAAAATCACCATAGATCAAGGTATTGTTGTACCTTATATAGACGAGTTTCAGAAAAAATTAAATCAAACTATTATCAATTGTAACCTATTGAGACCTTAATACCTTTAGCAGGAAATTAATACTGGTTGGCTGCTTAAATCTTACGGGAATTAAACAGCTTCCTTATTCATCGTTTTATACATAAAATAACCCTTATTATGACATCACCAAAATCACTGGTAGCAGTAATGCTAATTGCTTCCTTCAGTATTACAGCCTGTAAAAACAAAGGCGGAAATACCACTGCACCTTCTTCAAAGGGTAATGCATTGTTTGTTAATTTCGGCGGCGGCAATGTACCGGTACCACATACCAAAAAGCTTCAGATTACCGCTGATGCCAGCTATGAAATCACTTATACCGGAGACAAAAGTGACACCACTACTTTACCAGGTAATGTTCATGACAGTCTGAAACAATACCTCACCAGTTTTCCGCAAACAACCATCAAAGCAGATACACTGGTAGGCAGTTATAGTCTTCTCGGCGCAGCAGACAATTCCTTTGAAACATTCACCTACATACAGGAAACACCCGCCGACACCACCAAAATCTCCATAGATACCGGTACCAGCGTGCCTTACATGGATGATTTCCAGAAAAAAATAAATCAGACCATTGCCAATTGCAAGCTATTGGCCAATTAATACCCTTTACTATGAAAATAAAATACTGGATAACTACTTTCCTGCTGTTTATACTTATTTCCGCCTGCAAGAAAAAAGAAGAAGATACCCCGGCAACAAAAATTGAAGGAAAGTGGCTGCTTGTAAAAGCAGACGGCGATATGATAGGACAGGAACCCAGGATAACAAACAGGCAGGAATTAATTATCCAGCATGGAGAATACAGATTGCTGGTAGACGATTTACAGCTGGTAGCAACTACCTGCAATGTTGTACAAACCGACAACGATCCTGACCCCAAATGGCAACTCAAACTCGGGAACCAGAATTCTTACTATATAGAAATAAAAAAGAATCTGCTTTATGTGTGGGATAAAAACCCGGAGGGAATGAGGCTAATCTATCAAAGAATGTTATAGCGCTTTTATAAAACAGGAAGGCCCACATCAGCTGATGCGGGCCTTCCTGTTTTATAAAATATGTTAGTCTTTCAACAACCACATTACACTATTTACGTTATCACTACCACCAAACTGCCGTTGAATAGCAGCATCCATATTCGCATTGTTATAGCTTAATTCGTTGGCAGGATACAACCATCTTACCGGAAACTGTGTGCCTGGTGTATTCAGATTAGTTGTGCTATTCAACACAAATGCAGGGTAACCGGTGCGTCTTTGCTCATACCACGCATTATAGTTACAGCCTTGCAGGAAGCCTGCGAGGTACTTCTGTGTAATGATCTGCGACAACTGATTTTGCATATTGCCAGTGAGTGCCACGGAAGTAACATATGCCTGAATATACGCATCATCCATTTTCATGTTGTGATGAAAATCAGCCTGATCTGGTGTGTAGGTAGCTGTAAACTTCATGGCATTGGTAATACCATTTGCATAATACGTTTGAGCCGCTGTGCTGGAAATCCAACCACGTATAGTGGCTTCTGCCAGTACAAATTGCAATTCAGGATAGCTGAATACGCTTACCGGCTCTGCACTTACCAGGTTTACATAGCGGTTGTTCAGATCAGAATAATCTTTAGATACACGCATCGTTTGCAGTGCAGAAAATGCGTTGGATGGTTCTGCCCCTACATATGCGTCCCAATCGCTGGGTAGTTTTCCCGCAGCAATTTTTACAGGAGAAGGTTTTCCATAATAGAACAGGCGGCGGTCCTGCAATGTTTTCAACGGCGCGATTAACGTTACTGAAAGCATGGTATAATTCGATTTCACAAATGAATTACCTGAACCTGCCGGCACATCGGACCAGGGATAATTTTGACCAGCAGCAGGAGTATAAGTCAATGCAAAGTTATCGGCATATGAACGCATCAATGGTCTGTTGGCTACAATATCTTTAAAACGTTCCACTACTTTCAAATCTGCATCACCTGTCTTTTTATACAGGTTCATCAACACATGTAATTCAAAACTGTTGACCAGCCTGCGCCAGTTATCTACTTTACCGCTATATATCGGATCGCCTGCAAAATCTTTTCCTGCTGCAAACAGCGCATTCGCGCTATCCAATTCATTCAGGATACCCAGGAACACTTTCTTTTGCGTATCGTATTCCGGCTGAATGATATTCTCCGCTTCGCCTTTACCCGCCTGTGAATAAGGGATATCGCCTACCTGCATCGTAGTTTGAAAAAACTGCCATGCCCGGATAAAGTGACCTAGTCCGTTGTATGATTTTCTGGCCTCTTCATCCAGTGCAGCATTCACCATAGGCGGGATGTTGCGCAACTGCAGCAACCGGTCAAAGTTGCTTCTCCCGAATTTGTTATACTGTAAATTCTCCTGTCCTTCTCCCCAGGTAAGGTATTTACCCAACAGGTAGGGCTGCATAAATCCTTTAGTGGTGCTGATGCTGCTCCTGGTAATATTCAGGATCATCTGGGTAGCCAACAGATCTGAACCTACCTGTGTTGTTTGATTGGGGTTGGTATTGATCTTATCAAATTTAGAACATCCCGCTATCATGGTGGCCGCTAATGGGATCGCCAGTATATATTTCAGTGAATTATTTTTCATGTGATTTACTTTGATGATGAAAGATTAGAACCCAATTTTGAAATTAACCCCGATCATCCGCTGCGATGGTGAATTCAGGTTTTCATCGTCCACATCAGGATCTGAAAATTTGAATTTGGTGAAGAGAAACAGGTTCTGTGCAGTAACGGAAACGGATGCATTTTTAATACCGGAATGAGCCAGCTTATTAGCCGGGAAACGGTATCCTACAGACAGTTCACGCACTTTTACGAATGATTTCTTTTGAATACCACGATCGCCGCCTCTGAAGTTCTGTGCATAATCCTGGTAAGACACTTTGGTATCGTTGTCAGCATACTGACGGGTATCGCTGATGATCTTACCGAAGTTATCATAGCTTGCACTACCGGATATTACTTTTACGCCTTTACCCACGTAATTAGTTAAGCCTTTCACCACTTCATCATAACGATACTGATTATCTGATTCAGGATTGGTACCGGAATCCCACATTTTATCATAAATGTAGTTATACATCCATCCGCCGATACGTCCGTCGATATTAAGTCCTACGGTAAAGTTGCCGATATAGAAGGTGTTGATAAAACCAAAACTAAAAGCAGGATCTGTATAACCATATAATTGTTCATAATCACTTTCTACCGGAATACCGTTGTTATGAATAATATTGCCCTTAGGATCTCTTAACCAATAGTTGTCGGTCATTACATCGAGTCTTTCTTTTGCTTTTACCCAGGGCTTTTTAGCAGAATATATAGAGTCGAGGTCTACGTAATAACGATGTTGATTAGACCAGTTAACAGTAGATACCCACTGGAAATTTTTGTTTTTGATCACGGTGCCACCGACGGTAATTTCTACTCCTTTTCTAACGTAGGTTTCGCCGGTATTCACCAGGGTAGATTCAAATCCACTACTGCCTGAAATAGGCACCAGCGCCTGCTGATTGAAATAATATTTGTTGAAGTAAGCCACATCTATATTCAGGCGTTTTTTAAACAGGTAAGCGGCAGTACCGATTTCCCAGGTACGTTGTGAACTTGGGAGGATATCGGCACCCAGTAAACTACCGGGATACCTGGCAGAATTGGCGCCATTCCACACACCTGTAGTGGTGCTATAGAGACGGTTGATCGCATACGGACTTGCAGGTGTTTTAAAGGTGGCCCAGGAACCGCGGATTTTCCACATATCAGTAAAAGCAGGCATTTTGAATAATTCAGATAATACCACGCTTGATCCGATAGAAGGATAAAAGTAAGCCCTGTTTGCTTTCGGTTGTGCAGAGTTCCAGTCGTTCCTGCCAGTAGCATCCACGAAAACGGTATTCTTCCAGCTAACTGCCAGTCTTCCATACAAGCTATTTACCTGGTTGGCGGTATAGGACGGGCTGAAAGTAGGCGCTTCTACAGATCCATTCAATGAAAAATAGGTGGGTGAAACCAATCCGTTTTTAGTAGAAGCATTTAATCCTTCTTTTTGATAGTAGTAAATGGTACCACCAGCCATCGCATCAAAATTCCAGTTACCCACTTTTTTGGTGTAGCTCAGTATCGCATCGTTGTTGGTACTCCAGCCCCATGAGTTATAAATGGCGTATAGCCCTTTTGCGTTCCAGCCACCTCTGGTAGAATAGATATTAGCTGTTGGGGTGGTTTGCGTTTCTTTATTGCTGTATACATCATAACCGAGACGCACCAGGAGGGTCAGGTCAGGATTGAATTTATAGTTGGCGGTCAAACTGGCATTGGTAGTATTCTGTTGAATCCCATCCAGTTTCTCGTACGCAATCAGGTAAGGGTTATCGTACCAGTTAGTGTACATCCAGTTTTGTGTTTTGTTAGGTACTTTCCAGTAGTCGCGATATTGGCGGATATCATATTCGGGACCTGTCCACATAGTGAGCTGGTAGATGTAGCCCTGGTTACCGTAGCCAGTACCCCATGTTTGCGGCGCTATTCTTTTGCTCACCCCCATATGCCCTTCGAGGTTAAACTTTTCTGTTGCTTTCAATTCACCACCCAGCGTGAAATTGTACATATTCAGTTTTGCATTGGGAAATTGTCCTTTGTTGTAGATGTGGTTCATAGAGGCGCGGAAGCTACCATACTTGCCACTTTGGGATACGTTGATATTGTTGTTGGTGATTAATCCCAGCTCCATAAAATTCTTCAGGTTATCTTTTCCTGCAGAAGTCAATGGCCTGTTATCTTCAAATTGTTTGGTGGCCGGATTCCAATCCCTGGCGGTGTTGCCCACATCTAATTTTGGTCCCCATACGTAGTCGTTATCAATTGCTCCGTACTGTCCACGGGCATAAGAAGTTTGCGATTTAGGGATAGCGAGGAAGCCACTCTGCAACATGGTATTGCTGTTGATATTCACCGACAGGCCGGTGCCGGTTCCTTTCTTGGTGGTTACCAGGAGTACGCCACCAGAGGCTCTGGAACCATACAATGCAGATGCTGTGGGTCCTTTAAGTACATCGAGACTTTCAATATCATCGGCAGGCACATCGCGCAGGGTCATGTTAGCATAAGGTACGCCATCAATTACGAGCAAAGCTCCTTCGCCTCTAAGTTCAATAGTAGGTTTGGCAAAAAATTCAGTGGAATTTTTCACTACCAGGCCGGATACCTGTCCGGTGAGGGAGGTGGCGAGATCTACTCCTTTTACCGTTTGTACCGCTTCTCCTTTTACTTTTTGTACGGCGTATCCCAGTGCTTTTTCCGAACGTTTAATACCGAGGGCAGTGACTACTACCTGGTCGATGCTGATCGCCTGATCATTCAATACGATGGTAATGGTTTGTTCACCTTTTACGATATATTCTTTAGGCGTGTATCCCATGAGGTTAAATACCAGCACCTCACCATCGTTTACATTATCGATAGAGAAGTGGCCTTCTTTATTTGTGACCGTTGCCTTCGAAGTGCTTTTCACCTGTACAATTACACCTGGCAATGCGTTGCCGGCAGAATCTTTTACCGTACCTTTTACAGTTTGCTTTTGTGCTGCATCTATCACCGTTGTTAATTTGGTTTTAGTACTGCCGGCATCTTCTGCTTTTACCACGTACAGTTTGCCATCTATTTTTTTGCATACCAGGCCCAAAGGTGCGATGTATTTATTCATACCTCCTTCAATGTTATCTGCTTCAAAAACACTGGTGCTTTGCAGCAGGATACTTTTTCCTTTCAGCAGGTTGGTGTTATAGCTGAAGCGGACATCAAATTTTGCTTCCAGTTCATTGATCACGGTGATCAAAGGCACTGCCGTGGTGTGGTTTTCGCGGGTGGCAGCTTTCGTTATCTGTGCGGTTGTCCATTGCAGACAGCATAACAAAGCAGTAACCATTATCAGTTGGAAACTGATTGATTTAACTCTTTTCATAACTTAATTTTGGTTGTCTCTAAAGGTTTTTGTTATTCACGTAAATAGTCTTGTGCTGTAAAACGAATTTTAAATTAAAGGACTGTTCTATCGTAAGGATCGCCTGTGGTAGATTGTCGGATGGAAGATATCCAGTGAAGAGAAGGTTTTCTATTCCTTCTGCTTCGAATGCTACTTTATAATCATATTGTTCACCTAGTTGTTGCATGACTACTTTTAGTGGTTGACTTTTAAATGCCAGCAGGTTGTACTTCCAGGAAGTTTGAAACAGGGTATCTACGGGCTGTTTCGATAACACCCTGGTGGTGTTGTTAAACGCAGCCATTTCTCCTGGCTTCAGCAGCAGGGATGCGGTTTTGCCGGCATCTACTTTTACGCTGCCCTCGTTCAATACTACAGCGGCATTGCCATTGCCTGTATTTACATTGAAGGCCGTTCCCAGTACACTGATATCCACGAGGTTAGCGGCATGCACGATAAACGGTTGTGTAGCCTGGTGTTTAACGGTGAAGAAAGCTTCTCCTTCCAACCATACTTCACGGCGTTGGTCATTGGTGTTTACGGCCAGGCTACTGCGTTGATTGAGCCGTATAACGGTACCATCTTCCAATTGAATGGTTTGTACCTGACGCGTATTGTTGACAAAATGCCGGCGGGTATCCTTCTCCCTATAGTATACTATAGCAAGGGAAGCCAGGCCTACAAAGGGAATCAGGGCGGCCGCTATTCTGAAACGGGTTCTTTTCCATAACGGGATCACGGGTGTTGCCGGGGTATGCTGCATAATGGTATTAAAAACATTGGCAGCGGCTTCCTGCGGCATTACCCGTCCGTTTCCGGTTTCCAACAGTTCTTCCACAGACGGGAATTCACTGGGTACCGGATTTTTTTCCAACCAGGCAATGAGTTGCAAACGCTCTTCCTGTGTAGATTTCCTTTCGGCTAATTTTATAAAAAGGTCCTTTACACTATGCTTCTTTTCTTCCATTGTTCCTCGTTGACATAACAGTAATACGATCGGGATGATCTAAAAGACGATCGGCGGGAAAAAATTTTTTTTAGTTCCGGTAGATATGGCAAAAGACAGCCATGACGATAGAGATATCGGCGTGTTGATACAGGTAATGCCGTACAAAGCGAGAAGCCTTTACCAGCTGATCTCTTACGGTATTAACAGAGATGCCCAGGTCATCGGCAATTTGCTGGTTGGATAATCCCTGTACTTTGCTCATTTTGAAGATCCGCTGCCGTTGGGCAGGTAAATGAGAGATGGCATTCATTTTAATGACTTCCAGCTGCCGGGTGTAGAGGATATCGTCCATGGCGCCGGTATCTTCTGTATATAATTGCAGAAAATGTTCGCGGAAATTTTTATCATGAACCGCCTTTTTCAGGTAGTCGAATACGTAGTTGCGGGTGCTGGTAAAGAGGTAGGCCCGGAGTGACAAAGCCGGGTTGAGTTGTTCGCGCTTCAACCATATTTTCAGAAATACTTCCTGTACTGCATCTGCCGCCACGTCTGGTAAGCCACAAAGTTTCAGGGTATAGCCGTATATGGGATCGCGGTATTTTTCGTACAATTCCCGGAAGGCTTCCTGATCTCTCTCCACTATCCTTTTACACAGTATTTCATCTGTTGCATCCAGCATGCCAACAAGTATTTGGGTAAAAAAATGCCATCATTTAACAAGTAGTACCAAATATAAAAAAATATCGGAGAGAGGAGGGCGACTGCTTTTATCAGGCGATGGCCCGGAACTGCGCATTCATTTCATCGATATAATTGAGTATCGCGTCTCTGCCTGTTTTCTTTATGGTAGAGGTCACGAAGTTAGGCGGGAGGAACTGCCATGTTTCCCTCATTTTGTTGAGGAATGTTTTTACGTTCTTGCTCACTTCAGCTTGGGTGCTTTTATCGGCCTTTGTAAATACGAGGCTGAACGGGATATTCCATTCTCCGAGCTGGTTAACGAAGTCCAGGTCTATTTTCTGTGGCTGGTGGCGGCTGTCGATCAGCACAAATACGCTCACCAGGTTAGTGCGTTTGCGCAGGTAGTTTTCGATCATCTGCTGCCACTGGCGGCGTTGTGATAAACTTCTTTTAGCGAAGCCATACCCTGGTAAATCCACGAGGTACCAGGCCTTATTGATGGCAAAATGATTAATCAGCTGTGTTTTACCGGGTGTACCGGAGGTTTTGGCTAATTTTTCATTGTTGGCCAATATATTGATCAAAGAAGACTTACCCACGTTAGAACGGCCTATAAAGGCGTATTCCGGTAATGTAGGACTGGGACATTGTTCCCAATCGGGACTACTGATAAGATATTCTGCTGACTTAATTACCATAATGATATTTGCTTTGTTCCATTAAAAAACCCGTATCTCCTTATTTACATACTACATTTCTTTAACTTTGCGGACTATGTCAGAAAATGTAAATGTTCAGAAGATCGTTCCCTTTGAAGGGTCAAAATTAAGCAAGAAGGAGCAGATAGCGACCATGTTTGATGATATTGCTCATCGCTATGACTTTCTTAACCACTTTATGTCGCTCGGAATCGACATTATCTGGCGGAAAAAAGCGTTGGGCTATTTGAAGTCGCTTCAGCCCAAACTCATGCTGGACGTAGCTACCGGCACGGGCGACTTTGCCATTATGGCCGAAAAGCACCTTCATCCGGAAAAAATTGTGGGCATTGATATTTCTGAGGGGATGTTGACTCATGGGCGGGAAAAGATCGAAAAACTGGGTCTGGCAGATAAAATTACGCTGCAATCCGGCGATAGTGAGACAATAAGTTTTCCGGACCAGACGTTTGATGCCATAACAGTGGCTTTCGGCGTACGGAATTTCGAAAACCTGGAAAAGGGGCTGTCTGACATGTATCGTGTACTGAAGCCAGGAGGTAAATTAGTGATCCTTGAATTTTCGAATCCCACAGTTTTTCCTATTAAACAATTATATAATTTGTATTTTCGTTATATTACACCGCTGCTCGGGAAATGGATAGCGAAGAGCCAGGCGGCTTACAGTTATCTGCCAGAATCTGTGAAAGCGTTTCCGCAGGGTGAAGCAATGCGAACTATTTTAACTAACACCCGTTTCCAGGCCGTTACATGCAAAACGCTAACATTCGGCATATGTTCTATTTATTGCGCTACGCGCTGATATTCGTTTTATTGGTTGGAATGCTTCCTGCAAAGGCGCAAACCAATATGAATATGATAGAACATGATGCAAAACCCTATTACTTTGGCATTACGCTGGCCGCAAACCAGTCCTATTTTAAACTCGAGCATTCTCCTGCCTTCCTGGCGAGCGACTCTATTATGGTGGCAGAGCCATTGAAAACAATGGGGTTTAACCTGGGATTACTGGCTAATGCCAGGCTTAGCGAGCATTTTGATCTGCGTTTTAATCCGCAGCTCATCTTTGCTTCCAAAAATCTGTATTACCGGGACGCCTATCCCAAACCACAGGATAGCGAAAAAAAGATCGAATCTATTTTACTAAGCTTCCCCTTACAGATCAAATTTAAGTCGGACCGCATCGGCAATATGCGTGTATACACCATTGCCGGTCTGAAATACGACTATGATCTGGCCTCCAACGCCCGTCTACGCAGGGCAGACGACCTCGTAAAGATCAAAAAGAGCGACTATGGCTATGAAGCCGGCGCCGGATTTGAGTTTTACTTTGAGAGCTTCATCTTTGCGCCTGAATTCAAAATCAGCAACGGTTTCGGCAATGTACACGTAAAAGACCCTAACCTGCGGTACTCTAATGTGGTAGAAAAGCTGCAATCACGCATGTTTGTATTTTCCATTCACCTGGAAGGATAAAGACAATCGCCGAAGGCGATCCACTCCGCTTTTTCGCTAATTTTTCTACCTTTGCGGCATGCAAAATTACCTCATCAGGAATATAGCCGTGGTAAACGAAGGACAGACCACAGTACAGGATGTATGGATCAGAAACAGCCGCATTGAAAAAATAGCGCCTAATATCACTGTCACCGGCCAATACACGGAAATTAACGGAGAAGGGAAACACCTGCTGCCCGGCGTAATAGACGACCAGGTACATTTCCGCGAGCCCGGCCTCACACAAAAAGCGACTATTTATACAGAAGCACGCGCTGCCGTAGCCGGTGGAACCACCAGCTTCATGGAAATGCCCAATACCAAACCTGCTGCACTCACCCAGGAATTACTGGAAGATAAATATATCATCGCCCAACAACATTCACTGGCGAACTACTCCTTTTTCATGGGAGCTGCCAATGATAATGTGGAAGAAATTCTGAAGACGAACGCTAAAAAAGAAAGTGTTTGCGGTGTAAAAATATTCATGGGTTCTTCTACCGGTAACATGCTCGTAGATAACTACCTCACCCTGGAAACCGTTTTTTCCAACAGCGAATTACTGATAGCTACCCACTGCGAAGATGAAAAAATCATCCGCAGTAATATGGAAGCGTTTCAGCGCGAAAAAGGAGATCACCTCACCGCTGCCGACCATCCGCTGATACGCAATGTGGAAGCTTGTTTTGAGTCTTCATTGGTGGCTATACAGTTTGCACAGAAGCACAATGCCCGCCTGCACATTCTTCATATATCCACTGCCCGCGAACTGCAGTTGTTCAGCAACATGCTGCCACTGGCGGAGAAACGCATCACCGCAGAGGTATGTGTACATCATCTTCATTTTACGGCAGATGATTATGCACAATATGGTAACCTGATCAAATGCAACCCGGCCATTAAAGCTGCAGATAACAAAACCGCGCTGTGGCAGGGACTTCTGGACGACAGGCTGGATATTATTGCCACAGACCATGCACCACATACCTGGGAAGAAAAACAACTCCCCTACCTGCAGGCTCCATCTGGTGTGCCATTGGTACAACACAGCCTCTTGCTGATGCTGGAACATGCCCGTCAGGGTGATATCACGATAGAAAAAGTGGTGGAAAAAATGAGCCATGCACCCGCTATCTGCTTCCAGATAAAGGAAAGAGGATTTTTGAGAGAAGGCTACTTTGCAGACTGCGTCATCGTAGATCTGAATGGCCAGACCAACGTAAACAAACAGAACATTTATTATAAGTGTGCCTGGAGCCCGTTTGAAGGTCATACCTTCCCGGCTGCCATCACCCATACTTTTGTAAGCGGCCACCTGGCTTATGCTGACGGCGCTTTCAATGAAAATGTACTGGGTCATCGGTTAGCATTTAGCCGCTAACAGAAGCTGAAAGCATAAAACAAAAGGCCATCGAAGCGGATAATACCAGCGGAACCTCCGTCAGTGATCCGTTTCGATGGCCTTTTGCTTTATGCTTTCAGCTTTTCTTTCTAATCTTATGGAATTTTTCTATCCTTGCATCTTCCACCGTATATTCACTAAAATGACGCTGCATGCAACTGGACAAAACATCCTACTACGACCTGTCTATTTTTAACCGCGACGAAGAGTATTCCCTATTTCACCGGCTTGATTTTACCACTACTTCCGGAGGTCGTGAATTCCTACGCCAATTATTCAGCAACCCATTAGAAGATATTACCTCGATCCAAAACCGTCAACGGGCATTACAGTATATCCTGGAGCAGGAAAGTAACTGGCCCTCCATTATCTCCAACGGCACGGTGGTAGTAGTGGAAAACTATATGGAAGCGCAGATCGACCCCATCTCCAATACAGAGGGGATGTCGTTGTACATACAGGCAGTGATCAATAAAACATTGTATGCACCTGATTTTGGTTTCATTAAATTCTCTTTCACACAGCTGGTAAACCTCCTGAAAGGATTTCGTTCTTTTATCAACGCCTTTAATTCAGATGACACCCCCAAATTGCTGAAAACATTGCTGGACAGGGCACAGCAGCTGTTAACTAAAAAGGATTTCTATGAAATTCTGAAAGCTGATGAAGAAGGGAAACTGAATTATATAGAAATACTGCGTTATGATAATTATATCAGGAAAAGACATAAAAAGGTGATCACCGAACTGGTGACCCTTTACCAGCAACTGGATGCTTACTATGCAATGGCCAAAGCTATCAAGCATTACAAGCTGATTTTCCCTACCTTTTCCAATAGCACAAGACCTGTGGTGAAAGCTAATCAGCTGTATCACATCATACTGCCGGAGCCGGTAGCTTATGATGTAACACTGGATGAAGCATCGCACTTTATGTTCCTTACAGGCGCAAATATGGCGGGTAAAACTACCTTTATCAAAGCAGTAGGTGTAGCGGTATTTCTGGCACATATAGGTATGGGCGTACCTGCCCAAAGTATGGAGCTGAGCTTCTTTCATGGCATCTTCAGCAACATACAGGTACAGGATAATATATTCAAGGGAGAAAGCTATTTCTATAGTGAAGTATTGCGTATCAAGAATACAATTCTGCAGATCAGCAATGGTAAAAACTGGCTGGTGCTGATTGATGAAATGTTTAAAGGTACCAATGTGGAAGATGCCAGAAACTGTTCCCTGGCGGTTATCCGGGGACTGCTGCAAAGTACCAACTGTCTCTTCATTTTGTCTACTCACCTCTATGAAATAGCAGAAGATCTCAGTGCAGAGCAACGCATTCAATTCAAATATTTTGAATCTACTGTTATAGAAGATGACCTTCATTTTACTTACCTACTGAAAGATGGTATTGCAAAAGAAAAGATCGGGTACCTGATCCTGAAAAGAGAGAAGGTGCTTGATTTGCTGACGCAGATCAAGTAAGCGGAAAGCAGAAGGCATAAAGCAAAAAGCTATTGAAGCAGATGTATTTAACGGATATCACGTTAATCATCCGGTTCAATAGCTTTTTGCTTTTTGCCTTCTGCTTTTTGCTTATCTTCATATCGTTAACCCAACATCCATATGATTGTTAAAACCTTCGGCAGCGCTATACAGGGCGTTAATGCCATCACCATTACCATAGAGGTAAATGTATCTTCCCAGGGAAACAGATTATTTATAGTAGGCCTGCCGGACAATGCGGTAAAAGAAAGTGAGCGGCGTATTGAATCCACTATTCAATGTATGGGATTCCGCATGCCGCGGACGCGGACAGTGGTAAATATGGCGCCTGCCGATATCCGCAAAGCCGGTGCCGCGTACGATCTGCCTATGGCAGCCGGCATTATGGCGGCATCCGGGCAAATACCTGCCACCTACCTGGAAGCCTATCTGATGATGGGAGAACTATCGCTGGACGGCACCATACAGCCCATTAAAGGTGCTTTACCAATGGCTATGCAGGCACAAAAAGACGGCTTCCAGGGATGCATACTTCCCAAACAAAATGCACAGGAAGCTGCAATGGTGAATGGATTGAAAGTATATGGCATTTCACATATTTCAGAAGCCGTTAACTTCTTCAATGATCCCAACACCTTGCAGGCAGTAGTGCCGGCAAAGGATGAGTTTTATATTACGCAGGACCAGTTTGATGTAGACTTCAGCGAAGTAAAAGGGCAGCACCAGATAAAACGTGCCCTGGAAATAGCCGCCGCCGGTGGACATAATGCTATTTTAATTGGTCCGCCGGGCGCCGGAAAAACCATGCTGGCCAAACGTTTGCCCACCATCCTGCCCCCACTCACCCTGCTGGAAGCACTGGAAACCACTAAAATACATTCGGTCGCCGGCAAGCTCCCACAGCATGCATCACTGATTGTACACCGGCCGTTTCGTTCGCCACACCATACCATCAGTGATGCCGCGCTGGTAGGTGGAGGCAGTATTCCACAGCCCGGAGAAATTTCGCTGGCGCATAATGGTGTATTATTCCTGGATGAGCTGCCGGAATTTAAACGCAAAGTGCTGGAGGTAATGCGACAACCGGTAGAAGAAAGAAAAGTCACCATTTCCAGGGCCAGAACAGCGATTGACTTCCCGGCGAGCTTCATGCTGCTGGCTTCTATGAATCCGTGCCCATGCGGGTATTTCAACCATCCGGATAAGGAATGTTCCTGCATGCCAGGGCAGGTACAGCAATACCTGAATAAAGTATCCGGACCTTTGCTGGATCGTATAGACTTACACGTAGAAGTTACACCCGTTAAGTTTTCCGATCTGTCATCGGTTCATGCTACTGAAAAAAGTGCGTGTATCCGTGACCGTGTTATTGCTGCACGTGGCATACAGGCAGATAGATTTGCCGGCTATCCGGGTATTCATTGTAATGCGCAAATGCATAGTAAGTTACTGTCGGCGGTATGCGTGATCAGTGATCAATGCAGGGCGCAACTGGGGCAGGCCATGCAGAAATTAAAATTGTCGGCGCGGGCTTATGACAGGATACTGAAGGTAAGTCGCACGATTGCTGACCTGGAAGGAAGCAGGAGTGTAGAGCCTGTGCATATGGCGGAGGCCATACAGTTCAGGAGTCTGGACAGGGAAGGATGGGGCAATTAAATACTCAGATCTTCCTTATAACTTTCACTTAATTTTTTCTGCATTTCTGCGGGTACCGGCGCATATTCTGCAAACTGGGATTTCAGTTTTGCCTTGCCTTGTGTCACATTACGCAGAGCAGCGAAGAGCTTATCTATTTCTGCCTGAGGGGTACGTGCTTTAATGACCTGGTAGCCATTCAGTGTATCCATCCCCGTTATGATGCTGCGATGCGTTTGCAGTTCACTCATAATATCTCCCATCATTACATCGGGAGCGATGGCTTCCAGGTCATATACCGGCTCCAGCAATTGCGGGGCCGCCTGATGGAACGCTTCGCGGAAAGCCATCATACCGGCTATTTTAAAGGATATATCGTTGCTGTCTACCGGGTGCATTTTTCCATCGTATACGCTTACCCGTATATCGCGTACATACGATCCCGTTAGTGGCCCCTCCTGCATTTTTTCCATTACGCCTTTGAGGATGGAAGGCAGGAAACGATTGTCGATGGCACCACCTACAATGCAGTTATTGAACACCAGTTTGCCTCCCCAGTTGAGTGCTATTTCTTCCGTATCACGCACCGTATGCTCTTTATACGGTGGCATACCCTCATACCAGGGTTCTATTTTCATATATACTTCTCCAAACTGTCCGGCACCACCAGATTGCTTTTTATGTCGATAGGAAGCCTGTGCGGGCTTTTGTATGGTTTCGCGGTAAGGGATTTTGGCGGTATGGAAGGCGATCTGCATTTTATAGATGTTTTCCAGCCGCCATTTGGTAACGAGTAAATGCAGTTCTCCCTGTCCATGGAGGATCACCTGTTTCAGTTCCCGGTTGAATTCTATCAGCAGGGTAGGATCTTCCATGTGGATTTCCGCCAATACTTCGCTGAGTTTTTCATCATCTCCCTTATTCTTTGCTTCAATGGCTACACGCACTTTAGGGGAGGGAAAGTCGATGGGAGCAATTTCTCCGGGGAAGTTCTTTTCTGCCAGGGTATGGTTGGTGAAAGTATTTTTCATTTTAAGAGTGCAGCCGATATCGCCTGCCTGCAGGCGTTCTATGTTATTACGGTTTTTACCGTCTGCAATAAACAGCTGGCTGATACGCTCTGTCGTGTTTTCCTGCGCATTGATGAGTTCCATCCCGCCTTTCACTTCTCCCGACATTACTTTAAAATAGGTGAGCCTGCCTATGTGTGGCTCCTGTAATGTTTTGAATACAAACAGCGCAGCAGGGCCGGCAGCATCGCAGGGAACGGATTTCCCATTGGTAGTGGTTTCTGCAGGCATTTCTACCGCAGAAGGAGCCACATTGTCAATAAAGCCCATCAGACGGCCACTACCCATGTTCATTTTTGCGGATAAGCAGAACAGGGGGAATACCTGGTGATTGAGCATGCCTATTTTGATGCCTTGTCTCAGTTCATCCTCATCCAGGCTACCTTTTTCGAAATACAACTCCATGAGCTGATCATCATTTTCGGCGGCTTTTTCCACCAGCTCGTTGTGCAGCTGGTCGGCGCGTTCCTTTTCGCTGTCTGGAATGGGGAGTTTTTCAGGTTTACCGCCATTTTCGGGGAAACGGTACATCGTCATTTTCAGGAGATCGATGATGGCATTGAATCCCGGGCCCTGATTGACGGGATACTGCATTACTGTAACGGGATGTCCGAGTACCCGGACGGCATCTTCCACTGTTTTATTGAAATTGGCTAATTCGGCGTCCAGTTGGTTAACCGCCAGGATGGTGGGTTTCCGGTACTTATCCACATAATCCCATACCAGCTCAGTGCCTACTTCCACGCCATATTGGGCATTGAGCAGCAGGACCGCCGTGTCTGAGACACGGATGGCCGCAATAACTTCACCTATAAAGTCTTCCAGGCCAGGGGTATCAATAATATTGATTTTGTAGTCTTTCCATTCTGTGTGCATCAGGGTCGCATATACGGAGTTTCCGCGTTCATGCTCAATTTCATGGTAGTCAGAAATTGTATTTTTTTCTTCTACAGTACCGCGTTTACTGATGATGCCGGCTTCGAATAACATGGTTTCAGAGAGGGTCGTTTTGCCGCTTTTGGGTGCACCTAACAGTACGATGTTTTTGATGTGTTTTTCATCATACGTTTTCATATGTGGAGATTTATTTAGATAATCCTTTATCACCTATGCCTTAAAAAGAACTTACTATTAAGTTAACGTTTTTTGACTAAAATAGCCAGTACTTTTCCCCGCAATATGTGGCAACATGCAGTAACTTTGCACCTCAGGAAATCGGACATATGAAACTATTACTGCATTATTTAAAGAGATATAAATGGTTGGTCGTATTAGCAATGGCTTTGGCCAGTATTAACCAGCTTTTCTCACTGATGGACCCGATGATCTTTGGATGGATCATTGACAGGTTTGCATCTCATCCCCAGGCAACTACCAGAGGGGGAACTATATTCAGGCCGGAAAACGACTATTTATGGGGCGTACTGCTGCTGGTGGGCGCTGCCATAGGTGTGGCCATGGTATCCAGGATTGCCAAAGCTTTTCAGGATTATTTTGTGAACGTGATTGTTCAGAAATTCGGCGCACAGGTGTATACAGACGGGCTTAAGCACTCACTGCGACTGCCTTATCAACAGTTTGAAGATCAGCGCAGCGGTGAAACGCTGGCTATTCTGCAAAAAGTAAGGGTAGACTGTGAAAAGTTTATTACTGCTTTTGTGAATGTGTTGTTTGTATCCATGATCGGCGTTGTGTTTGTAATGGTGTACGCAGCTACGGTGCACTGGACACTGCCTTTCGTGTACCTGACCGGTTGTATTTTACTGACGATCCTCATGAGTTTACTGAGCAGGAAAATTAAGGTGATACAGAAGACGATTGTAAAAGAAACTACCGCATTGGCAGGATCTACTACCGAATCGCTCCGTAACATTGAGCTGGTAAAGAGTTTGGGGTTAACCAACCAGGAAATACGGCGGTTAAATTCCACTACCCTGAAAATTTTAATGCTGGAACTGAAAAAAGTGCGGAGCATCCGCAGTATCAGTTTTGTGCAGGGCACTTTTGTGAACCTGATGCGCTCCAGCATCCTGTTCCTGCTGTTATTTTACATTTATCACGGCACCGTGAGCATTGGCCAGCTGATGACATTGCAGTTGTACTCCTTCTTCATCTTTGGCCCGTTACAGGAGTTGGGTAATATCATTCTCAACTACCGTGAGGCACAGGTATCCCTGTTAAACTTCCAGGGCATTTTGAGCACACCGGTAGAAGAAATGCCGGCAAACCCGGTAAAGGTGAACCATATCAATGAACTGATGTTTAAGCAGGTAGGGTTTAAGCACCTGACTGCTGCGACTAAGGCGCTTGATCAGGTAAACTTCTCTGTAAAAGTAGGTGAAACGATTGCCTTTGTAGGACCTTCCGGATCCGGAAAAACCACACTGGTAAAGATGTTGGTAGGGTTATACAAAGCGAACGAAGGGCATATTTACTATAACGGCGTAGATGCCAATGAAGTGGATATGGAAGAACTCCGTCACCAGGTGGGCTTTGTAACGCAGGATACACAACTGTTTGCAGGTACTATCAAGGAAAACCTGTTATTCGTAAATCCTGGTGCCAGCGATGCAGAGGTAATGGAAGCACTGAACAAAGCGTCCTGTTATTCTTTACTGGCGCGGGCTGACAAAGGTCTTGAAACAGTGATTGGAGAAGGTGGTATTAAAATTTCCGGTGGCGAGAAGCAACGTTTATCCATCGCCAGGGCGCTGTTGCGCAAACCACGTTTGCTGGTATTTGATGAAGCTACATCTGCGCTGGACTCTATTACAGAGGAAGAAATTACTACTACTGTTCGCGAGGTGACTTCTACCAAACAGCATATCACGGTGATGATTGCGCATCGTTTGAGTACCATCATGCACGCCGATCGTATTTATGTGCTGGAAAAAGGCCGTATCGTGGAAGTTGGCAAGCATGAAGATCTTGTAGATGAAAAGGGCCTGTATTACGCCATGTGGAGACAACAAATTGGTGAGCGGAAAGTAGAAGCAGTATAAAGTACGAAGCGGAAAGGCTGGCGGGGGTAGCTTCGCCAGCCAGTTCCTGATTGTAATTGATTAATTTTGTAACATGAGTACACAACAGCCCAGGCGCCCTAACTATTTTGTCAGCATGCTGACAATGAAATGTCCGAGATGCAGGAAAGGAGATATGTTCAAAGATCAGAACCCATTTCACATCAGGTTCTCGAAGATCTTTAACATGTATGATAACTGCCCTGTATGCGGACAAAAGTATGAGCTGGAAACCGGCTTCTGGTTTGGAACTGGCTATGTGAGCTATGCGTTATCAGTAGCCTTCAGTGTATTTAACCTGATCTGGTATGCTGTATTTTTTGGTATTACCTGGAGAGATAACAGCATATTTATATGGCTTGGTATAAATGGAGTGTTGCTGGTACTTATTCAGCCCTGGCTGATGCGATTGTCGCGGGCTATCTATCTTTACTTCTTTGTGTATTATGATGAGGATACCGCTGCATTGGAAAAACCGGTTCATCATCATCAGAAATAGTTAAAAAAGTATGGGGCTGTAAAAACAGCCCCTTTCTTTTTCAACCAAAATCTGAACCAATGGTGGTCAGAAAAATCTTAATAATGCAAAAACCAATTTTTTTTGAAAGCTGAGGGAATCTGTTTTTTCTTCCTGGCAGGACATTCAGTATAACACTTACATAACGAGGCTCAAAACTACAAAATCTATACTTATTTTACTTAATTATTTACATCAATGGTAAATAGCCAGATCAATTGTACCACTAAAACGATTTTATTTATCAAGCCCGTCTGGTATGGATCTTCATCACTTAAAGCAAATTTATACAAATTATAAAAACAAATAATGTTAAATAATTAAATAATGTATAAGTAAGCGTTATATATGAATTCACCCGGATGAGCAGATCCATAAAAATTCGATAGCTTTATCTTTCCAAACATCAACTTATCGTGTACAGAACTTTACTATTGATACCTATTTTATTGTTGAGCTGCCAGCAGTCTGCTCCCGGAGAAGCTGCCAAAACAAACAGTATTGCGAAACCGGCAGAAAAAACGAAGCCCATCCCATTTAAACTGATCAGTGGAAATACGGGGAGTGACAGTGCTGTATTTGAAGCAAAAGGAATTACAGCCACTATCGTTAACTCATCGGCAGGGATGCAAACGATTCATATCACGCAAAATGGCAAGCGGCTGATCAACTATATGCGGGCAGTTGACTCCAGCGCCAAAGCCATACCGTTACCGGAACTGCTTATTACAGGAACGGATACTGTTGTTGGATTTAACATTTCATCGCCATCTGCCAGGAAATTCTTCTTCAAAATAAAAAATAACAAGGCCACCTATACGAAAATAGCGGATGCACCGGCGAGCCCGGACAGCATAAAAAAAGCCCCTGCTGACGCAGGAGCCTTTTAAAAAAACAACCTATATTATTTAAAGTCAATCGGAATCGCCAGCTTGAGGCTGAAGTTCCGGCCTACATTATATACGCCGGATCTCCCGGTGACTTCATTGATGGGCGCATATTTCAGCCTGCTGAGGTGATTCTGGTAAGCCACATCTGTAAAGTTATTCACTGCAAAATGCAGGGAGAACAATGTTTTGTTTTTCTTATTCACGAAATCAGATCCCAGCCCTGCGTTAAATAAGGTATAGCCGGGAGTAGTGGTTTCAGTTTCATATGCCGTGAATGCATTGTTTTGTGCGAAATTCACATCCATTTGCACTCCGATATAAGCATTCTGTAAAGGACCTTTACCTACTTTTTTAAACTTCCCTTTCAACTCGGATAACCAACGGGTTGCCGGAATATTGGGCAGGTATTTCGTAGAGTCGGTACCGTTACTGCTAGTCGCCCTTACGTAAGAAACCGTGTTTTCAAAGTGCAGCCAGTCTATCGGATGCGGATGTATATCCAGCATCAGTTCACCACCATAAAGGTTCGCATCTGTCTGCTGATATTTAAAGGCGGAATATCCTTCTTCGTTATCTGTAGCCGGGATAGAGTCGGAACCTGCCTGGTTAAAGAGTTTACGGGAGAAGATGAAGTTATTGATATGATTGTAAAAGAGACTGGCATTTAAGGAAATATGTTGCGTGTTGAAGTCTACACCGGCATCTACCTGTGTACTTACTTCCGGCTTCAGGTCCTGGTTACCATACTCATATTTGATAGTGCCTTCGTGTACGCCGTTGGCAGAGAGTTCTGCAATATTAGGCGCCCGGAAACCTCTGGCAGCATTGAGTTTCAGCACCACGCGATCGCTGGCTTCGTAGCTCAAACCCACGCTACCGGATACATTGGAGAAGTTGCGTTTAAACGCATCAAACTTCGCATCCCCGCTACCTGCAGGTTTGCCGGAGGCATCCAGGAACAGCGCTTTGGAATTCATAGACCGGTTATCATACCGCACACCACCACTGAGGGTCAGCTTATTGAAGGTTTTGCTGGTTACTGCGAAAGCGCCAAAGTCGAACAGGTCATATGCCGGGATGAGGAATTCCTCACCTTTATTTTCGTTGGTTTGTTGCATACCATTCACGCCTACTGTTGTTTGCCAGCCATTCATTTCAGGCAGGTAATATTTCAGGGCGTAGTTGAATGTTTGCAGGTGCAGGTACAACCCGGGGGTATTGGGATTCAGCGGGTCCCCGAATTCACGGCGCTGGTTGAGCTGATAACCCAGGGTAAGTCCTAAACGACCGCCATTATTCAGGTACAGGTTATTGTCCCATACTATTTTCTGGTGATTGATCTGCTGCTTGGGCACCGTCATGCTATACGACTTGTTGTCGCTGCTGGTTACAGGCGCTTCATCTGCCACCCCATTATTGTTGATGGGCTTTACAAAGCCGCCGGTGCTGTCGCGGTCACCTTCTACAAGTCCCAGGTGCTGATTAAAGGAAGAAAAGCTCAGGTGAGAATATCCCCATTGTTTATTGATACCGATAGTAGCACCATAGTTGGTGTTATTAAAGCGGGAATTAAAAACGTAGTTGTCGTACTTGTTTTTATAATCGTGTGCCTGTTTTTGCGTAACATAAGCTCCCCAGCTGAAACCATTATTATTCCCGGCAATATCTGCATGATACGCCATCAGCCCACTATTGGTTTGATAGTTGGCTTCTACATTTCCTTTTATTTTTCCAGGCGGCAGTGGTGCAGGTGGTACAATGTTGACTACACCCGCCAGTGCATCTGATCCATAGATGAGGGAAGCAGGTCCTTTCAGGACTTCTATCCGGCTCACATTATAATCATCTATTTCGATACCATGTTCATCGCCCCATTGCTGGCCTTCCTGGCGGATACCATCTCCTACCACCACTACGCGGTTGTAGCCGAGACCACGGATAAAAGGTTTGGAAATAGCCGGGCCGGTAGAGAGTTGCGTAACACCGGGGACTTTGGCAATAGCGTCTATGATGTTGGTCGAGATATTATCATCCAGGTAATCACGACGGATTACACTGATCGGCGTAGGTGTTTTCTTTACAGAAGTGGCCAGGTTAGCGCCGGTAATGACTACTTCATTTTTTTCTATCAGCGTTTCTGCCAGCACAAAATCCCTGGTGGTAGCACCGGATATAGTAACTGGTTCAGTGTAAGCAGCATAACCGATATAGTGAACATCCACCAGGAATTTTCCTTTAGGAAGATTTTTGATCGTGTAATTTCCCTGTGCATCGGCAGCAGCACCTACGCGGAGATCCGGCAGGTAAACCGTAGCGCCGGGTAAAGGTGTTTGTGTTAATTTATCCACCACCTTACCGGATAATGAGTTTGAATATACCCCTTCTTCAGGGTTAACGCCGGCATAGGCAGCAGGCAATGCCAGTAAGATTACACTCCAGAGTCCGAGTATAAATACACGCAAATAATGCATATCTGAAAATATATAGAATCAGTAAAGATTGGACAGTCGCCAATATTGAATAGCAAACGCGCACAGATAGTTCACGCTGCAATAAAAAGAGGATTATGCAACACCTATCGGGGGCGCCCTGGGAGTGAGGTTATAATAAGCAGTATGTGTGGTTTCCGGTATGGACAGCGGGTAAAATACCCAAATTACTTTTTGAACCGGAGCTATATAATAAGTGACAAATGGCTCATATGGCTCTATGCCTATTTGCAGGAAATCGCAGTGACGGTGGTGTTCAGAAATGGTAACACCATCGTGCTGGTGTACCACATCCACCGTGTCGTGATGGCCTGAAAATTCGTGTATAAACTCCCTTGGGATGGTATTTATGGCAAATACACCCAGGAGAATAATAGCTAATATTTTATGGAGATAGCTTTTGTACACGGAGGCAAAGGTAGCAAAATCCATCTATTTGCAACAGCGTTGCACGATTATTAATGAAATTATAAGGTCATTTTACTTTGAGCATAGGCCATACCTGCTGTATTGGACCATTTTGGAAACGGGCATAATAAATACCAGCGGGCAATTGCCGGCCATCGAATGTAATTTTATAGGTACCCGGTGTATGCACACTATTTACCGGTACGCTGATGAGGCGGCCGGTAGTATCAAAGATCTGGATCATGGTATTGCCACTGCCGGTGATATAGGTAATATACGTATAGTCGGCAAAGGGATTGGGCGCGTTATAGATAAGCTTTTTACCATCTGTGCTCAGATCCGGTAAACCGGTGATCGTACCGCAAGCCACGCCACTAACCAGGGGCAGACGTTGGTAATCTTTCCCCATAATTTTTTGCAATGCAGTTTGATCCACACAAAACCATTGCTCCAGGATAGAAGCGTAGATGGATCTGAAATCGTATTGCATGGGGATATTATCAATCACAGAGGAAGTATCCGGCAAGGCAGGTGAATTACCCAGCACGCCCTGATTTACGTAATCTCCAAAAATGATCATGGGAGCCGCGGCTCCATGGTCGGTACCCATACTATAGTTGGATTTGATACGGCGGCCAAATTCAGAGAAGGTCATCCCCACTACCCTGCGGGAAGCGTGCAGTCCTTTAAGATCATCCATGAAAGCCTTGATGGCATCAGATACACCGCCCAACAGGTTGGCGTGACCACCTTTGCTGGTGTCGCCTCCTTCTGTTTGATTGGCATGTGTATCAAAACCACCGGTGCTGACCATATAAAGCCTTGTTTTGAGTCCACCGGCCACCAATCGTGCTACTATCTTCAGCTGTTCCGCCAGGTTGTTGTTGGCGGGGTAAGCACCCTGCGCTGTCACTTTTTTAGCGGCAGCCAGGATAGCCGTCTCATAGGCATTGGTTTGTTTGGCAATGAGGCGGATATATGCCAGCTCCTTACCTGCTTTGGTATTGGGAACGGGATCCGTTACCCCGTCAATCAGGTTATAAAAATCGTCTGCGCTCGTAATGGCAATGCCCATGCTGGCATTAGGTCCCTGGAACGCGGGCGACACGATAGATCCTATCTGTATGGCCAATGGGTCCGGTGCTTCAGCATTCGGATATCCATCGGGAAAATTATCGTATTGTGTATCGAGGTAGCGCCCACCCCAGCCGGTAGTCAGTACTTCGTTGGAATCGGAGCCGGTGAGCCATATATCGGTGGCGCGGAAATGTGAGTAGTTGGGAGAAGGGTATCCCACACTTTGCACAATGCTGACTTTACCATCGTTGTATAGTTGCTGAATACCTTTCATCGATGGATGCAGCCCGGATTTGATGTAATTATCCAGGCGGAGTACTTTACTTTCCTGGATGGCAATATTGGTACGTGCTGCCTGGTATTTACCGTATACATCGAGTGGTATCACCATGTTCAGACCATCGTTTCCTCCTGTCATCTGGATCATTACCAGCACGTGATCATTATCTGTAGAAGCGCTGCTCAGCGCGTTCAGCATAGGAGAGGAAGCGAAGGCTTTAATGGAAAAGCCGTTAATTAAAGTAGGCAGGATAGCAGCTGGCGCTGTATATTTAAGGAAGTCTCTTCTTTTCATAAAAAGGTTTTTCAGCTATCAGGCTAATTGATATTCCGATAGGTCCATGATGTATTTATACAGTGCTTTGAGGCGGCTTTCCACGTTGTCTTTTAAGGCTGCATCTCCGGGAGACGCTTTATAGGCGTTCCAGGCATCGGTCCAGTAAAAGTTACTGTTAGGACTTTGGCCGAAGAGGATAATGCTGTTTTTCAGGAAGGCTTTCGTTGCATCGGAAACGCCTACACGATATAATATATCCAGGGAATCGCTCACCAGTGCTACCGGGTCTTCCGGGTGTGGAAGCTGGCTGGCAAAGGCGATGGTATCTATATGCAGACCACCGAAGCCGCCCGTGCTGACGAGGGCATCACTTAGTTTGTTGCGTTTAGGGAGTGTATCTGTGTTGATCCACAATTCATGAAAGGAAGGTGCCTGGTAATAGGCATCCCATCCGGCTACCAGTGGAGGGTCACCGAAATCCTGCAGCATGGCAGCGGCTCTTCCGTGAATGGCGCTCCAGGCGTTGTAACGGCTTGGATAGTCAGCAGGAAAAGTGATGCCGTATTCGCGGCATATGCCGATACAAAAATCTGCCGGGCTTTTAATGAGGCAGGCCATGTTTAACGGATCAAAAAAATGTTCGCTGGTAAACAGGGCGTTGAGTGTAGTTTTTATATCGTATTGGCTGCTGCGGAATATTTCCGCGAGTGGCGCTATGACGTTGGTTTCTGTGGCCTGGTCTATATCATAATAAACAAAGAAGCGGTATAGTTTCCGGCAGATAAATTTTGCCACTTCCGGTTGTGCAAAAATGATATCGAGCAGGTTATCTACTTCAGTAGCGCCATCCTGGCCGGTTTTTCCGGAGATGACTTTATTGAGATAGAAACCTGAAAATTGTTTATTGGTGAGATCATGCTGGGTGGTATCGAAGAGGCTCACGATGTTTGTTCTGTCGACCCGAAATCCGGTGAGGACGCGGGCAGTGGCTCTTACGTCATCTTCCGTATAATGGGAATCCGGTCCTTTTCCTACGGTAAAAAGTTCGTGCAATTCGCGTGCATAGTTTTCATCGGCGGCTCCTTTTGAGTTGAGATAACCGTTGAGATACACGAGCATGGCGGGATCGAGCGTGATAGCTTTTGTGAGATCCTTAAAATTGCCGAGGGCATGTTTGCGCAGGGTGAGGTTGTATTGGTAAATAAAGCGGCTGTCACTTACCATACCTGTTTCCGTAACAAAATGATTATGCCAGAAGAGCACCATTTTTTCGTGTATGCTTGCAGGTTGGTTAATCATTTGTCCGGTCCACCAGGCTTTATAGGAGGCCATTCTTTTCCTTTCCAGCATTTCATCGCCGAGTGCGGCTCTTACCCAGGTAGCGCCGGGAGCAACGCCGGTAGCATCGATACCGTAGTTATTTACGGGTGGTGCGGGATCTGCCTGTGCGGTGAGCAGGGTATCTACTGCCTGTTGCATGTTCATGCTTTTAAAGGCATTGACATTAGCGGGCGAAACACCGAATAAGGTACGTTTCAGCAGGTGTATCAGTTGTAATGATTCCCAGTTGCCGGTATAGGGCGCCATGCCGGTGTCGGTACGTGCCGAAGCGACAGCATTCCGCGTATTGCTGCGATCAGGCGATAAGGTTAGGAATTGTCTGCGATCCATAAATGTGATATGGTTGATGGCTTAGGGGGCCGATTATGGAGCCAAATTAACAAAAAGTTTAATCTAATTAAAGAGAAAGGCATATTATATTATAAAGAAGTATCAAAACGATACATCTATTATCATTTTAAAATCAGAATTATCATTTTAATACTCTAATAATCATTAACTTACGAATAAATTTATTTGTATACGCATTATAAAATGTCTAACTTTGGAAAATGTCTGTCGATATACAGACATGCCAAAAGGGAGCTGCCGGTTCCTGGAAAGAAAGACAGTCCCTTTGGCTTTTTCTGTTGTTACACAAAAAAAGAATTCAAAATGATTAAGTTAAAAACGGCGATTCGCCAGTTTGTATTCCGGTCCGGATGTTTTGCAAATTCCCTCACTCATCAACCACCCGATTTTTTTAACAGTCGTTAGTACCTGAAAACGGTAGCTGATGTTTTCCCATTTTTTACCGTCGCTGACGGTAACGGGGTAGCCTTTGCTCAAAATGAAATTCTCTTTATCAAAAAAATGTCGCTCATATCAATTTAATTCAATTAATATCAACACATTACATATTACAATACAAATATAGTCATTTATTGTTACAGCGACACAAATTTGTTACAATTTTAATCATAACGACCCATGTATCCTTACAATAAACGTTTCATTAAATTGATCCGTAAAGAACTAAAACTAACACAACATGAAATGAGTAATCTTCTTGGCATATCCCGCGGGAGCTTTGCTACCTACGAATCAGGCAGATCTAAAGGAAGCCATTTTTTCCATGAGAGAATGGTCGCGCTATTTGGGATCGACCTTCGGCAGCCGGCAGACTTTCACAGCATTGTGTTTAAAGATCCCGGCAAAATAAAGGCCGCCTCGTTCGCCTATCTCCATCAGTTGAAAGTATACGATCAAACATAAAAAAAAGGAGCCCGCAGGCTCCTTTTCCCGTTATAAAGATGAGTTGACCGTATTAACTGATATTTTCTATGATACCTGCAATGCCTTGTCCGCCGCCTACGCAAGCAGTTACGATACCATATTTTTTATTGAGTCGCTTTAAATCGCCCAGCAACTGAACGGTTAATTTCGCACCGGTACATCCCAGCGGATGTCCCAGTGCAATAGCACCACCATTGATATTCACAATATCCGGATTGATACCCAGCTCACGGACAACAGCGATCGCCTGAGAAGCAAACGCTTCATTCAGTTCCACCAAATCGATGTCCTGTAAGGTTTTTCCGGTACGCTGCAATACCTTCGGAATAGCTGCTACCGGGCCCACACCCATAATACGCGGATGTACACCTGCAGAAACACAACCCACCAAACGGCCAATAGGCTTCAATCCCAGCTCATTGACCATACGCTCACTCATCACTACCACGAAAGCTGCACCATCAGAAGTCTGTGAAGAGTTACCTGCTGTCACAGAACCACCTGCAGCAAAAACAGGTTTCAGTTTACCTAACGCCTCCAGTGAAGTATCCGCGCGCGGCCCTTCATCAGTGTCCACCACATAAGAACGTTTCTGCTTCTTCCCATTACCATCTACATATACTTCTTCTACATTAATGGGCAAAATACCCGGCTTGAAATAACCATTCTGAATAGCATTCAATGCCTTCTGATGCGACTTAAATGAGAACTCATCCTGGTCCTGGCGGCTTACTTTGAATTCATTAGCCACTGCTTCAGCGGTGAGTCCCATGCCAATATAATAATCGGGATTAGTACTGGCCACAGTATAATTAGGAACTGTTTTCCATCCTGCCACCGGTACAAGACTCATGCTCTCGGTACCACCGGCAATGATGCAATCTGCCATCCCTGTCTGGATTTTAGCCGTTGCTATTGCAATGGTTTCCAGGCCGGAAGCACAATAACGATTTACCGTCATGCCCGGAACATCAATACCCAATGCCCTTACAGAAATCATTCTGCCAATCTGTAAACCCTGTTCTGCTTCCGGTACCGCATTCCCTACAATCAAATCGTCTACCCGCTTAGGATCCAGTTGTGGCAAGGATTGCAACAACCCGGTGATTACATCTACAGCCAGGTCATCTGGTCTGTAAAAGCGAAATCCCCCTCTTTTGGACTTGCCTACCGCGGTGCGGTATCCGGCTACTATATAAGCTTCCTGCATGAAAAAATATTTTATAATGAGCTAACGATTAGATTATCAACATAATGGGTATTTATCCACATTTCGTCCTTCTTATCAAATTTAATTAAATAAAGTACACGAATATTCAGAAGAACCGTTAAATTTGCACTCACGTTTTTTAACAGGAAACGTTGGAATGACTCCTTAGCTCAGTTGGTTAGAGCTACTGACTCTTAATCAGTAGGTCCAGGGTTCGAGCCCCTGAGGGGTCACTTGAAAGGACATTTCAGTCATATTACTGAAATGTCCTTTTTTTATTTCTCCGAAAACCTCGCCCAAACTACATATCAAGAATCAAGTTGAAAACCTGGGAATATCTTTTTTCAATATTCTCTAAATGCTCATACACTCCCGTTTGTCATTCTCAAATACTCAATGCACTCTCTTTGAATATTATACAATACGCCATACACTCCCTTTAACTAGTCTTCCATCTATCCAGAAAACACGTTCCCCGAATTATGTTATATTTATAGTAATCAAAATAATCTCCCATGGCAAAACAAATGTCTATCATTTCTTTTACGGGAAAACTCGGCCATCTCATAGGCTATAAGCGCAATGGCAACTACTTTCTGCGCAGCATGCCTCAAAGCGTGCAGCAAACGGCTGCTACCCGCCGCGCATCCCGGCGCTTTGGCATCGCCAGCAGGAAAGGCGCTTTTATCCGTAAAGCGCTCTACCCCCACCTGGATATCCATTGTGACGGCGCCCACATCAATCGGCTCAATAAGCTCCTCATTGCTGCCGGCGATCATCACGCCGCCATCACAGGCTTCCGCTTCAATCAGCATACCGGGGTAGATCGCTTCTTTCCGGTGGCTCCCCGGCTTCTAGGTAATGGGATATTAAATATTCCTGCACAAACCATCGCCGAATATAAAGGCATTGCTGCCCTGGAAGTAAAAGTGATCGCAACCCGTATTGATTTTAGATCACGTCAGGTGGCGGGTAGCGAAACGGTTACACTAATGATAGATCCGGATGCCACTTTCCAGGAAACAAATGTTTCGCTGGATATACCCGGAGAAGGTTCATTGGTAGTGGTTTTCCAGGTAAGAGCGATGTACAAAGACGGTCCATCCGCCAACAGACAATATGTGGCAGCAGACATTATTGCGGTGGCAGCGCAACAAGTACCTAAATCTGCGAATAAACGTACTTACCCAAACCGGACAATATTGCTTCCCAAACTAACCTATACATACGCATATCCAGCTGTCATTCAACTGGAATAAAACTACTTTGCCCCCGGAGATATTTTGATAAATAAACTCTTTATACCTGCTTCCTTTCAATAGTATATTTCTTTCCGCAGCTCCCCCTGGCAGGGAAGCAGCCTTTCTATGGCCGGTTCTCACCTCCATCCATTTGCTGATGCAATTTCATCCCCGTTATACACCCGGACGTCATCCCCGCATCAAGTCCACCTCTCCTGCAGGGCTACTATATGTACTTAGCGGGTGCTAAGTATAGCCTGGCCGGAATCTACATAATGAAAAGGTAATGCTGATTATAATGATGGGGATTCTTAATGCACGATATCTTAAAAGTGTATGTAGAGACAATGAAGATAAAATCCCTTCCAAAATATCCGTGATGCAGGCTTTCGGGTCGCTGGCAGGCTTAGACCTCTAGCATTCTTCATTTATAGATTGACTAAATTGTATGCTTAAAATTTACACTACCCCCTTTGTTCTCTTTTTATTCCATTATTGACACCGGAAAAACTTCATTGATTTTATGGGTCCCTTCCTTAATCAAAACCTCGTTTCCATTATCACCAATTTTAAAATTAATCAAGTATTTATTAATCTTTGATAGCATATTAAACTCGATTTCAAATTCATTGGAGGCTTTCCAATATCCTCTTAACGCATATAGATGACCGGAACCGGCATCCTGATAAAATTTATACGCGGCACCAATTCCTAAAGGATAGATGATGGTTTGTTCCCCGGCTTGCTTTAGCATAAGAGATAGATTCCCTTTCTTCCACATAATTTCGGCGCTTTTAATAGCTAAGCTGTTTGTTGGGAAAATGATCGTCTTATTAAACAACTTCCCTTTTTTTGTAGCGTTAGAAATGTAACCGGGCGAATCGATAACCGCTTTTGCCGCCTGAAGTTCCATTTTTTTCAAGCTATTATAGGCTGCAGGATCACTTTTCAATTTCTTATCAGAGCGGAGCGATTTACCAATAATTTCACCAATCCGTTCCTTCTCGTCATCACCAAGACCGCCTGCCGTGACTACGACAATTGCATGGTGTATTGAATCGATATGTAACCTTTGTGTGCCCCTGCCTTCCGCATTATAGCCATGATCCTTGTCGATCCAAAAACCATAGCCGTAGCCATTTCCGTTTGGAAATACCGTATTCATGGATTTGGATTTTTTTACCCAGTCCGCGGAAATAATGGATTTATTATTCCATTTACCACCGTCTAACAATAGTTGGCCAATTTTAGCAAGATCATATGATTCTAAGGCAAGGTCTCCCCACCCGTAATTAATACCATGATTATTTTTCGACCAATAAAAGGACTTTATCCCTAAATCATTAAAGAGATGTTTTTTAGCAAAATCTTCCGGGGATAATCCGGTTGCCCGGTAAATAATTTCGGCAAGCAGGTAATAATTGCAACTGCAATAAGAGAATTGCTGGCCGGGATTAGCTACAAAAGGAATATCTAAAATAAATCCGGGCCAATTGTTTGATGGAAATAATTCATTGAACAGACTATCTTCATTTGAAAAGCCACAATCAAACCCCGAGGTCATAGTGAGCAGGTTTTTGATTGATAATGTTTCAAAACCCTTTCCTGTTAGTTTGATCTCCGGGAAAAATGATGAAACCAATTGATCTTCACTCTTTATATAGCCTTTATCTATGGCTATGCCAATAAGTATGAATGTTATTGATTTTGTACAAGATGCTATGTCATGCCGTAAATCTGCGCGAAAAGGATAGAAATAGGCATCAAATACGATCTTCTTATTCCGTACAATTAAAAGGCTGTGAATATTTATTTTGCTTTCTTTCACATAAGTAAATATATCACTTAAGCCTTTTGAGGAAAACCCTTCGTCTTCCGGTGTTGAGAAAGAAAGTGTTTCATCCGGGATCGCAGGTGTGGGAGCCTTTGTTATTTGAGAAAAAATCAGCACTGTTTTAAACAGCAGCAGTAACAATAAAGTAATTCTTTTACAATGGGAGCTATGCATAAATGGAAATTAATATATCCGCGAAGATAAAAAACTTCCAGGCCAGCAGATTTATCTCAGGTATTGAACGTAATGCCAAGCCGGATATCAATGTAGCGAACCGAAAACATAAGCCAACCATTATTATTAAACGTTGTACCCTGCGGATTCACTAGTGAGCCGGTTGTACGGTGCTTGCTGCTACTGCAATGGGGCTCCCGTGAGGCCTGCGGGGGATGTTGGCCAGTGAAGGCAAGTTGTCCCGTCTGGGAAACCTATACCTGGGAAAAGAGGCAAGGTGAATTAAGGGATTGTTTTTTCCATAAAAAATAAATAATATATTTGGAATTTTTGTCAACAAATTAAACACCCGCAATGAACTACCCAGCTAATGGTTCTAAAAAGCAACTTGAAAAAGTTTTAGATGGATTGTCACTCATGATTATATTTACCATAGTATGGGTAATGATCGGCGAGGTGACATTGAATGGCCGCGATTATTGGCTTATAGGAGCTGTGTTTACCCTGATCGTTTTATCGTTTTTAGCTTTTTATGCAAAGTTTTATACGATAGCTAAAAGATTGCCCGAAGACCCTGTTGCTGTTAATGAGGATAAGAAAACGAAGAACAAAAGATTCATTATTATTTTCATTGCCGAAGGCGTTGGTATATTGGTAATTAAAAATATTTTGGTAAATACCGGCCACGATAACTGGTTTATCCCAGGTATTGCATTAATTGTTGGCTTACATTTTTTCCCTTTAGCCAAAGTATTCAATCGTACGTTTGATTATTTTGCAGGGGCGTTTGTTTGCCTGACCGCTATAACAGGATTTGTATTGATCAATAAAGGGTTTCCTGCTTATATAACAACACCGATCATCAGCACCGGGTGCGCACTTGCAACGTCTGCCTATGGTACAATGATGATTCTTAAAGGAAAGAAAATACGGTCCTAATACTGCTACTATTATTGCTGCTCTGCAATAGATAATGTTACTTCAAATCGATCCATTCCTTCTATAAAATTTTCAACATTGGAAAAAATTTATTATATTACTAATAGGTGTTGATTTTTAACACTACAAATGCTTAACCCATGAAGCCAAAGCTTGTTTATAGTCTCCCGGATATGGTCTCTTCACTATATATCACCTGCAATAAACAAACTGAAGTATTATAGCACTCTGATGACATGCTGAACAACCGCTCCATGATGGCATTGCCCTTAGGCTAAAGACAGGAGAGGACTATTCATTAAATGTTTTCCACCATGAAACAGAACAGAACACCCAAAAAACTCCAGCTGGCGAAAGTGAAAATTGCTAATCTAAATCTACCCAAAGAGAAAGGAGCTGTTTGTCTTACATCCCTGGCGCAAACTACCTGCCCCCATTGCAATTTGTAATTATTACCTGCAAAGGTTAACTAATTCAGATGCTTTATTCATTGTATACCCTAAAGGGTATACAATGAATAAAGCATTACTATACCCCAAAGGGTATAATCCAATTTCTTACACTAGATTTTATACCCTAAAAGGTATAAAATAATATAAAAATAGGTAACCAAATTAAAATGCAGCTCAATAAAGGCAGGTTTGCAGCTCATTTTGAGCTCTATTTCAATTTCAATGTTGTTTGAGCTTTATTTAGCCAATAGGTGATTGATGGCAGAAAATATTACAATCTAATAGTGTTCTTCAACAAAACTTTCAACATTAAAAAAATTTCATTAAATTAGATAGAGGTACTAATCCCAACTTAATTAACCCAATGAAGTCAAAAGCCCATTTATAGCTTTCCCTTGTATTGATCGCTTCACCTTATACATCACCTGTAATAAATAAGCTTAAACATTATTAGCACATTGATTATATGCTGAACAACCACTCCACGGCATTGCTCCAAGCTAAAGACAGGAGAGGACTATTTATAAATGTTTTCCACCATGAAACAGAACGCAACACCCAAAAAGCTTCAGCTGGCGAAAGTAAAAATTGCCAATCTCAATCCACCCAAAGAAAAAGGAGCTGTTTGTCTTACATCCCTGGAGCAAACTACATGCCCTGGTTGCCATTTAACCAACCTTTGCATCTGATAGGTATGTGATAAACAATGTCAAAGGTCATCACAAAGTGTCGTTGACATTGTTTGTCCTTTAGTCTGGTTCATTTTGAGAATATCGCCTTAAATCTCTATTAGTCGCATCTGTACGATAACCTACAAATACTTCCCAATCACTGCATTCTTCCGCACCCAAAACGTCATCCACCAACTCATCCCAACTGCAAAGAAGAAAGTAATAAAAAACTTCACCAACGCCGGCAAATTAAAATCAAGCAACA
The DNA here is from genome assembly GCF_056394125.1 of Chitinophaga sp. 10T418. NCBI lineage: Bacteria > Pseudomonadati > Bacteroidota > Chitinophagia > Chitinophagales > Chitinophagaceae > Chitinophaga > Chitinophaga sp. 10T418. The sequence goes on from NZ_JBFTHG010000003.1 coordinate 590,318, forward strand.
AAAACTGACACCACACCACAAAAATGTAATGCACTAAATAAATGCCGTAAGCATTCGCAGCCAGCGACTTCCACCAACGCCCTGTTTTATTGAATATACTTTTAAACGTAGTCAAAAATGCAATACTGCTCAGCGTGCAGGATAATACCCATACCGATCTGTAGATCAGCATTCCCTGCACTTCGCTTAACTGATGCTGTTGCACCATTACGGTTAAAGGGGCAGCAATAAACATCAGCAATACAAATACGGCTACACAAGCCAGCAACCATACCGGCCAACGTTTTACCCATACAGCTTCACCTGCAAATATTCCATTGCTTAATCCTGGTGTACCTATTAATATGCCCAACAGAAAATAACCGAAATACAAAAGGAATCTGCTTATCTGGAAATCAAATGGACCAATGCCCGTCCATGCATCAGGAGAAACTAACAGTATAATGGGAACGTATACTATCCAGGTGAAGCCATACCACAAGAGCAGCAACTTAAACGGTTGTTGCTTTTGCAACGCAAGCCATTCGCCGGACTTGCTGATACCATTCTTCACAAACGAATAGCACAATGCAAAAATCAGGTTAAACAGAAACAATACCCAGATAAACCAGGGAGGGCCAACAGGCCAGGCTTCTACCGTAAAAAAATCAACTATGTAATCTTTTATGTTAGTTTTTCCATACGCCAGGTAAAAAGCAGGATAATAAGCTAACAGCATCAGCAACGTAACACCAATAACAAACGGAATAAATAAGCGAAAAAACCTATCTCTGATAAATATTTTTACTTGTTTATTTTGAAGACTAGGCATCACAAAAATGCCACTGATTAAAAACATCAATGACATAAAAAAGCCGTCATTAAAAATTACCAATATATCCAGCTCTTTAGATCTTACAGCATCTACTACCGGGTGCGTAGATGCGATGTATACTGTTTTATTAAACCAGGAAAACGTGGTATAGGCAAGTGCTGCATGATGCGATACGACTAAAATGGTGATGAAAAATCGCAAGTTATCTACCCAACTATTTCTCGTAACATTCTTTTCCATATTGTTAATACGATTAATGAGGAGCAGGTGCTCAGCGTGGTGCTACAGCGATGTTACCAGTAATTTAAGTGGTTGTGTAACAAAAACCACAATAAATTACATGACCGGTATTCCTTAGATCATCTCCTGATAAAAAAGTAATTTGCAACAGCAACACTAAACTTTTGGCAAATGAAAATAGCTATTCCGGATGACTACCAAAATATTATCAGGAGTCTTGACTGCTTTAAATTATTATCATCCCAGGATGTGATCATTCTACATCAAACAGAAAAAGACCCTGCATTGCTGGCGGAAAAACTGAAAGACGCAGACATCCTTGTATTGACCAGAGAAAGAACAAAAATAAATGAAGTGTTGTTGGAAAAATTGCCTAACCTGAAACTGATCAGTCAGACCGGCAAAATAGCTGCACACCTGGATCTGGCCGCCTGTACAAAATACAAAGTGGCTGTAGCAGAAGGGATTGGTTCACCCGTAGCACCCGCTGAACTAACCTGGATACTGATTATGAATACGCTCAGGCAAATTCCTGCAGCTATAGAAGGGATGAAAGATGGGAAGTGGCAAATAAACATCGGCTCCACTATTCATGGCAAAACAATTGGCATTTGGGGATATGGAAAAATCGGTAAAATGATAGCCGGTTACGCAAAAGCATTTGGCGCCAGGGTGCTGGTATGGGGAAGCGATACTTCCAGGGAAAATGCAGTCAAAGATGGATATGAAAAAGCTGCAACAAGAGAAGGTTTCTTCCAAAACGCTGATGTTATTTCACTGCATCTTCGTTTGAACGACAGCACTACCGGTATTGTAAAAGAGACAGATTTAAGTTTGATGAAACCCACTGCTGCACTGATTAACACTTCCAGAGCGGAACTCATTGAAAAGGGGGCATTATTAAAATGTCTCAAAAAAGGAAGACCCGGATTTGCAGGCATTGATGTATATGAAGAAGAACCTGTGTACGATACTGCATTTGAATGGCTCCATATGCCCAATGTTGTATGCACACCACATCTCGGGTATGTGGAAAAAGATAGTTACGAATTGTATTTCGGCAAAGCATTTGAAAACGTGATGAGCTTTATCAACGGGCACCCAATCAACATCGCCAACCCGTCTGTTTTGTAATCAAGAAAAGTTTATTACTAACAACATTACACGTATTACAAGGGTTTCCAGGTATTACAATTCCTGGTTACAATAAATTGCTGTAAACTTACTAATAAGAATTAGCTATCTATGAGCAAAAAAATGAGAATAATTACCGTAGTACTGTTAGTATGCTTTGCAGTTAGCTGCTATCAACAGTTAAATCACACCATTTACGCAAGCAGAACGGTGGTACTTGGAGTCGTTTCGCTGGTGGGATTGCAGGTTATTTTTGTCCTGTCTGTGATAAGGATGTTTATTGCCTGGAGACAACGATAGTAACTGTTACTCATAGGATAAATTTATGCGTACTACTTAATAACTCTAATCACTGCCAGATCATCTGTATGATTCAGGCCGTACTTATGTTCTATCGTCTTTAATTTCATATTCAACATTTCCTCATTTCCCAATCCAGTTGTATCATGTAATAAAAAGGTTATAGGATCTACGGTTTCGGAATTCTCCGGAGCTGCCACTCTTGTAAAAGATTCAATGCCATCTGTGGCAATACTGATATCACTCAGGCTTTCAATAAATAGCCGCTGTTTTTGTGCAGAATACCAGGTATCAAAATCTTCTGACAAATGAAATCCAAGGTAATCTGGTTTATTATCCTGATCAAATGATGTAACCGTTCCATTGATACTGACTACGCCATCTCCAATCGCCAGCAATATACCTTTATCTGCTTTTGCATCTGCCAGCAAGATGATTAATGTTGTCAACAGTTCTTCCCGCTCCAACTGTAATTGATTTTTAAGCACTTTCATCTCACTAAATAATTCCTGCAATATCCCCTTAAGGTAAGTATCGAGCGATAATTCATCTGCTGTTTTTGCATAAAATTCTTTGTAACTGAGTGATTTGCAGATCTTCCTCAGCAATTTGCCAACAATGGCGGAGATCAGATAGCTATCCTTTCCCATGGTGCATCCATCCATCACGGCACAGATAATTTTATTGTTCCCTATTTTATCTGCAAAAAGGTAATCTTCACAATGGTTGATGTGGTAAGCGCCAATGCGGAGTGTAGTGTATATGTTCATAGTTAATTATCGCTATCTGCAGCTATTTCCCCTTTAAACCAAAAGAGATAAGCTTCTAATTGCGAGACTAAGCAATAGGGCAAATTAAGCAGGTTATAATGTTTACCTGCAAGTGTCTGCACCTTACTAATACTTAATCCGCCAGCATAAAAGCGAACCGCCATTGTATGCGGAGCCATATCCATAAAGAGGTGAAGAGACTTCAAAACACCTTCTACCCCTGATTTCACTTCTATTGGAATTAATTTCCCTTCAAATAAATAGACAAAATCAACTTCTGCTGTTGAACTATTTTTTTCACGTACCCAAAAATTCAAATGGCTGAGCGCCTGATATTGACTCGCTAATAACTCTTGCCCTACAAGATGTTCTATCATTGTCCCTCCATAAACAGCATTCAGATCCGTTGTTCCGATGATATCCCGTTGTATACCAACGAAATAATTGAGCATCCCGGTATCTAACAGCTGCAACCTTGGAGACTTTTTCATGTCGGGCATTAGTGGTAATGTTGCATTTGTATCAGGATAGACCAGATGTATTAACAATGCTTTCTCGAGCGTACGCAAAGCTTCGCCCATTTCACGGCTATTATAATTACTTTTACCAAATCCCTGGAATTTAATTCGTCTTCCAGCCTCTCCATAAGATGCACGAATAGCATGTCGGATTACCTGTACCTGATTGCCATTGGAAGCATACTTTTCCACATCGTCTATATAGCCCACTATTATTGATTCATAGATGGCCCCTAATGTCGTTAAATCATGATTCTCCGCGTATTGCTTCACGATTTCTGGCATACCACCAATCAAAGCGTAAGTACGGAACAATTGCATTAATTTATCCTTTGCAAAGTTTTGCAAAGGAACATTTTTTAATTGTTGTAATGCAGCAGCTTCCCCCGTTGCCTGTAAAAACTCAGGGAAAGATGCTGGTCGTAATACCAGATAGTCAACACGTCCAACCGGGAAACTTACTTTCTGATTAAAAATAGTTTCAAGCAAGGAGCCGGCAGCAATGACATGTATATCTCCTGCCTGCTCATAAAAATACCTCAGTACATTGAGCGCCTCGGGGAACTCCTGTATTTCATCAATAAAAATTAACGTGTCCTGCTTTTGATCATAGCTTTTATTTTTAAGAAAAAATAACGCTTGCAGCAGCGTTTCAATGTCGCGGAATTGCTCAAATGGTCGTTTGTCTGCCGGTAGCTCAAGATTTAGATAGATATATTGACTAAATTGTTGGGCAAATTGTTGAATTAACGTGGTTTTACCAACCTGCCTGGCACCTCTTAAGACCAGTGGTTTGCGCGTTGATTGTTTGCGCCATTTCTCCAATGCCGGTAAAATATCCCTGGTAAACATTACACAAAATTAGGGTATTTTATCTTCTTTTATGTCACAAAATTAGGGTAAATATATACAAGGTTTTTCATAAAATAAGGGACAAAATACACTAATACATTGATAATAAATGGTTTAAACAAAAATGGTTGCCGCGCTGCGCAGCAACCATTTTTGTTTATCATTCAACCGCATCAAAATGTTGGATCCGGTGGCGTATTAGGATTATCATTCCGCTCAACAAACGGATACGGGAAATAATTCCTTTTCCGCTCTGACTGTGGCCTTCCAAACCGGCGGCTATCTTCCAGTTCCTGCGCTCCCATAAACAACTCTATCCGGCGATGTTGATAAATTAAATTCAGCAACTCAGGTTCTGTAGTGGCAACAACCGCGGGCAACTGCGCACCTACTCCAAAAGGATCTCTGGAAACTTGCTTGGTAACTACTTTATTTAATTCTATCAAACCATTAGGTACATCATGCTGGCGGGCAAAACATTCTGCTTTTATCAGCATTATTTCTCCCGGCAGGTAAATAGGAACAATATTAACGTTACCCTTGAAAAAGCCATTAATAATAAAACGCGGTTTCTGTGATGCGGGTCTGAGTATATAAAACGGTACCCGCTGATCTGCGAGATTCGGTTGGATGGCCACCGGTAGTCCCATAGAAGAGTCGATAACGTTATAGATATTGTTGGTGGCCGTCACTAAAGTAAAGATCGGGTTTGTAATCTGAGGATTGAAAGCATGAAATGACCTTACACTCAGATCTACTTTGTTAGCAGCAGCCATAGCGGTAGCATAGTCTCCGGCATACAAAGCATACCTGGCTTTCAGCGCATATAGTGTGTTGATGATATTGACGCTGTCGGGTACGCTCGCGGTAAAATTACTACCTATAGGCGTAGCTGTTATTGTATTGATGGCATTATCCAGGGTAGCCACTGCCAGTGTGTATCCCTGCTTGCCAGGAATGAACTTTACGTCTGTAGTAGTGGTGTCTGGCCTGCCAGTGTTGGCCGGCACCTGTTCCCAGAAATTAGCCTGTACACCTATTGCCAGTGCTTTAAAGATAGAAGTATAGCCAATGATACCGCTGGCAAAACCTTTATCTGTAACAATTGTATTCGTGCGGCGTAAGATACTGTCTGCTTCATAACGGATCTTGTTACTAACAGCCCACATACCGGTCACCACTGCATTGGTGTTTAAGATACTGCTACCACCGGCCCCTATTTGTGCTTCATCTGTATTACCCGGATTGGTAACAAAGGTTTCTCCGGTGAGTAAACTACCGGAGGTAACGGTGGTATATAACAATCCCGTCCTGTCTTTTGCATACCATGCCCGTAGCCCTACTGCGTCACTTGCCAGCGTAGTAGGCGAGCTGTATGCCTCTTCTGAAGACGGGCCGGAAGGATCCCGGTAATCCTTTTTACAGGCAGCGATGGTGGAGAAAAATGCGGCGCTTAATAAGCTATATCGGATATATCGTTTCATGATGGATCTTGTTTAATGGGTTTAAAATTTTGCGCGAACAGACAGGTTATAACTTCTGGGGATAGGTACTGAACCAAAATCAATTCCACGCAGCACTGTACTTTGTCCTGCGGCGTTTAATTCCGGATCGTATCCTTTGTAGTTATCCCAGGAAATAAGATTCCTGCCTCCCAGGCTGATGGACAAATCACTTAACCCTTTCAGCTTACCAAAGTCGTAGGTAAATGATACTTCCCGCAATTTTACAAAGGAGCCATCATCTATTCTCCATTCCTGTATGTTATAGTTACCTGCAATAAAACCACGTGGTACCTGCCCTTTATCTTCCATTTCCGCTACTTTACCATTGTCTACGCCTTGTCTTGTTCTCCAGTCCGCATTAAACACATCCACTCCCTGAACCGCGTCCAGTTGTATATGTAGTCCCAGTTTTTTGTACTGAAAATCTGTGGTAATGGTGCCCGTGTACTTGGGATTAGGATCTCCAATTTTAGTATTTAATGCCGGCAATTTAGTATCTGGCAACCCGGTGGCCGGATCACGGTTAACCACATACGTAAGTGGTGATGTTTGTTTACCTCTTTCTGTAACCGGGATACCGGCTGGTGTTTTCAGGATATTCCCGTTGTTATCACGTGCAAAGAAGGTACCGTAGAAAAAGCCGATAGGCTCCCCGTTAGCGATGCCTATTGGCGCACCACCTACCGTGTTATAAAGAATCAGTGATTGTCCGATATCCACTGCTTTATTCTTATTACGGTTGTAGATGGCCGTCAGATTCCAGGTAAAGTCTTTCGTTTTTACCGGCGTAACATTCAATACTACTTCCACACCGCTATTCTGTAAAGTACCGATATTGTCGAGGTAGAAGGAGTAACCATTGGTAGGTGCAATAGCACGACTGATCAACAAATCTTCCACCCGTTTTTTGTAGTAGTTAACGGATAAGGATATACGATTATCCCAGAATGCCATGTCTGTACCAAGCTCAAGCTCCTTTTGTTTTTCTGGCTTCACGTTTGGATTGGTGTAAGTACCGGGTGACTGAAAAGAAGAAGCCCCAATAAATGCGGTGGCGTTATAGGTATTATAACGGCCATAGGCGGGTATACCAGTCAGGTTACCGGATTCACCATAAGCCGCGCGGAATTTCAGCAGGTTCCACCATTTGGAAATGGATGATTTTTCCCAATAATCAGTTCCTGATAATACGTAGCTACCGCTTAATTTGGTGTAGAGCTGATTTCTTTCATCTACGCCAAATACAGAAGATCCATCCACCCTAAGTGCACCGGTAACAAACAACTGGTTACGGTATTTAAAATTCTGCTGAATATATTCCCCGGAAATAGATATCTCTGTCCGCTGGTCAGCACCAGGTATGATAGTAGTTGTTCTGTCTGATGTCTGTACAAAAGGAGGTAAGCCTCTGCCCTGCTCCAGGGTATAGTGCATACGCTGGTATTGTACAGAATATCCTACCTGTGTGACAGAACTGAATTTATCATTGATATCCCAGTTATAGGTAGCATTCAGGTCATGGTTGATCATGAAAGAATTGTTATTACCTGCGCTGGCATATCCATTCTGTGAGGGATCCAGGTTAGGTCCACCGCCATAAAACCCCGGGCTTACAAAATAAGCAAAGGCAGGCATGAGCGTAGTACCTTCCTGGTTGTAATTATCTATGCCCAGACGATAGTCTACGGTCAGATTTTTAATAGGCCGGAGCTTAATCCCTGCGCCGGCAATCACTCTGCCTACATGTTGCTGTTGTTGAAAATCTTCAATAACAGATACCGGATTTACACGTCCACGTTCTCCTACTTTCAACAGCTGGCCTAAATTATTACGTTGCTGGATATCGTAGTAGTTACCGATGATAGTAACCGCATTCATGGGAGAATAAAAAGTATTGCCATCAGGTTTTTCATTTGATTTACTGTACACGTAATTCAGACTGGCATTAAAGCTGATCCAGTTATTCAGTTCCTGGTCGAGGTTGATCCGGAAACTATAGCGACTGAAATCTGTATTCTTAATGATACCCTGGTTATAAAAATAACTGGCAGAAGCAAAGTATTTGGTTTTGTCTTTACCTCCTGCTACAGAAATATTATTGTCGCTGCCAACGCCTGTACGGAAAATATAATCCTGGTAATCGTATCGGTTCACCGCGGTGGTGCTGACAACTGCCGGGGTGAGTATGTTTTGCGTAGAGTCATTGGGAGAACCTCCAAACTTAAGCGGCGCCTCATTTACATCCAACTTCTTACGAAGCTGGTTAACAGAAAAAGTGGTAGAGAAATTAACGACCGGTGCACCGGTGCTTCCTCTTTTAGTGAAGATCTGTACTACCCCGGCATTGGCGCGGGACCCATAGATCGCGGCGGCGGCGGCACCATTCAGTACTTCTATTCTTTCTATATCTGCCGGGTTTATATCCGACATGCGGTTTTGTCCTACACTACCAACAAAATTATCACCTGAAGAATTGGTTCCATAACTGGGATCAGCGTTGGTAACGCGGGTGGTGGAGTTATCAATGATCACCCCATCGATAATATACAAAGGTTCTGTTGACCCTGATATGGTGCTGATACCACGGAGTTTTACAGAGATACCACCCGAAGGGTCACCGGAATTCTGTGTGATCTGTGCACCGGCGGTTTTGCCTTGCAGTGCTGCCAGTACATTACCCGTACCTCCTTTGTTTAACTCATCAGCTTTCACCGTACTGATGTAGTTACCTAGTTGACGCCGGGTCGTTCCTTCTGAAGTACCTGTTACCACTATTTCGTCCAGTTTGGAAACAGAGGTGGTCAATTGTATATTTTGCGTATAAGTGCCTGCAGCATCACTGACTACGAGTACGCTTTCTTTTGGAGAATAGCCAATACCGGAATAAGCCAGTGTATAGTTACCAGGTTGCAGATTTGCGCTGAGGGTATAACGTCCCTCTCCATCTGTTTTAGTACCCAGCTTTGTGTTTTTGATAACCACTGTCATGCCTGGCAGCGGCGAGTTTTGTTCATCAGTGATCCGGCCGGAAATCTTCACTTGTCCGAATGCAGCAAAGGCAAGGAAGTTCATGAATAACAACAGCACAAAGGACCGGCCTTTGGCCATTTTCGTTACTAAAAATAGGTGCATAAAAAAGTTTTAATGAGATGTGTTGGTTGATTACAGATAATGGATTCTAAGCAAAAACAATCCATCCTATTGAGTTTAGACCGATTCAGTGTTMATATCGCTTTTTTTAATGAGTGTATCAATGTGGGTAACAAAACAGGCAGACAAAAGTTTAAATAACGTTTTTCCTCATCCGGGCAATATTTCATTTCAAAAAACTTGTTTACTCTAATACTTTTTCAAGTGTGTCGAAGTGATATCCTTTCTTTTTAAGTGTGGCAATAAGTAAAGACAATCTGTTATAAAATTTGTCGGTGCGGCGTGGATCCGTGCCGATATGTATCAGCAACAAAAAACCATTCAACCCACCTGGTTGGCTGTTTTCATATTGAATAACGGCATTGTAAATCTCCTCGGATGACCGGTACCTCTTGCCCATTTCAGGGTAAGTATAATCCGCATTTGAACTCGTTCCCGGCGTAAAATTAACTAGTCTCATTCCTGCTGCGGAAGTCCACGCTGCAATGCTATCGTTATACCATTCATAAGCAGGCAAAAACCAGCGCATCGATTTTTTGGAGATACCCACAGCTTCCATGCTTTTATAATTGGCAGCCAGATCCTCCTGGAATTGTGTTTTAGTCACCAGCAAACTATCACGCTGCTGCCAGTCGCAATACAGTAAATGCTGATCACCATGTGGGCCAAGATAGTGCCCGTCTGCTTTTAATTGTTGAATCAATTGCTGCGTAGCAGGTTCACGATAAAATTTCCCGGTAAAAAAAAAGGAAGCAGGTATTTGTTGTTGCCGCAGTGCAGCACGTATTGCTGGTCCGCCGTCTGCGAATTCATCTCCCGTAAAAACAAGCGCCAGCTGCTTACGGCTACTATCACCACGGATGATACCTCCATGATCGTATTGCCGTTTCCCGGCCCCTTCCTGTGCCTTGGCGGCCAAGAGATATACCAGAGAGGCGGTGCCGTCCATAGTGGGCTCATTGGTGCTGTAATCACCTACATCGTCATGATACACCGCCAGATCACTCTGAAAAGCGGCATACTCATCCGGTTTTGATAAACGTATACCAATCAGATTTTTGTAGATATTAGTATACACAGGTCCATCCACTAATCCACCATCTACCGGATAATGACCGATGGCAGAAAATGCGGAATGTGGATCTTCAGGTGTATCGCCATTAGCGGGTAAACCGTATACCATACCGGTGCCCCATGGATTACAGCCAAACAACCAGTCGATATTCGCCTGTTCCAATGCAGCAAAATCATTGTTTCCACTTAATTGCCGGTACCAGTAACATTGTATGGCAAATGCAGCTGTCAGATTATTACTACACCAGATAAATGGCACGCCGCGATAAAATGCGTTGTGCCTTGCGCGGTTCCATACTTTTTCAATACCTGTTTTATAGTAGCTGATCAGCTGTTGCTTTTCCGTACCGGAAGTTTGTTGGGCCAGCGCATAATGCCCCAGGTTAATAAAAGGATACCATTGGTAGTGATTGGCGGTATCTGCTCCCAGCCAGGGCGTTACCTTTTCCTGCTGTGCATAATCCCATGCTACACGTTGATATTTTTTCTCCTGCGTCATATGATGTAAGGTGGCAGCAGCCAGTTCCATATCATCGGTCCAGTTATCTTCTGCGTAAATATAAGGGGAGAGTGTGGAGGCGGTTTGACAAACACCGGGTTGCTGCAATCCCATACTATAAGCCGATAGCGCTCTTTTTTTCAGCAACTGCGCATAGGCGGTATCCGTTACCTTAAATAAAGAATATCCCAATGCAAAAGCACTGGAAAATTTGCCCGCCGTAGAGGCGACACCGGTAGTCTTATTTTTATATTTCCCGAGGCCCTGCGGTTGTCCGGTACAAAAATACACCGGGCGTTCGAAGCCTTTGCCATAAAAATTATCTTCACCAGGCAAGCGCATACCATGATGATCGCGGTCGTCAGCTACCTGGTTAAACATGAGCTGATCGCCGGGATGCATTTTCAACAACCAGTCCAGGCCCCACCTGGCTTCATCCAGCACATCCTTCACATGATTGGCACCCGGTAAGCCGTTAGCAGCATACTGATCGCCAAATACACCCGGGAAATCGCGGTATGCTGCCAGCAAATGAAATGTTGCGTTAGCGGAAGTAGTGACGTATTGCAGGTAATCGCTCGCATCATGCCAGCCTCCCGCTACGTTGATATGCGTGCTGTCCGGCATAGGTCCATACATGGTATAACCATCATGCGTGTGGCAGGAGTCTTTCAAAAAAGGGTTAAAACCACTTCTTTGCTGCCGCATATAACGTAATAAAAAATCAGGCGCGCCGGCATATACGTTGTCGCCTATACGAAAAACAGCGGAAACAGTTGTTCCGGCTTTCAGGTAATATTCACCGACATCTCCAAAAGTAGTAAAATCCAATCGGCAGGTTTGACGAAAGGGACCATAAGCACCGAATGAAGTACCGGTATTACCGGTATACATCACCTTATGTGAAACCGCCGCTATCAGCTGAAAGCTTTGTGGTTGCTCATTTTCCTTACTAACCCATACGGCTGCTTTAACTCCACCGGGAAGATAACCAAGCTGATTGATGCGTATCCATGCTGTGGCTAACTGCGCCTGGCCGGGAGTTGCCAGCAACAATAAACAAAACAGATGCAATACTAAAATCGTACTATTTTTCATCATGCCAGATCCGGTTGAAATCCTACATAATAAAAATAACTTTTTTACCGGAGAGGTGGAAGAAATACTTTACTCAATCGTTTTCGTTGTTGCTAATTTTTCATCCAGGCTCCAACGGTAGTATGGCATGGTAGCCAACAACAAAGCGGAAGTACAATCCACCCATACTGCATATGTCAGAGCAGAGAGTGCACCAAAGGAATAAGTCATCGACAAAGCGAATATCAACGTGAGTATAGCTGCTCCCAGTGCCACCCAACGGGTTTTATAACCCACCAGTAGTAAGATGGCAAAAATGATTTCAAGGGCAGTAGCTGATACCGCGAGAAAAGGTATGATGGCTGCCGGTGCAAAGGAATTTACTTTTCCGGTATAGATTACAAACTCTGCCCAGTTACCCTTTTCAGCGCCCCAAAGGCCAAAGCGGATAGCTACCGCCGACAAAAAATTAACGGCAGTGGCTACCCGTAGTAGCAGCACTGCCAGATCCTGGTACTTTTTCATACCATAAAATTAACAGCTATCGGGGCGCCGCCGGTAGTCCAGATAACGGATGCCAGGTAGTCCAGCCGCTTTTATTCCGCGCGTAAACTTTTCACCGGATTAGCCATGGCTGCTTTGGCTGCCTGATAGCTCACCGTCGCCAACGCTATCAGCAAAGCACCCGCTCCTGTTACCGCAAAAATCTCCCATACGATGGTGGTATGGTAATAATACTGCATCAACCATTTATGCAAACAATACCAGGCTACCGGGATAGCGAGACAGCAGGAGATGCTTACCAATATGACAAAGTCTTTGGATAACATCTGCCATAACTGGAATACAGATGCTCCCAACGCTTTGCGGATACCTATTTCTTTGGTTCGTTGTTCTGCTAAAAAAGAAGCCAGCCCAAATAACCCGAGGCAGCTGATCATAATGGCCAGCACCGCAAAGAAAGTAGACAACTGCCCGATACGTTCTTCTTCGCTGAATTTTTTGGCATATTCCTGGTCGGCAAATTTGTATTCAAAAGGAGCAGCAGGATTATACTTTTTCATCACCTGTTCAATGGCTGCCAAAGCCTTCGTGGTGCTCATTTGCGGATTAACCCGCATATTAATAAAATTACCCCCTTCTTTCAGCAGATAATAAATGCCCGGACGCACCGGCTCATAAGGAGACGTCATGATCATATTTTTCACCACCCCCAGTACGTGATAGTCCATACTATCTTTCCTGATAATTTCGCCCACCGGATTTTCCAGTCCCATATATTTTGCGGCAGCTTCATTTAATATCAGCCCCATCGAGTCTGTTGCAAACTGTTCCGAAAAATCACGACCAGCTACAAAGCGCCAGTCTACCACTTTGCCGTAGCCGAACTTTGCGCCAATAACAGAAAATCCCTGCTGCTGGTCCGGCTTGCGCCCCTTCCACTCAAATCCGCCGGCACTGGACCATATGTCGGTTACAGGTCCCTGCGACTCAGACATTTCTGTGATAGCGCCGGTGCTCCGCAATTCAGTACGGATAATATTATAGTTGCTATAGATTTCCGGTGTTGTCATTTGTATAGAAAGCAAACCGTTCCGGGTATATCCAACAGGCAAATCCTTTGCAAACTGTATTTGCCGGTAGATGACAATGGTGCCGATAATCAAAATAATAGATACCGTGAATTGTACTACTATCAATGTTTTGCGGGGAACAGCCGCCAAACGGCCTACACGGAAAGTTCCTTTCAACACTTTCAACGGCTGAAAAGAAGACAAATAAAGCGCAGGATAGCTGCCTGCCAGCAAACCGGTAAAGAGGCTGAAACCAATACCACATAACCAGAAACCAGGACTGCTCCACATGATACCAATGTGTTTATCAGCCACCTGGTTAAACCAGGGCAATACTATTAACACCAGCAATAAAGACAATACGAAAGAAAAGCCAGCCACCAATACAGATTCACTTAAAAACTGCGAGATCAGCTGTCTGCGCATAGATCCAATGGCTTTGCGGATACCCACTTCTTTGGCGCGTTTTTCTGAGCGGGCAGTACTCAGGTTCATAAAATTGATGCAGGCCAGCAACAGTACAAATATGCCGATGATACCAAACAATCTCACATAACGGATTTGTCCGCCTGTATTCACCCCATTTTCAAAGGTGGAATAGAGATGCCACTTACTCATCGGATGTAAAAAAAGAGCTACCTTAAAACCCGGCTCCGGCTTGGCATGTATGGTTTTAACATCCTTTATCTTCCCGGAAACTTTATCGAGATCTGTATTATCTGCCAGCTGTACAAAAATCCGCATCGAATTAAGAGACCAGTTGTCTTTTGAATTCTTCACCCAATCCCATTTGGAAACAAACAGCTCCCAGGGGATAATATAGTTCATGCCTGCTAACGTGGTGTTATCCGGTAAATCCTCGTATACACCAGTTACCTTGATATTCAACTGACTGTTATTATCCAGTTTGATCAACTGATCCATCGGGTCTTTATCTCCAAAGAGAGATCTTGCAAAAGAAGCTGACAACAGCACACTCCCTGGTTCTTTCAGGGCTGCCTGGCTGCCTTTCAATATTTTCAGGGAAAACAGTGCGGGGCCGCCACTTTCCATAAAAGCCCCCATGCTGGTAAACTTCTTATCCCCAAATGATACCGTATGTGTACCGAGAGAGGCGAGTACTACCTGCTTAAAGTCATTGGCATAAGAGGATCTCAGTTCTGCTGCCAGAGGTATGGGCATGGCGTTATAGGCATCCGATTGCTCACCTGTTGTTTCCCGCTGCCAGACCTGGGCAATCCGGTCGTAATGCACATGGTATTTATCGTAAGACAGTTCATTCCATATCCAGAGTCCTATCAGCATAGTAACGGCCATGCCGGCAGATAAACCGAAGATGTTGATAAATGAAATTCCTTTGTTCTTAAACAGATTCCTGATGGCAATTTTCAGGTAGTTCTTTACCATGGCAACTGGATTTAGAGATGGATATGGTAAAGACACAAGAAAATTGCCATAGTTGCATGGCCGGCCTGGTAAAGGTTTACCTGCCGCCTGTTATGGCCGTTTGTTCATAAGTGAACAGGAAACGACCGGAAATGAACAATCAGGATACAAGTTCCGTGAGCTCCTCAGCAATCATATCAAAGGTATGTTCTCCGATTCCGTCCCTGGTCAGGTGAATTATTTTTTCCCGGCCGTTGTATAAGTCGATGTAAGGAATAAATCTTTTGCCTTCTTTGCCGGTTTTATACCTGACGTCTATGAGCGGAATATGTTGTGTTTTTTCTTTAGTGAATAAGGTAACAGTGGTGATCTCCATTACCTGTAACTGGTAATCGAAACAGATCCACACCAGCATTTTATCAAGTACTGTTTTCACTAAAAAGTAAACCGCCAGCAACCCAAAGCAGGTCCAGGTAATTACATCGTCATTAAATTTACGGGCCCCAAGAAAGCCCGCCACTCCCAGTACAAGGAACAGCAAAGCAAAAAAACCTGCCAGTCTGGTTATTCTTTCGGAAGGGCTCCGTAGTTTTTCATTGTACAGTTTCTGTGATACTTTAATCATATAGGATAGATAACCATTAAATACGATCTTATTCCGGTTGCTGTATAATCACGCACACGTCTTCACTGTCTCTGAGGGCAAACTCCAGGGCGCCCCAGGGTTGCGGGCGAACTTCCGGTAAATTAGGGTGCAGCAGTTCCGGATGAGCTGCTTTTACCTGTGCATAAGCGGCTTCAATATCATCTGTTTCCAGTCGTATTTCAGGCCGGTCTTTAATCGCCCATTCATGGCTTTCTATCAGGTGAATCACCAGGGTATCCCGTTTGATGATGCAGAAAGGCTGTTCTCCGCTATCATCCCTGTAAGCGATTATAAAACCAAGTGTGTCTACAAAAAGTTGCAAACCCACATTCATATCCGAATAAAATATATTTGGGATCAGTTTGGTAAATTGCATACACTCAATTTTTATAGAAAAGTAAATAATAATTCATCAATTCAGTAGCTTTGAAACCATGAAAGATTATAAAAAACATTTTATACTGTCTGCTCCGCCGGAAGAAGTATACGCCGCCCTCACCAATCCCGCTACTATTCAGCTGTGGACAGGTGAAGTAGCAGAAATGTCTACAGAACCCGGTTCTGAGTTTGCTTTATGGGAAGCAAGTATTGTAGGCAAAAACCTGGAATTTGAGCAGGACAAGAAAATTGTGCAGCAATGGTATTTCGGGGAAGATGAAGAAGAGGAAGCAGAAAATCCTTCTATTGTTACCATTAAACTGCATCCTTCACCCAAAGGCACCGATGTGGAATTAAAGCATACTAATATTCCGGACGAGGCTTATGAAGATATTACTTCCGGCTGGAATGAACAGTATTTTGGATCACTGATAGATTTTTATAAAGAATAAAGCAGAAGGCATAAAGCAAAAAGCTATTGCAGCGGATATTTAATCGCTACAATAGCTTTTTGCTTTATGCCTTCTGCTTTATGCTATCCTTTCACCTGGTAAGGGAAACTACTATCCAACCATTCGAAATTCATTTCCTTCTCTACGATTTCGTGTAAGGCTACATTGGTGAGCCTTCCAAAATCATATACCGCCTCAATGATCTGCGCCTGATGGGGTGTAAGATAGGGAGCATGGGTACGCAGAAAATTCGCGCAATTCTCCTTCATATTACCGTGAACTATCAGGGATGGATATTTAGGATCCAGGTCTGTTACCGCTTCCAGCATTTGAAGAAATATAAAGTCCTGCAGGTTTTTAGCCAGTATACAGGCTTCATTCACGTCATGAAATACCTGTACGATGGGCACATCTTCGCCATCCTGTAAATTGAAGTAAAACGCGAACCAGTCGCCGGCACCGCTCATCGCAAAAGGAACAAACTTATGAACAGGATCGGCAAACAGCAGTCCTTCATCCATTTCTTCATCCACAGTTGTCAGCGCCATCATTTCAAGATCGTTGGCATAGAGCAGTAAGGGCGGAGCTGTTTTTATTGCTGGATATACCTTGTCCAGCCAGTCTTCACCAAACTCTCCCCAGTCCAGCATTCCATCTTTATATAATTGTTTATAGAGCGTTGGATAGGTAAATCCGTAGTCTTTTTCAAGTTCCTCCAGCATAGTTTTTCTTTTAGCATCCCGAATGTACCGGCAAAATAGCTAAACTTTCGGAAATACGCGTTCGTTCTGGCGCGTAAGCGGGTTCATGATAAAGGAGAGAAGGCTGCCATCTTCCTTTAATTCCACTACGCGAAAGCCGTGATAGCCTACGCCCCAGCTACCGCCAATATGTCCGTCGAAGAGGAATGGTATTTTGGAGTCATCCAGCATTTTCACACTATCCTGGTCATGGTCATGTCCGTTAAAGATGGCCCTGATATTCGGGTATTTTTTAATCAGCGCCTGGAATTCGGTGCAATCCAGCCCGTTGTCAGTCCATTTTACCGGGGTGATATGTAGGAAGATGAATATATTGGTGGCATCCTTGTATTGCTCCAGTTTACTGGCAAACCAGGGCACATCGGGGCATAGGTACTTCCCTTTCTCATCTGCCGTGTTTCCCAGCAAAATCACCTGCTTTCCTACTACCACGTCGTGATTCAGGGGATAGCCCCAGGCTTGTTCCCAGGCGGCAGCCGTTACCATGTCATGATTACCATGGGTAACAAACAGCTGAGGATGCAATTGCTTTAATTTGGCGGCAGCAGGCAAGAGCAGGGCGGGATCATTGTGGATAATGTCTCCGTTGAGCACAAAAAATTCGCAGGGATACTGTTGCTGGTACTGATTAAAAGCATGTTGCAGGTCCTGGAAATACTGCTCCGACGGCGTTTTGGGTTCTCCAAAATGCCAGTCAGACCCTACCGCAAAGCGGAAAATGGTTTTGCTGTCGAAATGCCTGGGAGTAACGGCGGATACTATTTTACCACAGGCAGATATGACTACGGCAGCGGATATTCCCTTAAAAAATGCACGTCTGTTCATCATAAAATAAAAATAATATTTCCCGGCAGTCAATTATTTAATTACCAGATGCTTAACCAAAATATAAAATTATATATACTTCTCCATGCATTCAAAACTTTCAATCCGTTCAGAAAGAATTGTAATAGTATTGTTAAAGTGTAGCAAACGAGCAATTTAATCACCCTGCATAATTGTTTTGATTGTAACTTTGCACCTCGAATAAAAATGGGGTTATGTTTAGAAGCAAGAGTACAGCTGGAACAGGTCCGGATGTGGTTTTAATCGGCGCCGGAATTATGAGCGCCACACTGGGAATGCTCCTGAAAGAGCTGGAACCTGAGTTAACCATTGCAATTTTTGAACGACTGGATGTGGCTGCAGCAKAGAGTTCCGACGCATGGAACAATGCCGGTACCGGTCACTCTGCATTTTGCGAGTTGAACTACACGCCACAGAAACAGGATGGATCAGTAGACATTAAAAAAGCGGTGAACATTGCAGAGCAATTTGAAGTGTCCCGTCAATTCTGGTCCTACCTGGTAGAAAATAACATCATTTCCAATCCGCACAACTTTATACAAAGTATTCCCCACATGAGTTTTGTTTGGGGAGAAGAAAATGTGGATTATCTCAAAAAAAGATACAAAGCCCTGCAGCAGTGTCATCTTTTCAAAACCATGGAGTATTCGGAAGATCCCGAAAAGCTGAATAGCTGGATGCCCCTGGTGATGAAAGGTCGTGATGCGACTCAAAAAGTGGCGGCTACCCATATGGAAATGGGTACAGACGTAAACTTCGGTGCTTTGAGCCGCGCCCTGTTTAACCACCTGGAAAAACTGGATGGCGTATCCCTTCACTTCAATCATGACGTACGTGATTTCAAAAAAGAAGCGGATGGCAGCTGGGTGATCAAGGTGAAAAACCGTGAAACCCGCGAAAAGCAAAGCGTCAAAACAAAATTCGTATTTATTGGTGCAGGTGGCGGTTCTCTGCCTTTACTGGAAAAGTCAGACATTCCGGAAGGAAAAGGTTTTGGCGGTTTCCCCGTAAGCGGACAATGGCTGCGTTGCAACAATCCGGAAATAATTGAACAACACCGTGCAAAAGTATATGGCAAAGCCTCTGTAGGTGCGCCTCCTATGTCGGTGCCTCACCTCGATACCCGTATGATCGACGGACAAAAAGCCCTGTTGTTTGGACCGTATGCCGGGTTCTCCACCAAGTTCCTGAAAAACGGTTCTTTCATGGACCTGCCTTTATCTATCAAAGCCAATAACATACGCCCTATGGTGTCTGCCGGCCTGGATAATATTCCGCTGACCAAATATCTGATTGCACAGGTAAGACAGAAGCCGGAAGACAGATTGGAAGCCCTGCGTGAGTATTTCCCGGAAGCTAAGATGGAAGACTGGGAACTGGAAATTGCCGGACAACGTGTACAGGTGATTAAAAAAGATCCTGAACATGGTGGCATCCTGGAATTCGGAACAGAAGTGGTGAGTGCAGCTGATGGCTCCATTGCTGCGCTGCTGGGAGCATCTCCTGGTGCATCTACTGCCGTTTCTATCATGCTCAACCTGCTGAAACGCTGCTTCAAGGAAGAAGTGGAAACTGAAGCATGGCAGATCAAACTGAAAAAAATGATCCCTTCCTACGGACAGTCCCTGCTGAACAACCCTGCACTGGTAGATGAACTGCGTGTATGGACCACCCAGATGCTGGAACTGCGTGAAGTAGAAATGGCCTGACGATAAGTATATTTATGTAGATATTTTGTTTTTGAAGCACAAATCTTCCCAAACAAAATATCTACATAAAAAAATATTAGCTTCTGGTAAAATCAGTCCATTCTGGTCCGTTTTTTTTATAGACATTAGTAGGTAATTAGGAAGATAAGAGCGCCCTGCGCTTATTTTTTACCCGTATCATGCAAACGATTGCATAATATGCAACATCCACATTATGTTTATGAAAAAAGGGATTCTGTTCCTGGTGGCGCTGCTGATTCCGGCATCCATCCTATTCGCACAAAATACACTGACCCATGATCAGCGCATGCAATGGTGGCGCGATGCCCGTTTCGGCATGTTCATTCACTGGGGCGACTATGCCCAGCTGGCCGGCAACTACAAAGGACAACAGGTAGCCCGCGGTGGCGAATGGATTATGAACCGCGCCAAAATACCCGTTACTGAATATCAACAGTTTGCCAAACAATTTAACCCTGTTAAATATGATGCAGACGCCTGGGTGAAAACAGCGAAGGATGCAGGTATGAAATACATTGTAATCACAGCCAAACACCACGACGGATTTGCCATGTTTAAATCCAACGCCAGCAAATGGAATATCGCAGATGCCACCCCATACGGCAAAGATGTGCTGAAACCACTGGCAGCTGCCTGCAAAAAATATGGTATTAAACTGGGCTTCTACTACTCACAGGCACAGGACTGGAATAACCCCGGTGGGGCTGTTGCCCGCAAAGTAGCAACTGAAGGCTGGCCTAATCCGGATTCCGCACAAATAGATGCTTATACACAAGCACACAGCGGTCATTGGGATCCACTGCAAACCAGTGCTACCATGTCCGATTACATTGATAAAGTAGCAGTACCACAGGTAAAAGAACTGCTGACCAACTACGGCGAAGTAGCCGTATTATGGTGGGATACCCCTACCAATATGACAGATGAATATGCACAAAAGCTGCAGGATGTACTCGCACTCCAACCCAATATCATCACCAACGACCGCCTGAAACGCCCCAACTTTGCCGGCGACTATAAAACACCGGAACAAAAAATCCCTAACCAATCAGAACTGGACGGACGTGACTGGGAAACCTGCATGACCATGAATGGCACCTGGGGATATAAAAGTTTCGATAATAAATGGAAAAGCACGGAAACGCTTATACGTAACCTGGTAGACATCGCCTCCAAAAACGGTAACTACCTGCTGAACGTAGGCCCCGATGGCAGCGGTCAATTCCCCGAAGGCAGTCTCACTGCCCTTAAAGGTATAGGCCAGTGGATGAAGGTAAATGGAGAAGCCATTTATGCCACACAAGGCAGCCCGCTCCCCACTTTAGACTGGGGCCGTTGCACCCAGAAGAAAAATGGTAACAATACCACGCTATACCTGCATGTGTTCAACTGGCCTGCCAATGGCCAATTGCATGTACCTGGCGTAAAAGGAAAAGTAAATAGTGCGAAGTTGCTCGCAAACGGTAAAAAGCTCATCACTACCACCGGTACCGATGATCTGCTGATCAACCTGCCTGCACAGGCGCCTGATGCTATATCTACCGTCATAAAACTGGAAATTTCTAATGCCGGATAATTAAAACAGCCGTTGGCTGTTAGTGTTTCAGATGAACTATGCTATCTGAAACTACTAACAGTCAACGGCTAATTATAAAAAGCTATCCCGCCAATCCTCCCAGCATACTGAATAAAATAATCCCCAGCACGATCAACGTGATCACCACATACAGGTAATCTTTCTCTATCAGGAATGCTATAACAGAAAAGGCTATACGAATAATAGGGGTGGCAATCAATAATACCACTCCCAGCTGAATAATATTCATCCCTCTGTTTTCCATCACGCCCTGCCAGATGCCCGGCAGATTCGTCAATCCTTCCCGCACCCCGGTAAAATCGCTATAGGAGGGCTGTTCGTGCCCATGACGGATCAGGTAAATGACACCACCAATAAATACAATGATGCTGGAAGCAATAACGCCCACGCGTAATTGTTTTCCTATCAGCTGCTGAATATCCTTGTCCCGGAAATAATTTGAAAGTTGTTTCATCGTTTATAATTTTCCGGTAACACCATTATAGATCATTTGCAGCGCCAGGAAACCGATTACTACGCTAAAGACTATACGCAACCACTTCACATTGGCGCGGGTCAGCAATTTAGAGCCGGCAAAAGCTCCGGCCAGCACGCCCAGTACCACCGGCATACATAATCCGGGAGAGATGTACCCCCGCTGCAGATACACGACCGCACTGGCAGCTGCTGTTACCCCAATCATAAAGTTGCTGGTGGTTGTAGATACTTTAAATGGAATGCGCATGATGTTATCCATGGCCAGTACTTTTAATGCGCCGGAACCAATACCCAGCAGGCCCGACATCACGCCGGCAAAAGTCATCATGAAATAACCGCCCGGCACATGATGTACCTCGTAGTTAACTGTTCCTTCTGCGGTGGGGTAGCTACTGTTAAGCCGCAGCTGTGCCGCCAGTTTACTCTGTTGTTCCCCGGTAGGTACGGCTATCTTTTTTCGGAAAGACATCAGCGAGGAGAAAATGAGTACCAGCCCAAAAATAATCGCTACCACATTGGTAGGCATGTATACCGCTATCAGCGCCCCCACCACAGCACCTGTGGTAGTGGCAATTTCGAGGAACATGCCTAACCGGATGTTGGTAATTCCTTCTTTTACATAAGCCGAAGCCGATCCGGAAGAAGTGGCAATAGAAGCCACTAACGCAGTACCAATGGCATAGCGGATGTCTGCATGAAATACAAGGGTTAGCAAGGGTATGATCACTACGCCGCCCCCTAAACCGGTCAGCGACCCCAGCAGTCCAGCCATAAAGGCCCCCCATAGGAGGATCAGGGTGAATGATAAAATCGTCATAAGATGGTTTGGTTGGTTTAGATCAGTCATTCCGGAATTACAGTACTCACTGAATAGCTGATGATTACAAAAGTAAGGAGAATATGATTCTCGCAATCCGGCAATCTATAAGTAACTTGCACCCTGACAATTAATCGAATTTTTATGATAAAGGTGGGTGAATACAACCAGTTAAGGGTAAAAAAGGAAGCTGACTTTGGTGTATACCTGGAAGGAGTAGATCAGGAAATCCTGCTCCCTACAAGGTTTGTACCGGCAGGTACACGGGTGGGCGATGAGCTCGAAGTGTTCCTGTATCATGATTCTGAAAACCGCCTTATTGCCACCACCCAGCGTCCTTTCGGTATTGTAGGGGATATTGTACTGCTGAAAACCGTGAGCGTCACCAAACAAGGTGCATTTCTCGACTGGGGACTCATGAAAGACCTTTTTGTTGCCACTTCTCAGCAATTGACCCGTATGGCACCAGGGCAGGAATACCTGGTGAAAATATACATCGATGAGCAAACCGGTCGCCTCGCTGCCACCGAAAAGCTGGATAGGTTCCTCAGCAATGAAAACCTCACCGTAAAAGAAAAAGATCCCGTAGACCTGGTCATCTATCGCCGTACCGACATCGGTTTTGTTGCCATCATCAACAATCTGCACACCGGAATCCTGCACCACAACGAAATTTTCCGTTCCCTGGAAATTGGTGACAAAATGAAAGGCTTTATCCGTCAGATCAAAGAAGATAAAATAGACCTCATCATCGGCAAGCCGGGATTTGAAAGGGTAGAAGATGAAGCAGAGAAAGTGCTGCGGCTCCTGCAGGAAAATGATGGCTACCTGCCATACCATGATAAATCATCTCCGGAAGAAATCCAGGAGTTCTTTGGTATGAGTAAGAAAACATTTAAAATGACCATCGGCAACCTGTACAAACAACGCAAAATCATCTTTACACAAACAGGTATTAAGGCAGAAGAAAATATATAAACCTATTTATAAAGCAAGAACGGCGGCCCGCATAAGGTCGCCGTTTTTTTATGACTGTTTTTCTTCTATCGGGAAACTAATCAGGAAACTGGTACCTTCTCCCAAAGCACTGTCTACTGTAATGCTGCCATGATGCTGTAGAATAATATTCTGGGTGGCAGTAAGTCCAAGCCCTGTACCTTTCGTTTTATTGGTAAAAAACGGTTCAAATAATTTAGCCAGGTTCTGCTCAGAGATACCACTACCGTTGTCGGATATACGAATAAATACACGTTCTGCGTTTTGCCAGGAATGAATACCCAGGCGGCCTTCGCCCACCTTCATGGCTTCAATACCATTAATAATAATATTCAGAAATGCAATAAGGATTTTGTCTTCATCCGCCAGGATCTTACAATCCGGCTCGCAGAGTTCCTTTACCACGGAAATGTTATTCAGTTGCAACCGGTCGGCCGCCAGGTGCAATGCCTTTTCCACGAGTATATTCAGCCCCATTGGCAGCATGTTTAACTCAGACATGCGGGTAGACTGTAACAGCTCTGTTACCAGGTGATTAATACGATGACAGTTGCGTTCCATGATATCCAGGTACAACTGTGCATCTTCGGTTTCGGCCAGCGGTTCCATTTTAATCTGGGAAACGGCCAGTAAAATATTCGTGAGCGGATTGCGTACTTCGTGGGCTATTAAGCGGGCTATACGACCCGTTATCGCAAACTTTTCCTGTTGCTGTTTCTCCCGTTCCTTGCGTTTACGGGCAGTAATATCCTGGATGATACATAAATACAACTGTTTTTTCTCATCCAGCAAAGATGCATTGATCATTACATCCAGCTGCTGGCCTGATTTTCCGCGGAAAACATATTCCTTTTGCACCACCCCCTCCTCAGAACAAATCTGTTCCAGAAAATCCTTAATCACCAGTTCTTCCGCAAACAAACCCTGGAGATGGCTGTTGTACAGCTCCTCTTCATTATAGTTCAACACCTGAAGGGCAGCAGGATTGGCGGCCACAATTTTATGCTCACAGTCTGCCAGCAGAATAAGATCATTGGATTTTTCGAAAATGCTGAAGTAGCGTTTTTCACTTTTTTCAATAGCGAGGAGATGATTAAACTTATCCAGGGTGTAACGAATGGCTCTTTCCAGCAAGGCGGCATTGATTTCGCTTTTCACGAGATAATCTGCCGCACCGGCCTGCATAGCTTCCTTATCGATGTGATAATCCCCTTTTCCGGTGAACAGGATCACCGGGGCTTTATATCCCAGATTGCGGAAATGATGCAACACATCAATCCCTGTATACGCTCCCAGGCGGTAATCTACCAGGTAAAGATCATGCGAACGTGCTTCTATTGCCAGCAACCCCTCTTTATAGGAAGATACCCATTGCAGTACATATTGATCCGGTGAAATATCCTGTAGCAAAGAATTTACAAGGAAAAAATCATCTTCATCGTCATCAATCATCAGGATATGCTTCTTACCAATTGTTGCCATAAGTACCGAAAAAGTTCACCGATATTAACCAATAATCATGCAGTAAAAAAATCAGGTATCTATATGCGCATCGGTATCTTTTAATACCACATTTCTACGGGGCAGGAACCAGGCCGGAATCAGGGTTACCAACAATATGATCAGGGAAATATGAAATCCTTCCCGTAACGCCAGGTGATGCGCAGGCATGTTGGCCATGCCTGTCAATACATGCTTGTTATAGGCTGCCTGCGTAATAATGGCCAGTACTGCAATACCAATGGCACCGCCCACCTGCTGCATCAGCGTACTGATGGAAGAGGCCATCGTTACCTCGCTGGGCCTTACCGCACTCAGGGTAGCGGCATTCAACGGCGCGAGTAATAGTCCCATACCTAGTCCCCGCACTACCATCGCAGTAATGACTCCGCTGATACTGCTTCCCCGGTCCAGTATGGAAAACAGGTACATAGAAACGGCCAGCAGGGTGATGCCCAGGATAGAAATCTCCCTGGAGCCATGTTTATCGGACCAACGGCCCGCAAAAGGCATCAATGCTGCCATAAAAACGGAATTGGGCAATATGAGCAACCCGGATATCCCTTCAGAAAACCCCATTTGTTCCTGTAGCAGGAAAGGCATCAGAAAGAGGCCACCAAACAAGGCGGCAGACCTGGAAATAGTGACGAGGATACAACTCACAAAAGAGTAATTGGTAAACAGTGCCAGGTCCATAATGGGATCCTTTTTCTGTTTGTCTATCCATATAAAAAATGCAAATGCCAGCAGCGACACTCCCAGTGTAGCCAGTATTTCAGGAGAAGTAATTCCCACCACTTCCGCTCTGGCAATGCCATACTGCAAACATACCAGGAAGATGGTGAGGGCTACAAAACCGGTCAGGTCAAAGGGTAGCTTGAGCTTGGGCTGTTTACGCAATACGCCCAGGTATCGGAAAGCCAGGGCTACCGTTATTATACCAATAGGAAGATTAATATAAAAGATAGAAGGCCAGCCGAATTTCTCCGTAAGAATCCCCCCCAAAGTAGGTCCTAACGCAGGCCCGACGAGATTACCCAGGCCCCACCAACCTAATACAGTGCCGCGCACCCTGGCTGGAAATACATAAGAAATAATGGCCATGGACGTGGGTGCCATAGCACCACCTCCCAGTGCCTGGACCACCCGTGCGGTTAGCAGGGAATCCAGGTTGGTAGACAAAGCGCACATCAGCGAGCCTAATGTAAAAAGGGAGATGGCGCCGATATAAAGATTAAAAAAACCTATCCTGTTTTTCAGCCAGTTGGTCAATGGCATTAACACAGAAAAACTAAGCATGTATACTGTAATCACCCATTCTATTTCCGACAGCGTACAGTTAAACTGCTTGCTCATAACGGGAAGGGATATATTTACAATACTGGAATCTATTCCGGCCATGGTAGTGCCCATAATAACCACTATCAGGATACCGGTCCGGTTGATATCTCTCATACTCGGTCTTTCATCATAAAGATCAGTTGTGCTTTAGCCACAAAAGGATTCAATGGGTTACAATTGATCATAAACAGGTAAGTCGCCAGTTCTGATAATTGCCAGTCCGTGGTTAGTTCACCGTCTTTAAAACAAAATACCTTCTTGAAATTAAAGTCCACCGGGATATTCAATGCTGCACAGGCATGCATTGCCCTGTCCAATGGCTCCTGTTCCATTCCGGACTGGCCATAGCCCAGTTCCTGCATGATTTCACTGGCGGTATATAGCAGCTTTGGGTTGTTCAGCTGTGAAATCCGCTCAGTAGATATGACTTCTTCCAGGTAATCAAAAAGTTTAAGCATCGCCATTCTCATTTAATTGTGAAAGTTGCTGAAACAGTTCTTTTTCCTTTTCGGAAAGGTTTTTTGGTATATGTACCATTGCTTTGATATATAGATCTCCCGCCGTTCCGCTGTTATCGTAGGCAGGCATTCCTTTACCCTTTAAACGAAATACTTTACCACTGTCTGTGCCTGCCGGAATATTCATATTCAGGTCGGCACCGGGTGTATATACAATCGTTTTGCCACCCAATACAGCGGTATACAAAGGCAAGGCCAGATCCGTATAAATATCCTGTCCTTTCAGTTCAAATTTAGGATGTGGCGCCAGATGAATACTGATCAGCAGATCACCGTTTTCTCCGCCTTTGCGGCCGGGATTACCTTTCCCTTTCAACCGGATCACCTGACCTTCATATAAACCGGGCTTCAGCTTAATGTTCAGTCGGCTGCCATTTACTTCTACCTGCCGGGTAGCACCGGTATAAGCATCTTCCAGCGACACTTCCATAGTAGCCTGTACATCCCGGCCGCGACCGGGCCCCTGTTGTTGCCGGCGACCACCACCGCCACCGGAAAAGCGGCTACCAAAAAGTTGTTCAAAGAAATCAGAGAAATTACCCTCGCCACCGCCAAACATATCATCCATATTGCCACTGCTATAGGAACGCGTGCGGCCCTGCCCGCCGCCACCGCCATATTGCGACCAGTCATAATCTTCCGGGCGGCCCCCATGCTGTTCGTAATACTTATAATTTTCCCCGAACTGATCATATTTCTTACGCTTCTCTACGTCGCTCAACACTTCATAGGCTTCATTAATCTCTTTAAATTTATCCTCAGCGGCTTTATTATCGGGATTCTTATCCGGATGATACTTTACCGCCAGTTTACGGTAGGCCTTCTTAATCTGCTCAGCTGTTGCCGCTTTCTCGACTCCCAGTACCTTATAATAATCCTTGACATCCATAGCTCTAAAACATGTTAATGTGATAACTTGTTTTATGAATTTACGAATTAACCTTGAAAAATAATTGGTGAACAGCCACCGGAACTCCCGGTACTGTTCACCAAATTTGCCATACAGAGATGATAATTATTTTCCTACATACACATTGGCTTCCAGCTTATCGGAAATATATTTGATCGCCTGCTGGGCACGTACGCTATTACCAGCTTTATCCAGCGGAGGAGAAAAAACAGCAACCGCAAACCTGCCGGGCACTACGGATATAATACCGCCCCCAACACCGCTTTTACTGGGTAACCCTACCTTAAACATCCAGTCACCCGTAGTTTCATACAATCCTGTTGTCCCCATAATCGCCAATACTTTGGGAACATATTTTTCGCGGATCAACCGTTCTTTGGTGATAGGATTCACACCGCCATTTGCCAGCGTACCCGCCATAATACCCAGATCCCGGGTATTTACGCCATAAGAACATTGTCTGGTATAAAAATCACAGGCATATATAGGATCATCATACATATATCCATATGATTTCAGCAACATGGCAATAGCCTGATTATGCTGATTGGTAGCGGCTTCTGATTTATACAGCTCATCCAGCACGGTTAGATTACGACCGGCAAACCTGGCGAAATAAGCATTCACCTTATCCCAGGCATCCGCATGACCGAAGTGACTGGTGAGTAAGCTGGAAGTAGCCATGGCGCCCGCATTTACCAGGGGATTTGACGGTTTTTGTCCATTCAGTTCTATGGCCGGCACGGAGTTAAAAGGCAAACCCGTTTGATCAGCGCCCACTTTTTGCAGGATGACGGAATCGCCCACAATTTCCATCGCCATACAAAGTGTAAATACTTTTTCTATCGACTCAATACCAAATTCAAACTTTGTTTCTCCTACCTGGTATACCTGTCCTTCTGTGGTCACCAGCACAATGCCATACATGTCGGAATCTACTTTGTCCAGGTAAGGAATATAATCTGCATTCTTCCCGCCTTTTTCATTTTTATATAAATTAAATGCCTCGTTAATGACAGCATTATAATCAACTGTTTTTGCACGCTTCTGGGAATAAGCATCTGTAACACCCAGTGTCAGCAGCATGATTAATCCAATTATAATTTTCATGGTGTATGATTTTATGCAGATGATCAGAATTTGAAAAACGCACTGAACTGCGCACGGACATCTTCCCCGGAGGTATTATCCCTGTTCTCCCTTTTTCCATACAATACTTCTCCTGCTATTTTAAAGAAAGTGGTGAAGTAATAAGTGGTATTGAAAGACGCATAGTGTGTGGCTTTAATGGCCGCATCGGGTAATGCCAGATCCGGGGTATTCAGGCGAAGATAGCCATATCCGATAGTAGATCCCAGACTTTTGGTCCAGAAGTGATCAAAGTACAACCAGGTGGCGAGCATATTGATTTGTTTGATGCTCTTATCATTCGTGCCTGCGAACCCATCGTACCCTTGTCCACTGATATCTTCACTGTATTTCGCATAGCCGCTACCGTAGGCAAACTGGAATTTCACGTCATCATTTTTATCCAGATCAATATTACCGGACAGGTTAAAAGCCCCACCTATATTGGTTTTGTTGTCTTTGTCTGCGTTTTTGTAATCCATCGGATGCATCAAACCGGATAAGCGTACATGACTGCCATTATTTTTGCCAAAATTTTTTTGAAAAGCGGCCGTTACATCTGGAAAGTTCGTTCTGCTTTTCCACGTATCCGGTATGGACAAATCTCCTCCCGGCTGTTCTGCAGATACAGAAAATTTCATGGAAGTACTGATCTGTTGTGTAAACCGTAACTGTATCTGTCGCGTCCATACATAGGAGTTAGGTCCCCAGTAGTCCATGATGTTAGGCCAGTTATCATCATCCATGAAGTTGCTCCAGTATTGTCCGAAGGTCCATTTGCCGTGCTGTATATAAGCATGGCGCAGCCTGGGTGCGCCGGAAAGACTACCCCATAGATCAAATTCGAGTACTGCTTTTAATGCGCGTCCTTTTCCATCGGGCGCCCCAAAAGCCGTAAATGCAAAGCGTGATTGGCGAACTGTAAAGGCAGTGTTGCCTTCTGTAACCGTAGGTACCGTAATCGTAGAAGGCTGCATCGCATGTATGTTGCTTATTTGCATAAAGTCATGGATGTAGTCTGCCTGCACGTAGCCACTGAACTGCAACCGGATGCCTTTTACATCGGTGAACAGGAAGCCCTGATACTTTCCACCTTCAATCATATTACGGGTCAGGCCTTTACCGTTTTCTGTAGTATCCTTTTGCGCCAGGGTATGCAAAGATGCCGCAGACATACATATAACGCAAACGAATACACGCAAATAACGGGTAGATTTTGCTATCACGATATATCTCATTTATGATGAATAGTTTTCACTGCGGATTTAAGTCATCAGTATCACAATCACTACCCCCCAGATGATCAGCAGCGTATTTCCTACTGCATATGTGATAGTATATCCCAGCGAAGGAAGGTTACTCTGTACCTCATCCTGTATAGCAGAAAGCGCCGCAGTAGTTGTTCTGGCGCCGGCGGTACATCCCAGGATCAATGCAGGATGAAATTTAAAAATATATTTAGCCATTAACACTCCAGCAATCAACGGAATGCTCGTTGCTGCAATACCAACTAAAAACAATCCCCAGCCCACTTCTTTAAAACCAGCCACAAAGCTGGGTCCGGCGGTAATACCCACCACAGCAATAAAGGTATTAAGCCCCACATTATTCATCACCCACAAGGCTGGTTCAGGAATTCTGCCAAAGGCCGGATGCCGGGAACGTAACCAGCCAAACACCAGCCCCATGATCAACGCACCACCACTGGTACTTAAGCTGAGCGGCACTCCTCCCACACGGATACTCATCGCACCAATCAAACCACCCAATACAATACCCAGCCCCACAAAAATCATATCTGTTTTGTCGGTAGGAATATCCGCGTAACCAATATGTGCGACCGCTCTGTCCATATCTCTTTTATATCCCACCAACTGTATATTATCGCCTCTTTCCAACACCGCTTCAGGATATACGGGCATCGCGATACCCGCACGCCGTATACTTTGTACCGGTATACCATGCATATAATCCATTGCACGTAGCTCCCTGATCGTTTTGCCAATCGCTTCTTTATTAATCACAAATACCATTACATTCTCCACCGGAAAATTCAGCAGGTCTACGTCTATCATTTCTTTACCAATATTTTCTTCTTCGCCCAGGATAAACTCTCTGCGGCCACTGAGTACAATTTCATCACCGGCTCTAATCACGTATTCAGGAGTGGGGTCCTTTATTTTCTTATCAGCCGCCTGACGTATACGTTCTACAAACAACCGGTGTTCACGCCCCATTAATTCATCTTCCAGTTGCTTTACAGACTTCCCCGCAGCAATAGATTTTTCGCTGATGAGATAAGCCCTGAAGGTGACAGCAATAAATGCGGAGCGCATACCCGGGTCCTGGGTGGGATCTCCGGCGCCCATTGTTTTTTCCAGCTCTTTGCAGGCTGCTCTTACTTTGTCAATACCACCCAGCATCATAGGCGCCACGCTTGATAGCAACCATGCAGAACCAGCGGTACCAAAAATATAAGTCACCGCATAACAAACCGGCATTGCATTTATCATCAACTGTTTCTGATCAGGGGAAAGGTTTACCTGGTTAATGGTATCTGCAGCCACACCCATTACAGCAGATATGGTTTGTGAACCGGCAATCAAACCGGCCGCCTGTCCTACGTTATAGCCCATCAGGATAGATAATAACCAGGGAGCGATCAGGCATACCACGCACATGAGCACTGCAAACAATACCTGCGGTAATCCATCTTTTTTGAGGCCACGGAAAAACTGCGGACCTACGGCATACCCTACAGCAAACAGGAACATCAGGAAAAAAACTGATTTCACGTTGGCAGATACCTGTATATCCATCTGCCCCACAAGTACCCCCATCAGCAACACACCGGTTACGGATCCTAACGAAAATTTACCGAGCTTGATACTGCCTATAAAATAACCTGCTGCCAATGTAAGAAACACCGCTAACTCAGGATACTCCTGGAATGTATGATGTAACCAGTTCATTTATATCTGTATTATAAGAAGAAGAAAATGGTCATAATTTAGGTCGTAATAGGTAACACAGGTCATTCACCATTTGTTCAGTGAAATTCAATTTATATAGCGTCCGCGCTATTTTTCTGTTGGTACCTGAACAAGTGTTCCATCCCGTTGTTAGACATCAAAAGAATTTCTAACAATTAAGCCCATATTGTTATGCCATTATTCACCAAGAAAAAAGAGAATGAAAATTCCCGTTTAGGGTTGTATGCATCTGCAGACAGCAGGGAAAGCATTCCTAAATATAAGATACCCGGCGAGGCGCAGGACATGCGTACGGTGTATCACCTGGTACATGATGAATTAATGCTGGATGGCAATTCCAGGATGAACCTCGCTACTTTTTGTCAGACGTGGCTGGACGAATATGTACATAAATTAATGGATGAATGCCTGGATAAAAACATGATCGACAAGGATGAATATCCGCAGACTGCCGAGATTGAAGACAGGTGTGTACATATCTTAGCTGATTTGTTTAATGCTCCGGAAAGTGCCAGCACTATGGGTTGCAGCACTACAGGATCCAGCGAAGCAGCTATGTTGGGCGGCCTCGCATTGAAATGGCAATGGCGTAAAAGAAGAGAGAAAGAAGGAAAATCTACTGATAAACCTAATCTTATTTGTGGTGCGGTACAGGTGTGCTGGCATAAGTTCGCCAGATATTTTGATGTAGAACTACGTGAAGTAGGAATGGAACATGGCCGTTATAATTTAACACCGGAAAAAGTACTGGAACTGGTAGATGAAAATACGATTGGTGTAGTACCTACTTTCGGTGTTACATTCACGCTGATGTATGAGCCGGTATTAGACATTGCGAAGGCACTGGATAAACTGCAGCAGGAAAAGGGCTGGGACATCCCTATCCATGTGGATGCTGCCAGTGGCGCTTTTATATCACCATTTGTTTCGCCGGACCTGGTGTGGGATTTCCGTATTCCACGTGTAAAATCCATTAATGCATCTGGTCATAAATATGGGCTGAGTCCATTAGGTGTGGGCTGGGTTATCTGGCGCGAAAAGGAAGATCTGCCGGAAGAATTGATTTTCCGGGTAGATTATCTGGGTGGCGATATGCCTACTTTTGCGTTGAATTTTTCGAGACCAGGTGGACAAATAGTAGCACAATACTATAATCTTCTGCGTCATGGCAGAGAGGGATATAAAAAGTTACAACAAGCTTGTCTGGACCATGCTTCCTACATAGCGGAAGCCATAGAAAAACTAGGGCATTTCGATATCCTCTACAATGGTAAAGGAGGATTGCCGGGCGCCTGCTGGACATTAAAGCCGGGCGATCATGGATTTACGCTCTATGACATTACTGATAAAATCCGCTCACGTGGTTGGCAGATCGCATCCTATCCTCTCACCGGTGATGCACGGGACATAGTGGTGCAACGTGTATTAATACGTCATGGGTTTAGCCGGGATATGGCAGATATGCTTATCCAGGATTACACCCGTTGTGTAAAATACTTCGAAGAAAATCCGGTAAGAAAACCGCTGACACAGAAAGAAGGTGGTGGCTTCCATCATTAATCAGCACTAAGGAATCCGGAAGATGTTTCCAGGATATCATACGTGTGCAGCAACGCCTGCACTTCCGCTGTCATATTCGCCAGGGTGCATATTTCAGCGGGAGTTACCAGCATCATTACATGATCAGCTGGCAGGGGCAAACAAATCATCTTTTCATTTTCTGTTGAATAACAATGGTCATCCGCCAGTCGGGTGACCATCTTTTTGAAGCACTCAAACTCTGTAATATCAAGGTTAACAACCGTGGTACCAAAAGCGAGCTGAATTCCTTTACAATGGGGGCAACGGATAACATATCCTGCCGAACCGTGATACAATGTCTGGTAATTACACATGGGCCTATGGGTTTGTGCCTCCAGCGGCCACGTAACGGCCGCTGTCAGGACTTAATTCATCACTCTTAACTATCTATCTGAATATTGTGGTGCAAACAACGGATGTACTCTATGTTTAGCTATAAATTACTCCGGGGTATTATTTACATGGCACAAAAGTAAAGCAGGAAAAATGATGACAATGCTCGGATCAGGAAAACGAGTTACGCAAAAGGGAAAAGTATTGAAATAGCTATTAGCCAGTAGCTTTTAGCTATTGGCAAAATGCAGCAAAGATATTAGCGTGGCTCGCGTTAAAGCTTTGCTAATAAATGCCTTACCCTAGCAACAGGAAATATTTATCAACCAGGTTGGGATGCAAACCAAACCGGGAAAACTGGTTTCCTTTATTCTGGCGGGTATCATAAGGGAGGACCCGGGTTGCCTTTCTTCAGTGTCAGCGAGCCTTAGTCATATAGTTCAAATCCGGGAAATCTATGATAAACCGGGGAAGTCTAAAAAAAATTAGTTCGTGGTGCAACTAAATCGATTTCTACGTGTTTATAACTGCAATAAAATTATTTTTCATGGATTGGGAAGAGTTACTGAACCCACTATCGCCAATGTATAAAGACACTATGCAGGAACAAATCAGAATTGTAAACTTACAGGATGGACTCATTGAAGCTGCTAAAAAGCTCGCAGCGGAAAACTACCCGGCGCTCAGCACCGCAACACCAGGTATTCATAAAGCTCTAAACAACGTAATTATCAAGCATTCCATTACGATGTCAGTAGACATTAACAACGCCATCGCAGGAGGAGAGGCGGAGGATTTCCAATTTTAATAACTATGCCATTTTATTATGTACCACTGAGGTAATACGGGGCTTCACTTGTTCAACAGCTATTCAACCTTAAACAACATTTTTCTTGTATTGATGCCACCTACAATGCCATAGCCATTCGTAACATTGGTAAAGACACGTATGGGGTTGCCAATCGCAACATTGCCACCTTCCTTTTGTGCCGTAATGGTACTGAAATATTCATAGGAAGCACGGGTGAGGGTACTCACTTCCACCGTCACCTGGCTAAGGGCGGCGATAGGTTCTGCTGTTTGCAATACAAAGTTGACTTCCTTGCCATCGAAGCGTTCATCACTCATCACAAGGCTGTTATAACTGCTTTTGGTGAAGAAATCCACCAGGTTATTATTGAAAGCAGGATCTAACCGGAAAAGCCGGTAAGCTCCCTGCCCACCAATATCATCAGTTACATAGATCCGTATCCGGTAATAATCTCCCGCGCCACGGCCATCCTTTAATGTAAACTGTACACGGCTGCTATTTCTTTGTGCGCCGGCATTTTTCACATCAGGGGCTATTGGTAGTGTATCCGTTGCCGTTACGGAGGTGAGCCCTGGTGCAGCGACCTGTACTGTGTATTGTTTACCTCTCACCGCTTTCTGCTCAGATACAAAATAGGAAAAACCGTTGATCTGCTGTATGTGTAATGGGGTAAGCGACACGCCATCAGCCGATAACGTTACTGTACTGCCAGGGATATCTTTATAGCCGCTGTCATCCAATACATTGGATGGTATGCTACGGGTTACACGGATATATACCACACTATCCGGTTGGATAAGTGTGTTCACCACTATTTTGTCGCCTTCATAAGGCAACTTAATTTCTACCCTTTTGGAACATGCACTTAAAAGCATGACTAACAGTACCGTACCTACGAAAAAATGTTTCCTGCACATCTCTTTAAAATTTAATAGCGTATGTGACACTGGGCAATATGGGCAAAATGGTAGCCTGCGAAAGATATCTCTTCTGCTCTGTGGCATCATCCATCATTGTATAAAAGAACGGGTTCTTCCGGTTATACACGTTAAATATGCTCAGGTTCCAGCTTCGGCTCCAATGCTTTTTCTGTTTGGTATGCGTAATTCCTATATCCAACCGATGTACATCTGCGCCGCGGTAATTATTCCAGTTATCATAACGATCAATGGAAGTATGACCACCACTGGGATCCCACGGCGATGCGCCGCCAACACCGGCATAACTGGAAACAGGTATGGTGATAGGCGTACCGGAGTTATAATGCCAGGACGCAGAGAATTCCCAATGTTTACCTAAACGTTGCATCAGTACCAGCTCAAGGTCGTGACGGTGATCATATTTATAAGGATAAATTTCATCGTTGTTCACACCTGGGAAACGCCGTGTAGACCACGACAACGTATATCCAATCCAACCGGTAGTAGTTCCTTTACGTTTCTGCAACATCACTTCTGCACCATAGCTCCAGCCTTTTCCTACTGTCACATTTTCATCCCAGCGTGGCACCAACTGGTTAACAATATTATTGCTCTCCTTATTTTCAATCATGTTGTGCATGGATTTGAAATAGCCTTCCAGCGTACATTCGTACATGTTGTTAGCCGATGTTTTAGCTACACCCAACGTCACCTGTTTCGAAAACATAGGCGCTACGCGCTGGGTAGAAGGTACCCATATATCGGTAGGCAACGAAGTTCCATTACTCGACAACAGGTGAATATACTGGTTCATATGTGTATAGGCGGCTTTTACCGCCCAATTGCGTGGCAGCACGTAACGCAGTCCCAGTCTGGGCTGTACGGAGTAGTAAAAACGCCCTTGCACCAGGAAGGCAGAAGCATGCACACCAATATTAGTGAACAGGTTTGGCCGCAGCTGCCAGTCATCCTCCGCGTACATCGATAATTCGGCCCCCGTTACCCGCAGCACCGACTGTAGTGTATCCAGCGGTTTTACCGGACTTCCCTTATCTTGAAAAGAGGAGTTTCCCGGCTTAAAATAATGCATGGTAGTAATGGCGCCAAACCGGAAAGAATGCTTAGGATTAGGACGGAAATCAAAGTCAATTCTTCCACCACTATTCTCCATCTTGGAGCTATATTTTCCATATACATCCGACAGTTCTGCGGAAGGAGGTACTACCGACTTATTTTCATATTGTGTAAAGAAAGAGTACTGCGAATAATTCACCGTAATATTGGAAAATAAACGAGGGCCGTAAATATGATTCCAGCGTAAAGCTGCAATCGTATTACCCCAGCCTAACTGAAATTTTGAACTTTCCCCGCTTTTCGCAGGGTCGTTTGCCAGCACACTGTCGGAGGGTGTTTGTTTCAGCAAAAGATTATCTTCTCCTTTATAAAAACTAAGGAACACCCGGTCTTTGGCAGAAAAAATATGATTCACTTTTGCATTGATATCATAAAAATAAGCCCTGAAATCACCACCGCTTCCCAATTCATTTTCCGACTTCAACGCTGCATTCAGCAGCAGGTCCGGATAAGAGCGGCGGGCAGATAACATAAAAGAAGTTTTACCCTTAACAATAGGACCTTCTACATTGAATTTGGCTGCAATCAACCCTATAGATATATCACCATGATAATTGTTCATATCCCCTTCCTTCATGGCAATATCTACCACAGAAGATAAACGCCCGCCAAAACGCGCCGGGAACGCGCCTTTATACAGGTCGGTCGTTTTTACCACATTGGCATTTACCAAAGAGTACACGCCAAAAAAATGGGAAAAATTAAATATCGGTGTACCATCCATCAGCACCAGGTTCTGATCCGGGCTGCCGCCTCTTACATACAATCCGCCGGCACCATCCATACCACCACTTACTCCTGGCATCGACTGAAGTGTGCGCATTACATCTACCTCTCCCAGCAGCCTCGGCATGGCTTGCAATTCCGAAGTGGAAAGAGTCACCTTGCTCATCTGGGTTTGTTCCTGTAGCTTACTTTTTTCCTTGCCACTGATCACCACTTCTTTTAAACTACCCACTGGCTTTAAGGAGATATTAAGCAGTTGATCTCCCTTCTGCGGAACAGGCTGTAAACGGGAAGCATAACCAATATAGGAAATGACCAGGCTATTGGAATCCTTTACGGTAGTGAAACTAAAAAAACCATATTGATTAGTGGTTGTACCCTGTTTTAATGCAGGCGAATATATAGTGGCGCCAATCAGATTTTCGCCACTCACCGCGTCTTTTATATAACCGCTGATTGTGCGTGTAGTGCGCTGGTCCGGCAATAACACCACCTGGTCACCCACACGGGCAAACCTGATACCATCGGGGGCAAATAGTTCTTCCAGTACTTTTTTAAGGCGCTGATTATGGGCTGTTAACGTAACTTTCCGTGACAAGTTGACAAGTTCCCTGCTATATGAAAAATGAATACCATACTCTCTTTCCAATAATCCACATATCATTTCTATCGGCTGGTCCTTTACTACTACGGTTACTCTTGTTTGCCAGTCCCACCCAAAAACGTTTAGTGGGAAACATAATATAAATATTCCCGTCAGCAGTTTTCCGGCTAACGACATAGTATAGTTAAATTGAAAGGGTGACAGTATGCAGCTATTAGCCGTTAGCTTTCAGCTTTTAGAAAATGCCGTGTGGATCATTTGTGATCTTCACGGCATTTTCTAAAAGCTGAAAGCTAACGGCTAATGGCTATTTCAATTTGTATTGTCTATCGTTCGTTTTTTCGTACCCTGCATTCAGCATCAGTGCCAGCGTTTTAATCACATCATCTGTAGACTCTCCTGTAAAGTCAGCACGAACCGGCAATTTAAGCAGGTCGGTGTTCATGACTTCTACTTTTATGTCGTACACTTCTGTAATGGTATGTAATACTTCTTCCAGTGGTGTATCATAAAATGACAGTGATCTTTTTCCCATGTCGGTAACGTGGGAAGCTATACGAAATGCGGGTCTTTCATTATCTTTCTGTAACAGCATACCATCGGTGAGAATAACGCTATCCTCTTTATCATGATCTATCACTATTACTTTACCACTGCTTACATGTACTTTCAACATGGCGGTGCCGGGCTGATAATTGATCATGAACCGGGTACCCAGTACTTTCACTTCTGTGCGGCCCAATGTAATTACAAATGGGTTGGCTGCACTACCGCTTACATCAAATGTGGCGGTACCGGTGAGACTTACTTTCCTGTTACGGTCATTAAAGCCCCTGGCTACTTCCAGCCTGGAAGCAGCCGATAACTGCACACTGCTGCCATCCTGCAGCGTAGCCTTTACAGGGCCTGAATATGTTTGTTGCGGATGATTACCTACCAGGAACCACCATCCTGCGCCAAATACGACCAGCAATACCGCAGCAATTTTCAGCCAGATAAAGCGGTTTTTAGGCCTGATGGCAATTAATGCCGGTTTGTCATCCATTTTTTTGCTTAGCTGAGACCAGGCGAAGTCGGTATCTGCTGCCACCACTTTTTCGTTGGCCGCTGCAGTATCCAATACTTTAGCCAGTGAGGTAAGCAGGGCCTGGTTACCAGGGTCTGTTTCTTTCCATGCTTCCACCCACGCATACTCTTCCGTATCCGCTTCATTCAGCAGGTACTTGCAGAGCAAGGTATACAGTGCCTCATCAGGCATTGCCTCATTGGGAAAAGATGGTGTCATTAGTTGTTGTAAGTTTTTACAGTCTGCGCCTTAAGGCGATTATACAATAATAAGACGCATGGGAAATATCAATGCCCCCATGCGACCCGAAATTTTTTTAAAACAAAAAACCTGTCAGCAAGGGCAGGTATTCCTTCAGCTCCTGATGCAGGATCTTTAATGCTTTCCCCATCTGATTTTCTACCGTTTTCACGGAAATATTCATGGCGGCCGCTATTTCTGCATATTTCATGTTCTGCTGCCGGCTGAGCACAAATACCTCCCTGCAACGTTCCGGTAACCGTTCCAATGCCTGCCGGTAAAGTCGTTCCAGCTCCTTCACCTCTTCTCCTGCACCAATCGTTGTTTCTGATACCTTTCCATAACCGGTTTCCTTTTCCGTACGTACAACATCCTTCCGCCATTGACTAATGGCGGTATTACGAATAGCAGAAAACAAATATGCTTTCACGGGTCCCGTAATGGTAATGGTTTCCCGTTTCTCCCACAAACGCAGGAATACCTGTTGTACAATCTCCTCCGCTACATGGGAATCCCCCGTGTAGTGAGTGGCAAACGCCAGGCAATGAGCATGGTTTTCCCTGAATAATGCTTCAAATGTTTGCAGCTCCAGCATGATGAGCAGCAAATATAGTTATGATTTATTTGATTTCTACCATTCTGCACATGGGTAAAAATCTTTACGTACAAATACTGAAAAATGACATCTACAGCCATTATATGAAATTTGAATAGGGGGGAAATACCTCTTTCTGCGTCAGGAGAATCACCAAAATCACATAAATCCTGATTATCTTTGTTCCCGCAATGTACAACCTGATCAAAAACTTCCTTTTCCGCTATCCGCCGGAAAACATTCACCACAGCGTAATGCGTGGTATGAAAACAATATATTCTTTGCCCCTGGGCAAAACTGTGCTGAACGCCTTCTGCGGTGTAAAAACCAAAGGACTGGAACGTGAACTGTTTGGACTGAGGTTTTCCAATCCCGTAGGACTGGCAGCTGGTTTTGACAAAGATGCAAAGTACATTGACGAACTGGCCTGTCTGGGCTTCGGCTTTGTAGAAATAGGCACAGTGACTCCGCAGCCACAACCAGGTAATGAACAGCCAAGATTGTTCCGCCTGCCGGCAGATAAAGCCCTCATTAACCGTATGGGCTTTAATAATGAAGGTGCAGTGGCCGCCGCCAAACGCTTACAACGCAAAAAATCCAATATCATCGTAGGAGGAAACATCGGAAAAAACAAAATCACCCCGAATGAAGAAGCCGTGAGCGATTATGAAAAGTGTTTTCATGCGCTGTATGATGTAGTAGATTACTTTGTAGTAAATGTAAGCTCCCCTAATACACCCAATCTGCGTGCCTTACAGGAAAAAGAGCCATTAAAACAACTCCTGCATCACCTGCAGGTGCTGAATACACAAAAAGTGAAGCCCAAGCCTATCCTGCTTAAAATAGCGCCGGATCTGACAACAGAACAGCTGGATGATATCATCGAAATTGTGACAGAAACGAAACTGGCAGGCATTGTGGCTACCAATACCACCATCAGCCGGGCAGGATTAAAAACGCCTGCGGCGGAAGTGAATGATATCGGCGCCGGGGGATTGAGTGGACTACCTGTGAAACGAAAAGCCACAGAAGTAATTCGTTATATTCACACCCACTGCCAGGGCAGCATACCTATTATTGCGGTAGGTGGCATTTTCACAGCCGAGGATGCCCAGGAAAAACTGGATGCCGGAGCCTCCCTGGTACAGGTATATACGGGCTTCATTTATGAAGGTCCTACCATTGTGAAAAAGATCTGTGCCGGATTACGTCAGTAACATCGCATCATCTCTATCTATTCAACCTATATGGAACAGTTTCTAACAGCAGAATCGCTCATCAGTCTATTGACACTGGTGCTCATGGAAATCGTATTGGGCATCGACAATGTCATCTTCGTTTCTATTGTACTTAACAGACTAACCCCTGAAAAAAGGCCTGCAGCCCGCCGCGTATGGATGTTTGCCGGTATGGCCATCCGTATCATCCTCCTGCTCTGCATCGGGTATATTGTAAAAGCGGTAAATCCCCTGTTCAGCATCGGCAGCCATGGCTTTAGTCTCCGTGACCTTATCATGCTGGGTGGCGGTATCTTCCTGCTGATCAAAACCACCCTCGAAATCCACCATAAGCTGGAAGGAGAGGAAGAATCCACTGAAATTAAAAACGGTGGCAAACCTGCCGCATCTTTCCTGAACATCGTGGGTCAGATTATCCTGATAGACACTATCTTCTCTTTCGATAGTATCATTACTGCCGTGGGACTCGCTAAACAGGTACCTGTAATGATTGTGGCCGTTATCATTGCCATGATTGTGATGTTCCTTTTTGCACCACGTATCAGCGATTTTATCCACAAACACCCTACGCTTAAAATGCTGGCACTGTCATTCCTCGTAATGGTAGGTGCTATCCTCATCATTGAAGGATGGGATGCTGAGAAAGCACATGATATGCACCTTAAAAACTACGTATATTTTGCGATGGCTTTTTCCTTTGGTGTAGAAATGCTGAATATGCGGGTAAGAAAACCGTCCAAAGAAAAGCCGGTGGAATTGAGGGAACCGCACTAGCTTTTAGCTTTTAGCAGTTAGCTTTTAGAAAAAATGCAGCGAATTTGAACACAATATATAAGTTCAAATTCGCTGCATTTTTTCTAAAAGCTAACTGCTAAAAGCTAACCGCTAAACGTGGTATTCATCAGCGTTACTGCTACCATACCAGCCGTTTCTGTGCGTAAACGGGTATTACCCAATGATACCGGCACAAAACCTTGTTCCAGCGCCAGTGTAATTTCGTCCGGCGTAAAATCACCTTCCGGCCCTATCAGTATCAGCGTATCTTTTCCGGGCTGCATGGTATGTTGTAATTCCTGCTTTTGTTCCGGCAAGCAATGCGCGATCAACCGCTGCGGGTCCTTATTACTTTTTACCAGTTTATCAAATGCTTGTGGCTCCTGTAATTCCGGTAAATAAAACTGTTGCGATTGCAGCATTGCTGATACCAGTATATTTTGCAGCCGTTCTGCTTTTATTTTTTCCTTCTCTGTACGCTGACTTACCAGGGGAATAATAGTTTGAATACCTATCTCTGTGGCCTTTTCCAGGAACCATTCAATGCGCGAAGCATTTTTAGTAAAGGAGATCCCTATACGAAGCGCCCGGGCAGGCGGTGGCACCGTTTCGCAAGCCAGTATTTTCACCACACACTTCTTGCGGTTATCGTCGGTAATAGCAGCCGTAAACTTATGCCCACGGCCATCTGCCAGTAACACTTTATCGTCCTTTTCGTGACGGAGCACCTGGATACAGTACTTGGACGTATCCTCATTCATTGTATATGCAATGGCATCCGGTTGTATATCCGGTGCGTAAAAAACTGGCAGATCCATGCGCGCAAAGTTAAGCAGAAAGTTTTTTTGTTTTGATGTGAAACCGCACAAACAGTAACACAGAAGCTACCAGCAAGCCCAATAACAGTGCCCACCATACCCCTTCTACACCAAAACCCAACTTAATTCCCAACAGGTACCCCAAAGGAAGACCCAGTCCCCAGTATGCCAGCAGTGTAATCAACGTAGGTATACGCACATCACCCAAACCACGCAAAATTCCCAGCCCTACTACCTGCATCCCGTCAAATAACTGGAAGAAGGCAGCAATGATCAGTAATCCGGAAGCAATCTTTATTACCTGCGGGTCCTGAATATAAAAGGAAGGAAGCAGGTGATTGCCCAGCGTAAATAACAGCGCGGCGCCCCCCATCAGTAACAGCACCATATGGTAACTGGCAATAGCGGATAAACGGAGTTCCCCGAAATTCTTCTTACCAAAATTATTACCGCTTTTAATACCGGCAGCAGCAGAAATACCACTGGCCATCATGTAAGTCATCGAAGCTAAACTCAATGCTATCTGGTGAGCTGCCAACTCGGCTGCGCCCATCCAGCCTACCATTACGGCCGCACCACTGAAAGCGCTCACTTCAAATAAATATTGCATGGCTACCGGCGTACCGATACCTAATATTTTCTTAACCGCAGCGGCCTTCAGGTTTTTAAAACCGAATGATTGCAGGTAAGGCTTAAAGCGTGGCGCACGCAGTACATAGAACATCATAGTAATTCCCATGATCAGTCTGTCTGTGAACGTGGCAATACCCACACCTATCACACCCATTCTAGGCATACCAAACAAGCCGTATACCAGGGTAATACCAATGATAATGTTAATCACATTACCAATGATACTGATGTTCATCGCCTGCCGTGTAAATCCAAGTCCTTCTGCAAACTGCTTGAACGACAGGAACAGCATCAGCGGAATAAACGAAAATCCCAGAAAACGCAGGAAGGGCCTGGCCTGTTCGGCTACATCGCCTTCCTGGTGCAGGAGAGACAAATGGCTGCTGCCAATATAAATGACGGCAGATAATAAGACGCCCACCACCATATTGATGATGAGGCTATGACTCAGTAAATACCCGATGGCATTTTTGTTGCCTCGCCCGTTTTCCTGGGCAATCAGCGGCGTAAGACCATAGGACATGCCGATGCCTGCCACCATAAAAACCGAAAACAAACCATTGCCCAGTGATACCGCTGCCAGCGGTACTTTTCCTGTATGTCCGATAATAATACTATCCGATAATGCTACCAGGGTATGACCCAATTGAGAGATAACTACAGGGTAGGCTAAACTGAAATTGTCTTTGTAATGACCTTTGTATTTTAAGTACAGCTGTTTCATTGATTAATCTTATTATTCTTTATGTATTTAGGTTCCCATTTAAGTAAATACTTCTGCTGTATTTACTATGCTGACAGTTACGGGAGGGATAAAAGCTAAAAAGCCGGCGATCGATATCGATGCCGGCTTTTTAGCAAAATTTTTTATGCGCTAAAAGGGTGCATCTTCAAAGCCTTCATCGAAGTTCATGTCATTCATCTTGGATCCTTTCTGTATATACAGTTTGGCTTCATCGTTGCCGCCACCACCGCCTTGCTGCGAGCGACTGATACCTGCGAAAGGACTGCCACCACCACCGGGATTTTCAAGACTTCCATCATCTTCAAATCGTTGGTATTCCAGTACGGCTCTCAGTTTGATGGTGTCCAGCTGACCATTACGGTGCTTGGCTATACGAACGTGGGTTTCACCTTTATTGGATTCGCCCATTTCATTGGTGTTGATTTCATAATATTCAGGACGATAGAGGAACATTACCATGTCCGCATCCTGCTCGATCGCTCCGGATTCACGGAGATCACTCAACTGCGGCATTTTGTTACCGTCTTTTCGTTTTTCCACATCACGGCTCAA
Source organism: Chitinophaga sp. 10T418 (assembly GCF_056394125.1). Taxonomy (NCBI): domain Bacteria; kingdom Pseudomonadati; phylum Bacteroidota; class Chitinophagia; order Chitinophagales; family Chitinophagaceae; genus Chitinophaga; species Chitinophaga sp. 10T418. The sequence goes on from NZ_JBFTHG010000003.1 coordinate 635,071, forward strand.
CTGCGAGAGGGCGATAATAGGTACCTGTAACTCCTTTGCCAATCCTTTCAGGTCACGGGAAATTTTACTGATTTCCTGTTCGCGGTTGGATCCTTTACCATCACTGCTACCACTCATCAGCTGCAGGTAGTCGATGATGATAACGCCTACACCGTGGTTATGTACCAGTCTGCGGCACTTGGCGCGCAACTCAAAGATGTTGAGTGCCGGGGTATCATCAATGAAGATGGGTGCTTTTGCCAGGCGTTCAATACCGTGGGTCATCAGCTTCTTCATTTCATACTCTTCCAATTTACCACGGGAAATCTTTTCCAGCTTTATTTCTGACTCGGCCGAGAGAATACGTTGTACTATCTGACCGGAGGACATTTCCAATGAAAATACCGCGGCTCCTTTCGGGAAGCGGGGATGAAGCGCCGCATTACGCGCAAGGTTCAGCGCGAAGGCGGTTTTACCCACAGAAGGACGGGCAGCTATAATGATCAGATCCGTAGATTGCCAGCCATAGGTTACCTTATCCAGTGAAGGAAAACCGGAAGGCACCCCGGTAATATCATCTCCTTTGTTACGCAGATCCTCAATACGCTTCATGGTATTTACCAGTACGCGGTCAATAGAATCATAGTTTTTACGGAGGTGATTATTAGTTACCTCAAATAGTTTAGACTCCGCGCTGTCCAGCAGATCAAATACATCGGCCGTGTCTTCATAAGACTCCGTCAGTATTTCTCCGGAAATACGGATCAGTTCACGCTGTATAAATTTCTGGAGAATAATACGGGCATGTGCTTCAATGTTGGCCGAAGACACCACCATATTCGTGAGTTTCATCACGGTAAACGGGCCACCGATTTGTTCCAGGGAGCCCATTGATTTGAGCTCTTCTGTTACGGTGAGGATATCTACGGGCATTGACTTACCTGCCAGGCGGGTCATGGCGCTAAATATAATCTGGTGTGCTTCTACGTAAAAGCACTCCCCTTTTAATATCTCAATTACGGAGTCAAAAGCTCCTTTTTCCAGCATTACGGCTCCCAAAACAGCTTCTTCCAATTCTTTAGCCTGTGGTGGTATCTTGCCATACACCAAGGATGACACATCAATGGACGGTTTTCTACGCACATTGCGGTCCTTCTTAAGATTGAGATCCATTTATGGTTAGTGTATTAAAAAAAGTTAATAAAAGGTTACTGTCAATGGGCCCTTCCAGTTGTTTTTACAATCGATATCTGCATTTTTCCCGCATTCATCAGGGTGATAGCTACTTTAAGAAATTGTAAACTTTTGCAAGCCGTACAAACTAAGGTAAAGGCATTTTTTCGATTAACACCCTTCCGTTAGTTATTAAATTTATTAAGCCTCATACACAGGTTATCCACAAGCAAAATGTCAGTTATCCACTGACAGCATCATGGTTATCCACCAAAACACCAGAAATTCCCAAGCAAAGGTCCGATTATTCACACACATTGTGTAAAAAGATTTTCCACATACTGCAAAAACATCACACCATGGCAAAGGATAAAGCATAAAGGATAAAGCAAAAAGCTATTGTAGCGGAGATTTAAGGGGATCACAGAAAACTTTAGCTGACCGGAATATTCGCTCAAATCTCCGCTACAATAGCTTTTTGCTTTATCCTTTATGCTTTATCCTTTGCTCATTAGTTGTTAACTTTACGCCACTTATATAAACCGAGCAGATAAATGACGATTTCATACAACTGGCTATGTGATTATTTACCGGTGAAGCCTACACCGGAGGAACTATCTACCATTTTAACCAGAATTGGTCTGGAAGTAGAGAACCTGGAAAAATTTGAAGCTGTAAAGGGAAGTCTGGCTGGATTGGTGATCGGAGAAGTACTGACGGCAGAAAAGCACCCCAATGCGGATAAACTGAGACTGACCACCGTTAACACCGGCAACGGTGAGCCCCTGCACATTGTATGTGGCGCTCCTAACGTAGCGGTGGGCCAGAAAGTTGTGGTAGCCCCCATTGGCACCACCATCTACCCACTGGGTGGAGAACCACTGACCATGAAAAAAGCAAAGATCCGTGGAGAAGAAAGCCAGGGAATGATTTGCGCCGAAGATGAAATAGGACTGGGCAACAGTCATGACGGCATCATGGTACTCGATGCCTCCCTGCAACCCGGCACCCCTGCCAGCGAAGTGTTTAAACCTGCTAACGATTACATCTACGAAATAGGACTCACCCCCAACCGTATGGACGCAATGAGCCATATAGGCGTAGCTAAAGACGTATGCGCGTTCCTCAATAACATAGAAAATACGCATAAATACCAGGTAAAACTGCCGGAAATAAAGGCACTGCCTAAAGCAGCTACTCCTTTACCCATCAGCGTTACCATTGAAAATACAGATGCCTGCCCCCGTTACAGTGGTATATCTATTACCGGTATACAGGTGGCGCCATCTCCTGAATGGTTGAAAGCCAAAGTGACTGCCATCGGCGTTCGCTCTATCAACAACATCGTGGATATCACCAACTTCATCCTGCATGAAACCGGGCAACCGCTCCATGCGTTTGATGTGGCAGCCATCAAAGGCAATGCCGTGGTAGTAAAGAACCTGCCAACCGGCACACCATTTATTACCCTCGATGAAAAAGAAAGGAAACTGGACGCTACGGACCTGATGATCTGCAATGGTGCAGGCGAAGGCATGTCTATTGCCGGTGTATTTGGAGGTTTACATTCTGGCGTTTCCGATACCACCCACAGCATTTTCCTGGAAAGCGCCATTTTCAACGCCGGTGGTATCCGTACCACTTCTTTCCGTCATGGATTACGCACCGATGCAGCCTCCCGCTTTGAAAAAGGAGTAGATATCTCCAATGCCGTATTTGCCCTGCAGCGTGCGGCCGATCTCATCTGCGAACTCGGCGGCGGACAGGTAGCATCCGATATCATTGATATATACCCTGCCGTAAAAGTAAAAACACAGATAGAGACTACGTATAGCTATATCCGTAAGCTCAGCGGCAGCAACTATCCGGAAGATAAAATCAAAAACATCCTACGCAGCCTCGGTTTCGAGATACTGTCTGAATCCGCGGGAGGATTTCGTGTATCCGTACCATTCAGCAAACCGGATATCAGTCTCCCGGCCGACCTGGTAGAAGAAGTTATGCGGATAGATGGATTGGATAATATCGAGATCCCTTCTAAAATTGCCATTTCCCCCGCCCTTTCTGCCCAACCGGATGCAGAAAGTGTAAAGGAAAAAGTGGCCGATTATCTCGCTGGCAACGGTTTCAACGAAATTTTTACCAATTCCATTACTAACAGCAAATACTATACGCCGGAAGTACTGGAAACTGCGGTAAAAATGATGAACAGTCTCACTGTAGAACTGGACATCATGCGCCCTTCCATGCTGGAAACCGGTCTGGAAAGCATTTCACATAACCTGAACCGCAAAAACGAAGACCTGATGTTCTTCGAATTCGGGAAAACTTACCAGGTGCTGGAAAAAGGCTACGGTGAAAACAATCACCTGGTACTGTACCTGACAGGTAAACAAACGACCGAAACCTGGATGCATGCATCCAGGCCGGTAGACTTTTACTTCCTGAAAGGTTTTGTTATTAACATACTCAAACAACTGGGTTACAAGCAGCTAACCTGGGCAGAAAGCACCGAACCGGGCTTACAACCGGCCTGGGAAATCAAGGTAAAAAACCAGGTGGTAGTTACCCTAGGAGGCGTTCCCACAGCGAAACTCAAGCAGTTTGATATCAGGCAGGCTGTATGGTTTGCTACCTTCAATTGGGATAAAATACTGGGACTCTTGCAAAAAAGTGATAACTTTTACAAAGAAATCCCGCGTTTCCCGGCAGTTCGCAGGGACCTGGCACTCGTACTGGACAAACAGGTGAAGTTTGCCGCAGTAGAAGCAGCTGCCCGTAGCGTGAAATCCGGCCTGTTACAACAGGTGAATCTGTTCGATGTATTTGAGAGCGAAAAACTAGGCACTAACAAGAAGTCTTACGCAGTAAGCTTTACCTTCCTGGATGCTCAGAAAACACTCACTGACAAAGAAATTGATGGTGTAATGGAAAAACTCATCAAAACATTCGAAACGCAGTTACAGGCAGAGATTAGAAAATAAGATATTGAAATGGTTTTAGAGCAATACATTCAACGCGTAGAAGAGAAACTGCACCTGCTGGTAAAAAAGCTCCAGCAGGTGCAGGCGGAGAATGTATTGCTGAAAGACGAAGTTAAAGTACAACAACAGGAGCTGCAACAGCAGCAACAATCGTTACAGGTACTGGAGGACAGGTTGCAACTCATGAAAATTGCATCCACCGCCCAGGGAGGTACCACCATAGCAGCAGAAGACGAAGCTTTCAAAAAAGAGATTCGCGGCAAAATCAATGATTACATTAAAGAAATTGACCGTTGTATCGCTTTGCTGAACAGCTGATATAAAATCATACATGATGGAACAACTCATTCCTATTAACATAATCGTATCAGACCGCTCTTACCGGATAAAGATAAAACCGGAAGAAGAAGCGGAAGTACGTCGTATTATGAAAGAAGTGAATGAGAAAATTGTCGATTTTAAAACTTCTTATGCAGGAAAAGACCTGCAGGACTATATCGCTATGGCCCTTATCATGTACGCCACACACCCTGTAACCAGCGGCGGAAAAGCCCAGGCAAGCACTGCACCTTTTTTGCAGGAAAAGCTGGAAAAGCTGGAAGAAATTATCAACCAGGCATTGGGTTGATCACGTTACCCATTGCTAAACAATGAATTAGCTAATTGGCTAATTATCACGTATCAAAGACGCTTTAACTGCTATTTTTTTGTATTTTCGCGGGTCAGTTCTCGCCCCTGTTGTGTTTTAGCAGCGACATGGGTATGAGGATACTACATAAATCAAGTATAAATAATTCATATGGATGTTACACTTATCACGACAATAGCTGCAGTAGTGGCATTGATCATTGGGATTGTGCTAGGTAAGGTGATTTTTGCCAAAAATACACAGCATAAAATAGATGAAGCTGAGAACCAGGCTAAAAAAATCATTGCAGATGCACAGATTAGTGCGGAAAATCTCAAGAAAGACAGACTGCTGGAAGCAAAAGAAAAATACCTGCAATTAAAAAGCGAGTACGAGAAAGATGTACTGCTACGTAATCAGAAACTGGGGGAGTCGGAAAATCGCATCAAACAGAAAGAACAAGCCATCAGCCTCAAAAACGAGCAACTTCAGAAGCAATTAAACGAAAACGATGCTATCAAAGAAGGCTTGAACCGTCAGATGGAACTTGTGACCATTAAACGTACAGAACTGGAAAAACACCAGGAAGAACATATCCGCCGCCTTGAAAAAGTAGCCGGATTGACTGCTGATGAAGCGAAACACCAACTGGTAGAAAGTCTGAAAGAAGAAGCCCGCTCACAGGCACTCTCTCATATACAGGAAATCATTGAAGACGCTAAATTAAAAGCGAACAAAGAAGCCAAAAAAATCATCATACAATCTATTCAGCGTACTGCTGCTGAACAAACCATTGAAAATACCATCACTGTATTTACCCTGGAAAGTGATGAAATCAAAGGTCAGATCATTGGGCGTGAGGGCCGTAATATCCGCGCCATTGAAGCGGCTACTGGTGTGGATCTGATCGTAGACGATACCCCTGAAGCTATTGTATTATCTTCCTTCGACCCATTGCGCCGTGAAATAGCGCGTTTATCTCTGCAACGCCTGGTACAGGATGGACGTATCCACCCTGCCCGTATTGAAGAAGTGGTAGAAAAAACCAAGAAACAACTGGAAGAACAGGTAATGGACATTGGTGAAAGAACCGTGATAGAACTGGGTATCCATGGCCTGCATAAAGAATTGGTGCGCCTGGTAGGTAAGATGCGTTTCCGCTCTTCCTACGGACAAAACCTGCTTATGCACTCCAAAGAAACTGCGAATCTTTGCGCAGTGATGGCAGCTGAGCTGGGCTTAAACCCTAAACTGGCCAAACGTGCCGGCTTACTGCACGATATTGGTAAAGTACCTGATGAAGAAACTGAGCTGAGCCACGCCCTCTTAGGTGCTAAACTCGCTGAAAAATATGGTGAACATGCTGCGGTAGTTAATGCTATCGGCGCGCACCACGATGAAATGGAAATGCAATATGTCATTTCTCCGATCGTTCAGGCCTGTGATGCGATCAGCGGTGCCCGCCCAGGTGCGCGTCGTGAAATCATGCAAAGCTACCTGCAACGTATCAAGGACCTGGAAAACCTGGCCCTGGCTCATGATGGTGTGGAAAAAGCATATGCTATCCAGGCTGGTAGAGAACTGCGTATTATTGTAGAAAGTGATAAGGTATCCGATGGCGATGCCGATCGTTTATCTTTCGAAATTGCCAATAAGATACAAACTGAAATGCAGTATCCTGGCCAGATTAAAGTAACGGTGATCCGCGAAAAAAGAGCAGTGAACATTGCGAGATAATTTTCTGATTTAGAAATCCAGGAAATTGAACTTATATTGGAGTCCTCCGGTTTTACCGGGGGACTTTTTTATGAATTAAACTGGTCTTCAATCAATAAATGCAGTGTTATGAAAAAAACCTTCATTAAATTCCTACTGGGTTCCGCCCTCTTACTGGGCACGAGCCAGGTGTTTGCACAAAAAACGCAATCATTATTCAATGGTAAGAACCTGGATGGATGGAAAATCTATGGTACCGAAAAGTGGTATGTAGAAAAAGGGGAACTCATCTGTGAAAGCGGCCCTGACAAAGAATATGGTTACCTGGGTACCGATGGTCAATACAAAGATTTTGAACTGACGGTACAATTCAAACAGGAAGCTAATGGCAACAGCGGTGTATTCTTCCACTCCTCCCTGGATGGAACTAAAATTACTGGCTGGCAGGCAGAAGTAGCCCCCCCTGGCATGCATACCGGTGGTATTTATGAATCTTATGGTCGTGGATGGCTGATACAACCCGACAAGGAAAAAGAAAAATACTTGAAAATGGGCGAATGGAATACCATGAAAGTACGGGTGCAAGGCGACAACGTAACGACCTGGCTCAATGGGCAGGAAATGATCACCCTGAAAGACGATAAAATAGGCGCTGCCAATGGCCAGATCGCCCTGCAGATCCATTCAGGCGGTGGTATCAAGGTAAGATGGAAAAACATCAAGCTGACACCCCTGAAATCGTAAATCAAACTGCTTCAATGCATTTTAAGGATAAAGTAATACTTATTACAGGCGCCAGCTCGGGTATAGGCCATGAGCTGGCGCTTTTACTGGCAAAAGAAAAGGCCAGACTAATTCTGGCCGCTCGTAACCAGGCCGCCCTGGAAGCGGTCCGCAACCAGTGCCTGTTATACACTCCTTACTGCGAAATTGTATTGATGGATGTAACAGATGAAGCCCAGGTAAATGAAGGTGCCCACCGCGCTTTACAATTTTTTGGGAAAATAGATGTACTCGTGAATAATGCCGGCGTAACCCAACGGTCAAAGCTCATAGATACCTCTGTTGCCGCAGTCAGACAACTGATGGAAGTGAATTTTTTTGGCGCCGTCATGCTTACCCAGGCCCTGTTACCCCATTTCAGGGAACAGGCAGGCGGACAAATCATTATTATCAGCAGCATGGCCGGATTAATGGGGTATCCCTGGCGTTCCGGCTACAATGCAGCCAAACATGCCCTGCAGGGATACTTTGAAACCCTGCAAACAGAACAACCTATTCCCCATTTATATACCACCATCGTTTGTCCGGGAAGGATACACACCCCCATTACCTATTCTGCTATCACGGCTAACGGTGACGCCTATGGTAAAATGGATCCTAAACAGGCAAAAGGGTTATCAGTTGCTTTCTGCGCAAGGCGTATACTAAAGGCCATGCATAAACGAAAAAAAGTAGTGTTGATTGCCAGAGAAGAACGGATACTATTGTGGTTCAAAAGGTATTTACCGCCCCTGTTTTATGTGATTGCGCGCAAAGGAAATTGATTTGTACCCCTTTCCCTTATTCATCATTTATCCACTGCATAAAAAGTAAACATGTTACCCAAGAAGAATATCCTGTTATTACTGACTACGATCTTGTTTTCCTGTAATAACAACAGTACTGTCACGGAAGAACAACAGATAACAGATGTTCCCATGGCGTTTTCTTTCCTCAGTACGCGTCCTCCTTACGAAGAGGACATTTCCACTACTATTTTAAAAGTGCTCAATACCGGCAGTATTAACCATGCGGCGGCTAACCGGGAAGACAGTGCCCTGGTGTTTAAGGATGCAAATACTGGTGCGGTTCCGGTATATGCCGATATCTCTTTTTTTCTGGTGCAAAATAAAGACACGCTTGCAAAAGCATGTAGCGGCAGTTTTGGAAAAGAGGCGGACCTGGACAGCATCGCTGGCATAGATTTCAGCCGATATTTCACAATAGTTGTCACACATCCTCCTTCCGGGGAGCTGTCTTATTATGACATCCTTTCACAGGAACATCGGTCGGGGGACACGGTTTTTCTTTCCTTAACATCCCACCCTACAAACAATTCTGACGGATCTTCTGCGGTGGTAAATAATTTCTGGACCACCTGTGTGTATAAGACGCCAAAGGAGCATTACCGCTTATTGGCGCTTGCCTTCAGGAATGATACCACTTTTTATAAGTTGAAATAAACCAATAATTAAAAGCAACGGCTGCACCTTAAATCAGTGCAGCCGTTGCTTTTAATTACAATATAGTGATTCACTATTTCCAGAAGCCTTCATCTTCCTCCTCATCATCTTCCTCTCCCTTCTCTTTATCATCTTCTTTCTTATCTTTTTCTTCCTCTTCCTCCTCTTCTTCCTCATCCACTTCACTCCCCCCCACTACCAGTAGGTTTTCTCCAAGGATGACATCTTCTACCATGTCATCAGGATCCTTATCGCCGTCCTCATCATCAGCAGCATCATCTTCTTCTTCATCATCGTCATCCTCCTCTTCTTCAGCGGCTTCTTCTTCCAATGTCACTTCTTCTGTTTCTTTTCCGGAGATGCTATCCTCTACGATGCCATCCGGATCTTCGTCTCCAGTACCATCGTTTTCATCTGACACAGTATCCACTGGCGGTTCGGCCGGATCTTCTGTAGTCGTGATGTTATCTTCGACTGTATCCTGTTCTGCAGAAATAGTATCTGTTGTAGTTGTATCCGGATCTTCCTCACCACCGAGTTCTTCGTTTACTTCCTCTATGATATCATCAAAGCGAACGATTTCGTCGTCGGGTTCCACTTCTTCATCTTCTGAGGCAGGTTGCTCTTCCTCAGATGGCGTAAGGGTAATATCCAGTTTATGATCGGGGTCCAGTAGTTCTCCATCTTCAGACACCATCAGGGAATGTGCTGTTTCAGCGGCATGGGTGCTGTGTTCACCACGACCCAGGGTCGCTGTTTCATCGCTGATGAGGGTAGGTTGTACCATTTCTTCATCAAACAGTTCCTTCAGTTTAGGTAGATCTGCTACGGAGCTGATACCGAAATAATCCATAAAGGAGCGGGAAACGGCGTATAGCAGGGGTTTACCGGGCTGATCTTCACTACGGCCTGTGATAACGATGAGTTCTTTTTCCAGAAGTTTTTGAATAGAATAATCGGTGCTGACACCACGGATATATTCTATTTCCCCTTTGGAAATAGGCTGACGGTAAGCAATAATGGCCAATGTTTCCAGAGCAGCTGTTGATAAGCGCTTCAGGAATTTGTCACCATTCAGCTGGGCTACTGTCTGATAATATTCTTTTTTGGTAAGGAATTGATAGCCGCCGCCACTGCTGCGCACTTCAAATGCATAAAACTCAGAGCTGTATTTTTCCCTGATGGCCTCCATAGCAGCTTCTACCTGATCCAGGGTAGTACGGTCTTCCAGGAAAGCCAATGCATTGTTGAGCAGATCCACTATTTCCAGCAAAGGCAATGGCCTGTCGGCCGCAAAAATTAATGCTTCCACGTGCGGGATGATCTGTGATATTTCCATACGTTAACAGGAGGTGTGGATGTTACAAAAAAGGTCAAAGACCGAAAATACAGTCTTTGACCCTAATCTGAAAATATTAATTCAGTTGTTGACTTAGTGCTAAAAATTGCCTTACAGTACTTAACTTCCTAATGCTGCAGCACCGCTCACGATTTCCGTCAGCTCGGTGGTAATGGCTGCCTGACGTGCACGGTTATAAGAGATTTTCAGGGAACGCAGCATTTCGCTGGCGTTTTCTGTTGCCTTATCCATCGCAGTCATACGGGCACCATGCTCGGAAGCATGAGAATCCAGGATGGCTTTGAAGAACTGAGTATTCAGGATCTTAGGCATCAGTTCTGTAATCAGTGTATCTTTTTCAGGCTCGAAAATGAAGTCTGCTTTCAGACCGCTATTTTCCTGGTTTTCTACTTTTGCAATTGGCAGGAACTGTTCAGTAACAAATACCTGCGTAGCTGCATTTTTGAATTCGCTGTACACGATTTCAACTGCATCATAGGTACCGTCTGTGAAACCCTTCAAGGCTACAGCAGCTGCTTCTTTCACGTGATCGAAAGTCAGACTACCAAAGATCTGCCAGAATTTATCGTTTACTTTATATCCGTTCTGTACAAAATGATCGTAACCTTTTTTACCGATCGGCAGGATTTCTACATTGCCTTGTTCAAACTGCTCAGCATACTTTTCGCGGATAACGCGTTTAGCAGCCTTGATCAGGTTGGAGTTGAAAGCACCGCACAAACCTCTGTCTGAAGTAATTACCACAATCAGTACTTTTTCAACGGGGCGCTGTGCCGCCAGTGGCGTATCAATATTGCCTTCACTGTTGGAAACAATATTCTGCAACATTTCCTGGAGCTTTACTGCATAAGGGCGCATTAGCAGGATAGCATCCTGTGCACGTCTTAATTTAGCAGCACTCACCATTTTCATGGCTTTCGTGATCTGCTGACCAGATTGAATAGATTTGATTCGGTTACGAACTTCTTTAAGCTGTCCGGACATATATAAAAATCAATTACGAATTACGAATTATCAATAGCCAAAGCAGGGATAGCCTCCTGAATTTGGCTGCAAAGGTAAGCAATGACAGTTTAATTTGAAAATCCGTAGAGAGATAATTTAAACTTTCTTTAAACTATTGGTAATTATATTTTTATAAATAATTAAATACTAAAGTATAATGCTCGTTCCCAGTACCTGTAAAAAGGCTGCCATCCACTGCGGATGAGCTGGCCATGCAGGCGCTGTCACCAACTTACCGTCTACCACTGCCTCATAAACATTCACAGAAACATAAGTGCCCCCGGCAGAGGTAACTTCAGGTGCTACTGCCGGATAAGCCGTTAATTTTTTGCCCCTTACCACATCGGCAGCGGTCAGGATCTGTATACCATGACAAACAGCTGCTACCGGTTTATCCTCCAAAAAGAAATGTTTTACCAGTTCCAATACATTCTTATTTAACCGCAGGTATTCCGGCGCCCGGCCACCGGCTATTACCAGGGCATCATAATCGGCACCGGCAATATCATTAAAGGTGGCATTGAGTACAAAACCATGACCCGGCTTTTCGCTATAGGTCTGGTCACCTTCAAAATCGTGAATCGCTGTTTTGATCTTATCGCCGGCCGCCTTGTCGGGGCATACGGCATGTACATCATGACCTATCATCTGCAACATCTGGAAAGGAACCATTGTTTCGTAGTCTTCTGCATAGTCTCCGGTCAGTAACAATATCTTCTTCTGTGCCATATGATAAAAGGTTTGTTTATGATTAAAGATAAGGCTTTTTTGCAGTTAGCTTTTAGCAGTTAGCCATTAGAAAAAATGCAGCGGAGACCATTATGGATGATCTCCGCTGCATTACCAATAGCTAAAAGCTAATACCTGAAAGCATTATTAATATCCCGGATTCTGGGGAAATTCATTCGTAGTTCTGTCAATCTGATCCTGCGGAATAGGGCGCAATACATGGGTTGGCTTAATATTGTTCCGGGCCTCCTCATTATGCAGCTTTACTCTTTCCAGCAGCTTGTGGGTGCGGGTCAGGTCAAACCAGCGCATTTGTTCTCCTACCAGCTCCCGGGCTCTTTCATCCAGGATAAAATCGATGGTCATATCTGTGGCGGACACAGTCATAGCATCGCGGTTGGCCTGTGTTTCTGCCAGCGTAGCGCCAATACGGGCGGATCTCCAGCGGATCACATTTACGAGATCAGCGGCGGCCTGTTTTTTTCCATCCATCATCAGGGCTTCTGCTTCTATCAGGTAAGTTTCTGCCAGACGCATGGCTATAAAAGGCCGTACACCGGAAGCCTGGTTATCAGGACGCAGTGCATCTGCAAATTTATTCAGGGAAGGATACAGCTTTTCTGTATACTGTCTTGGAGGTACCAGCAGATAAGGCTTGCTGGCAATCACGGCATCAGATACATCATAACCGGGCAGGTAAACAGCAGTATCACCCATCTTCAAATTATCAATAGGTGCATTGGTTGTCCACAGTCTGGTGTAGAATTTCTCGTAACGCACATCATGTGTCCTGTCTTTATACAGCGTATCGATGAGGAACTTTGTAGGCCTGAAACGCTTCCATGGCGTACCATTTGGCAAATCACGTTTCATTCCTTTCAATACATCATACTGCATCAGGAAAAAGCGGCAGGCGTTGTTATCCGGGTAACCATAAATTGGATCGGTGGTATATTGCGCGGCAAAAATAGTTTCATCATTATTTTCTTTACCCTGTGCCCATACCTGTCCTACGTCGGTGAGTAACTTAAATCCGTAGTTCTTGATTACCATGTCAGCATATTTGGCAGCATTCGCATAATCGCCTGCCTTTGCCTGCGGAGAGGAAGCGCGGGTCAGGTAAACCCTTGCCAACAGGTGTTCTGCGGCTGGCTTGGTAGCGCGCCCCCATTCCGGCTGTGTGACAGGTAGATCAGTTTCCGCAGCCAGCAGGTCGCTGATCACCGCATCGTAGATCGCAGATACGGAATCGCGATGTGCCTCTCTTGAAATTTCGGTATTTTCGTGCAGGCGTAAGGGTACGGCACCAAATAGCTGCATCAGGACAAAATGATAATGCGCCCTGCAAAACAACGCTTCTGCTACTCCTTTTTTCCTGGAGGCTTCGTCCAGGTCGGCAATCTTGCCCGCCCGATCTATCGCTACGTTACAGGCGTTGATCGTTTGGTAGAAACTGTTCCATACTTCACGGATATGGTCATAACGGGAGTCCAGCTGTGAAGTATACTGGCTCGTAAATTTGAAGTTCCCATCGGAACCATTTGTAATAATATCTGTACCGGTTTCGGTGAGTGTCATGCCCCGTTCTGTGCTGTAAAAATTGCGCATAGACACATAGGAACCGTTTACAGCCGTCTGAAAGCCGGCCTTTGTATTATAGAAATCATCTGTTACGTTAGTGACTATCTTTTCATCCAGCATTTTATTACAGGAAGTAGCAGCAACGGCCAGCAGCATGATGACAGGAATTATATATCTCATAACATTTTCTTTTAAAGATGTTTAATCAGGACCGGTTGATTTTAAAATTTGGCACTTACTCCGAATTGCAACATCCAGGTAGCGGGAGCATCAATACCGATCACATTTACGTCTTCCGGATCAACTCCTTTCCAGGTTTGGCGGTAGGGCGCCAGGATCATTGGGTTTTTAACGCCCACGTTCACCCGCAGATCCTGCATCCGCATACTTTTCACCAGCGCATCCGGGAAGGCGTAGTTGAGCGTAATACTCCTGATCTTAAAGAAAGAGCCATCGAAATAACTCAGCGACTGGTAGTTGCTTGGTCTTTCCTGGTTGGCATTAGGCCGTGGAAAATCGTTGGTAGGATTAGCCGGTGTATTATAGTCGATATTCAGGTTGTTATAACGTCCAAACAGGGTGTTATAATTCTGGTAGAAATCACTTTTAATCATGCTTCCTACGCGTGCAAAGGCAACGATCGACAATTCAAATCCTTTATAGGAAAAACGTTGGGTGGTACCTGCAGACCATTTAGGCTCCGGAGATCCCAGGATCTGCCGGTCATTCTTAGCATCGATCAGCGTATCGTTATTCACATCTTCCAGCCTGATTTCACCTGGCTTCAGGTTGTAACGTTTGGCCAGTTGGGCATCTTTATCCTGCCAAACACCAACCTTCTTAAAATCATAGTATACATAAGTAGGCTGACCTACAAACCAGGCATTTCCAACATCTGCGGTTCTGCCATCGCCAAGCGACAGGATCTTCGACCGGTTAAAGAACAGGTTAGCATCCATTTTCCAGCTAAATCCTTTCGGATTGTCAATGATGGTAGCACTCACTCCAAATTCAAAACCACGGTTCTGGGAAGAGCCCAGGTTCATCAGCACTTCATTAAATCCATTGCTGAACGGGAGTGATTGAGGCATGAGCAGGTCGGTGGTATGTTGGTTATACCATTCCATCACACCGGTGATACGTCCATTCAGGAATCCGAAGTCAATACCAATGTCGGTAGAAGTAGTGGACTCCCAGGTAAGGTTTGGATTGCGCAGATCGAGTGGTACAAAGCCCAGTACACCTTTATTTCCGAAGGAATAGGGAATCCTGCTCAGGTTACCCTGTGTTGCATATGGGTTAATACCGGTGTTACCAATACGGCCGTAGCTTGCACGCAGTTTCAGGTTATCCAGGATATGCTGACCTTTCATCCAGCTTTCATTGATCATGTTCCATGCTACTGCCACAGAAGGGAAATAACCCCATTTTTTACCGGGCGCGAAACGGGAAGATCCATCAGAGCGCAGGGTAAGCGTAGCGAGATAGCGGTCATCATAGCCATAGTTCAAACGGCCCATGTAGGAAAGAATGGTCCAGGAACTGAGACCACTGGTTACTCCTGTTACGTTGAGTGACTGTCCAAGGTTGTAATACTGTTGTGATTCTACCGGTATACCTCTTACGTTGGTAGTAGAAAAATCGAGGTTCTGACGTTGAACACTGTATAAGCCGGTAAAACCGATCGTATGTTTTTTGATCTCTTTGTTATAGGTCACAATGTTTTCGATAGTGTACGCCATGGTAGACGCATTTCCCTTGCTAGCCGTAGCATCGCCACCGCCAATCAGCAGGTTGGTATTGTTTTTACCCTGGAAAAGGCCATAGTTGTAGTTCTGGATATCCGGCCCTACATTCAGGCGATATTTCAAACCATCTATGATTTCTACTTCGGCAAACAGGCTGGTGAAAATGCGGAAACGTTTCATCAATTCAACACGGTTGCCAGGCACATAATCCAATAGCGGATTAGGTTGCTGACTATCGCCGGTTGGATAGGTGATCAGTTTTCCGTTATCATCGTAAGGATTGGCAATCGGCAGCATCTTCAGCGCATTGTCGATCCCGTTATAGGTTTCGCCGTTACGTTCACTATAGGCGCCCAGGAGGGTAGCTCCTACGCGAACACGATTGCCGATCAGCTGGTCGATCCCAAAATTGAAATTATAGCGCTCATAACTTTGCAGTTTCAGTACACCCTGGTCCTTGAAGTAACCTAATCCTACAGTGTACTTCGTTTTATCTGTACCGCCGGCTACGCTGAGGCCGTGATTGGTTTGATATCCCGGAGAGATCATCAGTTTCTGCCAGTCTACGTTCGTACCTTTCTGGATATTGGCATATTCAACTGTGTTGAATATTTTTTTGTCTGATGCATCCGGATTGGCATCATCGTATTTGCCGATAGTGCGGTTAGCTTCCCGGCGCATATCAATGAAACGTTTGGCGTCCATCATATCTGATTCCCCCAACTGTTGTACATATCCGTAGGAGCCGGTGTAGGAAACCACGGGTTTTCCTTCCTTGCCTTTCTGGGTGGTAATGAGTACCACACCATTGGCACCTCTGGAGCCATAGATAGCCGTTGCGGAGGCATCTTTCAAAATATCCATCGATTGTATTACACCCGTACCGATATCGCTAAGGGTCCCTGCGTAAGGAATACCGTCAACTACATAGAGGGGATCATTACCTGCGCGGAGAGAGCGGCTACCGCGGATACGCACAGTAGGTTCATCACCGGGTTTACTACTGTTGTTGAGTACTTCCACGCCGGGTGCGCGGCCCTGTAAAGCCTGCTGGGGGTTGGTTACCGGTACATCCTGTATAGATTTTGTGCCTACAGAGGAGATGGAGCCGGTTACATCCTTTTTCTTTTGCGAGCCGTAGCCCACTACTACTATTTCCTCGAGTTTTTTACGGTCTTCCTCCATCACCACCGAAATAGTTTTGTTGCCGGTGTAGGGTTCTTCATGTGAAGTGAATCCGATAAAAGTGAATACCAGTACAGCATTGGCAGGCTCCTTAATTTGCAGGCGGTAATGTCCTTTGGCATCAGTTTGGGTACCGGTATTTTTGCCTTTCAGTGACACCGTAACTCCGACGAGTGGAGTTTTCTGGGCGTCCAGCACATTGCCTTCTACAGTAATGATGTTGCCCTGAGACATGGTAAGTTGATGGAATAGCAGACAGGCTACCATACAGACCATACGTGAAAAATACTTTTTCATAACGTTGTTTAATGTGATTGTGGAATAAAGGGTACTTAAGTTAGATTATTGGCTGTCTCTTCAGGTCCTTCCTGGTAGCCAAAATAAGATAATTTTAGATTATTGCAATCGTTTGCATGTATTATTTTCGTGTCAATTACTGCAAATGCCCCAGTGGCCGGATTATCATTCAATTAAAAAATAAAATCTTTTGCAATCGGTTGTAAAAATGAAATTCATTGATTATTTTGGACACCTTATTCCGTTTAAGTTATGAAAAAGACGATCCTTTTATGT
Source organism: Chitinophaga sp. 10T418 (assembly GCF_056394125.1). Taxonomy (NCBI): domain Bacteria; kingdom Pseudomonadati; phylum Bacteroidota; class Chitinophagia; order Chitinophagales; family Chitinophagaceae; genus Chitinophaga; species Chitinophaga sp. 10T418. The sequence continues at coordinate 651,957 of NZ_JBFTHG010000003.1, forward strand.
GGCTCCCTGCTGTGCATGTACGGTAGCCTTTTTGCTCAGAAAGCCCAGTGGCAGCAGCTTTTCAACGGTAAAGATCTGAAGGGCTGGAAACAGCTGGGGGGTGAAGCAAAATATAATGTGCAGAACGGTGAAATTGTGGGTACTACAGTACTAAACACGCCGAACTCTTTCCTGGCAACGGATAAGGAGTATGGAGACTTTATCCTGGAGCTGGAATTCAAGCTGGGAAAGGAATTTAATTCCGGTATACAGTTCCGCAGCCAAAGCAGATCCGATTATCAGAATGGCCGTGTATTTGGCTACCAGATGGAAATAGATCCTTCCGACCGTAAATGGAGCGGAGGTATATATGAAGAAGGTCGCAGGGGCTGGCAATACCCTATGGAACTGAATCCCGCGGGGCAGAATGCATTCAAAAAAGATGGCTGGAATAAATACCGTATTGAGTGCCGGGGTAATGAAATGCGTACCTGGGTAAATGGTGTACCTACCGCTCACCTGGTAGATACTGCGCTGCCAAAGGGTTTCATCGCATTACAGGTGCATGGTATCGGTAAAAATGCAGCAGATGACAACAAAAATATCTACTGGAAAAATATCCGCCTGATAGAAAATCCCGCGGCTTCCCAGTATTCTTCTTATGACAACATTTACGTAGTCAATAATGTAGACAATACCATTTCCGGTCAGGAAAAGAAAAATGGGTACCAGTTATTGTGGGATGGCCAAACCAGCAAAGGCTGGAGGGGTGTTTACAAAAAGGATTTCCCTACCAAAGGCTGGCATATGGAGAATGGAATATTAACCATTGGCCATTCTACGGGAGATGAGGAAGGCAGCGGCGGAGACATTATCACCGATAAACAATACGGTGCTTTCGAGCTGGAATTTACCTTCAAACTCACGCCAGGTGCGAACAGTGGGGTAAAATACTTTGTAAGCGAAACCTATGAAACAGGGGGGAAGTCGGCCATCGGGCTGGAGTACCAGGTACTGGATGACGAAAAGCACCCGGATGCAAAATTAGGACGCGACGGAAACCGCACGTTAGCAAGTCTTTACGACCTCATGACAAGAAAACAGGAAAAACGTGCCATCAACCCTATTGGAGAATGGAACAAAGGTCGTATTATTGTGTATCCAAATAATCACGTAGAACATTGGTTAAACGGGTTTAAGGTGCTGGAATATGAGCGGGGCTCCCAAGCCTTCAAAGATCTGGTGGCGATCAGCAAGTATAAAGACTGGAAGAATTTTGGCTTGTGGCCCGAAGGGCATATCCTTTTACAGGATCATGGTAATGAGGTTTCTTTCAAGAGTATTCGAATAAAAATTCTTAAATAATATTTTTTATCTTTTTTTTCATTGTTCACTGTTCTAAATAAGCATTCCGATTCTTCGGAATGCTTTTTTTCTTTAGAGAAAACGGTAAATTACTCCTTATTCACAACCCATCATCATGAATATGTTACAACAAAAAGGCTACCTGTTCCTGCTGGGAACCCTGCTTGCGGGCGCATGTCAGCAACAAAGCAGCCATAGTAATGCTTCGGCTGTGCAAGACTCACTGCACCAGCTGGCCGCCCGTTACTATGACGAAAACATGGCCCTCAATCCTTTGCAGGCCACACAAAACGGGGAAAATCAGTACAATGATCAGTTGCCTATAGACATCAGCGAAGGATTCCGCGCAAAAGCAGATTCCTTCTATGCCAGCTACCAGCAAGCCATCAAAGCCATTGACACTACTGCACTTTCCGGCAATGACCGCATTACCTACGACATGTTGCAACGGGAGTTCAACATTAACCGGGAGGCACTGCGCTTTCATGATCACCTGATGCCGGTACAACAGTTTACCTGTTTGCCGCTTACCCTGGCGCAACTGGGCTCCGGATCTTCAGCCCAGCCTTTTAAAACGGAAAAGGACTATCACAACTTCATGCACCGTATGGAACAATTTGCCATATGGACAGATACCGCTATTGCCAATATGCGCCGGGGCATTGCCACCGGGTACGTGTTGCCTAAAAGCCTGGTGCTGAAGGTTATTCCCCAGGTAGCCGACCTGGCAAAGAAAGATACCGCCAACAACGTATTCTATGCTCCTATAAAAACTATTCCGGATTCACTGGGCGCTGCTGTAAAAGCGGGTCTGCATACTGATTACGCCGCTGCCGTTGAAAAATACATTCTGCCATCTTACGCTAAACTGCGTGATTTCATGCAACAGGAGTATCTGCCTAAAGCCCGTACCAGCAGTGGCATTGAAGCAATTCCGGATGGTGTGCCATACTATGTGTTTCTCATAAAAAGCTGGACCACTACCAATATGAAACCTGAGGAAATTTATGCCCTGGGTGAAAAAGAGGTTGCCCGTATCCGTGGCGAAATGGAAACCGTAAAAAGCAGCACCGGGTTCAAGGGTGATCTGCCGGCCTTCTTTGCATCTGTGCGTTCCGACAAAAAGCTGCGCATCTTCAAAACCCCTGCTGCGATCCTGGATTCTTTCAAAGCAATTGAAAACAAGATCATGCCTGGCGTCAAAAAGATGTACGGTCATCTCCCAAAAACAAAATTCGAAATCCGTCAAACGGAAGCTTACCGGGCTGCTTCTGCCTCTGCTGAATATATGCAGGGTAGTGCAGATGGTACCCGTCCTGGTGTATTTTACGTGCCCATCCTGGATGCGGCTACGTTTTCCTACACTGGCATGGAATGTCTCTTTTTGCATGAAGCTATTCCCGGTCACCATTTCCAGATCTCTTTGCAGCAGGAAAATGACTCCCTGCCTAAGTTCCGCCGTTTCTCTTGGGTTGGTGCCTACGGCGAGGGATATGCCCTGTATTGCGAAAGTTTAGGAAAAGAGCTGGGCCTGTATACCGATCCATACATGTACTTCGGCCGGTTAACCGATGAAATACACCGCGCTATTCGTTTAGTCGTGGATGTTGGTTTACATGCCAAGGGCTGGACCCGCGAGCAGGCCATCAAATATATGATGGACAACGAGCCGTTATCCGAACAGGAAGCCACCGCTGAAATAGAGCGCTATATGGCTATTCCGGCGCAGGCCCTTTCCTATAAAATTGGTGAGCTGAAGATCCGTGGCCTGCGAAATAAGTATACCAGCGAATTAGGCGGTAAATTCAACTTATCTTCTTTTCATGATGAGTTGCTGAAAGATGGTTGCGTACCACTTTCTGTGCTGGAACAAAAGATGGCCCGCTGGGCAGCAACACAACATTAAGCATAAAGCTAAAGGCAAAAAGCAAAAGCCATTGAAGTGGATATGGAACCCGCTTCAATGGCTTTTGCTTTTTGCTTTACGCTTTAAGCTCTTCAATAACTGATTAAATTTTGATTAAGAAAAAAATCGGTATTCCGGCAAAAGGCGCACTGATTAAGGGTGACACTATTCTCTTGCCTGCAAACTGTTAGTTTTTAACATTCAGTATTGCGTTTTATTTCCTATTTTTATAAGGCAGTTTCATTCACTATTTACAGCGTAGATTTACCTAAACCACACATACTTCATATTTTAATATGTTAGTCTGTGCATGTAAACTATTCGGCAAACTTGTCGTTATAAAAAAACGGCGTTATATAATATTCTTTAAAACCTGCTGCTATGTTTGATCACACCCTCGATTTATGCCGGTCACTCCCGGCGGTCATCACTGAAAAAAAGTGGGACAATGAGCTGCGCTTCTATGTGGGCGAAAAATTATTCTGCATGATTTCTCTGGAGCCACCGCACCGGGTGTCATTTAAATGCAGTCAAACGCAATTTCATCAATTGATTTCAAGGCCTGGCATAGTGCCTGCACCTCATCTGGCGCGGTATCACTGGGTACAGTTGAAACAGGAAGATATGTTGCCGGAGCCGGAGCTGGAAACTTTTCTGCATAACGCTTATGAGATCATTGTGAGCTCCCTGCCACCATTTGAGCAGGAAGCCATCCATAAGATGAAGGCACATGCCTGATTATTTCCAGATGGTAAAGAAGATATCGTATACGCCGAATACGATAAGGGTGAGTGCAAATAATTTTTCAAGGGCAGGTGTTTTCATCTTAACGGCCGTTTTGGCGCCCAGGTAAGAAGCCGGAAAAGCAGTAAGCGATAACAGCAGTGCAATATTCCAGTCTATATGCCCCAGCCACCAGTGTGTTAATGCACCTGGTACCGATAAAACAGCCGACAACACTACTGCACAGGCAAGTGCCTGTTTGATCGGCATTTTCAATTTTTTAATAAAGAAGGAGCTGAATAAGATACCTCCTGCATTTGCCAGCAATCCCGACAAAAAGCCGATGAACAAAGCAGCTATGATCAGTTTACCCGCTGGCACATCTCCACTTTCCACCCGTACCTCTCCAACAGGTTTACCCCGCATAAAGGAATACATCAGGGAAAGGCCGGTAGCCATAATAAACAGGGCAGTCATGATCATCAGTGATTTCCCGGGCAAATAACTACTGAGCCAGGAACCGATAATCGTGGCAGGGACGCCAAAAGCAGCCCCCAGCAGGATCACCCGCTTGTTGAATAACTTCTCTTTGCGGTACACTGCAGTAGCAGACAAAGTACTGGTAATAGACGCCGGTAAAGGAGATGCCAGTGCAAAAAAAGGATTAACGCCGGCAAATATCTGCAGGGCAGGTGTGCTGATGGCACTGCCTCCTTTACCCAATAAACCAGATAAATAGCCTACTACTAAGCCTATCAGCAATACTGACAGGTATTGAGATTGTTGTAAAAACTCCATTCAATCATTCCTCCGGGAACGCGCAACTTCGTGGTTGGTGTGGTTGGTTATAAAAAATTACAGGTACACCAAAAATAGGTTAACATCATTCCACGAACAAATAATACGGATAACTAAAAGTTATGGGAGATAACAAGATATTATATTTATTGCTAGTCTATAAACGTAATAGGAGAAGGGGTTTGAAGATATGTGAAGATACAGAATTTTGAGATCCGACAATTGAAAGGAACAGTAATTTTTTCAAAAAACAACTTTTACTTTCTTATCACCGACACTCAAAATTCCGTCATTATTTATGCTTTGGGCGTCCAGCCTTTTTCATATTCTCTTTCCCACATTTTCATGGCTTCTTTATCATTGAGGATATGACCATTGGTAGGATCAGTATGAAGAATACGGCCTGAACGCTGTGCGATATTCCCGAGCAAACAGAGCAGGGTACTACGGTAACCGATATTGATTTCGGAATTAAGCGAGGCATTACCACGAATGCTTTCCAGGAAATTACTGATATGCACGGCATCGTAGAATTCACCGGCAGGACTAACAGTATTGGTTACACTCTGATTAGGATTAGCTGCCTGTTTTACTTCTTTGATCACTTTGCCTTTAGGATCGATGAGTTTGTAGCTGTCGCCACCTGAATTATACAGACTTCCGTTTTCACCGAACAATGCAAATCCGCGGCCACTGCCTTCCAGGTTAAAAGGGCTGCAGCTGCGGCCTTCCCAGGCAATTGCCTTGCCGCCTTCAAATTCGAAGTTGAGTGTTTGTGTATCTGGTGTTTCCCAATCGTCTTTCGGATAAGCATAACGCCCCCCTGCAGAAGTTACTTTTGTCGGAAACTCCACGTCCATAAACCAACGAAGACAGTCCAGTTCGTGGGTAGCATTATTGCATGTTTCAGAGGTGCCCCAGTTCCAGCGCCAATGCCAGTTGTAATGCACAATATTATCCAGGTAATCGCGGCGCGGCGCAGGGCCCTGCCATAAGTCCCAATCCAATGTAGCCGGCACCGGGATCTTTTTACCGATACCAATAGGTTCCCGGCTATTTACATACCATCCCCTTCCATAATATACTTTTCCCAGTACCTGTTGCTCTTTTACTTCCTTTACTGCCTGTTGGAGGTTAGGCCAGGAACGGCGCTGGTTCCCCATTTGCACGAGGCGATTGTATTTTTTGGCGGCGGCTAACAGTATTTCTCCTTCGCCGGGATTGTGTGCACAGGGCTTTTCCACGTATACGTGCTTACCTGCGGCAGTAGCCATTATGGCTGCTGGTGCATGCCAATGGTCTGGTGCAGCTACTATCAGCGCATCAAAATCTTTCCGTTCCAGTAATTTGCGGATGTCTTTAATAACAGTGGGCTTTCTATCCTGCGCGCCTGCAACAGCTTTGAGCCCCTTTGCAATAGCACCGTCTTCCACGTCGCAGATATAGCCAATTTCAGCACCAGGCAATTTGGCCGCACATTGTGCCAGCCAGTTTCCCCTGGAGTTGACGCCCATTACTCCCAGCACCAGTTTATTACTGGGTGCATTTTTCCCAAAAACAGGGAAGTTGAGTATGGTGAGCCCTGCTCCTAAACCGGCCATGCTACCGGTTTTCAGAAAATCTCTTCTTTTCATAACGGACAGATATTTATTCTTGGTTGTTCGAAAAAGCAATCGGTTGCATGAATGTAGAAAATTAATTCCCGGAATTATAGAAATTTTGATGAGAGGAAGGAAAGGGATTTTTTAATGATCAGTGTAATCATGAAAATCGGGAGAAGTCAACATCCATCGCCGTACTAAAAAGTTAAGTTCGTGGCAACACGCCCCGGTACAAAGGTCACCTGCATGGCATCAAACTTTTGATAGAGGGCTTTTCCATGACGATGATGGATCCGGAGGTTCACTACATCATATAACAGCAGGAAACCGCCTTGCAGGATGATAGAGGTACCATAGCCTTTCCAGCGGTCCTGTTCTTTACCGGTTTGATTTTTTCCGTATTCCCGGGCGTAGAGACCACCCAGGATGTAAGCAACGTCCAGTGCGCCGTTTACCACGTATATCTTTTCTATCTTGTTTTGTTCTTTAATGCTGCCCTGCATATTATAGTCAGCGGGATTGAGTTTGCGGTTGCCGAGATAACCAGCGGTGGCAATACCCAGGTTCACTGCATTCCAGATGGCATTCATCTGATGAAAGTATTTGGCTTCCCCACTGGTTTGCCCCATGGCGATCAATCCCGTAGCAATATTGGCGACAGACCAACCTCCCAGTACGATCATGGCGGTTTTGGTGGTTTGTATGCGTTCCCGGTTAAATTTTTCCAGGTACAAACTATCCTGCGCCATTAGCCTTACAGCCAATAGCAGCGCGATTATCAGGGTACCACCATATTTATGCATACAAATTATTTACCTGTCAACTGATTCCATATCACCTCATATACGTCAGTTGCCTGCAATTGGGTTTTGGAAACAGGATTAGGGCTGATGACCACTGCATGGTAGTCAGGATTCTCCTCCAGGCGGCCGTGGGAGCCTTTAATCAAGGTAGCATCCAGCGGTATCACATTCATCAGGTAACGGAAGCCCAGTTTCTTTTTCAGGAGCTTGCCGGCAGCCTTCAGTTTGATAAGCGGATCTGCAGGATTCATGAACATCTCCACCGGATCGTAGCCTGGTTTACGGAAGATATCCACAATACGCGCAAAGTCAGGTGCTTTGGCATCATCCATCCAGTAGTAATAAGTAAACCAGCTGTTGGCATCTGCCACGGCAACCAGGTCACCAGTACGGGCGTGGTGCAGCTGATGCTGACGTTTACCTTCCCTGTCCAGCACCAGTTGTACGCCAGGCACATTTTCCAGGATGGTACGTACTTTTTTATAACAGGATGGATCGTTGATATAGATATGAGCAATCTGGTGATCCGCTACTGCAAAAGCTTTGGAAGCACCTGCATCCAGCAGTTCCAGTCCATTTTCCACGCGCAGCGCCAGGAGACCTTCTTGTCTTAAAATCCTGTTCAGGTGGATAGGATTATTCACATTCGTGATTCCGTATTCAGACAATACGATCGGATCACAATTCTGCTGCTGATAGTAGGTGATTAACTGTTTAACTACCGCATCTATTTCGCTTAATTCCTTTGCATTGCGCACCGGATCCTGTCCGAATTTCTGTAAACAGTAATCCAGGTGAGGCAGGTAGATGAAAGTAAGAGTAGGATTATATAATTTATCGGTGAGAATAGATGCATCAGCTATCCACTGGCTGGATTTAATGCTTGCTGTTGGGCCCCAGTAGTTAAACAGGGGGAACTTGCCCAGTTGTTCCGTCAGGTAATCCCTTAGGGTAGCCGGAGAAGTATAACAGTCTGGTACTTTACGGCCATCAGAAAGATAGTTGGGACGTGGTGTGAGAGAGTAATCCACATTGGCATACATATTATACCACCAGCACATTTGCGAACAGGTAAAGGAAGGATCCAGCTTCCTGGCGCGATCCCAGATCTTAGGTGCGTCTACCAGTTTGTTGGATTGTTTCCAGAACTTTACTTCCGCATCTGTTCTATCGTACCAGCCATTGCCTACAATTCCGTGCTCACTGGGCCATTGGCCGGTAAGATACGTACTTTGCACCGACGTGGTGAGTGCCGGTAACATGGGTTTCACCGTAGCCAGGTGGTGCTGCTGAGTATAAGCCTTTATAAAAGGCAGGTGCTCCAGCAGAGAAGCGGAGAGCCCCACTACATCAATTACTACTGTCTTTCTCATAGATTCAATCGCTGTTACAATTCCGGCATAAAGCTATCATTCCCGATGGACAATTCCAAGAGGCGGTTGCCTTAGTAGCTTTTAGCCGTTAGCTTTTAGCTTTTAGCTTTTAGCAAAATGCAGCGAAGTTGATGACCTATAATGTTGTCTTCGCTGCATTTTGCTAAAAGCTAAAAGCTAACGGCTAAAAGCTGCTCCTTGATCCAGTTTAGTTCCCGGGAAACAGATAGTGACATCTCCTGTTTTAATTCAGGTGGTAACACATCCCAGGTGTATGTTTCTACTTCCAGGTGCGATGTAAAAGGTTGTTGTTTTTGTAACGCCAACACTTGTTTAATATCTTCCTGGGTAGATTGCAATACTCCGAATTTATCAAGAAATACCGGGACATGAAAATGGGAGCGCCATTCTCTTACGGCCGGATTATCCTCGTCAGCCAGGGCTTCCGGCAGATCAGGATAATGAATAAAGGTGCCATCATTTTTTCTGGCAATTACCTGGTGCAAATACACCGGCTCATTAAATTTACGAAAAGCGTTGGTTACCACTTTTCGTGCAGCCGTATCCGTTGGCATATCGGCTTTCAGTGCAGCACTGATCTGTAGCTTACCTACTTTCAGCCCGTGGTGCTGCAGGCGCTCCAGCACACGATGCGGTGGTTCATATACCAATGCAAAATGACAAACATCATAGCACAATTGAATATGCGATTTGATGATATCTGCTGCCTCCTGGTCTTCTACGTTAAATTTCTCCTTAATAAACGGAATACCTGCCGGCAATAATTCTTCGAAATACCAGCTGATATATTCGCTGGTATTTTCCATCAGTCCATCTGGCTCCGGTTCTACATCGAGGTGCATCAAAGGCCCGCCACTACGGTGAATACGCACCAGTTGCTCCAGTACCAGCAGCATATTTAAAGTGGCGCTTTCTGTAAAGGAGTTTTTCTCCTCTTCACAACGGTTACACCAGAATTTATAGGTAAGGGGGTTGGTAGAAATACCACCTTCCATACCAGCAGGTAATAAAGCAGCCAGTATGCGAAACAGGCGAATGGTATAGGCAACACGATCGGCGCTGGTCCAGTCGGGTGCATGTACCTGGTCTTTCACCACTACATTATGAAAGCCGCCGTACGGAAAACCATTCATGGTAAACACGTAACAATCTTCTTCCTTCAGCCATTGCTGAAAGGCCCTCAATTGCTCTTCCTTACTCAGTTCCAGGCTGGCGGTATTGGCCAGGCGAAGGCCTATGCCGAAAGGCTGATCAGGAGAAACCTGTTGTTTAATAGCAGGTATAAAATTTTTCAATTGCGCAAAATGATCGCCCCAGTTTTCGCCGGGATGAATATTTGTGCAGTAGGTAAGATGCCCGGCTGCTGTTTTCATTATTGATTATTTTTACAGATATCCACTGCTTTGTATAGCAGCTCCAGATCCATTTCGTGTACTTCTTCTCCTTTACCGACAGCACGCAACAGGGAAATTGTTAAGCGTCCTCCGAGGTGTTCACGGAATTCTTCCAAACCCACTACAACCGGAGACGGTTTGCCATCATGCTTTTCCAGCAATGGATGCCAGATAGGCAATTTCATGTTTTTTAATACTATGAGAATGCGCTGCATGTCTGATTCCGGCAGCCAACCTAACAGGAACGAATATACGCTGTCAACCGCAATACCAATAGATACTGCTTCCCCATGACGTAATTCGAAGTTGGTCAGTTGCTCCAGTTTATGTGCACTCCAGTGCCCGAAATCCAATGGACGGGAAGAACCGCTTTCAAACGGATCACCAGCGCCACCAATATGTTGTACGTGGAGTTCGGCGCAACGATAAATCAGTTCCTGCATAGCAGGCATATTACCGGCGGTCATCGCCACCGCATTTGCCTCTATCCGGTTAAAGAAAGCCGCATCTTTTATGAGGGCCACCTTCACCGCTTCCACCATACCAGAGCGCCAGTCGCGGGAGTCCAGCGTGGTTAAAAATACGGGGTCATTAAACACCGCAGCCGGCGGCGCAAAGGAGCCCAGGAAGTTTTTCTTCCCCTTATAGTTTACGCCGTTTTTTACGCCTACCCCCGAATCATTCTGTGATAATACGGTAGTAGGTATGCGAATATGCTTTACCCCGCGATGCGAAATCGCCGCCGCAAATCCTACCAGGTCCAGCAGAGAGCCTCCACCAATGCCGATCACATAAGAATGACGGTCAATACCATATTTATCGATGGCATCTACCAGGCTGAAAAGCAATGGTAGATCGTTCTTTACGCTTTCTCCACCGGTGATGGTAACAATTTCCGGGGCCAGCTGAAAGCCGCGCACCTGTTGGAAATAAGTGTTGATTTGCTGTGTGAGCTGTGGGTGGTGTGCCGCTACACCTCCGTCTAATATTACGAGTAACTTTTTAACATACGCTTCTTCTGCTTTGGATTCCAGAAAAGAAGCTAAACATGTATTGGCAGGATCGAATAAATTACTGCTAAAGAAAACTCCGTAAGAAAAGTTTACATTGAAATTTTGTTGAATATATTCCATGGCTTATTCCGCATCGTCTGACTTAAAAAAACTATAGCTTTTAAAAGTACATAGAAAAATGCGATTTTTCATAAAGAATAAGGCTCCGGGAACGGAGCCTATTCCTTGGGGTTAGCCGGTAGAATCTTTTATCGGTATGCAAAGAAATCAGTTTTTAGCCCGATAGCCAACAGTACAAACCGTCATTTTACAAATTGCGTAGTTCTACTGACATAAACTATTAGTCGAAAAATGCTTTACTACAAAGGGTTTCAGCATCACTATCCTCATATCATTCCTGGTACCCATAGCCGTTCAGCCATACCCTATTGCGTATTAAAACAGAATTAATGAACTTTATGCCACTGTAGAATAATTGTCAGTTATACAGCCCAAAAATTAAATTGTTTGACCCAAAACCGGAACATGGTACTCCCATGTTGTACCCCCTGTAACATTGGTTGTTATTTACATCTTTTGTTGCATGCTGAGTATTTGTCGCGCACCACGCTGACAGGGGATTGTTATTCGATCACCTGCCGGGATTATTTATTATGCTAACCAATAAACATTGGATTATTAACAATGCAACCCCCGTGGTTGTCAAAGTGTATCAGAGATGCGGAGAATATTATTATTTGTTTGTTGTATTGCCTTATGTAGCAGGCAGCTTTTATCGGCACAATCGCCCGACAGCATGTTGCGGATGCACAAAGCGTATAAAGCGTTCAACGATTCACTGACAGGAAATGTGATGCGCAGCAATGTGCAACAGCTGGAAATGCTGTACCAGAGCGAGAAGAAAGATCGTGTCCTGGCGGTAAAAAAATGGCAGTTGGCACAAAAAGATCTGCTCCTGCAACAAAAGAATACCTGGATCGGTGTTTTCCTTTCAGGAGGACTCCTATTACTCGTGGCAGCCCTATTGATATGGCAGAAGTTACATCACCGGCACCGTTTGCAGCAGCAGCAATTACAGACGAGGGAAATAGAAAAAACGGTGCAGGTACTGGAAGCCATGATGCAGGGTGAGGAAAGGGAACGTATCCGGCTATCAAAAGATCTGCACGATGGGATAGGCGGTTTATTATCGGCAGTGAAGATGCATTTCTGCGCACTTAAATATGAACGTACTTATCTACAGCAGGACAAAGGATTTAATCATGCACTCGGAATGCTGGATGATGCGATTGGAGAAGTGCGTAAAACTGTTCATAACCTCATGCCGGAAATACTGGCGCGTATGGGGCTGGCCGGGGCACTTGAATTTTTATGCAACAACGTAAGCCACTCCCGTCAGTTACAGATCAGTTGCTATACATCCGGTAATATGCAACGGTTCAAGGGAAATTTTGAACTTTCTGTTTACCGGATTGTGCAGGAACTGATCAACAATATTATCAAACACGCACATGCCACGGAAGCCCTGGTACAGATAACGCAGCATGATCAGCTGCTCAGCATTACAGTAGAAGACAATGGCGTTGGCTTTGAAAATATAGCGAAAAGTACAAATAGTATGGGATTAAAAAATCTGCATACAAAGATCAAGTCATTAAACGGACACTTCACCCTGACTGCTGCACCAGGTTGCGGAACTACCGTGTACATAGAATTTAACATTGCCATTATGCAATTGATAGAAATGGAGCCTTCGTTTTAATACCAGATGATATGCAAATCAAAATCGCTATTACAGATGATCACCTGTTGGTTATCAGCGGACTAAAAGCCATGCTGGCACCTTATTCCCATATTTCGGTAGTATATGAAAGTAATATGCCGGGTGCGCTGATGGCTGCATTGCCGGCCGCACAACCGGATGTGTTGCTGCTGGATATCCAGATGCCGGAAATAGACGGCATGGAATTATGCAGGCAGGTAAGAAAAACGCATCCGGCCATTAAAATTATTGCACTGAGTACTTTTATGGATTCGCACTATATCAGGCAGATGATGCGCAATGGAGCTACCGGCTATTTGCTGAAAAATACCGACCCGGACAAACTGGTTAATGCTATTGAGAAAGTGAATGCAGGGGAACAATTTCTGGACGACCATATCCAGCATCAATTGCTGCAGGAAATGATTACGGGCCAAAAGCGGTCGGGGTACGACATTCCGCTTACCCGCAGGGAAAAGGAAATTTTAAAACTGATTGCAGAAGAACATTCCAACCAGGAGATTGCCAACCTGTTGTTTATCAGTTTACGTACTGTAGAAACGCACCGGCTTAACCTGACACAGAAACTGGCCGTAAAAAATACAGCCGGCTTAGTAAGAGAAGCGATAAAAAGAGGAATAGTGGAATAGCTGTTAGCCATTAGCTTTTAGCTCTTAGTGCTTCATATCAGCATTGCTGACAACTATACGCTAATGACTAAAAGCTAAAAGCTAATAGCTAAAAGCTGTATCATGTTACTGCGAAAAGTTTCCCCAGGACCAGTGATACCGGCAGGAATAATAGTACAATCAATGCAAATGGTAAAGTAGCAAAAGCAGCAATCCATGCGGCATTCATGGCAATAAGTGCAATGATGCCTCCTTTTACGGCTTTTCCTATATTAGGGCCGGAAGGATCTTTCATTGCTTTGAACAATGGTACATTGATCATTATTGCAAAGAGCAGAATGAAAGGCAGGGCAGTCCAGATGCGATGATGGAGGAAGGCGAGCAATCCCATAGTAATGTATACTACGGCATAACCAACAGCGGTGAGGCGTAGGCTTTTCACGCTGCCACCATGTACTTCTCCTCTGCTGATATTGGTAACGGCCGCAATGTACAGAATGGGAATAAAGCCCATCCACCAGTAGGCTTGCAGTGCATCGGGAACGATGCTGATGCCCAGCAGCAGATTAAGCCCGCGACACAGCCCCATGTTAAACGGGCCTAAAAAATGATGATGTTTTCCCCATTTATTATATACGAGGGCGCTCGCCGCCACACCTATGGCCAGCCAGCCGGAATAACCGGTGAGGCGTCCTACTGAAAAAGCCGCCAGTATACCTACCAGGAGTAAATAACTACCGAGTATAATGGCCTGTGTTTTAGATATCACACCACTTGGAATGGGTCTTTCAGGGCGTTCGGTACTATCCAGTGTTGCATCAAATACATCATTGAATACTACGCCACCGCCGTAAAGACCAATGGTGGCCAGGCAAAGACAAACTACGGGCAGTGTAAAATCCAGAGTGAGCGTGTCGAACGAAACATTTATGAAATAGCCGGATATAGCTACGCCCGCCAATATATCTGCAATTGCAGTGACGATATTGGCTGGTCGCATCAGGCGCAGGTATCCTATCAATTTGCTAGCAATATAACTCACCGTATAATTAGGTTTTCATGGTTCATTGCCAGCAGAGACGAATCTGTCAGGCCTTTACCGGATGATGGTCGTGTTTTTGTTAATTCGAGGTTGCTGTCCTCCACGTAATACAGAGCTTCCGTTGAATTTCTCACTTTGATCAATATTTCCTGCAATTTCAAAATCTGCTTCATTAATCTGGCCGCTCTGTGCAAAGGCTTTTACAGCATTGGTGTAAGTTACCAAATGAATATCATTCAAGTCAATACCACTTTCGTGCATTAAGGCAGCGGTTTTAGGAACCGCCAGCGGATCGCTGATACCCCAGTCTGCAGCGGAGTTGACCATGATACGTTCACTTCCGTACTGCTTAACCACCGCTACCATGCGTTCATTCCCCATTTTAGTGAATGGATAGATGGTAAATGCAGCCCAGAAGCCACGATCGAGTACTTCTTTCACTGTTTCCTCGTTATTATGATCTACAATGATCATGTGAGGCTCGAGTCCATGCTCCAGTGCGATATCCATACTGCGCTGGGTTCCTTTTTTCTTATCGCGGTGAGGCGTATGGATTTGTACTGGTAAACCCGCTTCCTTGGCAAGTTCCAGCTGAGCACGATAATATTTTTCTTCCAGGGGAGTCTGATCATCAAAGCCAATTTCGCCTACACCCACTACGCCTTCCTTGTAAATGAACTGCGGGAGTATTTCCATTACAGCTTCCGCCAGCTTTTCATTATTGGCTTCTTTGGAGTTAAGTCCAATGGTGCAATAGTGTTTAATGCCAAACTGGGAAGCGCGGAAACGCTCCCATCCCAGCAGGCTGCTGAAATAATCACGGAAGGTATCTACACCAGTCCTTGGTTGTCCTAACCAGAATGCAGGTTCAATAATAGCCACTACACCAGCATCGGCCATGGCCTGGTAATCATCGGTAGTACGGGCAGTCATATGCACATGCGGATCAAAAAAACGCATGCCTTTTATTTTATCGAGGAAAGCAGGTGTATAAGTGAGGGGTTGAAGATCTTTTTCTGTTAAATCATGAATTCCGCACATATCAAATCAATTTTATTATTTTATTTTAATATTTTTTGCGCCAGTGTGTTCCAGGTAAGGCTACCATCCTGAATTTCCGCCTGCAATGCGGGCGATTGTGCCAGTAATTCCTTTGCAGGAGCGTAGTTACTTTGTGCACATACCAGTGCTGCAGCTTCTTTTTCAGTACTATTCAGAGAATGCCAGATGCGGGTAACATCTCCCAGATTATCTTCATTTACAAAATTTACCAGTAAACGCCACTGCATAGGGTCCACGGTTCTACCAGCGGCCCAGCGTTCGTGGGCAAAATCCACGAGGATGTTTACCAACGGCAAGTTAGCCCGTTCATCCAAACCTGTAATGAGGTGTAATGGTTTATCGGTGAAGATCGCCTTCATAACCAGCTGGTTCCAGGCTGGTTCCGGGAGATATTTTGCGGGATAGGGATTACGCAGCATGATAGCTTCCTGTACAATACCTATATTAGACCTGATCCCTTCGGAGGTGCGGGCAATCCACTCTTCCGGCCATGGGAGCAGCGGCAGTGCACTGTATAAAGCGGCCAGCTCATTCATTTCAGCAGCATTAAACAGTTTTTCCAGGGTATCCAGGTAAACCGGCTTATCTGTTACCGGTAGCTGAAGAAGCCACCAGGCACGCGCAAGGCGATCTAACGTCCACCCCTCTACGAAGAATGAAGGCAACAACTGTTGCAACTGTTCATTTTCCAACGGTGAAAGTGTAATGATTTCTTTACCTGTGAAGCGTGGAATAGCTGTAAAAGTTTGATTGAACTGAGGGATACCACCGGATTGTTGCTGCAATTGCAAGCGTTGCTGCAGCCAGATATTTGCTTTCTCGTTACCCTTGTTCTTAATGATCGTACTAAGCAGCGTGCTCACTTTATCCTGATCGTATACATATTCAGCCACTGATATATCCTGTTTAAAATAATAATGCTGATTTCCCACTAAAATTAACCCCTAATAATGGGATTTTCAGAATTCGCCCGCTTTTTTATGATAGGTGGCAAAAAAAGAATATTAAACCGTTTACCTGAGCGGTTGAGCGATGGGTATATAAAATAAAAGAGAGGCATTACTGCCTCTCCTTCCGCCATTCTAAAACCTGATTATGCATCAGGATTTCTTCATATCACCGGGCCTTTGACGGCAGGCACAGTGCAATAAGGTGTATGTTGGGAAAACGCTGATCAAGAACGACTGTACATTATTAACTAAAAAACATATGAATATTATTCCCTAGCCTCTGATCTCAATAAGCAATATTGTATGTAGCAAATAAAATACGGCCGTAAGATACATATTTCTGCTTTCATTCCAAATAAACAAACCATTTTTACGTTGCAATTAATGCTTCGAATTATTCTGTAATACTATAAAGGGCTGATATTCTTTCCAGTCCGGCTTATAATGATCGAGTATAATGAATCCCCTCGCATAGTTTCCTAGTACTATATCAAGGTCTCCATCATGATCATAATCCTTTACATCCATACAAATCCACCGGCCTTCTTTTTCAATGGGCGGCGCATGTGGTGTAAATGTAAGTGGTGTTTTGCCTCCTTCAAAAAAAATAAATTTCTCCGATGGATTATGTTGAAAATCCGCGAAAAAGGCTATGGCAGCGATATCTGGCTTACCATCCTGATTAAAATCTCCTGCTACAGCTTTGGTACTTCCATTGACCGGATAGTTCCAGGCTAGCCTGTATTTATTATTTCCTTCATTTACATAGACGTATAAACCGTGATAAGGTTTAAGCACCATAGAAAAATCCATGTTATCTCCACAGGTATATAGTATATCAAGTTGTCCATCTCCATTAAAATCCATCAGTTGAAAACTGGTAGAACCATTGAGTGGCGGAAATCTCAGGAGATTCTTTGATATAAAGCCACCTTTTTTGTCATTTTCAAATAACCAGATGCCTTCGTCACCGGCAGCAAACAAAACCATAATGTCCGTATAGCCGTCATGGTTAAAATCCCCTGTTTCTGCATGAATGGCCCCCGGTACCTCCCATATAGGTAACTGTTTCCAGTGATGGTCCTGTAATTGTTTCAGCCAGTATAAGCCACCCTGATTATGCCCAAATGCACATACCAGCAAATCTTCCAGTCCGTCTTTATCAAAATCTGCAGATAAAGTTTGTACCGGACGTTTCAGGAATGGCATGATGTCGGCCTGTTTACTTTGCGGATCATCGGGGTTAATACTGGTAATAATTCCAGCGGGCACATCCAATGCACGCAGATTGCCTATTTCTGTCAGGATTGTCTGCGATCTGCCGGCAGTGTCTTTTGTGTATAGTACGTCTGTAGCGGGCGATGGTAGTTTCCGTGTATTTACTGCCGTCAGTGCTGTATCCCATCTTGTCAGGGTATTATTCGCATCGCTTGTCAGCAAGCCCCCACTGGGCAGAAACGACACCATGGTAGTAGCCGCCACCACATGGCTGTCTTTCTGCGCCGGTAATTTCAGCGAAAAAACAGCCCAATCATGCTGTAAAGGAACTGAAGGTTTGGCTGGTGTCAGTTTTTCCGGAGCGGAACGTTGATAGTACTCTACCAGCTCTGTCCATTCTTTAATGGAAATAAGGGCCGGTTTATCGCCCGGCATTGGCGGGTAGTATTTGCTTCCGCTCCACACTTTGATGCCTAATTTGAGGGCCATTTCGGGCAATACGTGCTTTGTCCAGGTTTCCTTATCCAATAAATCAGGTGAAACGGGTAAATGGCAACTGGAACAATATTTATCCGCCAGGGCTTTTCCTTTTTCATCCGGGGTAGGTGTATGACATCCGCTATTGAGTAGATAGCAACAGGTCGTCATCAGGAATAAAGCAGCGATAGACAGTTGCCTTGGTTTTGGTTGATCGGGCATTGGTTCTTTTTTCTTCTAACACAATATAAAGCATTAAGAATTACGAATTACGGAGTTGTGAGAAGATAGTAAACGCGATAATCAGCATTCTCTATTATCTTCTCACAACTCCGTAATTCGTAATTCCTAATTCGTAATTAATTAATAGCCCTTATTTTGTTTGAGGACCCGTTGTCCTGCTTGTAGCGTCAGATCTATTTGTCGCTGTGGTATAGGGAAATATTCATTTTTCCCCTTAGTAAACACAGCACCATTCAAATCCGTAAAACCGGCAGCCTTTTCAGACGCATAATACGCTGTCAGTACCTGGTCTGCAATATCCCAACGGGAGAGATCGAAGAAGCGATGACCTTCAGTAGCCAATTCCAGTTTACGCTCAAAATAGATAGCCTTTAACGCAAATGTTTTACTGGCAAACACCGGATAGTCACCTATTTTGTAATTAGCTGCGGTAGTCCCCGGAATGAATTGCTTGGTAACGTCATCATATTTCTGGAGCCATTGGTCAGGATTATTTTTCATCCTGTCACGCACCATATTCACCATGCTGGTAGCTACTCCCAGGTTATTAATTTGTGCAGCTGCTTCTGCATACATCAGTAACACGTCGGCATAGCGGATCAGGTTTACATTAATAGCGGAACCGGGTGCCCAGCTATGGGCATCATGGTATTTATCCTGATCTTTCTGCCAGTACACCATTTTTTTCGGAGAATAGGGGCCACCATAACTCTGGTCACGTTGCCATTTTGCGCCGGGATGATTACCCCAGTCATGATACGGAATGCCGCGACGACCAACAGTCCAGTCGAGGCGGGGATCCAGCAATCCGGCATCAGGTGTAAACGCAGCATCACTGTTGATGCCTTTATCAGATTTCACCGCATGATCATTATAATCATCCAGGTAAGGCAATCCGTTGGCATCTACGCGGAAAGAATTGACAAGATCCTGTGAAGGCTGAAAAAATCCACAGCAGCCAAATGGGCTCGGGTCATACGGGAAGTTCAGCATTTCACCGGAATTGGCATTGGCAATGGTGTTGGTACCATCATTGGCTGTCATTTCAATATAAAAAACGGCCTCAGGATTACCTGTTTTCTTAGACGCATCAAAATTATCCTCATACCGGTTTGATAGTCTGTATGGGATACCCGCACTGGTTCTGCCATTAATAGCGGTGGCAAATAAAGTAAAGGCATCCTGGTATTTTTTCTCGTACAGGTAACATTTGGCGAGATAGATCTGTGCAGCAGATTTATTTGCTCTTGAAACATCTCCACTGGCCTTCCAGTCATCAGGCAGGTTATCTACTGCATTTTTGAAATCTGCTTCAATGAATGGCCATATATCCTTATCATTAGCCACTCTCACATCTACCGTAGTATCAGTGATATACGGCACATTGTTATACATTTTCTTCAGCTCAAAATAATAATGTCCACGCAGAAACCTTGCCTGTGCTTCTATCAGCTTACGTTCTGCCGGTGTTAAATCTGTGGCTTCACCCATTTTCTTCAGCGTAAGATTACAGCGGTTTACACCTTCAAACACCGCTTTCCATTTGGTATTAAAAAAAGTGTTGGCAGCAGAGTAGGTGCTCTTGGCGATTTCGTTGATAGGTTCCTGATCACCGGCATTACTGCCTTTATGTGCTTCTCCTCCTACTACAGTACCATAAATCCAATTGGTAGGCGATGCTTCCCAGGGGTTGCCACCACCCAGTGCGGCGCCATTTCCCTGTCCATCCAATGCAGCATATGCACCAACAAGTAAATAATTCACACCATCCCTGTTGGCCACAATTTCTTCTGTAAGCGTACCCTGTGGGGCGCGCTCCAGGAAACTTTTCTTGCAGGCTGTAAATGCTATTGCCAGCAGTATAATTACCAGACTTGAATATCGTAATGTTTTCATTTGTTTCGTTTTTAACAGTTCAACAAAAGAATCAGAATGCAACGTTCACTCCCACCAGGTACTGACGCTGATTCGGGTAGGCCCCTTCATCCAATCCGAACGACTGTGAGTTACCTGCCACTTCAGGGTCTATACCGGAGTATTTAGTGATGGTAAACAGGTTAGCTGCCTGTACATATACCCTGAATTTCTCAATACCAACACGTTTCAACATGTAAGTAGGCAGGGTATATCCCAGCTGCATATTTTTAGCGCGCAGATAAGAACCGTTTTCTACGAAATAGGAATTCGGTGAGCCGGAAGTACTTGGAGTAGAGCCTATTTCCTGTATGGGCGCTTTGGCATTCTGATGTTCTGGTGTCCAGGAATCATACAACGCGGTTTTGCTCTTTGCACTTACGAAAGAAGGATAAAAGTCTGTCCACCATAATACCTGGTTCCATATTTTGTTTCCCTGTACACCATAGAAAAATGCAGAGAAGTCGAAGTGTTTATATGTGAGCCCGATATTTAATCCATATGAAAATTTCGGATTGGGATTACCGAGGTAAGTACGATCATCCGCATCCACTTTACCATCACCATTTGTATCGGCATATTTGAAACGGCCGGCGCCGGCACCCAGCTGATATTCTTTCAGATCAGGATACTTTGCTTTGGCGCTGGCGTTGGCGGCTGTCACTTCTGCAGCGCTGTTCCAGAAACCAATGATCTTATAACCATAAAATTCGCTGATGGACTGACCGATGGCATTGCGGATAATGGGTGATCCAAAGCGACGGCTTTCCAGGTCGAAGTAGGGTGCAGATTCAGAGATCGCAAGGATTTTGTTATTGTAAGTGGTTAAGGTTCCCGTAACATCCAGTTTCAGGTCTTTTGAGAGATCCTGTTTGTAGGTAACAGATGCATCCCATCCTTTGTTTCTCATTTTAGCCACGTTGGTGAACGGAGCTGTAGCGGCGCCATATACGCCGGCGAGTTCTGGATTGTACAACAGATCTTTCACTTCTTTATGGTACCAGTCTACCGTAAATTCCAATGCACCTTTAAACAAAGTAGCATCTATACCAATATTAGAATTCGTGTTGCTTTCCCATTTTGCAAAAGGGTTACCAATCTGTGTTCTGATAAATCCTTTACTGGTGGTAGGGTTACCGTTGATACTATAGAAAGAGGAGGTTCTGTCAAAACCGTAGGCAATAAACTGGTTGCTGGGTGTTACGTTAATCTGATTACCCATAATACCCCATCCTCCACGTAATTTCAGATCAGAAATCCAGGAGACTCCTTTCATAAACTCTTCCTGTGATATGCGCCATGCACCGCTTATTGCCGGGAAGTTACCATACCGGTTGGCATCACCAAAGCGGCTGGAACCATCGCGGCGGATGAGTGCACCGATGAGGTAGCGATCTTTATAGGAATAATCTGCCCTTGCAAATAAGGAGAAGAGACCATCTGTACCAAAGCCACTACCGTTAGTAGGCGTGCCTGTTCCGGTACTGAGATTGGTAAAATCAGGATTAAAAGAAAAATAATCGGTGGTAGTACCGGTTAATGTACGGAAATGGTTATCATATGCTTCCGTACCTATCAGTACTTTCAGATCATGTTTCTGACTGAAATTTTTGTGGAAAGTCAGCGTATTCGTCCAGGTCCAGTCGTAGCCGTTGCCGGTTGTTTCTGTATATTGATTAACTGAATTGTTCTCTGCATTTTCATATTCCGGTAGCGTGAAACTGTTATTATCGAAATTATAAATTTCGCCACCGAAGCTGGTTCTCAGGGTGAAGTTTTTGAGGATGTCTGCTTCTGCATACACATTACCGAGCAACCTGTTAGCCAGGGCTTTGGTTCTGCCGAAGCGATCCTGAATAGCAACAGGATTACGGGCATTCCCCAGATCTTTTCCACTGGAGCCGGAATAGTTTCCTTTAATATCATATACCGGTATAATGGACAATTCGCGGAAAGCCATACCAATACCGCTGCCTTCCACGAGTGTACCGATCTGCGGATTATTGATGATGGAATATTCCAGGTTTTCGCCTACCCTGATATGATCTGTTACATTGAAGTTGGTGTTAGCACGTACTGCATAACGTTTGTTGTACGTGTTGGTCAGCGTACCCTGCTGGTTGAAGTAGTAAAACGAGAAGAAATAATTCCCGATATCGCCACCACCGCCAACAGATATGTTATGGCTCGTAATTGGGGCTGGTTTAAATATTTCATGAAACCAGTCCGTTCCTTGTTTATTTGCTTTACTGATGCGATAAAATGTTTTGAGGTCCGCAGCAGATTTATAGTTTGGATTCACAAAATAGAGATTGGGATTGGTGCGTGGGTCTCCTTCTTTCAATCCTTCCGGTGCGATATAATCAGGAATTACCGGTGTGGTGCCGTTACCATATTGTGCGTCTTCAAAGGGAGTGCCGGGAGAGTTTTTAATGGCCAGCCATTTCAGATTAGCCTGTTCCTGGGGGTTCAGGATGTTCCATACATTGCCACCCTGGGGCTTTTGCCGGCCGTAGTAACCATCGTAGGTGACCTTCACTTTACCGGTCCCTCTTTTGGTGGTGATCACGATTACGCCGTTGGCAGCGCGGGCGCCGTAGATAGACGCCGCACCTGCATCTTTCAGTACCTGCATGGTTTGTACATCATTGGGATTTACGTCCGTTACGTTGGAAACAGGCACTCCATCGATAATGTAGAGGGGAGTGTTGTTACCGAAGGTATTGATCCCTCTGATTTTTACCTGTGGTTCCTGACCAGGCTGACCAGAGCCGAGTACAGTAACGCCAGATACTTGTCCCTGCAACTGGCTGGCGATTTGCGAGGTAGGTTGTTTGGTCAGATTCTCCACTTTTACAATGGATACCGATCCGGTAAGGTCTTTCTTTTTCTGGCTGGCATAACCGGTTACGACTACTTCTTCCAGTGATCCTACTTTTTCACTGAGCGCAACATTCAGCGGGCCGGAGCCGACTACTACTTCCTGGGGATCGTACCCGACAAAAGAAAAGATGAGTGTTTCTCCTGATTTTGCCTGCAGGGAAAAGTTTCCGGCGGGGTCTGTAGCAGTACCGCGGTTGGTACCTTTTATAGACACTGTAACACCGGGGAGGGCGTTGCCTGAGGCCTTGTCAGACACTTTTCCCGTAATTTTCGTTTGTGCGTAAACGTTGCTGCCGGCCAACAGCAACAGGATGCCACATAGCGCGGCGATGGCCTGGTAGAGTTTCTTTTTCATAACGTGATTTAAGCGTAACGTTTAAGAAAAATTGTTTAAAAAAAGGGTACCTGTGTGCATATTTCTGTTGTTGTACAGATACGACATTGCATACGAACTCCTACCCCGCTATGAGGTGTTCACAGCAGGTTCATTTATACAGCCAGTATATTAAGCATAGGAATTTCAGCCCCGTTATGATGTGGTCATAGCAGGTTAATTTATACAGCTGGTATAAAGCGTAAAACCCCAGCCCTGTTATGATGTACTCATATCAGGTTAATTATACAGCTGGTATGTAAAGTATTAGTTACCCATCGCCTGTGCAAGATGCGCTACACAGTGAGAATAAGAAATAAGTGTCCGCACAACAGTTAAAATATAACGATTGAAAATGAATAAGAAGACTAACTAATTGTGCCTTGATCAGATGATGATTAAATCATATCAGCTCATAGTTTAATTGTTTACAGATATGTATTCGAATCAATAATGGTGTGAGAAACTTTGTTGCTTGTAACAAACATTTTCAAACTCAGATTTTGGTTCTCACGTGGAATTGTGCTATTGATTTCGAATATATAACAATATTTTAGCCCAGACAAATGCTCTTTTAACATTTTCTTCAAAAGTGCCAAATTTGCAGGCTGTCATTCCACTATTCCGCACTGTTGGGATAAAATAATATAAGGAATATGCTTTTGAAATAGTTTTATGTATGTTTAAGCCCTAATTGTTGTGTCATGAAAATATTGAATATTGTCTTTTGCCTGATGTTTGTCGTGTTTGCGGGCTTACAGTACAATGATCCCGATCCGTACGTATGGATGCCTATCTATCTTTATTCCGCGGCACTCTGCTGGCTGGCAGCCCGTCACCGCTTCTATCCAAAATGGTATCTGGCCGGCATAGCGGTGTACCTGGCCTATGCTATCTATAAATTTTTTGATCAGAATGGCGTAGAAGACTGGTTTACCCAACACAATGCGGAGAACCTTGCAGAAACCATGAAGGCGGCCAAGCCCTGGATTGAAGAAACCCGGGAATTCTTTGGGTTATTTATCTGTATTGGTGCATTGGGGATTAACTATTTTTACAGCAAGCGGAAAAGAGCGTAGGTTGTCTTTTTTCCCGATTGCTATTTTCTGATTCTGAAAGATTTAAAAAAGATGAAGGGAGATATGAGCGGAATTGTCCGCATATATCTCCCTTCATCTCTTTATCTCCACATTACATATTGATCTTCTGAGGTCCTCCATTTAGCGTTACTTCCTTACCTCTCCAGCGGAACCGTCCGGTTACGCCAAAAGGCAGCTTAACGGTACCGGTTACACGATTATTTATGAAAGACAGGTCTACTTCCATGAGTTCTCCATCCGGATGTACCATCGTTGCTTTCACATGTGGAGAGGCTCCCGGATCCGGCGCTATCAACACTGTTCTGAAGTTAGGTGAAGTGGATTGAATGCCTGCGGTTATACCCAGCAGGAAGAGGTTTGCGACAGCAGCAGCTGACTGATACATGACTACACTGTTTTGTTCTTTCAAAGCGGACAGCTGTTGTAGCTCTGCTGCAAAAGTGCCGGTTACACCGGTTTCCTGCATCGCCTTAAAGATGTAGTACTTTTCACGCAGGGATTCTTCCGGAGATGGCTTTTCATTTAGCAAACGTTGCATGATGCTTTTCACCTGCCGCGGCGGCACGGCCTGTGCCAGTACAGCCATCGCGTTGGTGTAGCGGGAAAAAGTTTTCCTGGCAGGAGTTTCTGCATACCATCCTTTTTCTCCATCAAAACACTGCTGATACAATACCTCCCGCAGCTTGTCTGCCGTGCGACTCCATGACAGGGAGTCGGCGGGTTTATCACAATAACCGGCGATGGTAGATGCCTGCCGGAGCGCATACAGGTACTGACCTGACAAGGGTGCCAGAGCGAGACTATCTCTATAAGGCATATCTCCTGGCAAGCCCGTAACCGGGTCCTGGTAACGATCTACCCAATCGAGAATACTCCGTACACCGGGAAACAATTGTTTTGCCAGTACTTTATCTCCTTTATACAACAGGTAATCCTGCAAGGTGCCGATCCAGGTCAGGGCATCTGTAATATTTAGGAGGCGGTCGTCTGACGGGTAGCGGGAACGGATTAAGCCTTCCGGAATGCGTGACTGGTCGGCCTGTATCAGTGCATTTCTCAGCAGTCGGTCATCTCCCGAAAAAAATGAAATGGCCAGCCCATGTATATGGGCATCCTGTATATATTGTAGCTGCTCTTTACAGGGATCATTATACAAATTATCCTGGGCGCCCAGTAGTGCAGCACGTTTACCATTATCCCACAGCGAATCGGCTTCGGCATTTGCCGTGAATACAGCTTTGTCATCCAGCAACGACTGCGTATATACGTTATAGTAGTCCAGCAGGGTAAGTGGTGCTTTATCTGTTTCGATATCCACTTGTGCATAACGGAAGGTACGATAGCCCGTAGTGGTGAATTTCCGGCGGGCACCACCATCCGGACAGATAACATCCTGCACGGCGTTTTTTGTGTCGTAACCTGCCAGGTACGTAATTTTTATGTTGGCTCCCAGTCCGCCGCTGATCAGTATTTCCGGAAAACCAGTTGTTTGCTGTCCGCAGTCGAGCTGTAACCTTACTTTTCGTTTAGCCGGTATAGTTATAGGCGCCGTTCCTTTCAAAAATGCGGCATCTACAGTGGCGCCCTGGGATAAAAGAACAGTTTTGAAATTCTGTCGTTCCTGACTCAGCTGGCCGATGGGTCTTGGCGATAGTAAGCGCCAATCGTTGGAACTACTGCCCCGCAGGGCCACGCCAGCGGTAGCTACCGCCGCTTCCCAACAGGTATCTTTAAAAGTAGTTTGCTCCCAGCCCCAGGGATGGTATTGTGCAGTGATGCTATCGCCTGCATAAGCACCGTAGAAAGTGCCATCTTTCGTTTTTACGGGTAGCACCTGGAAAGCATCATCTTCCATTACCTGCCAGGGGGTAGTTCCGGTGTTGATAATAGCGGCTTCGCGGGAGGTATGTCCTTGTATGAGCAATCCCGTAGCAACGGTTAGTTGTCCGCGGGGCTTGCTGCTTCCGTAATTCACCACTTCAGCAGCGAGTACATTTTTGCCATATTTCAGATAGGAACTGATATCTATTGTTTCATAGTACCAGTTGGAGAGGTCGCCGCGGGCGGGTCCTATCCCCACCTGGTGACCATTCACATACAAGCGGTAACGGTTATCCGCAGAAATGTGAATAATAAACGAACCTGAATAATTCAGTAGTTCAAATTGTTTGCGGAAAAGGTAAACGCCAAATGCTGCCGGTGCGGCGGCCCCATCGCTGATCCACCGTGCATCCCATTGCTGTGGTGCTGTATAGACTCTTTTCGGCGGCTGTGCTTTCCCGGCCATGCTCAATCCTATGAGTGCAGGCAGTAGTACACATCGTTGCAGATATTTCATAGAAGGGTGGTTGTAGATAAAACTGGTCGTCAGGATATGTTACTTACAAATATATTAAATATTATAATAAGATCACATAACTGTCTTTAGTGGCCAGATCGCGGAAAGAAAATGTTCGTATATTCATCTCCCTTAAACTCACCATATGAAAAAAAGTGATATCCAAATTGACCCGGGATATTATACCCGTTACATTAGTCTTGTACCGGATACCGACCTGAACACTGCGCTGACAGCGTCCTTACAGACCCTGCAGTCGTTAGATATTGTACAACTGGAACCTTTGGCGGACTATGCATATGCACCCGGCAAATGGACCTTGAAAAACGTACTGCAACATATTACAGACACAGAACGGGTTTTCACCTATCGCGCCATGATGTTTGCACGTAAGGATCCGCAAATGGCCCCCAGCATGGACCAGGACGTTTATGCCGACAATGCGGAAGTAGATGACCGCAGTCTGGCGGATGTACTGGCGGAGCTAATCGCCCTGCGTACAGCCACCATTGCGCAATTCAGTGGCTATTCTGATACCACCTTGTCCAGAACAGGTATGAGCTGGAAAACAGAAATGTCGGTGTTAGCCCTGGGATTTACCACCGTAGGACACCAGCTGCATCATCTGGATATTATCCACAAGCGATACCTGCAGGATCCTCCGGAGTACTCCCCAGCGCATAACTAACATAGAGGTTAGTAGTTAACAATTAGCACACCTCTTCTTTAAGCCAGTAGCCCGGTCTAGCTTTGCAGACATAAAATCATTACACATGAAACGTCTGGAAAATAAGATAGCCCTGGTAACAGGAGGAAGTCGCGGTATGGGTGCTGCTATTGTAAAACGTTTAGCAGAAGAAGGTGCTACGGTAGTATTTACCTATGTAAAAGGCGCCACCCAGGCTACTGCCCTGGTGGAAGAATTAACAGCAAAGGGCCAACAGGCATCTGCGGTAGCCGCAGACAGTGCAGACCCGAAAGCGGTTATTGCAGCAGTAGACCATACCGTAAACGCACATGGTCGCGTAGATATACTGGTTAATAATGCAGGTACTGCCGTGATGAAACCATTTTCAGAATATACCCTGGAAGATTATGAACACACCATGGCCGTAAATACCCGGGCGGTATTTGTGGGCACACAGGCAGCCCTCAATCATATGAGCAGTGGCGGCAGGGTGATCACTATTGGCAGTTGCATGGCAGACCGCGTAGTAGGTCCTCATGGCACACTGTACAGCATGAGCAAATCAGCCCTCACCGCTTTTAATAAGGGGCTGGCACGTGACCTTGGCAATCGTGGCATCACCACCAACCTGGTACAACCTGGTCCGGTAGATACCGACATGAACCCGGCAGATGGCCCCCATGCTGATTTTCAACGGCAGCACATTGCCCTGGGCCATTATGGTCAGGCTACCGATGTAGCCGACCTGGTGAGCTTCCTGGCAGGACCGGAAAGCGGCTATATCAATGGTTCAGCGCTGACCATTGATGGTGGGTTGAACAGTTAAATTCTACTGATATTCAGTATAGAGAAGGGGGCTCAAATGGCCCCCTTCTCTATTTATCTGGCGAGCAGGTGCCAGTACATATAATCTGTCATCGGCGCATCTGTTATCCCTGCATGGCGGCCGATAGTCACTACCTGCCCACGATGGTAAGCACTGTGATTAGCTACATGTTGTATCATTTCAAAACGGGGGATGTCGAAATCACCTGTAAAAGGAATCGCTACTTTGCCCGTAGCGGTCCATTCCTCTTCAGACAAAGATTCGCAATAGGCAACCAAACGTGCGGATGATATCCTCAATCCTTCTATCGTTTCCTCCACACTACCGGTATACACTTCCCCAAAGGTGAAGGCAGGTTCCTCTCCCAGCAGAGCTGCCATCCACCAGTCCTGCACGTTCCAGATATGACGGAGCGTTTTGCGGACAGAAGAAAAACTCGAGGCGACTTCCATATCCAGTAACTCCGGCGACTTTGTTTCGAGCCAATCCAGCAGTGTGGTATTGGCCCAGCTATTCCAGGCAACATTGGCATTTGCCATGCCTGACAGAGAAGTACGGGAAGTGTTGGTAGCAGTGTGTATCATAGTCGTTGTTGTTTTATAATACAAAGAAACAACCGGTATATGACAACCCTATGTCAACAGGGTTGTCATATATTTTTCTCCTCACTAAAAAGAAAATTATTTCACTTTACACAAATCCCGTTCATGATTAGTTTAACTAATGGTTTTTTAGTGTAAACTTGCGGTGCAATCAACTTTAGAGCAACATGAGCCGGAAATTCTACTACCTGAGCATCACCTACATCTTCCAAATCCTGTTAAGCATCACAAACGCCTATGCCTTCGAGGCGGACAAAGGTCATATAAAAGGCCTGGTGACTACCACAGATGGCAAACCAGCCGCCCATGTATCGGTGGATTTAGTGGGTACTTCAAAGAAAACAGTTACCTCCGCAGATGGCGCCTTTACGCTGCGGGATATTGCCGCCGGCAATTATGAAATACGTATATCGCTGGTAGGCTATCAGCGCCAAACGCAGCAGGTGACCGTAGTAGCGGGTAAAACCAGTAATATTGATATCCGCCTGAATATATCTGACCAGCAGCTACAGGAAGTGATTGTATCCTCTACCCGTAACAAGTTTAAAACCAGCAGTAGCAAGGATGTAGCCAAATTACCTTTGGCTAACCTCGAAAATCCGCAGGTATATACCACCATTAACAAAGAGTTACTGCAGGAACAAGGGGTATTTACCGCAGATGATGCGATCCGCAATGCACCGGGTATCACCAAGCTATGGGCCGCCAACGGACGCGCCGGTGATGGTGGTGCTACCTATACTATGAGAGGGTTTACCACCGCTGCCAGACTCAGGAATGGTATGGCTGGCCAGGTAACCAGCACGGTAGATGCTATTAACCTGGAAAAAATGGAAGTGATCAAAGGTCCTTCCGGCACCTTATACGGCAGCACGCTGGTATCTTATGGCGGATTGATTAATCGTGTTACCAAACAGCCATATGACCACTTTGGTGGTGAAATAAGCTATAGCGCAGGCAGCTATGGCTTAAGCCGGGTAACTGCAGATATCAATACGCCCCTCGATAAAGATCATAAAGCTTTATTGCGCATTAATACCGCTTATAACAGCATGGGATCTTTCCAGGATAATGGGTTCAGCAAAAATTTTGCATTTGATCCTTCGTTCTCCTATAAAGTAAACGACCGGTTAACGCTCTCCTTTGAAGCAGAAATTAATTACCGCAAGGCTACGATGCCGGCACAATACTTTTTTTATACTACCTATGCGCAACTGGGCGTAGACAGGGCTGATCAGCTGAATGTGGATTATAAAAAATCTTACCAGGCCGGCGACCTTGTTCAAACCAGCAACAATACCAACTTCTATGGTACGGCTATTTATAAGATGTCTGACCAATGGAAGTCGCAAACAACTTTCAGTACCACGCAAGGCAGTTCTGATGGCGCCAGTCCTTACTTTTTCCTGATGCCCGGCGACTCCACCATCAAACGGATGATATGGACATTGGATGGTAATACCAGTAATATACAGTTACAACAGAATTTCACTGGTGACTTCCACATAGGTAGTTTGCGTAACCGGATGGTCGTAGGACTGGATTACCTGAATCAGGTTTCCAATATCCGGTATATTAACCCCATGCCCGCGGGCGGTCCTGCTTTATTTGATACCATTCCTGCCAGGGGCAAAAATCCTGCTTACTATAATTTCAATAAAGACAATGTAAATAACCTGTATCAAACGCAGCCAAAGGCTTACACCTACAACTACACCCGCTATAATATCTATAGTGTGTATGTATCTGATGTGCTGAACCTCAGGCCCAACCTGATGGTAATGGCGAGTATCAGAATGGATCATTTCAACAGCCAGCCGGTAAATAATCCTTTGGATGACAAATCCACTCAAGGCTTTGATCAAACTACCTTTTCTCCCAAGCTGGGTATCGTGTACCAGGTAGTAAAAGATAAAGTGTCTTTATTTGGTAACTACATGAATGGATTTACGAATCCGGGATATAAAGCCGTTGCTAACGAAACAGGGGGGCTTACGAATAAACTGTTCAAATCGGAGCAGGCCAATCAGTGGGAAGCCGGCGTAAAACTGGACGTATGGGATGGCAGGTTAAGCAGTACCCTCAGCTATTACGATATAGAGGTGAGGAACAAAGCTATCCAGGGCAACATACCAGGTTCGTCTATTCAGGCTGGTACGCAGTGCAGCAAAGGGTTTGAGGCGGAAGTAAACGCCAATCCTTTTACCGGATTCAATATAGTGGCAGGCTACGCTTATAATGATAGCAAATGGAAGAATGCCGCTGCCTTATACGCAGGCAGAAGACCTACAAGTACAGGTCCGTTGAATGCTGCTAACCTGTGGCTCAGCTATACACTCAGCACCACTGCTGCGAAAGGGCTGGGTATTGGTTTTGGTGGCAACTATGCCGGTGATAATATGGTCATAAACAACACTATTAATGGCGTATTTACCTTACCTGCCTATACCGTGCTGAATGCAGCGGTTTATTACAATCAGTCGAAATACCGTATAGCCATCAACGTTAATAATCTGTCCAACCGGATGTACTGGACTGGCTTCACCACTGTGGATCCGCAGATGTTAAGACAGGTAACCGGCACGTTGGCTTACAAATTTTAACCCTGCTCAGGCGGGATATTGAACGGGTGCGGGGACGGAAGTTCCCGCACCCGGCGTTTATAACCGTTTGTCATTCAATGGCGCTGGGTCAGCTTCCCACTTTTACAGACCATATCCTGGTTAATTTTCTCTCAAAAATTTGGTAAAATGAAAAATACATCTACCTTTGTTGTATAAACAACAGTTGTAATTGTAATTATGAAACTGGAAGAAGAACTGAAGCAGACCAGGTTTAAGGACGAATACCAACGTGCCATGTTAAATATAATATTTACCGGTGGCTGGCTGGAAGTAGGTGCTTCTCATGTGTTGAAGCAATACGACTTATCGAGCCAGCAATTCAATGTATTACGGATACTTCGCGGAAGTGCTCCTAAACCATTAAACCTGCTTGACATACAGGAGCGGATGATGGATAGAATGAGTAATGCGACCAGGCTGGTGGAGAAGCTTCGTCAGAAAGGACTGCTTACCCGCAAACAATGCGATTCGAACCGCCGTAAGGTAGAAATTGAAATTACAGATAAAGGTCTGACTTTATTAAAAGAGCTGGATCCGATCATGGAAAAGAATCACAAGGAACTCACAAAGAAACTTACAAAAGAAGAAGCTGTTATTTTAAATGAATTGCTGGATAAACTCCGGGATTGATTTTTTTTGCCCTAACAGTTGTATATACAATAAAAGTACAAACACTAACAAACCTACATTATCATGTTTAAGAGATTACTTCAAACAGATGACAGCCTTACCGCCTTTATAGTGCGTATCACCTTAGCATTCGTGATGTTACCACACGGTGCACAAAAATTACTGGGCCTGTTTGGCGGCTACGGATTCAAAGCCACCATCAACTACTTCACTTCCCAGGGCACCCCGGCCATCCTGGCTTTCCTGGTGATACTTACAGAGAGCATTGGTGCGCTGTTGATTCTCTTCGGATTTACTACCCGGCTGTGGGCAACCATGCTGACCGTTATTATGCTGGTAGCGATTTCCATACATCAGGCTAACGGGTTCTTTATGAATTGGAGCGGAACGCAAGCTGGTGAAGGATTTGAATACCATTTACTGGTTATCGGTATCAACCTTGCATTGATCATCAAAGGCGCCGGACGCTGGTCCGTTGACCGTCAACTTTCTAAATAAATAATACTTAAATTCAATAAAAAAAATCATGAAAAAAGGTTTCTTTTTCACCACCCTCCTGGTATTAGCCAGCATCGTTAGTTTTGCACAGGTAAAATGGAATGCTGATCCTGCACACACCAGCATCATCTTCGGTGTAAAACACTTAGGTCTGAGCTATGTGCAAGGCCATTTCACCAAATTCAATGGTACCATTGAAACTGCCGACAGCACTAACTTCCAGAATGCTAAAATTGATTTCACGGTAGATGCTTCCAGCATTTCCACCGGGGTTGATCAACGTGATGGTCACCTGAAAACAGACGACTTTTTCAATGTAGCAGAATATCCTTCTATCACCCTGAAAAGTGTTTCCCTGAAGAAACTAGCAGGTGACAAATATGTATTGTTGGCAGATCTTACCATTCGCAACACTACAAAACGTGTAACCTTTGACGTTACCTACAATGGTGTCATCAAAGATCCATGGGGTTTAAGAAGAGCCGGATTTATTGCCAAAGCCACTATCAACCGTCTTGATTTTGGTGTAAAATATGCAGACAAATTACCTTCCGGTGTATATGCAGTAGCACCTACTGTTGATATCACCGTGAATCTGGAAGCAGTTAAGCAATAGTTTACAGATTATAATTAGTGTTTGAGTACGGTCCCGCGGTGTAAGCCGGGACCGTTTTTTGCTTACGAAATACCTCATAAAAAAATGGCCGTTCCATCCGGAACAGCCACGCTATAATTTTCGATACTTTTTATTTCTTCTTCGCTTTCTTTTTCACATTAGCCGCGGCTCTCTTCTTCACTTTTTTCTCTACTTCCGCCATTTCTTTGTTGTGCTCATCCAACAGCAGTTGCCAGTTATCATTAGGGATATCTTCGGAAAAGCTGATGGTTTCGCGGTAATCATCTTTGTTGATCTTCATTTCCGTGATAGGCTTACCGAGGAATTTCTGAATTTCATCCAGGATAGGTTTTTCTTCTGTGGCGCAGAAGGAAACTGCCTGCCCTTTCTGTACACCACGCCCAGTACGACCTACACGGTGTACGTAATTTTCCGGCACGTCTGGTAAATCGTAGTTTACCACGTAATCTACGTTTGGAATATCAATACCACGTGCGTTCACATCGGTGGTTACCAGTACTTTGACATCTCCTTTTTTGAATATATCCATCACTCCGAGGCGATCATCCTGTTCTTTACCTCCGTGCATGGTAAGCGATTTGATGCCAATACGTGCCATGGCCGCCATTACACGCTCTGCGCGTACTTTGGTACGTACAAATACCAGGATTTTGCTTTCCGGAAACTCCTTGATCAGTCTTTCCAGGAAAAAGCGTTTATCATCCATCTCCACATATGCTACGGCGTGGCTAACGTTCTTAGCGACCGGATCTTTGGGAGATATTTGTATGCGGATAGGATTATTTACGACGGAATACGCCAGGTCTTTAATGTCCTTGTTCAGGGTCGCTGAAAAGAACAGGGTCTGGTGTTCGCGGGGAATATGCTTGATAACATCGCGGATGTCGCGGATAAAGCCCAGGTCCAGCATGTGATCGGCCTCATCGAGTACGAGGGTTTTCACCTGGCTCAGGTCTATATGTCCCTGATTGATCTGGTCAAACATACGGCCGGGGGTGGCAATGAGCACATCCACGCCTTTTTCCAGCACTTTGATCTGGGGGCCCTGCTCTACGCCGCCTACCAGGGCGAGTATTGTCAATTCGGTGTATTGTGCAATCGCCTGAAATACTTCTGCTATCTGGATGGCCAGTTCACGGGTAGGCACCATTACCAGACATTTTACCTCGTATTTGGCCTTCCGGTATTTACGGTCCTGTTGTTGGAGACGGTGCAGGATAGGTATAGCAAAAGCAGCTGTTTTGCCGGTTCCTGTCTGTGCGATAGCCATTACATCATCTCCGTTCAGGATAGATGGTATTGCCTTAAATTGTATATCTGTAGGCTTTTTAAAGCCCATTTCTTCTAAACTGTCCTTTATTTCAGCCGAGATATTGTATTGTTCAAATTTCATGTGATGCCGTTAGAAGGCACAAAGATAGCATAAAGCGGAAAGCATAAAGCATAAAGCGCCTGACATGGAGATAAAAGCGGATATATCATATCACATAATATCCGCTTTTATCTCCATGTCAGGTGCTTTATGCTTTATGCCTTTAGCCTTCCCTTATTGTTTAATCAGTTGTATTTCCATATTCAACTTCACCTCATCACTGAGTACAATACCACCAGCTTCCGTGGTGGCATTCCAGCGCAGGCCATAGTCTGCGCGATGAAGACGCCCTTTAAGGGCAAAACCCGCCTTGGTTTGTCCATAAGGGTCTACTGTTACACCTGCATGCACTACATCCAGTTCTATAGGATGCGTTTCGCCCTTAATGGTAAGCTCTCCAAGTAATTTGTACTGCTCGTCATCAATCTTTTTTACTTTTTTGGAGACGAAGCTGATTTTAGGATGATTGGAGGAATCGAAAAAGTCGCCATTCTTCAGATGCTCGTCTCTTTGCCTGTTCTGCGTATCAATACTATCCGCCGCCGCTTCGAAGGTGATAGTTGCGTCATGAAAATCCTCGCTGTTCGTTTGAATACTTCCGGTAAAACGCGTAAAATATCCACTCACATTCGTAATCATGAGATGTTTAACTTTGAATCCGATTTCGCTGTGTGATTCATCAATTTTCCAATTTGTCATAGCACATTGTTTTTTATGTCTTCAAAGACCTAATAAAAATACGTGTTATCACATCATAAAACTTGGACATTTTGCTGGAAATGATGGACGATTCTAACATTAACATTTCTTTATAATAACCATATTATTTATTATAATTAAATTAAATTTATACCCAATTACCATTAGAAGATGCCATTTACGATATCACATGCAGCTATAGTTGTTCCCTTTTCCGACACTTCCCGCAAATACCTTTCTGCCACCGGTTTAATCATTGGCAGCATGGTACCGGATTTTTTATACTTTATTTTTCTTAACCCCTATTTCAACCTGGGGCACCTGTGGTGGGGTATTTTCGTATATGACATTCCGTTAGCACTACTACTGGCATACCTGTATCATGGCGTCGTAAAACCAGTATTGTTACCCTATCTTCCGGAATGGATGCGTGGCAGACTACAACTCTTCCGGCCTTTCAACTGGAACAACTATTTCAGGCAACATTACGTGGTGGTCCTTTCTTCCATCGTCATTGGAATATTGACCCATTTTTTTCTGGATGCATTTACACATGAAGATGGCTTTTTTGTTGCCTGCTCCTCTTTTCTGCAAAGGAATATCCAGGTAGGGAATCATCCTATGAAAATGTGGTACCTGATGCAATACCTCAGCTCTATAGCAGGGCTGTTGCTTCTGTTTTATTTCTTTCTGAAAATACCCTTTGTAAAAAACAGTCCAACGTTGAGCACCCCACGAAAAATAGGTTTCTGGATCATAACGGCGCTGCTGAGCGGCGGGGTACTCCTGGTAAATGAATACTTCCATCATATCGACTGTAAAGGCATGGACTACCTGGCCACCGCCCTGGGCGGAGTTTTCTACGGGTTAATTATCACGGTGCTGGTATTCAGACCTAATGCTTATTCATCACGGTCCGACCGGTAACACCATTCCATATTAAGGGTGTGGATTATTTCATTATAGCGTGCTTCGTTATTGGTACCTATGTAAACACCATTTACAGCGCCCTCCTGCTCCGTAGTGAGTACGAGAATGTCTTCGTAATCATTGGTGAAAAAACGCAGCAACTGGTTGGAAATACCTTTCTGTTCTTCCCATTTGCCCGTAATCGCAGTGATATGTTCCGGCGTCAGGTCTTCCTCCAGATCCGTGAAAGCGGTGTGGGTAAGTCCGCCCAGCGCACCATTCCACCATGCCATTGATAGCAGGAAATGTTCTGTGGTATCGGAGTCAGTAAACCATTCTTCCCGGGCGCTGTCATATGTACCATATACCGCAGGATTATCCTGTTGTAATTCAGCCTTTGCGATTCCCCATAATACTACGGCCTGGTTTTCTTCATAAAAAATCAGGTGTTCATCTTCCGAAAATCCTATTTCACCTAATGAGGTTAAGCGATTAAAGCTATCGTTTACCGCTTTATTATTACCCAATGAAAGATAATACTGCCGCAGGGATGCCGGGAGTTGAATCTGTAACCTGGCTTCCAGCGCAGCGATGACCGCCTCCGGATAACCATGATTGGCGTCTTCAGCTAAGTTGTATAATTTGTGTATGATTGCTAAGTAATGCATGATAAAACAAACTTACAAAGTAAACCTGAAAACCTTATGACCAAATACGTAGCTTTTCTCAGGGCAGTGAATGTGGGTAAGCGAACCGTTAAAATGGAAGACTTGCGGCAGCTGCTGGATACTGCCGGCTTTAAAAATGTAAAGACGTACATCCAGAGTGGCAATGTGATGTTTGAATCAGGGAGTGCTAACGCCGCCGTATTATCTGACAAAATAGAAAAGCTGCTACTGAAAAACTATGGTTTTGAAGTGCCTACCATCATCAGATCTGTTGCACAGCTGGAGGCAGTGGTTAAACATACTCCCTTCCCCGGTATTGTTCCGGATAAATCGCGGCAGATATATGTATCCTTTCTTTCCGGCCCTGTTGGTGCACATGCGGTCCAGGTAATTGCCTCACTGCAGTCGGCAGCAGAAACACTGCATATGACGGCGGGCGAAGTATACACCATGATAAAAAAAGACCTGGAAATCAAGCCGCTGGATGTGGTAGCCCAACTGGAAAAGAAGCTGGGTATCCCATGTACCACCCGCAACTGGGCCACTGTAAATAAAGTAATCTGGTAAATATTTTTGTGCCCTGTAAGTTTTTAGTCCTTTGATGCAACTAATCTCTTAAAGCAATATTCATGGATCAACCGGCATTTCTCGTTACCATACAGCAGCACCAGGGCATCTTACACAAGCTTTGCCGGCTGTACCGGGACAGCCCGGAAGACCGGGAAGACTTATTCCAGGAAATGATCTACCAGCTATGGAAATCGTTTCCTTCCTTTGAAGGGAACGCCAAAATCAGCACCTGGATATACCGGATTGCCCTGAACACCGCGCTGGCAGGCTTTCGTAAACGAAGCATCCCGGTTACTTACACAGATACGCTACCAGATGTGCCTATGGTGCCGGAAAACAATACCACGCTCCAACAGGATCAGCTTTTTGCTGCACTTAAACAGCTCTCTGATGCAGAGAAAGCTATTATCGCATTGTATCTTGATGATATGAGTTACCAGGAAATTGCGGGTATCATTGGCATAGAAGAGAATTATGTAGGTGTAAAACTTAACAGGATTAAAACCAAGCTCAAAAATATTTTAAACTTATAAACATGGATCCTTTAAAAGCAGCCTGGGATAATACGCCCACGCCATCCAGAAATACCGCAGAACTCGCGGTCATCGCCAACAGACAAGCCTCCCCTGTAATGAGAGGGATCAGGAAACAACTGATCATAGAACTGGTGGGGTATACCCTTTTCCTGGTGGCCTACTATGATTTTTTTGACGGAAATAAAAAGCCGTTTTATCTCAATGCCTTACTGGTAGTTTCCGTGTTGTTTTTGCTGGCACATAACGTGACCGGCTACACGCTGGCAAAAAACCCGGCTATTGGCAGTAGTTTACTGGAGAATATGCAGCAGCAGTTACAACAGCTGAAACGATATGCGCTGGTCTCCGTTTCTTCCAGGGGATTAGCTTTTGCTGGTATCTTTGCCTTCTTCCTGGCCAATATACACTGGGATAACAGTAAATATATGGCAGTAGCTGTCATTGTTATTATATTGCTACTACAACAATTTTTTCTCCGGAAAATATGGGCTGGCAGAATTAAACGACTCAGCAATACTATTGCCGCATTAAAGGCATAAATATTCGTCCGTTTATTTCCATTGTCTGTCATCTTTTTGGAAAGGTTGGTCCTAATGATTTATCTTGTTAAGGGCACTTGCGGAGATTTGATGTATGAAAACAAAAGCGACCACTTTAACAGCACCATTAGACGCACCTGCAGGCAGGTGGCTACTCACCGCCTTTACCACGGAGAAAAGATGGCCGCACATTCTTTTTCACCTGGCGGTGATGACAAGCGGCTTGCTGGCCATTTTTTTCTATACCGGCCACCTCAATGGGAAAGATACCACGTTCTGGATTTTGGTCCTCTATCAGTTCATCATGTGCGTGTATGCCGGCGGACGAATGTGTACCAAACACCTGCTTCGCGGACAACCACTGCTTTTCAGTATATCCTTTCTGCTTACCGTGATGATATTAGCGGCGACTTATGGCCTCACCCTTCATTATGCTTATGATATCACGTTTCATGAGTCCATCCTGTTAACGATCCTGGCGGTAACGCCTTTTCCTGTCATCGGTATGGGCTTGGGTATTAGCCTGAAGTTATTGCGCCACACTATCCGGCTTCAATTTACGCAGGCCACACAACGCAAGAGCGAATTAGACCTGCTGTTATCACAACTCAGTCCGCATTTTTTATTTAACACGCTCAATAATCTCTATGGCCTTTCCCTTACGCAGAGCCAGCGTATGCCGGAGCTGATCCTTAAATTATCAGACCTGTTGCGCTATTCGGTGTATGATGCCAAACAAACTTTTGTACCATTAAAGTCGGAGCTGGCCTATATTGACAACTACATAGAACTGGCGACCACCAGTATTGGCGACCGGCTGATATTAACTACGGACATAGCAACGGTGAATGATCCCGCTATCCGGATAGCGCCTATGTTGCTGATTGTATTTATTGAAAATGCCTTTAAACATTCGCAAAACTCAGCCGCAGCAAATATTTATATTAACATCCGTTTATCAATTTCCGGAGAACGTATACACTTTACAGTTAGCAACTCCTACGATGAAAAAGAATCAGACACCATCCGGGAAGAAGGCGGCGTAGGCATTGCCAATAGCATTAAACGATTGCAATTATTGTATGACAATACGTATGAATACCGACATGAAAAAAAGGACGGATTTTATACCGCTACCTTAACGCTTCAACTGAAATAGTGATCATGATTAATTGTCTTATTATCGATGATGCGCCAATTGCCCGGGAAATAGTGGCTGGCTATTGCAGCCACTTACCCTTTCTGCATATTGCAGGTTCCTGCGGCAATGCGCTGGAAGCCAAAACCATATTAGAAAACACCACGATAGATTTGCTCTTCCTGGACATTAATATGCCCGTATTAAATGGTATCAGTTTTCTAAAAACATTAAAACAAATACCCGCTGTTATTTTCACTACCGCTTATAGAGACTATGCTGCGGATGCTTTTGACCTGGCTGCCTGCGATTACCTGGTAAAACCATTTTCGCTGGAACGCTTCATCGTTGCCGTAGATAAGGCGAAAGAAAAAATTCAGCCGGCCACAGGCAGCGATCCTTATTTTTTTCTGAAAGCAGATGGTAAAATTTATAAGCTCCCGCATGAGGATATTTTGTTTGCAGAAGCGAAAGGCAATTATACTAAAGTGGTGTGCAATCAACAGGTAATTATTCCTAACCTCTCTTTTTCCGCGCTGGAGGCCTTATTACCGGCTACTACCTTCGTCAGAACGCATCGTTCGTTTCTTATCAACAAATCAAATATTACCCATATACAAGGTAATTGCATCTACATACAAAAGCACGAAATCCCGATCGGCAACAACTATAAAGAAGCACTGTTCAGACAATTGGGGTTGTAATTAATACGTTCCCAGTATTTGTTTGAGGTGATGTTCCATATGATGCAGATAATCTTCAATTAAAAACTGCAACGGCAATACAGTACCATCTCCGTACTTGCAACATCTGAGCAGGTCGTCTTCCGGGATTACGGTGATGATAGCCGCGAGATGACGGTTATATGTTTCCCACAACTGCAAAATGAGTTGACGATCCTGCTGCTGGTATTGCTGGGCACTGACCCAGGCATCACCATCGTATGCAATCGTTGGCACATTTTCTACCAGTCCTCTTACAAACCGT
Source organism: Chitinophaga sp. 10T418 (assembly GCF_056394125.1). NCBI lineage: Bacteria > Pseudomonadati > Bacteroidota > Chitinophagia > Chitinophagales > Chitinophagaceae > Chitinophaga > Chitinophaga sp. 10T418. The sequence continues at coordinate 692,847 of NZ_JBFTHG010000003.1, forward strand.
TGATGGTTGTTGGAAGCTGAATCAACCAGGTGGCCCAGGATTTCTTTCTTCGACCATTTACCCGGCGCCGGTTTATTAATAAAATCGGCATCCGCTATCTGCCGGATGCGATCAGGAATAATATTACACAGATTCGTTAATTGTTGCGCTACGTGCTGCACTGCCATGAAAATCTCTTTTCATCAAAATTAGATTTTTATAATCAAAAAATACCTCCCTTTTCAATAGCTTTATGAACAGTTAAAATGAGCCTATGCGCCACGTGAGGAAAATTTGCTTTGCTATAATGGGGATGGTGATCTTCACAAAAAATATATTTGCTATCGGCTATCCGATCAAATACCTGGGTATAGAAGACGGTCTGTCGAATAATGCAGTCACCAACGTATATCAGGACCACAAAGGCTTTATGTGGTTTGGTACCTATGATGGATTGAACCGGTATGATGGTTATAAATTTAAGATTTACCGCAATAAAATAGGAGACAGCACCTCTTTGCTAGACAATGTTGTTTACACCCTCGCAGATGACAGCCACCACCAGCTTTGGGTGGGCGGGCGCAGAGGGGTATGTGTTTTTAATCCTGTGAATGAACAATTCAGTCTGCCACGCTATCTGCCGGCCAACAGTAAAATAGCCCGGAAAGTGAATGGCAATACTCATATTATCAAATCTGATRATACCGGCATTTTATTAATAGGCACAGAAAAAGATGGGCTACTTTTATTCAACAACAGCACTGCCACTGGACGGCAAATTCCGTTAAACAACCACCACACAAACATTACAGACTATGAAGTAACCGCTATTGAATTTGCCGGAAAATCGGCCTGGGTATTTGTACAGAGTATTGGCTTGTGTAAATATGATATAGCGCGGCAGCAGTTAGATATTGTTTGCAGAGATATTACCCGCGGCAATTGCTTAACGGTGGATAAATCCGGTAACATATGCCTTGGGACTGACACTGGCGTTTTTCGTTATAATTCCGCGACTGGAAAATACGCCGGCAATGCACTCCCGGAAAACAGCAAAATAGTGAATCTGTATACCGACCGGGAAGGAACTATCTGGTGTGCCTCGGATGGTAACGGCATTTACCTGATGGCCGTTACCGATTCCGTAGCCACCCCATTTACCACTGCCGGTAGCAAGCAACAACTCAACAGCAATGCGGTATATTCTATTTATGAAGACCGGGAAGGCCGGAAATGGATCGGCACCTTGCGTGGAGGAATCAACATCGTAGCACCTAAGCGCAATCCGTTTGAATTAAATGTCCTGAACAAAAACCCGGATGCCCGGGCTATCGATAATTTTATTTTTTCCTTTTGTGAAGATGTGCATCATAATATCTGGATAGGTACTGATGGCGGTGGCCTGAAATACTGGAACCGCGAAAACAATACCTGGACATCTTATCAACATGACCTCTCCGGCAAATCCGGTATCAGCAGTAATTTTATTACAGCTATCATCGCCGACAGCCAGCATGACCTGTGGATGTCGACCTGGTTTGGGGGTATTAACCGATATTCCGTCGGCAGTGGTACTTTTCAACAATATGTTTGCTTTAATCCCTATACCCGTACAGCAGAAAACAATGTATGGATGGTGTACGAAGACCGGCAACAGGATATCTGGGCCAGCACCACCAACAATGGCACCCTGTATCGCCTGAACCGGCAACAGAACAGGTTTGATCTTTTTGACAGCAGCCTGGTAAACATGCAATGCCTCGCCGAAGATAAAGACGGCAATTTCTGGGGTGGCAATTACTCATCGCTCATCAAAATAGACAAAGCCCGTAAACAGCATCAACGATTTGATATAGGCTATACCGTAAGATCCATTTACCAGGATCAGCAGGGCACCTTCTGGGTAGGTACAGACGGAGGCGGTTTGTTACGCTTTGACCGTAAAACCGGTCAGTATAAGCGTTTCACCACTTCTGAAGGATTACCCAGCAATTCTATCCTGCGTATTTTAGAAGATAAAACCGGCAATCTCTGGCTCAGCACCTTCAACGGATTATCGCGGTTCGATCCTGCCAAAAACAGCTTCCGTAATTTCTCCGCCTCCGATGGCCTGCAAAGCAACCAGTTCAGCTTTAATGCAGCATTGAAATTAAGCTCAGGAGAATTCCTGTTTGGTGGCATCAAAGGGTTTAATATTTTTTACCCGGACAGCGTATACTCTCAAACTACCATTCCCCCGGTATTGCTAACGGCTATCAGAATCAACAATACCTCCATTACACAACAGGAAAAATATGTAACGGGGAGAAGTAAAGAAGAAGTACAGGAAATTACTGTTCCCTATGACAAAGCCACTATTGCCTTTGATTTTGTGGCACTAGAGTATACCTTACCAGATAAAATCAGTTATGCCTATCGCCTCCGGGGGTGGGATAACAGCTGGAACTATGTAGGACAAACGAGGACCGCCAATTATACCCACCTGCAGGAAGGCAGCTATGTGTTTGAAATAAAAGCCAGCAATGCAGACGGGCTATGGAGCAACGACATACATACTGTTACCCTCATCGTGCTGCCTCCCTGGTACAGAACCTGGTGGGCTTACCTGATCTATATCAGCAGCACCATTGCGGCCATTTACCTGTATACCCGGTACAAAGCCAGGGAAGAGCGATTGAAATATGAAATTAAACTGGCGCACCTGGAAAATGAAAAAGAGAAAGAGCTGAATGAAAAGAAACTGTCTTTCTTCACCAATATATCCCATGAATTCAGGACACCACTTACCCTGATCATCAATCCGCTGAAGGAACTGGTGCAAAATAAAGATAACCGGGACCTGAGCATCGTTTACCGCAATGCCAGACGCCTCCTTAGCCTGGTAGATCAGCTCCTGCTATTCCGCAAAGCGGACCGGGATGGTGACCAGCTGAAAATTTCAAAGCTGGATATTGTCAACCTCTGTCAGGAAGTATATCTCTGTTTTTCTCAGCAGGCTAAAATTAAAAACATTGACTACCAGTTTCTAAGTCCACAACCTGCCATTGAAATATATGGTGATAACGAGAAACTGGAGATTGCCATATTTAACCTGCTCTCCAATGCCTTTAAATTCACACCGGATAACGGCAGTATTATTTTTGAAATAGGCAGCACGGCCAACACCGTCACTATTACCATAAAAGATAGTGGCTGTGGTATTGAAGGTAGTGTAGGCAACCGGATATTTGAGAAGTTCCAACGGGCGCAGGATCACAAAGAGTCCTTACAAACCGGTTTTGGCATTGGGCTATACCTGGTAAAACATTTCATTGAAGGGCATCATGGCACCATCAGCTACCAGAGCAAAGTAAACGAAGGCACTGCTTTTCTCATTTCCCTGAAAAAGGGAAGCGACCACTTTGCTGGCACTCCCTTACAGGAAAACACCAGTTACAAATCGGCATTCCTGGAGGAGCTGACTGCGGTAAACACCCTGCCCAAACCAGAAATCCCGGTAGATACCAAAGAAATAGAAGGAAGCAGCACTACAATTACGGAGAAAAAATCTATCCTCCTGATCGATGATCATGATGAGATCCGGCAATACCTGCAGCAACTGTTCAAGGACCAGTTCATTGTATATGAGGCGGATAACGGCACCAGTGGCTTTGCTGCCGTGCAGCAATATATGCCCGACCTCGTCATCAGCGACATACAGATGCAGGGGATGGACGGCGTAGAGCTATGCGCCAAAATCAAACAAACGGCCACCTTAAGTCATATCCCGGTGATTTTACTTACCGGCTCCTCCGCCTCCGACACCCGGATCAAAGGACTGGAAGGTGGGGCAGATGATTATATCACCAAACCATTTGAAAAAGACTTTCTCATGGCCAAAGTGCATAACATCATTAAAAACAGGAACCTGCTGCAACAGTACTTTTTTGACCGCATCACCCTCAAAAACAGTAATATCAAGGTCCCGGCCGAATACCAGGACTTCCTGAAAAGATGTATTGAAATTATTGAAGACAACCTGGAAAATGAAGAGTTCTCTATTAAGAAGTTCACACTCGAAATAGGCATGAGCCATTCCAGTCTTTATAAAAAAGTAAAATCTATTTCCGGCCAAACGATCAATTCCTTTATCCGTTCCATCCGTCTCCGCAAAGCGGCCGTTTTGCTACTTAAGGAAAACTATACCATTACCCAGGCAGCCATGCAGGTGGGGATCGGAGATGTTAAATATTTCCGGGAACAGTTTGTGAAACTGTTTGGAATGAACCCTTCTGACTACGTAAAAAAGTACAAGCATTCTTTCAACCGGGACTTTAATGTCACGGAAAGCTGAGGGGTGAGATAAGTGCTGCCAACTGCCGGCATTTCCAGCATTTCCGCCATGGTATTCACTCCAGGTATACATGGCTGCCCAATTACCCCCTGTTATAATTTACGATTTTACCCCCCTTTTTAAATGATTTACCCCCTCTATGATTGTGGAGGGGGATAGTACATTGCGGATATCATAAGGCTGGGTATTAGCCCTCCTTGCAACCAAAAGAATATTCCACCTTCCAATTCATTTAAATTAATGCGTTATGAAAAGACTTCTATCCGGAACGGACTTCTTCTTATCTGTCCTATTACGGAGCCAACCTGTTTTGGGCCGTTTGTGTTTTCTTTTACTGTTGTTTTTTGCGGTTAATGTGCAGGCACAGCAACCGCTGATTACAGGCAAGGTAACTGCCGATGGGGAGGCAATTCCCGGTGTGACTGTCCGGGTGAAGCACAAAACAGCTGGCACATCTACAGATGCCGATGGTAAATTTTCCATCGCGGCTGCTATCGGCGACACGCTCCTGTTTAATCATATTGCTTATAACAACCTGAGTGTTCCCGTAAAAAACGGGACGCCATTAAAAATAGTCCTTGAGTCACTCAGTAAAACTGTGAACGAGGTAGTGGTAGTAGGTTATGGCACACAGAAGAAAGCTACCCTCACCGGATCTATCTCGGTGGTAAAGGGAGCCGACATGGTACAAAGCCCACAGCCCAATATATCCAACTCGCTGACAGGCCGCTTTTCAGGGGTGATTGCCAATAACCGCTCCGGCGAACCCGGATATGATGGTTCCAACATCACCATCCGTGGGCTGGCTACCACCGGTAATAATGATGTGCTGGTAGTAGTAGACGGCGTACCCGGTCAAATAGGTGGACTCGAACGACTGGATCCCAATGATATAGAAAGCGTGTCTATCCTGAAAGATGCCTCTGCAGCCGTATATGGCAGCAGAGCTGCCAATGGTGTTATGCTGGTAACTACTAAAAGAGGGAAAACCGGTAAACCGGTGATCAACTATAGCTTTAACCAGGGATTTTCTTCTCCTACCCGCCTGCCCAAAATGGCCGACGCATACACCTATGCACAAATCAGGAATGAAATACAATATTATGTTAGTCCTACCGGCGGCATGAACCAGGTCTATACCGATGCACAGTTACAGAAATTCAAAGATGGATCTGATCCGGTTAATTTCCCCAACACCAACTGGCAGGAGGCTACACTGAAGAAAATGACCACGCAGAACCAACATAGCCTGTCTGTGAATGGTGGCGGAGAAAACGTACGCTACTTCGTTTCCCTTGGTATGCTGGGACAGAATGGGCTGTATAAAAACGGCGTTACCAAATACGACCAGTATAATTTCCGATCCAATATAGATGCAGATGTGACGAAAAGATTGAAGGTGAGTCTCTATTTGTCCGGACGCCAGGAAGACCGGCTATTTCCAACCACCGGTGCCGGCGACATTTTCCGCAGCATTTACAGGGCCTACCCCACTGTGCTGGACAGGTATCCAAATGGGTTGCCCACTACCGGTATAGAAAACAATAACCCGGTGATGCAGGCCACTGACGCCGGTGGTATCAACCGGAATCCGTCCCAGGTATTTAATGGTATTCTGAAAGGCTCCTATGCTATTCCAGGTGTGGAAGGATTATCGCTGGATGGGTATTTATCCGCTGATAAATCCTGGAACTTCGGCAAATCATTCAGCACGCCTTATAAGGAATATACATTTGACAAAACCAGTCAAACCTATGTACAAACAGTAGTAGGTGGTTCCGCTGGCAAAGCCTCGCTGGCGGAATCACAAAGAAACGTGTCTTTGCTAACCACCAACATCAAGTTGAATTATGCCCGCCGTTTTGGCCAGCATAATGTAAGTGCCTTTGTGGGATATGAGCAAAGCAAAAACACGCTGGATACCCTCAATGCTTCCCGTTTGAATTTCCCGACTCCTCAAACACCAGAGCTGTCGCAGGGAGGATCTACTGCTACAGATAAAAACAACTCTGGCAGCAGCTACAATTTTACCCGTAAAAGTTATTTCGGGCGTATTGCCTACGACTACCAGGAAAAATACCTCCTGGAAGTACAGGCACGTGTAGATGGATCTTCTACTTTTCCTCCCGGCAACCAGTACGGATTTTTCCCTTCCATGTCTGCTGGCTGGCGCATCTCAAAAGAAGCGTTTTTCAAGCCGGTTACTTTTATCAACGACCTGAAATTACGGGGCTCCTATGGCTCGCTGGGTAATGATAATGTAGGTTTATTCCAGTATTTCGATAACTACTCGCTGATAAATCAGTACGTACTCAACGGACAAATTCATTCCGGTATCGATTTGACCAAACTGGCCAATCCATATATTACTTGGGAGATTGCTAAAAAGATGGACCTTGGGTTGAATGCCATCTTCCTGGATCATTTCAACCTGGAATTTATTTACTTCCAACAGAAACGCTCTAAAATATTGACCCAGCGGAATGCCTCCTTGCCACAAACATCTGGTATCGTAAATCCATATGATAAGAACAAGCCATTGGTACCTGCAGAAAATATCGGTAAAGTCAACAGCAATGGTATTGAGGCCACGCTTGGCTATGATAACACAACCAGCGGCGGTTTCCACTACAATATTTCCGGTAACATAACCTATGCTAAAAACAAAATCATGTTCATTGATGAAGCTGCCGGACTGCCATCCTATCAGCGTCAAACCGGCGGACCGATGAACACTTACCTGTTGTATAATGCCATCGGCATTTTCAGAACAGCAGAAGATCTCAATAAATACAAACACCTGCCAGGTGCACAACTGGGTGACCTGATTTATGAAGATCACAATGGCGACGGTGTTATCAACGCGGACGACGCGGTGAGAACCAAATATGGCAATATTCCTGAGATCACCTATGGCTTAATATTAAATGCAGACTACAAAGGCTTCGATTTGTCGATCCTGTTTGCCGGTCAAAGTCATGTAAGTCAATATGTATTAGCTGAATCCGGCACTATCGGCAATTTTTACAGCAGTTGGGCAGATAACCGCTGGAGCCCAACCAATATTAATGGCAGCTATCCAAGGGTAGACGAACGGGCATCTGCTTCTGTTAATGGCGGCCGCTACAATAATTCCTTCTGGTTAAACGATGCTTCTTTCCTGAGATTAAAGAATATTTCACTGGGTTATACCATTCATGCGGCGCTGTTATCACGTGCCAAGATTGGCGCACTCCGGGTATATGCCAATGCATTTAACCTTTTCACCATTACTAAAGTAAAAGACTATGATCCTGAGGGGAACAGTGCCAACGGACAGTTTTATCCGCAGCAAAGGATCATCAATCTTGGTGTAAATGTTAAGTTCTAAACCGTAAAAAATCAAGCAATGAAAACGTCTCATATAATATACAATCTGGCTTTAGTTGCCGCTGGACTATTCACTTCCTGCAAAAAGGATTACCTGAACATCACACCAACAGATCGTGTGCTGAGTAGCGCCGTGCTGTCTGATTCTTCCTTATTTGAAAACTATATTCTCAACCGGTACCTAAGTATTACCATGCAGGAAAAAGAGGGAGAAGGAACTAATCCGGGATTTGGCAGAGGATTCGAATATGCTTTATGGAGTTCTATTTCGGACGAATCTATTTATAACAATGATGATAATACCTGGGTGGTACAACAGGGACAGCTGGCGCCCGAAAACACGGGTATAGCGGGTACCATCTGGGGAAGAAGCTATCGCAGCATCCGGGAATGCAACTACGCCATCAATAACATTGATAGTGTAGGCATGAGTGCCGCTCTACGCAAAAGGCTGCTGGCAGAATTGCACTTTATCCGTGGTTACCGTTATCATGACCTGATCCGCAACTATGGTGGCGTGGTGCTGATGGGTAATAAAGAGTACAATCTGACCAGTGATCTCACGGATCCGGCTTTATTTAAACGGGCTACCCTGCAGGAGTCTATGGATTACGCAGTTGCTGAACTAACGGCTGCCGCGGCAGATTTGCCGGTAAACAATGACGGTACCTGGCAATCCGGCCGCGCCACCCAGGGTGCAGCACTGGCATTGAAAGCACGCCTGTTGTTATATGCCGCGAGCCCGCTGTATAAAGTAGGTACCTGGCAGGCCGCCGCTGCTGCCGCGAAAGTAGTAATGGACATGTCTAAATACTCGCTGACAGACGACTACAGCCAGTTGTTCCTGAAATCGGATAACAATGAAATCATTTTTGCACGTCAGTATGCGGTAGGCGCACGTCACGTATGCCTGGAAATATCCAATGGCGCCAATGGTTACGGCGGATGGGCAGGTAATACGCCCTTGCAGAATATGGTAGATGCCTATGAAATGAAAAATGGTAAACCAATTACAGATGCTACCTCCGGCTACGATCCGCAAAAGCCATATGATAACCGTGATGCCCGCTTCTATGCCACTATCCTTTATAACGGCGCGCCTTACAGGGGTTCTACTGTACAAACATTCTCCCCTGGTGGCAAGGACGGCAAAGATGGTCCGTCTAACTGGAATGCTACCAAAACAGGTTACTATCTCCGTAAATTCATGGATGATAAAAATCCTATTGATAATCCCTGGGATATAGCTGGATTACAGCCCTGGATATATTTACGTTATGCAGAAGTATTACTGAACTATGCAGAAGCACAAAACGAAGCAGTAGGTCCGGATGCGTCCGTGTACGATGCCATCAATAAGATCAGACGACGCGCCAGCGTAATGCAGCCGGTACTGACACCAGGACTATCTCAAACGGACATGCGGACAGCTATACAACGGGAAAGACAAGTAGAGCTGGCATATGAAGAGCACCGTTTTTATGATGTGCGCAGATGGAAGATTGCCAACACCACAGAAAATGTACCCGCTTATGGTATAGACGTCAGCGTTACTGCACCTGGTGTATATAAGTACACCAGGAAAGTAGCTTTGGGTGGCAGGTTGTTCAGCGACAAAAATTACTGGCTGCCTATTCCACGAGCAGATATACTGGCATCCAACAAAAAGCTGGAGCAGAATCCTGGCTATTAATTTATCCGCAGTATAGTTTAATTAAAGCCGCAAAGGAATAAACAGCAGGCTATGGAGATAAAATACCGGTCAACAAGTTTCGAAATAAATCCACCTGTATTTTATTATTTTACGGTCTTGCGTCATTTGATGTTATATTCCTTTGCGGCTTCGCGTGAACCAAACCGCTTTATTAATGAACATGAAAAAAGTAATTTGCTCACTGCTCCTGTGCGGTGTGTTACAAGCAGCAGCATCGCAAAGCAGTACCCCCATACAGGTATATATAGACCTACAACACACAGCGCAAACCATTCACAACTTTGCGGCCTCCGATGCCTGGGCATGTCAATTTACAGGGAACTGGCCCGACAGTAAAAGAGTGCAGATAGCTGATTGGCTGTTTAGCACAGACACCAGCAGCAACGGACAACCCAACGGAATAGGCTTATCCATGTGGCGGTTTAATATTGGCGCAGGGAGCGCCGAGCAAGGCGAAAGCAGTGGTATCAAAGATGAATGGCGGAGAGCAGAGTGCTTCCTGGGAGCGGATCATAGCTACAACTGGCAAAAACAGGCGGGGCAATTATGGTTTTTACAGGCAGCTAAAGCAAGAGGCGTTACCCGGTTCTTAGGGTTCCTGAACAGTCCTCCGATAGCATTTACCAGCAATGGTAAAGCGTTTGCAGACCATGGTCAATGTAATCTTGCTCCTGATAAATATGAAGCAGTTAGTAATTTTCTGAAAGATGTGATACGCGGTATACAAAAAAATACCGGTGTAACGCTCGGTTATATCAGCCCGGTGAACGAGCCGCAATGGGACTGGAGCGATGGCGGACAGGAAGGTTGTCCGTATAACAATGAGCAGATATATGGACTTGCAAAAGCGATTGATAAAAAATTCAATGCAGATCAGCTTTCCACCAGCATACTGCTTACAGAAGCGGGGCAGCTCAATTATTTATATTCCAGCGAAAACAAACCAGATAAAGGCATGCAGATAAAAGCATTTTTTGATCCGCATAGCGCTACTTATCTGGGTAATCATAAAAATATTTACCAGGGGATAGCAGCGCATAGCTACTTCACTACTTCGCCGGCAGATACGGCTACCGCTATACGAAAAAGAGTACTGGCTGCACTTAATGGAATAGCATTCTGGCAATCAGAATATTGTATACTGGGTAACAATGCCGGGGAAATGGACGGCAACAAAGCAGACCTGGGCATGGATGCCGCTTTATATATGGCGCGGGTCATCCACACAGATCTCACCGTAGCGAATGCCTCCGCATGGCAATGGTGGCTGGCAGTATCCCCCTATGATTATAAAGACGGACTCATTTACGTAGATAGAAATAAAACAGATGGACAAATTCACGATACTAAAATGTTGTGGGTGTTTGGTAATTACAGTCGCTTTGTAAGACCCGGTGCTAAAAGGATTGTGGCAGAATTGAGCGATAGTACTGCCGCGAAAAACATCTTGGTATCTGCCTATAAAAACACGGACAACCGCGTGAATATTATTGTTATCAACAGCGGTACCACCGCCAGCACCATTGCTATTCAATGCAAAGAGCTGCGTAACAAAAGTATACGCAGTTATACCACCAATGCACAGGAAAACCTGCTACCCGGTTATGTTTCCGGCAACACATTTTCTGTGCCAGCCCGTTCTGTAGTAACATTGACAGGAAAAATAAATAAGTGATGAAAAAAATTAGTTTAGCTATTTTAATGTTGTTCTGCTGTTTCCAGTTAAAGGCGCAGCATACCTTTCAGTTAGGTGACTCCGCCTTTCTGCTGGATGGAAAGCCTTTCCAGATGATTTCCGGGGAGATCCACTACCTGCGGGTACCACGTGAGTCGTGGCGCGACCGGATCAGGATGGCAAAAGCAATGGGGCTGAACACCATCGGTACCTATGTATTCTGGAACATGCATGAACCTGAGCAGGGACATTATGATTTTTCCGGTAACAATGATGTGGCTGCATTTGTAAAAATTGCACAGGAAGAAGGGATGTGGGTGATATTACGTCCCAGTCCGTATGCCTGTGCTGAATGGGAGTTTGGTGGATATCCCTACTGGTTGCAGAACAAAAAAGGACTGGTGGTAAGGAGTAAAGAACCTCAGTACTTATCTGCTTATAATAACTATATTAAAGCAGTAGGTAAACATCTGTCGGGCCTGCAAATAAATCATGGTGGTAACATCCTGATGGTGCAGATAGAAAATGAATATGGTTCTTATTCCAATGATAAAGACTACCTGGAAATAAACCGTAAAATGTTTGTAGATGCAGGATTTGACGGATTACTGTACACCTGTGATCCGGCTAACGATGTTGCCAACGGACATTTGCCTGGCTTGCTCCCCGCAGTAAATGGCGTGGATGATCCGGCAAAAGTAAAACAACTGGTGAGAGATAATCACAATGGTAAAGGACCTTTCTACATTGCAGAATGGTACCCTGCCTGGTTTGATTCCTGGGGAGAAAAACACCATACTGTGCCCTACGAAAATTACCTGAGCCGGTTGGATCGCGTATTAGCGGCGGGCATTTCCATCAACATGTATATGTTTCATGGAGGCACTACCAGGGGCTATATGAATGGCGCCAACTATAACGACCAAAGTCCTTACCAACCACAGATCAGCAGCTACGATTATGATGCACCGCTCGATGAAGCAGGTAATGCTACACCGAAGTTCATGAAATTCCGGGAAGTGATTGCGAAGCATTTACCGGCCGGACAAACATTACCAGAGGTGCCTGCTAAAAAACCGGTGATCACTATACCTTCCATTACCTTTAGTCGTAGCAATGCTTTATTCAATACGTTACCGGCAGCAGTTAAAAGCGTTGATCCGTTAACGTTTGAGGACCTGCAACAGGCATATGGATATGTATTATATCGTACTACCGTTACCGGTGGTAAGCAGGCATTGCTGAAAATAAAAGATCTCCGTGACTATGGCCTGATATTTATTAACGGCAAAAGAGCGGCAATACTGGACAGACGCTTAGCACAAGACAGTGCAGTAGTAACACTCCCGGCGGGAAAGGTAACACTGGAAATACTGGTGGAGAACCTGGGACGCATCAATTTCGGTCCTTATCTCCTGAAAAATAAAAAAGGGATTAACGGCGAGGTATTACTCAATGGCCAGGCCATACATAACTGGCAACAGTTTAAACTACCGTATGATAAACAACCTGTTGTAAAAGCGGGCACTGTTGCCGCTGATGCACCAGTATTAAAAGAAGGTAGCTTTGTACTGAGCAGTGTAGGTGACACCTACCTGGACATGACAAATTGGGGTAAAGGAGTGGTATGGGTGAACGGACATCACCTGGGCAGGTACTGGCAGGTAGGTCCGCAGCAAACATTATACGTACCGGCAGAATGGCTGAAAACGGGCAGCAATAAGGTAACCGTACTGGAAATGATTAAACCTGGTGCAAATACCTTGCAGGGGCTAGATCATCCGATACTGGATGTAATACAGTAACACAAGAAAAGTTTGCGACAGCTATTGGAGCGGGGTTCCGTTTCAATAGCTGTTTTTTTATCTTTATAGGGTACCCGCCCTCCGCGTTATCCATGAAAAAATTTGCTTTGTTAGCCGTTGCCTTTTCGCCAGCTTACCTGTTTTCTCTCAATCTTCTTTCTTCACCAATAACTCTTGGAGCGATTTTTGCAATTTTCACACCATTACCTTACCATTTATTTTGTAGCCGATCATCCCGTAATTACCCGATATGAAAAAGTTTCTGCTGTTAGCCGTTGCCTGTCTCACTGGTATTACCACCTTTTCACAAAGTTTTATGCATGCAATAGGTATATCCACCTTCATTGATCATACTTCACGGATGAGAAATGTTGTGAGTGCTGCTATCACTTACTCTCCCCGTTTTAACCTGATGGAAACCAAAAAAATGTCGGTATCTGTAGGTATTCCATTGAGTGTGGGTGGTTCCGGCGGCAGTGGTGGAGGATCCGAGGGTTACTACGTTGGCGATGACTATTACTATTATGACGATAATGATGATAGTGGTCCTAAAACCAAAGGACGATGGATGGTAGATGTCCCTGTTATTATTAACCTGAATTTTGCAGGTCTTTCATCAAAGATCAATGAAAACAAATTTGGCTTTTTTGTGGGTGGTGGCTTTGGTTATCACTATGGTCCGGTAAACCTGGAGCATGTGGATCGTAACGGCAACCACTACACGGATTCCACCATGCAAAACTCCTATGGCCCTATAGGCAACCTGGGCATGCGTATCAAGCTGTCTAAGCGCACACATGAAGGTATTGACATCAAGTTCTCCTACATGAAAAGTGTGAGCAAAAGACAGCCCGATATTTATGGCGTTGCGGTGATGTATGCTTTTTAATGATTGATATTAATGGCTACCCTGGCAAAGTAAAAAGAGCCCAGTGATCCCATTTGCACAGACGCATATTTAAATACGCCAAAATAACTATTACCGTATACCTGTTTATCCGGGAAAACATCCAGGATATTATTGGCACCGATAGTAATCACCACTGGTTTCAGGGCATAGCTGAGCGACAGGTCAGTGACTACCTTTCCCTTATGTACCTGTACTTCTCCAAATGGAAAACTATTACGTGACACTTCTCCGAAGTATACATTACGTAACAATACACTGAATTTCTTATAACCATAGGTAAGTGATAAATTTGCTTTTACCCTGGGTGTACCTTCTGTAATCAGGATACTGTCGTTAGGAGAAAAGAAAATCTGCTCCTGTCCTTTTAATCCTGCCGGAATATGCAGATCTCCGGTAATCTTATTTTTGTTGTAGTTGAAGCCCAGAGAAGCATTAAAGCTATGTGGCCCTGTACGGATATTGTAATCTGCTACCACATCTATCCCTACCGTGCGGGTATCTATGCCATTGCTGAAAAAGCGGGCAGACGTGGCGCCCAGCGGATTAATAATATTTTGTATTGCTGGTACCGGCTCTCCACTGGCATCAAATCCAAAGCTGCCGGTGAGTACAATTCTGTTTTTAATGTTGGTCAGGTAACCATCCACTGAAATGCTGAAGTTACGGGCTGCCTGTGCAGTAAAGCCAAGACTGTAGTTAACAGACGTTTCCTGTTTTAATGTAGGAATACCCAATGCCTTTGCAACATTGCTCTGATTGGTAAAAAATCCGGATTGTCCGAGTGTGTTATCCGGTAAGATATCTGTGCTCAGCGCACTGAAATACTGCTGGTGTAAAGAAGGTGCGCGGAAACCATTACTCACGGCGCCTCTTACGTTAAACACGTCAGATATTTTGTAACGGGTAGCCATTTTACCACTGAGTGCTGTTCCAAAATCACTGTAATGTTCCAGACGCGCTGCAGCGCTGATTAACCATTTGGAGGTTACATCCAGTTCTCCGTCTATATAAATACCCGTATTATTCCTGTTTTTATGAATCGCATTCTGTGGAGAAAAACCGGTAAAAGATTGCGATCCACCGGCCAGGCCGGAAGGATTGGTGACCGTACCATCGGGTTTGGTTACCAGTGCATAATTTTTCCAGGAAGCTTCTTCTCCTTCCCGGATGCGGTAATCGTCTACCCTGAATTCGGCGCCAAAGGCCAGGTTGAGGCCTGCTGCCACCTGCGTAAATCGGCGGCTGAAATCCAGGTTAGTCGTGTTTTGCAGGAACTCATGTCCGCCGGCTTTAAACGCTGTAGGAGAAGCAGCCTGCAGGGAAGCATTCACGGTATGATCTACCCGGTAATCGAAGCGGTTATCGCCGAGGGTATTGCTCAGGTCTGCCTGCCAGTCTCCCAGCTTATGTTTCAGTCCTATTGCAATAGAACGGTCGTGGATACGCGAATCAGTAGAGGGTTGAAAACCGTCCGGGAAAATGGGGTATACATTCACCGTGGGATCGCTTGGGAGGCGCCGGAAACCGAAACCTTGTCCCTGCCGGTAGCTGTAGCCCCCAAAAGAATAGAATTCGCTTTTCCCGTTGTTAAAAGGCAACGATAAATTATAGAAAACACCCCCGTTTTTTATTTGGGCATCGCCGATCTGGAAATTGAAATCATCTCTTTTCAATCCTTTCTGTTTCAGCATATCATCATCATACTTCCGGGAGGCAGCAGGATCGCTGGTAAAATCGTAGGAGAAAAAGTTATCCAGGGCAGACTGATCGAAGATGATCAGGTTATTGTTTTGTGCCCGGGTAGTTTTGCCTCTCTGGTAGGCTTCGCCGCTGATGTTGAGGTAGCCGCCCTGTTTGCCCAGGCCGGTACCGTAGTTAAGGCTTAGCTGTCCCAGGCCACCATCGCCGCGGGAGGTAACGCCACCCGTTACGGCAGCAAACAGCTGATGCGTATTTTGCTTCAGTATAATGTTGATCACACCGGCAATAGCATCTGAGCCGTATTGGGCGGAGGCGCCATCACGCAGCACTTCTACCCGGTCGATCGCTGAAGCGGGGATGGCGTTCAGATCGGTGCCTACCGAGCCATTACCTACTGTTCCCTGGTTATTGACCAACGAGGTAGTATGACGGCGTTTTCCGTTAATCAGTACCAGCAACTGATCTGGCCCCAGACCCCGGATACTGGCCGGATCAATATGCTCACTTCCATCGGAGGAGGATTGTCTGTTGGAGTTGAAGGAAGGAGAGATATATTGCAACAATTGATTCAGGTCATTTTGCGGGGCCAGGATCTGTAATTTAGAGATGTGAAACACATCTACCGGCGCCACCGTATTCAGGCGGGTACGACCACTGCTGCGGGTACCCACCGTCACAACTTCATTCAGCGTGCGCACCGCAGGAGCAGGAATAGTATCTGTTACCTTTTGGGCTTGTGCAATACCGCTGACCAGTACAAGAAAAGAGGCAGGGAATAAAAATTTTATCATCAGACGTTGGTTATTGTTTGCGTGAAACGGTTACTTCTACACTCCATTCACTTCCACTTCCAATATGATGCGTAGCTGCAAAATCGCCCATATTAAGGGCAAACGACAATTGCATTAAGCTATTGAGGTAGCTCAATGGCTGGCCTTCTGCTACTGCGCCAAAGGTTTGGCTGTACGGGGCGTTGGTTTCGTATACTTTTTTGCCCTTGTGGAAGAAAGTTACATGCAGCACATCGCCGTATTTCAGTTGCAACTGGCTTATTAAATCCGCGGTGATATTCGTCCAGATGTTACCATACTGTACATCCAGGATGGAAATGTTTCCTTTCAGTTTTCCACCTTCCAGTACGGCTGTCTGGTAAGGAATGTTTACCACCTCTTTGGGCAATACAGGACCTACCTGTTCGTAGCTGATGGTGCCGGCTGCCAGTCTTGCGGCTGTATAGGCATATACATCCCTGCCATGGAAAGTGTATGATTTCTGCGAATCTTTACGGCGGTTCACGGCTTCGTCAATTTGCCGTATTTCTTCAATGCCCAGTGATTTGGCTACGAGCGTTAAGGTGCCATTATCTGGTGTCACGATAAAATGACCACTATTTGTTTTCAGGACCACTGATTTCCGGCTGGTACCTACCCCGGGATCTACCACAGAAACAAACACGGTTCCTGCCGGCCAATAGGGCACCGTTTGTTCCAGTCGATAAGCTGCTTCCCAGATATTATAGGCGGGTATTTCATGTGTAAGGTCATATAGTTTCAGGTCGAATGAAACGCCGGAAGCCACGCCCTTCATGGCGGAAACGGCGCCATCTTTCAGGCCGAAGTCGGATTGGAAAACCACAATCTTGTTTTGAGCAAATCCATAGCTGGTCACCAAAACGAGTACCAGACTGCTGATAAAACGGTGTAAGTCTTTTCTCATGAGTGTTAATTAGTCTACAAATTTAGTAGATTATTAGGAAATCAGTAAAAATTCTTACCTTGAAGGTAAGATTACCTTTATAATGAAGTACCAGGAACTACCACCGCCATCTTATCTTAAAAACCATGTCCGTTATTTCTGGACACTGGAGAGTAGTGGTACCGAACATTTACCTCATATATTCGGGCCTGTAGCGGATGGCTGTCCCGGATTAATTTTTCAGCAATCACCTAACAGTACTTTTTTCCTGGACGATAAACAATTGCCGGATCTATTGCTGTACGGTCAAACGACCAGGTATACAGAATTACATTTAACAGGTGTTTTTTGTTCCATAGGCGTTTGTTGTTATCCCAATGCATTGAAATCCATTTTCGGATTAAATGCAGATGAACTGACCAATACCTGTTTAGATCTGGATCTGCTGGAAGCTTCCAAAGATTTTTATCTCGCTGAGAAATTATCTGATACCACTTCCATGGCGGGAAAAATTGACGTAATCGCGGCATTTTTGTTTAACCAGATCAACAAAAACGAGGGAGCAGCAGATGATATCACGCAGTTTGCGTTATCCCGTATTATACAATCCAACGGCAGCATTTCGTTAAAAGACCTGCAGGAGCAATTGCAGTTAACGGAAAGAAGTTTTGAGCGCCGGTTCAAACAGGGCGTAGGCATCTCTCCCAAATTATTTTCCCGGATATGCCGTTTTCAAAATTCATTAGCGCAGTTGAGGAGCAACAATTACAGTAAGCTATCTGATATCGCTTTCGAAAACGATTATGCCGACCAATCCCACTATATACGTGCCTTCAAAGAGTTTGCAGGCTTCTCCCCTTATCAGTATCAAAAAAAGTCTTCTGAAGTAACGGCTAATTTTCTGTTGATGGCCAAATAGGTGTTTGTCTTATCGGCGGGTTCCTTTAAATTGGGCCGTAAATAAAGAAAAGGACTGTATGGAGATATTTGTATCTACCGCCCGATTGATTCTGAGAGAATTGATTCCGGCCGATGCCCCTGGTATGTTTGAGCTGGACTCAGATCCGGAAGTGCAGCGGTACCTGGCCAACCAGCTCATTACCACCATGGAAGAAGCCCGTGAAAAAATCAATTTTATCCGGCAGCAATACAAAGAGAATGGTATTGGAAGATGGGCAGTCATTGAAAAAGATACCAACAGTTTTGTGGGTTGGGCTGGATTGAAGCTGATCACCACACCATTTAACAACCATGTAGATTACTACGATCTGGGTTATCGGTTTATAAAAAAATACTGGGGCAGGGGCTATGCCACTGAATGCACCATCGCTTCACTGAACTATGGATTTAATCAATTGAAACCGGATGCTATTTATGCCTGTGCAGATGTAGAGAATATCGGCTCCAACCGGGTGCTAGAAAAAACCGGATTTAAAATGCAGGAAACTTTTCATCTCGACCAGGTGCTTCATAACTGGTTTAAGATCAGCCGGGAAGAGTGGGCACAACGTTACTGAGCGGGCGATACTGACTGAGGTGTAGTTACAGCAGGCTGCATTAACTTGCTGTACACTAATAAGGAGCCAACCCTTTACCCTCAAAATCAGTATCCCATTTATGAAGATTAACAGCATACAGTTCTTACGCGCGATAGCAGTCATTCTCGTTGTACACGTACATGCTATTGATACTCAGGAAGCCTTTTCCGTATCTCATCAGCAAAAATTTTATTTCCTGGAAAACTTTGGCGCCATAGGTGTGGACCTGTTCTTTGGGATATCGGGTTTTATCATCAGTTACGTGGCAAACAGCTATTTTGGAGCKAGGGAAGGTGTTGATTTTCTGAAGAAGCGTTTTTTAAGAATCAATCCTATTTATTATGTGGCCAGTTTGCTGTTCATGGTAATGTTTTGTTTGTTTGACAAATTCTTCCCTGTGATAGCAGTATTAAATGGCTTAAAAGATACGGCGTTGATGTTACCGGTGTTGAACTCGCAGAAGTGGCTGGCGCCTATTTTGATAGTGGGTTGGTCACTCAGCTATGAGTGGTGGTTCTATGTGTTGTTTTTCCTGCTGATTTTATGCCGTGTAAAAAATAAGGCATTATTGCTGTTACTTGTTATTCCTGCCCTGGTAGTTATAGGCCGGCTTTTACATCCTACTGATTTCAGGCTGATATTCTATACCAATCCAATTATGCTGGAGTTTCTCTTTGGTGTAATTATTTACTGGCTGTACCGGCATGCCAGAGTGGCTACCGGGGTGGCCGCGCTACTGCTGATACTGGGCCTGGCAGGATATGTTTATAATATCATTTATGGCTTTGGGAACATCTCCGAGCTGGGTAGTGTGACCAGTGGTACTGGTAGTTTGAAACGGGTATTACTGTGGGGATTGCCCAGTGCATTTATTTTGGCCGGCAGTATTTTCCTGGAAAAGAAAGGAGTATTTGCCAGACTATGGAATAACCGCTTTGGTCTCCTGGTAGGAGATGCGTCTTATTCTATTTATTTAACGCACTATACACTCTTTTACGTATTGACGCAGGTGTATATACAAACTGGTTTCTTCTGGAATCCGGATCTTTCCATATTGGTACATATGGTGCTGGCAGTGGGAGCGGGCATTTTTTTCTACCTGAAGGTAGAGCGCCCGTTGATAAAACTGCTGCATTCCAAGCCACCTGTACAACAACCTCCCGTTCGCGCTGCTATGCCATGACTCAATATCAGGGGGTATTGGGTAACCAGCCCCCTCTTTTCATCCACCAGATCATAGGATCCAACCATTCGTATACGGGTAACCGTTGGGTAAATCCGTGGTTGCCTGTGGGAAACAGGTGTAGCTCTGCAGGAATCCCCCCTTTCAGCATGGCCTGATAGAAGGCTACACTGTTATTCACGCTTACCACCATATCATCATTGGCATGCGTAATATAAGCCGGTGGTGTATTATTGTTGACCCATTCCTCATTGGAAAAGAACGCAATCTTTTCTGCCGTAGGAGACTCTCCGATCAGGTTGATTTTTGAACCTGCATGAGCAAGGTCTTTGTTCATGCTGATAACAGGATATACCAGGATCATAAAATCCGGGCGCAGGTCAGTATTTTCTTTATTGGGAATATAGCTTCTGGCGCTATGGGTACCCAACGTGGACGCTAAGTGCCCACCGGCGGAATAGCCGGCAATACCTATCTTACTCTTATCCAGCCCCCACTTATCGGCATTCATCCTTACCAGTTTAATGGCCTGTTGGGCATCCTGTAAGGGGCCCATGCTTTTGTCGCGCATGGTGGCATCTGAAGGCAGTCTGTATTTCACCACGAAGGCCGTCACACCTTTGGTTTTAAATGCTTCTGCTATTTTAATACCTTCTTCATCGAAGGCGAGGAAAGCGTAGGCGCCGCCAGGAAAGATAATCACGGCGGTACCATTGGGCTTTTCCGGTTTATAGATAGAAATAGTGGGGGCATCTGCGGGAGCTGTTTTGCCGATACTGTTGGGAATAGAATCTTTGTAAAGCGGTAATATTTCCTGGGCTTTTAAACGGGTAATAAATAATGCCAGCGGAAAAACAAGAAGGGCCAAAAGCTTTTTCATGCGCAGATAATTATGTTGAATTATCTGTCAAAAGAAAAAATTTTAGCCCCCAAGTATGTTTTAGAATTCAGAAAGTAAAATGATTAACAATTGCTTCACCATTTTTCTGCCACCGCCAGCAGGTACCAGGCAGCATGTGGCAGCCACTGTTCAGCCCAGCGCCAGTCGTAGTCTTTCCCGGTACTGGCGTAAGAAAGATTGAAATCAATATCTGCTTCATTCTCCAGTCCGGAGGTGATACCATTTACAATTCCACCCGGTGCATTGGTATATTCAAATGTGCCAAAGAAGCCGTAAGCAGGATTATTGTGACCACTGCCCTGTAACATACAGGCATCATAGGGATTGAGTCCCAGGATCCAGTTGAGCTGGTTGAGTGCCAGCGTTTCCAGGCTGTCGTGCAGGGGTTTATCTGCTTCAAAGAAATGCGCAGCCATTCTGGCGGCAGCAGCAATAGAGCCCAGTCTTGCATTTTCACCCTGCCACCAGGGAGATGCTTCACTACCATGCGGGAAGAAGAACGTTGTTTTCCTGATCCCGGCCGTATCTTCTGTGTACTGCCGGCTGTAGCCAAACGGATTATTTACTTCCGCCGTTAGTGCCAGTTCATACTGCATATACCTGCGGATCGTTTCCTTTAACCGGGGTTGCACATTGGCCGGCGCCAACGGATAAAAGTTCAATAAGCTGATCACGGGTAAACCGGCATCTGATGGGTGAAAGAAAGGTCTGTCTTTATCATCTGCCCGGAAATAATTGGCATATTTACCACTGGTGATCAGCCGGTCCATCAGCTGCTGCGACCTTTTGCCGGCAGCGGCCAGGTATCCGGGTTTCTTTGTGGCCTTGTACAATTCCGTTGCAGCACTCAATGCACAATAATCATCTACAATATTCTCTTTGCCATCGTTAGTCATTTTGCTGTTTTCCTTTTCAAGGAAAGCAAAAGCATCTTCTGCTGTTTTCAGATAAGCAGCGTTAGTGTATTCCCCGGAGGTATCATAAGTGGAAGCAATGGCCAGTGCCGCAATAGAGAGGCCTGCTCCTGAGCGGTAACTGGACTGGTAGCTACGCCAGTTACTGTTTTCCACGGTGCTGCTGAAAGCCTGGTCTTTTGATTGTTTAATGCGATAGCCTTTATCTTCTTCACGGATCACGCGGTCTTTTGCCTGCTTGCCCGCCCCTGGAGCGTGTACAGAACGGTAAAAGGAACCATTGGGTGCTTTCAGCCGCACCAGGTAATCAGCGCCATACATCGCTTCATCGAGTATCCTCCGGAGATATTGCCGGTAATCGGTACCTGGCTTTTGTTTTAATAAAGCTTCTGTCTTCAGCAAACTCCACACAGTAAGGGAAATCTGCTGTGGGTTAAAATAGGTGGAAAAAGACAGGTGAGAAAGATGTTTACCGTAGTCACCGGTCGCATCATACCAGCCTCCGTGGGCGTCTATGGTGTCTGTTGTTTTACCGGATAGCAGCAGGTGATGATCAGCCTGATCCAACAGCCCGGAGCTTCTTTGTCCTTTGAAATAATAGATAACATCTGAGATGGTAGCCTGTTCCAGTACATTTTTATTAATAGAGAAAGGATAGGAAGATACCGGCTTACCGGCTACGTTGATGCGTACCAGGTAGTTCCCGGTCGTTTTAAATGCGCTGAAATCGATGGTCCAGAACAGCCAGTGTTTCCATTGACTCACCGGACCGCTGTATGTGACTTTTCCTTCGTATACTTTTTTCCCTGTTGTCGTTTCCAGCAGTTCAAAACTATTAATGGTTGCTTTTGTTTCGGCAATCACAATAGCTTGCTTAGGCTGATTGTATTCATAACCGATATGATTGATGAGTACTTTAATGGGCTGGGCGACTATTACTCCTGGTAGCAATAGCAACAGGAAGGATACAATGCGTATGAAAAATTTCATGATGGATAATTGTAAGGAGATAAGGTTTGTGATAGTAATATCTCCCTAAAATAATCAATCGGATATTAAGATCCGTAAATATTACATGGATGAAAAGGCGATTGCGGGCCAAAAATAATCACCTCTAAACAATTAATTATCAATTAATTAAAGATAACACGTCACATTTTTTCAAAAAAAGAAGGCCATCGTGTCACGTTTTGCTTCCATGTTCTGTCTTATTACTGTAACACACCAATTAAAAAATAAAAACGACACAAAATGGAACAGAGAATTTCTTACCAGGATACGACCAAAGGGCTTTTTGACGGATTAATGAAGACAGAATTTTACTTCAAAAAATCAGGAGCCGACCTGAAATTGCTGGAGCTGATGAAATACAGAATATCCCAGATCAATGGTTGCGCCTATTGCCTGGATGCACATCACAAAGAATCCATCCACATGGGAGAAACAGAGCTGCGTCTGCATTCATTGGTGGCCTGGAGAGAATGCCCGTACTACAGCGATAAAGAAAGAGCCGCGCTGGCCCTCGCTGAAGTGCTGACGAATACCAGCCGGGAAGAAGTAAGTGACGAGTTGTATACCACTTTATCCGGCCTATTTACCAAGGCAGAAATAGCTGATCTGACAGTCGCTATTGCTCAGATCAATGCCTGGAACAGGATTAACAAAGCATTTCGCACTACACCCGGTAATTATAAAGTAGGACAGTTTTAAACATATACATGATGACACCTTCCAACAAAAACAATCAACATAAAATGGCCTTCATTATCTGGCTGGCCATTTTTCCACTGATCACCCTTACATTCTATTTATTTGGCGACCTGCTGCTATTGCTGCCGCTTGTATTAAGAACATTTATATTGACAATCATTATAGTTCCAACAGTATTCTATATTATTGTGCCCTTGTACACCCGCCTTTTATCAGGCTGGTTCAAATAACCTAAATCATCTGTGGTGAAAGATTATCAGACTATATTATTTCCATACGCCTATAATATCTTAGGGGCTGTTGAAGATGCTAAGGATGCCATTCAGGATGTATTATACAATTACCTGGCGGCTTCCAGGGAGGGCATAGAAAATGAGAAGAACTACCTGATTAAAAGTGTGATTAACCAGGCCCTCAATATCAAGCAAAAGAAAAAGCAGGTAAAGCTGGGAGATGTGTGGTTGCCCGAGCCGGTAGCTACAGAGGGAGCAGATACTAATATCAACCTGCATGATATTGCGTCCTATTCTATGCTGGTGTTACTGGAGCAACTCAATCCAAAAGAGCGGGCCGTATTTATTCTGAAAGAGAGTTTTGGCTATTCTCACGAAGATATTGCGGAAGTACTGGCTATCACCACAGAAGGATCCCGGAAGCTGCTGAGCAGGGCACGTACAAGACTAAACGAATCGCGGCAGCCCGCTACCAACCGGAAAGTAGTTCCATCTGATATGCTGAACAATTTTATTCATGCTATCAGGAGCAGGGATACACATGCCCTGGAAAACCTGCTCTCCCGCGATGTTACCTTCTTTGCAGATGGCGGTAACAAGATGAGCGTAGTGAAAAAGATTTCTATTGGCTTGCAGGAAGTGGCAGAACTGTTACTCTATATTTATGAGAAATATGACTCGGGCTTCAGGGTAGAAACGGCCGAAATCAATCACCAGCCTGCGCTGCTGTATTACAATGACACCGCACTCGTGGCCTGTCAGATATTGAGTGTTTCAGCGGAAGATGGGAAGATATTCCAGGTCAGCAATGTGGTAGACCCGGACAAGCTGAAATCTTTTCCGGTAAAATAAAACAGTGATGGGTGGAGCAGCAAAACTGTCTCCACCCGCAACGTGATCATGTTTCTCCCGGTCGTCAACATTGATGTCCTTTTGCGGTTAATATCTCCCTTCACTATTAACCGATATTTAATTTTCACTGCGATGCAAAAACGATTTTCCGGTGTATTTTTAAGTATAAACATTTTCCACTATGAAGCAGAAAACCCTTTTTCTGGCCCTGGCCGCGTTCTCCCTTTTTGGTTGTAAAAAAGACCTGGTAAACCCAACTGCCAACACCGGCATTGAAACAGGAAAAAACAGCCTCACTGCCAACACACTCACCGTATCGCTCACCGCATGGATGGGATCTATTGCCGACAATACCAATATCAGCAATTTGTCTATTCCAGGTACGCATGATAGCGGCGCCCGAAATGAGCCCATTGGCGGTACTGCCAAATGTCAGAATCTCAGCATCCGTGAACAGCTGGATGCAGGTACACGTTTCCTCGACATCAGATGCCGTCACATTGGAGATGCTTTTGCTATCCACCACGGTTCTATTTATCAGAACCTGAACTTCACAGATGTATTAACCGCCTGTTATGACTTCCTCGCCACTAATCCTACAGAAACCATTGTGATGTGCGTGAAAGAGGAATATGATCCTACCAACAACACCCGCTCATTTGAACAAACATTTGACAGCTACACCGCACTTCAACCATCAAAATGGTACTTAGGTGATGCGGTGCCTAACCTTGGCCAGGTAAGAGGTAAAATTGTACTGCTGAGAAGATTCGGCGCTTCCAGTACGCCTAAAGGTATTGAAGCGACTAACTGGTCCGATAATACCACCTTCTCTATCAACAACGCCAACTCCAGTTTACGTGTACAGGATCAATATGTAGTTCCTGATAATAATGCTAAATGGACCGGCATCACTAATTTATTAACTGAAGCCAAGAATGGCAGCCAGTCAGTATTGTACATCAACTTCACCAGTGGTTATAAATCGCTGATCTTTGGTATTCCAAGTATTACCACTGTTTCCAATAATATTAATCCACGGATCAATACTTACTTCACCACTAATACCCATGGCAGGTATGGAATTCTTCCAATGGATTTCGCCGCGGCAGACAGGAATACGTTGATTATTAATACGAATTTCTAGGGTAGAAAATAATTGGCTATTTTTAAAAAATGATGGTCATCTGTTGATGACCATCATTTTTTTATTCAGTTGATCAGACTATTAACAATACCTCCTAACCTATGTTTTCATTCTTCCGCAAGCAAAAAGCAAATATCCATTCGATTGGCATTACCCATCCTGACTGGCCTAAAGTTAAAAATGACGATACTATTATTCAATGGGTGAATCCGGAAAATACCATTGCTGTATCTGTGAATTTCTTTGATGTACCGCCGGATATTCCAGCTACCAAAGACATTGACGTACTGAGAAACTTTTATAGAAACAATATATCCCGCATAAATGGCGGACTGATTGAAGTGGATACATCTCAGCTAAATAACCTTACTATCATTAAAACATTGTTTAAGATTCCGCAGGAAATATCCGGGATCACTTATTTAGCCTCCTTAACATTGCCATTTAAAACCTGTAGTTACGTGCTTAAAGTGCAGGCAGCGGAAACAGGAGCAACCGGCATGAGAGAGGCTTTCATTACCAACAAGCTACTATCAGGTGCTTCATCTGCTCCCCTTGAACAACTACTTTCCGAATGGTCGGATGATCCATATGATCCTCATTTCAAAGAGGGAACGCTGATGAATAAATCAGAGCAGGAAACATATGATCCGTTGTTTCCGGATCATCCGCTGACACAAGCCAGGAAGCTCATCACCCGAATAGGAAAGGACATTCAGCCTGGCGCTGAAATTGGCAAGCTCTTATCATTTTACAATTAAATAAATACTTATAAGGTATCCTAATTATAAAAATTCGCTCCCTTTAGGAGGGTATTTTTTTCAATATTGACAACATATATTTCGAACCTTTTTATAAAAGATTTGTTAAATGAGAAGGCCGCTGAAAATAAAATAACATATCCTTTGACTCAAAATAACTTTAAATAACCGATGCAATAATATACACCCCGATATCAATAGTGGAGTTAGTGAAAACCCTTTACTGCTCCTACACCTGGTTGGCAGCATTCATCTGAAATATACCTGCGTGTATACCGGTGCTATGTGTACCGGAAACAGATGGTATCCATGCCAGCTCACCGGGATCCCAACTCAAATATTATGAACAGGTAGCGGACTGGGACCGCACTATATAGTTAATGCAGATCCAATTATCCAGTGGTGTGGCGATTTTCCTGCATTTCTACCCACACAGGTGGCTAACCTGACGAGCACACTGGCAATGATTGTATAGTACTGTAGGTTCGAATCCTGCCCTGTTCACGAAGCCTGAATTATACACTACTGATCAGGTGATTGGCGGCAAGCACTTTTAAAGCAAGAGATAAAAAGCTTTCCCAATTGAATAATAGTTAGGCAACTTATTGAAAATACTCCTTCACTGCAGATACAAACAAAGGTATCAGTGGATGGCTCTTATTCAGGCTGGCCGCTCTCCACACCCTCTTTTTGAGAGGCGACTTCAACGGCAGGGTCACGATATCCTTACTTTTCAGGTAAGGAGCAATTACCCAGGTAGCGAAAATGCCAATCCCCATACCCGCATTGATCATTTCAACGATGGCTTCTGTCAGTTGAATACGCGTAGTGGTTTTCGGTTTCGTTTCCCGGAAAAACTCTTTCGAAAAATGGTTATGCGTGCCATAACCATCATATATCAGCAGGTCTTCCGTAGCAAAATCAGCAGCGGTGAGCGCTGTTTTTGTACGCGTATAGGGATGATTGCGTGGTAACACCACCACCAGGTTATCTGAAAATAAATTGGTGGTATAGATAGCCGGATGATCCGGTTTCTCTGAAACAATCGCCAGATCCAGTTCTCCGTTCAGCAGGTATTCCAGCGGTCTTTGTGTAGCCCCCACTACGATCGATATTTCCACCTGTTCTATCCGGGATTTTAAGCGGGTAATAATTTCCGGCAACCAATGATAACAGGTATAGCATTCTGTGCTGATACGCAGGCTGGATACCTTGCCTTTTTTAAATGCATGTATATCCTCATTTAAGCGCGACAGTTGCGGCAGGATCGCGCCGGCACTTTCCATGATGCGCCTTCCCGCATGTGTGAGCAGGAGCTTCTTATTTACCCGTTCAAAAACGGGCAACCCCGTTCTGTTCTCCAGGTCTTTTAGCTGGTGACTTAATGCTGATTGCGTAAGAAACAGGCTGTCGGCAGCTTTGGTGAGAGATCCATGTTCCACAATACGTTGCACCAGGAGCAGATCGTTGCTTATAATCATGAATATTTTTAATTAAAAATACGAAAACTATTCATTTCACTCATGAATTATGGTCCCCTACCTTTGACAAATAAAAAAATATACCATGGAAACAACCATAAAAAAATTTACCGAAGCAGATGTACACAGTGCTTTTGAACTGGCACGGGCCACACAAAAACCAGTGTTGATAGATTTCTGGAACACCAACTGTAAAGGTTGTGAACGGATGGATGCGATCACCTATGAAGATGCATCCGTACAGGAATACCTGGATCAGCATTATGTGCTGGTGAAATATCATGCCAGCAAAATAAGCAGGGAATTTTCCAAAACCTATCTGCCTAATGCGCTGCAATGGACACCGGCACTATACATATACTCACCGGATGGTGCAGTAGTGCGTAACGTAGCAGGATATCACTCGCCCAAACAGTTTATCATTGAACTATCTATCGGCCATGGAGCCATGTTAATGCGCAAAGGAAAACATGCAGAAGCATTGGAGTTATTGAGTCATCTCACCATCGCAGCGGAGTACCCTGTGCTGGATCAGGAAGCCATGTACTGGGCCGGCGTGGCATCATTCTTTGCCAACCGGAAAGATTTCAGGGATATAGTGCCTTACTGGAACAAGCTGATAGCCACTTATCCTGGTTCTACCTGGGCAGAGAAGGCCGATATTTTACCGGCAGAAATATAGAAAAATATTTAAGATCCGGCAGAGGACAACCTAAATCCAATTACAAGAGCAGGTGTCTCCATTGCCTGGGAGACACCTGCTTTTGTGTTATTTAACTGTTTTAAGCAGCCCTAATTGCTTCAAGGCAGTAACGCCATCATCCAGCCCTATTTCGGCTACAATTTTACCATTCTCAATTTTAAGCACGGTGGTTCCGGTAAAGTGCATCTTTTTCCCGGTAGCCGCGGGTAAAGACCCTGCTAAAAAATCACTGAAAGCCGGCCCTGTATGCGTACCTCCGCCTTCCCAACGACCCACTACATAATCGCCTTCAGCAATAAGGTCTGCGGCGCCCCAGAAATTAAGATCCGGGAAAGCGGCGCGGAAATCAGTCATGAAAGCTTTGATATCTTCATGTCCTTTCCTGGGTTCGTGCAATGAATACTGCAACAGCATATCTGGCGCTGCCAGTTCGTCTACGATCGACAGGTCACAGGTATCACCCCAGAAACTGGTAAACCAGCGTCCTACAATCGCTTTGTTGATTTCTTCTTTTGTTTTTTCGAGCGTTCCCATAATTTGAATGTTTAGTTTTTCAATTGTTTTAATTCACTAACAGATTCAAAATTACGGGCGGCTATAACGGATAGTAACCCGGTTCTTGCGGTTTTAAAATAAAGCAGACATTCCTGATTTCAGCAAGTTCTGGGTTGCGTAAAATAGCCGGTCATCGTACCATTGCAGATGATGCCAACACTGTCATACAGCCACTAATTAAGATCTGTCCCGACTCAAATTATCATTTACCATCATTCTTCAATTTTGTATATAATAATCATAGTCGTAAATTGATATCTTAATTCTCATTTAACAAGCGCGAAAACCACCTCATGGAGCAAGTACAAGTCGGTAAATGTGTGTACATTCTGAATACAGGGAAGAACCTGTATAAGATTGGCAAGACGCAGGACCTGCATAAGCGGTTAGCGGCTTATCATACACACTTGCCCGTTATGTTCCGTGTTATCCGGCAATATGCGGCATTGAATATGACCGACCTGGAAGAAAGTCTGCATATCCTGTTTCAGCATAAACGTGTAAAAGGAGAATGGTTTGAATTAAGTAAAGACGACCTGATCATCTGCGATAATGTGGCCAGAAACTATGCCCTTCAAGGGTTACAAAAACAGCCACGTAAGTATAATGATATCACTTTTAGCAACAACCCCATGTTGCAGGTGATGGAAGCCAATGAAAAATACCTGCAGGATTACTCCCGGATTGTAGATGATATCAAGCTGGGACTTAATAACAACGAAGTTTTTGAGCTACACGAAGGCACCGTTAGCAAAGTTATTATTGAAACCGTTCGGAGACTGATGCGCTACCGTACCCCCAATTCGGAATTCCTGGGCAAATGGCTGCGGGTGGCCAGCGAACTAAGTAGCAACGCCAGTGAGACCAGCATTCTCCAAAAATACAAAGGGCAGGTGAGTCGTTCTACCATACAAATGATCAAAAGGATATTGCATAACCAGCTATACTGACTCATTTTCAACCTTTACTATTTTGTTCGTTTTCTTACAATTCCAGGTGTCTGGTAGTTGTGATCTTTGTAAGAAACAAACTAACTTATGAAATCAGCCCTCCCCGTGCTCCTGTTTATCATGGCCATATGCTCTTTTAACGGTATGGCACAGTCACAGCAGCATACCAGTCTGGATGATGCAAAAAAAGCCATTGCAAAAGCCAATGCTGTTCACTTCAGCTTATTTGCCAAAAATGATGGATCTATTCTGAGCCTGTATACAGAAGATGCCTGTTTATTAATGCCCGGTGCACCTGCTTTCTGCGGACGGGAAGGACTTTCAAAATTCTTTGATGGTGTTTATGCCGCCGGCTCCAGAGACGGAAAAATTATTACCCTTGATGTTTATGGCGATGGAGAAGAATATGTAACAGAAGAAGGTCTCACACAGGTATTTGACGCCAATGGAAAAATGCTGGGTGAGGGCAAATATATCGTGATCTGGAAAAAGACCAAAGACGGCTGGAAGATGTTCAGAGACATGTTTAACAGCAGTCAGTCTAAATAGTATGATCGCCTGTCAAACGGGCATTTTTTTGCAGGGCTCCATCACCCAGCGGAACGAATTGCTGAAGGTGTTAGCCCTGTAAATCTTTTGAACTCCTTTATAAAATGCGCCTGGTCGAAATAGCCACAGTCGTACGCAATGGTTGTAAGCGGTATATCCCCGGACTGAATCAGTTGCAGACTTTTATTGAACCGCTGAATCTGGAAAAATGCCCTCGGGGTAAGACCCACATTATCGAGAAACAGCTTCTGGATATATCGTTCGGAAAAGCCGTATTTATCAGATAAGTATTTAATATCGAATAACTCCCCTTCTGTGCTGATATGACTGCATATCCGCTCAAGAATCGTAATCTTATTGTTCAACTTCCTGCTTTTATGTAATCGTTGAATCAGGAAAAGATCCAGCTCCCTTACTTTTTGTTCCAGGGTCGCGGCATGAATTAACCTGTCATAGAATTCGCCGCATTCCTTTCCGAGAAGGCCTTCCAGGTCTACCGAATCATTGGTAAACTCCGCAATGGGGTTAGGGAAAAAGAGTGCGTTGGCATGGGGATGAATCCTTGCGATGAGCACCTCCGTACCTTTGGTAACCGAAAGCCGGGTAGGCACGGTCAGTTGCCCCAGCACCTCTACTTTGGGCATATCAATAGGGCGACCGTTAATAATGGTACTGGCGCTGCCACCTGAAATATTGACGGCAAAGTCAATGTAGCCACTGGGGAAAAATGTTTGATCGGTCATATCCCTTTCCGTGGAAAACACCCAGTAGCCTTGCACGTAGGGTTTCAATATATGGGAAGGAGAAAATTGCATAGGGGCGATGTGATCGTTGGTTAGATGAATGTAAGAAAAATGTACTACAACGGAAAAAAAATGTAGCCTGTTACAAGAGGATATAAAATCATGGAAAAGACCGGCCAATTTGCTAACAAAATTTCGAACCTTTTCTTTGGCATGTTGTTAAATGGGAAGTTTTCAGTCGTATTTATTCACCTCAAAATAATATGTCATGCCTTATTCCCCTTTATTAGTAAAACCCTTCAGAGAAGAATTAACCCAGGTTGGTGTAGAGGAGTTAACTACTCCTGAGTCCGTGGATAAAATAATGGACAAAGACGGCGTTACCATGATTGTCATTAACAGCGTTTGCGGATGTGCCGCTGGCTCAGCCCGGCCAGGAATCAGACGGGCGCTGGAACATGACAAGAAGCCAGACAGGGTGGCCAGTGTATTTGCCGGACAGGATCTCGAAGCTACTGCCAGATTTAGAAATCATATAGCAGACATCCCGCCATCTTCGCCTTCCATTGCCCTTTTTAAAGACAAGGAATTGGTTTATTTCATTCCTAAACACAGGATTGAAGGCCGTGATGCAATTTCGCTTGCTGATGATTTAAAATCCGTATTTGACGAGTTCTGTTAATTCCGGTATTCTACCTTACAGACGACAATAAAAAACAACCTATCAGAAAAGGTCTGCCTATGGCGGACCTTTTCTGATTAATTAGAACAGCAGTTTTCTTCCGTCTTTAGTATTATCTTCGGAAAATAAGCACCCGCTATGCAAGAAGTACAGGCCTGGCTTAAAGAGCTCGCCGACCTAACTGACGAAGAGGCTCAAGCCATAAATAGTAAACTGATCTCGCTTTCATGCAAAAAAAATACGATTCTCCTTAAACAGGGACATAGTTGCGAATATATTTATTTCATTGAAAAAGGATTCGCCAGAGCCTTTTACACCAGGGATGGAAAACATGCGACTACTTTGTTCGCCAGGGAAGGTGATATCATTACCTCTATGTATTCTTTAATCACCAAAAGAAAAAGCAATGAAAGCATTGAGATCTTAGAAGATGCGTCCTTACTTAGAATTAGTGATGCAGAATTACAGACGCTCTACAAGACTTACCCCAACCTAAACCGGCTCGGCAGAATCCTGTTGGAAAAATATTTTGTTGAATTGGAAGAAAGAACGCTCTCTCTGCAATTTGACAGCGCTTTGGAAAGATACCAGAAGTTAATAACAAACCAGCCTTACGTCCTTCAGAGAGCCTCCCTGGGGCAAATAGCCTCCTTTCTTGGCATGTCACAAATTACACTCAGTCGTATAAGAAGCCACATCTAAATGCCATTTTTTAGCTTTTGCTAAAAACCAGCGCCCATAATATCCGGATTTTTGTCTTGCAAAAACAGGCGGCAGCGATAAATGACGCTGGACAAAATTCATTACCAAATCAAATATGATTTATGGAGGACGTTAGAATGGACGATACTCTTTATGAGAAAATTACTGCTTTATCCACAGCAGGAGATCTGCTTACGGATGCGAATGATTATGAAGGCGCGTTAAAGAAGTTCAAAATGGCGCTTGACCTGGTACCATTTCCTAAAACAGATTGGGCAGTATCGCTATGGCTGTATGCCAGTATCGGAGATATCTACTTTTTAATGAAAGCATATAAAGTAGCCAGTGAAAACTTTTCCAAAGCACTACATGCTCCGGATGGACATAAAAATGCTTTTATACATTTAAGGTTGGGGCAGATATTTTACGAAACTAACATCCCGGATAAAGCCATGGATCACTTACTCAAAGCATATGAGTTAAAAGGCCATGAGGTTTTTGAAATCGAACATGAAAAATATTTCTGGTTCCTCAAAAGTCATGTGCTCATATAATTATAACCCGATGCTTTCCCTCAACGATTCTCCATCCATTGCAGGAAATGAGTAATTTTTTCCTTTCCTACCACCAGCGGCTCATCGGTAGGCACGCTTAGATGCAATGCCAGTTTTCGCGCAGAATAATGTTCTACCTCTTTAATAGCATCAAAGTTTACCAGATACTGCCTGTTCAACCGATAAAACTGTTTGGAAGAAAGCTGTGACTGTATCTGCTCCAGCGTTTGTGGAATAATATATTTCTGCTGCTGGAAAGTAACCATATAAGGTGAATCATACTTG
Organism: Chitinophaga sp. 10T418; assembly: GCF_056394125.1. Classification (NCBI taxonomy): domain Bacteria; kingdom Pseudomonadati; phylum Bacteroidota; class Chitinophagia; order Chitinophagales; family Chitinophagaceae; genus Chitinophaga; species Chitinophaga sp. 10T418. Next base: position 726,471 of record NZ_JBFTHG010000003.1, read on the forward strand.
ATGTACAAATACGCGATCTGATCTGTACGTACGGTGATATACTTGTTATTATGAAATACCAGGAAACTGGTTTTACCTTCATTCTTGTCCAGTCTCTTGATCAGCTCCTCCCAGTCGGACTGCTTACGCTCCTGAAAGAAATTCCTGAAATTATCCATCTTTTTAAAAGCAGCTTCCAGGTCACCAGCAGAAAAGGGTTTCAGCAGATAATCCACGCCGTTTGATTTAATGGCGTCCATAGAATATTCCCCAAAAGCAGTACAGAAAATCACGGGAGAAGAGATCTTTACCATCTTGAATATCTCAAAACACAATCCATCTGACAACTGTACATCCATAAATATCAGGTCCGGCGGTTCATTCGCAGATAAATAGGCCACTGCCTGCTCAATACTATTCAACATAGCATCCACACTGGCATCAGGTTTGATTTTGGCAATCAGTCCTGATAACGATTTGGCTGCTTTAACTTCATCTTCAATAATAATTATCTTCATTGATTACCGGTAATTTTACAGTAAAGGTTGATGTTTCAGGACATATGTCAATATTCCTGTTTAACAGATGATTATACCGTTCGTTAATATTCTCCAGCCCAATACCTGTAGATGCTTCAGGCGTGATCTTAGGTTGTACATTATTCTTCACCACAATAAAATCATTTTCTGAATAGACCTCCACATACAACGGCTTATTGGGAGCTACCACATTATGCTTAATACAATTCTCCACCAACAGTTGCAGCGTAAAAGGTGGAATCATGGATTTTTGCAGACTTTCTTCCACCCGGATATTCACTTCAAACCCTTCTTCAAAACGCGCTTTGAGCAAAAATATATAAGCTTCCAGAATTTTCAACTCCTCAGATAAGTGTATCAGGTCCAGCTTCCTGTTTTCCAGCGTAAAACGGTAAAAATCGGACAGCTTCAGGATAAAGTCAACACTATGCTCATCTTCACTCTCCACCATATATTTGAGTGTATTGAGTGTATTAAATAAAAAATGCGGATTTACCTGTTGCCGTAATAATTCATACTGAGCCGCCAGGTTATCCATCCTGGTACGCTCCAGCTCTATGCTCACCCGCTGGTTCTGATAGGTCTGATACAGCATATGAATAAACATATAAAAGGTCAGGTTAATCAATACCCCTCTCACTTCAAACATCAGCATTACCGGACCAAAGTTAATATGCGTTAATATCAGCTGCTGTATATACGACAGCAGGAACATCACCACCAGACCCACCAGCAGATTTTTGATCAGGGGATAGAGCGAAAATCCCCTGGCCACTTCATGCGAAGTATATACTGGTAAGGTTTTCATATTATAATACCATACAAACAGGGAGAATACGAATGTGATCAGCGAATTGGCGATCACCTCATAAATATTATACTGATGCTGTATCAGGTTGGGCAATGATACAATCACCCCTAAGAAGAGAGAGCTTAACCATATAATACGGCCTGAAATCTTAAAGGCTTGTCTTTTTTTCATAGCAGACCAAAGATAAAAGTATTTGTACAACAAGGGCAAAAAACAAGACCGTATCCGGCGTTTAATGCCCTGAACCGGACATAATCCACTCTGACATGGCCAGGCCGGAAAATGACCGCTTTTAAGCCCAATAAAGCCGATTCCGTTCAGGTTCCGATCTGTCCATGTCAGAGTGGATTTTGCCGATTACAGGGTATTCTGTTTTCAGGGGCACCCGGGATACTGTCTCTTTGTGTCATAATACTTCGAAACATGAAATTATCAAACCGGCTAAAAACAATCACCATCTCCGCAGTAGTACTTGCTGTAGTAGTTGCAGTGGCTTCCTTCACCACTCCTGTGGCAGACAATCCTCCGGTAACCGGGGAAATACAGGTACCTGCAGACGTGAAACAAATGCTGCAACGTGCCTGCTACGACTGCCATTCCAACACCTCCAACCTGAAATGGTTCGATAGATTACCTGTTGTGGCCGGGTTAGTAAAAGAAGATATACTCACCGCCCGTAAGCATCTGAACTTTTCTGAGTGGGATAAATTATCAAAAACAGAACAGGAGTCTGCACTCTGGGAAGCATATAACATGATCAACTCCGGTAATATGCCGCTGCCTTCCTATGCAGCGCTGCATAGCAATGCGAAAGTCACTCCGGCAGAACTCTCCGACCTGCGCAACTATCTCAACACCAGGCGGGCAAAGGTTGTTCCAGATACCACTAAAACCGCTGCAGCAGCGCAACAATGGAATAAACCGGCTGTACCTACTCCGCAACTCCCGGTGTCGGCAAACGGCATCCGCTATATGCCGGAATTCCGTCAGTGGCAGGTTATGAGTACCACTTCCCGGTTCGACAATACCACCATGCGCGTGATGTTCGCCAACCCGGTTGCCATGCAGGCTATAAAGGAAAATAATATCCACCCATGGCCCGATGGTGCCGTTATCGCTAAAGTAGTATGGGATAAAAACATAGATAATGAAGGTAATATACACCCGGGCAAGTTCCTGAATATACAGTACATGGTTAGAAACAAGGCGCTGTATAAAGATACCGATGGCTGGGGCTATGCTAAGTTTGAAACACCGAACCTTAAGCCATATGGTACCCTGATGACCTTCAAATCCTGCGCTTCCTGCCACCGCGCAGCCAACAAAACCGGTGGTATTTTCGATCTGTCTACCTTAAACTAATATAGCCATGCGCGTTATACTCTTCCTGATCATTGCGGCCACCGCATTCACCGGATGCTCCACCGCTAAAAAAGATATCCCTGTCATCAGGCCTTATGTATTCAATGATAGTGGTCTGCACGTGATCACTACCATCATCAATGAAAAAGCAGGAGCTGTCGCCATACTGTACGGTAACAATGCAGCTGTGGACTATCATACCAATCACCTGGCCTCACACCAACCGGCAGAACAATATACACTGGTTACCTACCGTGAGCAGGATAACAGGTTCTGGTTTGGCAGCTATATCAATGGGGAACTGCTCAGCGTGGAAACAGTAGATATGCATCCACTGGCAAACGGACAACAGCCTGATTATTCAATCCAGACATATAACGGAAACGCAGCTACGGAAAACAACGCTGCCGCCAGAACCACATTCATTACAACCCAGGATCCGGCATGGTATCCCGGAGATCTTCCATCATCCATCTAAAATCATCACATATGAAATCATTGATCGTATCCGCCTTCAGCATAGGAATGCTTTGTTTCAGCACATTGATAGGCTCCTGTAATACTTTATACGGGAACAATTCCACTTCGCTGGTAAATGCCGACAGCACCAAAGGATTTGCGGTAGTAGAACTATTTACCTCTGAAGGCTGCTCCAGCTGTCCGCCTGCAGATGAATTGCTGGCAAGACTTGAAAAAGAAAGCCAGGGAAAACCGCTCTATCTATTGGCCTTCCACGTAGATTACTGGGATCACCAGGGGTGGCGCGACAGCTTCAGTCAGCATATCTTTTCTGAAAGACAACAGCAATATGCCAGCTGGCTGCACCTCCCTAACATATACACCCCGCAGATGGTCATCAATGGCGGCAGTGAATTTGTAGGCTCTGATGTTGGCGGCGTAACACAAGCCATCAACAAGGCTTTTACACAGGAAACTCCGGATAACTTTTCCCTGCAAACGAAGATGGCCGCGCAACAAATGGAAGTTACCTGGCAATTATCTTCTCCACAAAAAAATACCAGACTACTACTCGCTCTTGTACAAAAGAACGGACAAAGCAATGTAAAAGCAGGTGAAAACGCTGGCAGAAAGCTTTCTCATGTGCAGATAGTGCAGTCACTGACGACGGTAGATATCAGGAAAACAACCACTGCATTGCTGCCTGTTCCGGCAGACTTTAATACGCAAAACTGGGAACTGATCGGGTTTGTACAAAAAGAAAGCAATGGTCAGATCATCGCAGCTACCAGGGCAGATCTTCAACACTTCTCCACCAACAAATAATTACTGATATGAAACCGTCCAAAACATACGATCGCCGTCACTTCCTGGGAATGGGCACACTGGCATTAGGTGCACTGGGTTTACCATTTCGTTCTCTTGGCGCCATGACTCCCACAGAGAAAAATAAAAGTACCTCTATTAGTATTCCGTTTAAACCGATAAAACAAATCAATGCCGGCGTACTCAACATAGGTTATGTGGAGATGGGACCAGCCGATGGTACCCCGGTAATACTTCTCCATGGCTGGCCTTACGACATACACAGCTATGAAGCCGTGGCGCCGCAACTGGCAGCGAAAGGATTTCGCGTCATCGTACCGCACCTGCGTGGCCATGGCACCACAACATTCCTTTCTTCAGACACCATGCGGAATGGTCAACAGGCGGTAGTAGCCCTCGATATCATCGCACTGATGGATGCCCTGCACATAAAAAAAGCAATACTGGGCGGATACGACTGGGGTACCCGCACCGCCAACATCATGGCCGCCTTGTGGCCGGAGAGAGTACAGGCGATGGTATGCGTGAATGGATATCTGATCAATAACCGCGAGAAAAATAAACAACCATTACCTCCGCAGGCAGAATGGAGCTGGTGGTATCAATTCTATTTCGCTACGGAAAGAGGCAGGCAAGGATTGGAGCAGAACCGGGAAGAACTCGCCAGGCTCATCTGGAAATTCAACTCTCCGGCATGGAAATTCGACGACAGCACTTTCAAGGAATATGCCAGCTCTTTCAGCAATGCGGATTATACAAATGTGGTGATCCACAACTACCGCTGGCGACTGGGTATTGCTGATGGCGATCCTGCATATGATGCGCTGGAAGCCAGGCTCGCGGAAGGTCCCGTTATCAACGTCCCCACCATTACGCTGGACGGAGATGCAGACGGCATCGCCAAAGCCACCGATGGTCAGGCATACAAAAAGAAATTTGTGGGTATACATCGCCATTACGTAATACCAGGAGCGGGGCATAATCTTCCTGGCGAAGCACCAGAACGTTTTGCCCAGGCTGTTATCGAAGCAGCGTCACTTTAGAAACTAATCTATTTATAAATAAAAAAACATTTATTATGAATACCAATACCACCACCACGAAAATACTATATACCGGCAAAACCCGCACTACAGGCGGTCGCGAAGGCAGCTCCGCGAGCACCGACAATCAGCTTAACATCAAACTGGGTGTACCCGGCAGCGGAAAAGGCACGAATCCGGAACAGCTGTTTGCTGCTGGATGGTCCGCCTGTTTTATAGGTGCCATGGGTCTTGCAGCGCATGCACTGCGCATTAAGCTCCCGGAAAATACCGCTGTAAATGCTGAAGTAGATCTCATGAATACAGATGGAGCATATAGTTTACAGGCACGCCTATACGTTGAATTACCAGGAATAGAAGAAGAAACAGCCCGGCAGATCGTTACAACAGCACATGCTACCTGCCCGTATTCAAAGGCCATCCGGAATAATATCCCTGTTGAAATAGTAGTGTCATAAAACCAACCATGGCATGTGGTAAGTTAACGGGTAGCCTTGGGGCTGCCCGTTTTTTATTGGGTCTTATGTCTAAACAAAGTAACTAAAGCGCTGGTATGACTCCAGTTCCTCCACTATACTATTTGATTAAAAAAAGTCCCAGGGAATAGCTGAACAAATAATTTTGACCTTTTAACTTAATCATTTTAGGTTGCGTCATATCCTCGCACTTAACCTTATATTTAGCAACCTGGTAATATACCAGATAAACAGGCGATGCTATTCTCCCATTTTGCCAACGGATCAGTATATCATCATCGAATGTTTCAGGCGCTGCCGGTGATTTAGCGAAGTCATTTTTATACAGGTCATCTTGTCTTACGAGCAATGCATTATTCTTTACTTCAAAAACATCACATCTTTCTCTGTGTACCACCTGGTACTCACATGGCTTCAGCCCGTAAGGCTGTAATAGCTCAATTTCATAGTCATCCAGCATCTTAAACTTTATGCTGTCCGCAAACTGTGAACCCAAAGCCTCAGATTTTCTATCTATACTATCTTTAAAAACAACTGTTTTAAAGTAGTCATGTTTTTTATAGTCCGGATAATCATATTTTTCTCTATTGAAGTACAAGTCTCCCTGCTTGTCAAGATAAAATGGCAATTTCCAATCAAAGGTCTTCTCTATGATCACCGTTCCGTGAATGTCGATAATTTTAAATGGAAGATGACTGTCGTCTGGTTTCAATAATATCCTATCGTCCTTTAAGAAAACCAATTCGGAGAGATGTTCCGTACCGAGCACCTTTATAAATTTCGTTGTATCTTTTACAAGATCCGCAAGGAAAGGAACTTCGGGATGCGTATCCTTTTTGGGGAATGGATTACACGACAACAGTGTTCCCATTAAAAATACCAAACAAACAGCTACCTGAAAGATTGAAATTGGGGCTCTTTTCATATTTTTCTTTTCATCTGGATACATGACATTATCTAACAATGCTTTCCCAGCATCTAAAATACAATATAAACAGATAACAGTCAGACAAAAAAAATGAACGATAACGATCAAACTATGAATGTAAAAACATTGTAAGACTGAATGTTTATACTACTTCTACACAAGATTTTTTCACTGCCTGTATGGACGTTTATATTCCTTTCATTAAAAAGCACGGCATCGGGCAAGCTACCACTTGCTTGAAGTAAAAGGATTTTTTGCACCATTGACAGTAGAACTGGAAGCCACCCTTATAAAATAAAATGCAAAAGAAGAAGTAGAAATATTTTATCTGACAAGCCTTACATCCTGGCAAAAATCTATCACCTGGAGTGATGCTGTTGATGTTAAGTGTTGACGGATTTATACATTGCCTCCCCAACTTATCTATCCGCAGGCATATCCACCTGTCATTCAACTGGATTAAAGCTGTTTTACCCTCATTTTGATGAATAAACCCCTTATACCTGCCTCCTTTAAATTGTACATCTTTTTTTATCAGCCAGAGCCTGTTATAGATTCTTTACTATAGCCAGTTCTGAACGTCATCCCCGCATCAAGTCCACCTCTGCTGCGCGGCTTCTATATATCCTATGCCTGACCCAGGTATAAGATCGGCGGAGTCTATATAATGAAGAGGCAATGCCGGCTACAATGATGGGTGTGTTCAATGCACTATATCTTATAACGACGAGGAAGATAATCTCCTCTACAATTTTCCAAAAACGCTAAATATTTATTGTTTATCAATAAATATTTATTATTTTTACAGCACCATCTAAAATTCATAAAATCATTATGAAAAGAATTTCAATAATATTTCTTCAGGCGGTCATCGTGCTTATCGGTATTGTGGCACTTGCCATTTTGATTCGACTTCCCTTAACCGAAGGAAGAGCCGCCAACTTAGATTTATTTAGCATTTACGCTGACCCATTCATCTTATATGGATATGCAGCATCCATTGCTTTTTTTGTTGCGCTATACAAGGCATTCAGATTACTTGGATATATCGGACAAAATAAAGTATTCTCATCAAACGCTGTTAAGGCTTTAAAGAGCATAAAGTATTGTGCAATCGTACTGGGTGTTTTAATTGTAATAGCAGGACTATACATAAGGATATCCCATAATAAAGAGGACGACCCTGCGGGTTTTCTTGCCATTTGTATTGTGACTACTTTTGTTGCTGTCGTAATTGCAACTGCTGCAGCAATATTTGAAAAAATATTGCAAAATGCCATAGATATGAAATCCGAAAATGACTTAACAATTTAAGCTATGCCAATTATTGTAAACCTAGACGTGATGATGGCAAAGCGAAAAATTTCTCTCAATGAACTTTCTGAAAGAGTTGATTTGACATTATCTAACCTTTCAATCTTAAAGACAGGGAAGGCAAAAGCAATTCGTTTTAGCACATTAGACGCAATTTGTAAAGCATTGGACTGCCAACCGGGTGACATTCTGGAATATGTAAATGACGAGAAATAACAACGGACCGCTAACAAACGGTTTGGCAACAGTCAGCATTACAAGCGGAAATAAAAAAGACAGGATAGCATAAATGCTATCCTGTCCAGTCTGGTCGGGGCAACTGTACACATTTCGAACTTTCTTATCCCGGACTTAATCAGCGTTCAGTAGTCTTGTTTCTCTGATAATTCCAAATTCCCAAAAGCAACGCTACCAATACAAAAACTCCGCCCACCCAAGGCATGGCATGTAGGGAGAATCTGTTCACAACGATCCCTCCCACCAGTGACCCAAAAGTCACTCCAATATTAAATGCAGACACGTTTACAGCAGATGCAATGCCACCACTTCCCGGCTTGTTTTTTTCCGATAGCTGCACTACCAGCAGTTGCAATGCAGGGACATTTCCATACGCCAGAAATCCCAACATCAATACAAGCGCGATGACAAAAAGCTTACTATCCAATACAAATGATAAAAGGAATAATACAATGGCGTGGAAAAGGAACAGGTACACCAAAGTTCTCGACGGCTTACGATCAGATAAGCGTCCTCCGGCAAAATTCCCTATAGCTACCCCAACTCCAAATATTAATAAAACAAGATTAATGGCGTTCCCGGAAAATCCCGTGATATTTTTTAATATAGGAGATAAGTAAGTGAACAAAACAAAAGTCCCTGTATAGGCAAAAATATTAGACAACAATACGATCAGGACGGAGGAACTTCTGAATACATCTGGAATGTCCCTTAACCTTAATGCAGCGGTTGGTTTAGGCTGTTGCGGCAATACAATGCCAAGCGTTACTAACCCTACAATAGCCCAAATGATAATTGCCAAAAAAGTGTTGCTCCAACCATAATGAGTACCAATGTAAGTTCCCAGGGGAGCACCCACAACTGTAGAAATCATTAACCCCGAAAAAACCAATGATATGGCGGTTGCTTTCTTGTTGTCTGCAACCATATTGCTGGCCACCACCACTGCGTGTGCTAAAAACAAACCATTAGCAGCACCAGTGATTACCCTGCTCATGAGTAGCATTGAAATGTCTTTTGCAAAAAAAGCAATCATATTTCCAAATACAAAGGAAAGGAGCGTCAGTATCAGCAGTTTTTTACGTTCTATGCTTCCTGTAAGTGCCGTAAACAGGGGACCTCCTATGGCAATACCCAATGCGTACATGGTCACCAATAACCCCGTTGAAGAAAGTGGGACGGATAAATCGGATGCGATGGAGGGTAGCAACCCTACAACAACAAATTCTGCTGTTCCAAATCCGAATATGCAAAAAGTTAAAGCCCAAATAGCCGAAGGAATCTTTTTTGATGTTGCTTGTTCTATCATTAATCTGAATTTTATTTCTACAAAATTCAGTTTGGAAGCAGCAGCATTAAAGGAAGTAGATCACAAAACGAGCGTGATAAATATCACGCGCTTGGGGATGTTAGCCTGCTCAGGGTTTCTCTCGAAATGCCTAAATAAGAGGCAATCAAATTTTTGGGAACCCGTTGTAAAAGGTCTGGATATTGCTGTATCAGGTACTCAAAGCGTTGCTTTGCATTGAAGCTAATGAGCGACAAGATTCGTTTCTGCAAAGCGATATACCCCGAAGTTGTTTTTTTACGAAAGAAATATTCCATTTTTCGCATTTCCTGACAAAGCTTTTCCTTGTTTTCCAATGAGATATAAAGTGTTTCGCTGTTTTCAAGACAGTCCACATTCAAAGTCGCCGGAGTTTGGCTATGAAAAGCTGCAGAATCTGAAATCCACCAATTTTCCGTGGCAAAAAGTATAATATGGGCTTTCCCTTTATCGTCAATATCCCAGGATTTCAACAAGCCGCTTATTACAAAATAGTCATACCTGGCGTAGTCGCCATTTTGTATGACATACTGATTTTTCAAAAACTTCCTATACGTAAAGTGGGACAGAACATATTCAAACTCATCGTTCGTTAGCTGTACTATTTCTTCAATATGTGCTCTTAGTTGTTGGCTCATTTAACGCTTAATTTGTATTCAGTGCTTTCGTTATACTTTCCCCTAAACGATGATGTACGCTTCATTATATAGCTACCAGAAAAGTCACATCACACCTAAATTTAAACAAAAGATCACAGGTACAGTACAACTAACTCATATACCAGCCACCATTAACATTTTTATTGTTTGACCTGCAATGTATCCGTTGGTTGCCAGCACTAAGCGCGTGAGATATATTGAACAGAAAAGTCAACGCTCACTCATCTCCCTGTTTCCCTGCGGAATTCCCCTGGCGGCATGCCGGTGATATTAGAAAACAAGCGTGAGAAGGAAGCCAAATCCTCATACCCTACCCGGTAGCAGATTTCGGAAATACTGAGTTTAGTTTCTCCCAATAATTTCTTCGCTATTTCCATTCGTTTTTCCTGGATCCATTTACCCGGACTGGTATCCAATTCTTCCCGGAACTTGCGTGATAACGTCCGGGAGGACATACCCATTTGCCGGGATAGAAAATCCAGGCTTAGGATTTCCATATTGTCTTTTAGCAGTTTGGTGAGTTGTTTTTCAAAGCTGCCAACCAATTCGGTAGCCGGAATCTCATAAGGGCTTTGAAATTCGCGCGCAGGCGGGAGTACCATTATTTTCCGTACACGTTTCAGCTGCTTTGCAAAACCGAGGTCTGTTAGCAGGCTGCTAATCAATTCCAACCCGGCAAAGCCTCCGCCGGAAGTATAAATATTTTCCTGTTTCACTACAATCCGGGAAGGTTCCCAGCGTACTGCAGGAAACCGCTGTTGTACCTCTTCTTTCAACCACCAGGAGATAGTAGCCCGCTTCCCATCCAGCACACCATTGGCCGCCAGGAGATAAGAGGCTCCGCAGGTGGCCGCAATAATGGCGCCGTGTCGTTGTGCGGCCTTAATAAATGGAGCCGCACGTTTTGCTTCCAGTGCCAATAAACGGTGTTCGGGGCTAGCCTGCGMTCCAGCCCCTGCTAATAAAATCAATACATCTGCTTTTTTAGAAGGTTTTGTTCTCGCATTAAAAGAAATAGCAGAACGTGAAACAGCGTGTGCATGTTTGGACACAAACTCAAAAGTAAAAACTTCCGATTCATTCACTGTATTCATCGCCTGCAGTACTTCCACCACGCTGGAGGCTATCGCTGCATAAAAACCGGAAGGTAAATAGATAACGAAATGCATGTGTCTATTTTTGCATAGTAATTGTCAGATAAGACATATCGAAGATAAGAAATGCCCGGTAATATTGTGATTCAAACAAACAACGCAATGAAAGCAATAACATTTAGCCGCATCGGCGCACCGGAAGAAGTACTCCAATTATCTGAAGTGCCAGTACCGGTTATAAAAGATAACGAAGTTTTGATCAGAACAACCGCAGCCTCTATTAACCCGGGTGATTTTCTATTTATTCAGAACCTTTACCCGGAACCCAAAAAGCCAGTATTCCCTCAACAGGTAGCCGGCAATCACGGCGCTGGTATTATAGAAAAAGCAGGGAAAGGAGTGTCGCTGCAACCGGGCAGCCACGCAGCATTCAGCTATTACAACTCCTGGGCGGAATATGTAGCGGTTCCGGCAGAATGGCTGATCCCCTTACCAGCCGATTATCCTCCTGAACTAGCTTCCCAGTTCGTAAATATGATTACTGCATGGGACCTGTTGAAGCAGTCGGACGTTAAGCCAGGACAGTGGCTGGTGTTGACGGCTGGTAATTCTACCGTATCAACATTGGTGTCTCAACTGGCGAAACAACAAGGAATACCCGTTATTTCCATTGTACGTCATGTCAAACAAGTACATTTACTGGAATCACTGGGTGCCACAGCAGTAATAGACCTTTCGGCAGAGCAGGGAAATATCACACAACGCATAATGGATATTACCGGCAATAAAGGCGTAAATGGTATTATTGATAATGTGGGAGGTCCGGTTACCGGGGAGTTGATCCGGTGCGTCGCCTTTGGCGGCAAACTAATTATCAATGGCGGTATGAGTGCGGAGAAATACACACTTCATAATTTCGACATTCTATTAAAAGGTCTCCAGGTTCAACCGCATGTATACCGCTACTTTTTCACGCCACCACTTCCGGAAGATATTGCTATGCTGAAGGAAATTGCAGAAATGACTGCCGGTTTTACTTCAAATGTTTTCGCGGGGCATGCGCTGGAAGATTTTAAAACAGCCATCAAAGAGAGTATTCACTTTTCGGAAAAAGGGAAGCATATTTTCATCATGTAATCAAATAAAAAAGCCATACAGTTTATGCTGTATGGCTTTTTCTAGTCAGGATGACTGGATACATTTCGAACTTATTTATCGGAGATCTATTGAAAATCAACGATTATGTTTATCTACTTAGATAGCCTTTTTCTCTTTGTGTTTTAAATAATAAACTGTTGCTAAAATCATTATTATCGCAAGCCCGACTACTGTAAAAGGAGTGAGTATTAGAAAAATCCTCCAATGTCAAAGGCAGCATTAAACTAATTGCACACAATAATTCTGACTGTTGAAACCAGCGTTAATTAATCAAAAGTCGTAAATCTGATATCTTATCATACGGTGATTGTATGATGCTCTGCAGGATCACTATATATTGTTTAAATAGGTCCAGTATCATCTCCCTTTGAAAGATATCTGTATTATATTCTACTGCAAGCCGCAACCCATCGTGACGTTCCCGGGCGGCAATATTCAATTCAAATTGACTGGTTTCATGCCTGATGCTGATCTCCGATGCTGAAAGTCCTTCCAGGTCAAGTTTAGGAACATCGGGCATATTCTGAAGGAGAAATATTGCCTGGAAAAGCGGCATTTTCTCCTGGCCATGAGGATATTGAAAATGGTCCAACATCATTTCCAAAGGTACATCCTGGTGTTCATATGCCTCCAGGATGACTTTCCGGACTTGATGAAGAAATTGAATAAAATCCGGATTGCCACGCAAGTCGCTGCGAAGAGGAAGCAGATTATTGGAAAAGAAACCTACAAGTCCTTTCTGTTCCTGTCTCGTCCTCCCAGCCATTGCCGTGGCTATGCAGATGTCATGTCTGCCGCTGTAACGGTATATGGCGACCTTAAAAGCTGCGAGCAGCGTCATGAACAACGTGCAATCCTCCTGTTGTGAAAGCTGCCGGAGTGATTGGACTAGTTCCATATCCAGCTTAAAATAGAGCATGGCCCCCTTGGTAATTGTGGATGAATTACCCCTGTTATCCGACGGAAGCAGCCAGGGTGTATAGCCATGTAGTCTTTCCTTCCAATACTGAAGGCCCTTTTCCAGCATGCCTGAAGCGATATACCGATGCTGCCATAATGCATAGTCTGCAAACTGTAGTGAAAGAGGAGGCTGCTGGCTGGAGCTTCCTGCAACAAAAGCATTGTACATTTCCATGAATTCCTTCATGATGATCGATAATGACCAGCCATCCGCTGCAATGTGATGCAGAACGATGACCAGTATGTGCTCGCCCTTAGCAAGACGCACCAGGCAAGCCCTCAGCATGTAATGCCTGGAAAGATCAAAAGGGGTATTCACCAGGGACATGATGAGGTCCAGGAGGTATGCATCAGAAAGATCAGCCATTGAATGATCGAGCTGATGTAATTCCCAGTCGTCTCCGGTAAGGAACAATTGGTATCTGCTGCCTTCTGATCGATCCGTCTGTATGATGGTTCTAAGCGCTTCATGGCGCTTGATGATCCCCGCGAAGGCCGCTGCCAATGCATGACTGTTACAATCGCCAGTAAGCCTGTAAACCCGGTTGATGTGATAATGGATCGATCCATATTGTTTGTCGATCTGCCATAATTCTTCCTGGCCAAAGGAAAGAGGTATTGCCGTGATGGCCTGCCGGTCAAATGGAGTAATGTCTTCCATAAAGGAATTTTCGGGGTCCTTTCCGGCAAGGAACAAGGCTAGCTTTTCCAAAGTTCTGTGCCTGTACAAATCACCAACAGAGATAGTGATCTCGAATTCTTTCTTAATATGCGCCTTTAACTGCATCAGGAGTAGTGAATGCCCTCCCAATTGGAAGAAATCGTCTTTGCGACCGATAGCCGGCAACTGCAACAGCTGTTGCCATATGGCCTCCAGGGTCTTTTCCCGGCTGTTTTGAGGTGCTTCGTAGCTATTGCTCATTGCCTGTGGGTCCGGGTCAGGCAGCCCCTTCTTGTCGATCTTTCCATTGGCTGTTAAAGGAAGGGAGGCCATCGGATGGATAATGGCAGGGATCATATAGGATGGTAATGATGCAGCAAGATACTCTTGCAGGGCTGTGATCTCATATGCCCCCACCGGTAGTACGACGTAAGCAATCAATTGCAAGAAATTCCTATCTGTCTGGCGGGCAACCACAACTGCCTGCCTTGCAAGACCGCTCCTGATGATCATCTCTTCGATCTCTCCCGGCTCGACCCGAAATCCCCTGATCTTCAATTGCTGGTCCGCCCGACTCAGGAATTCAATAGTTCCATCGGACAGGTAACGGGCCAGATCGCCGGTTCGGTATACCCGGCCGGTAGTAAGACCGGCTCCATCTACAAAACGCTCTGCGGTCAGATCGGCACGCCGGTAATATCCCCTGGATAATCCATCTCCGCCTACGTACAATTCTCCAGTTACACCAACTGGCATATTTTGCCGGTAAGCGTTCAATATGAAGGCAGATCTGCCTGCGAGCGGGCGACCGATCGGAATGTTACTATCAGGTACCTGCTTTATGCAATGGGTCAATGAGAATGTAGTATTCTCTGTCGGCCCGTATCCGTTGATGATCTCCAGGTCAGGATAGGCTGAACGCAATTTTTGTATATGCGTCACCGATAGTTTTTCACCGCCAGCTAATACAGCTCGCAAACCGCTGAATATCGTAATGTCGTTTTCGATCAGTTGATTCAGCCAACTGGCGGTGAACCACATAAGGGTGATGCCATTATTACGGATCGCCAAACGAAGAAGGTCAGTATCCAGTAGCTCTTCTTCATGACAAAGTACCAGCCTGCCACCATTCAAAAGCATCCCGAAATATTCAAAAGTAGTGGCGTCAAATGAGGGGGAACCGGTGGCAAGCAACCTATCTGATGGTCCGAGGGAGACAAAATTTCCTTCTTTGGCCAGGCTAACTACCCCACGTTGTGTGATCATAACGCCTTTGGGTTGTCCGGTCGATCCGGAGGTATACATCAGGTAGGCCAGGCTGTCAGCATCGTTGTCGGCTAGAATTTCCTCCCCGGGTACTGTTTCCGGAAGTTCTTGTATATCGTCTATGTTGATGAGCGCTGACTCTGGCAATAACCCCTTCAACAGGGGGTGCACAAAGGTCGAGGTGACGATTAATGCAGGTGCTAATTCTTCCAGCATGCGTTCAATGCGCTGCATGGGGTAGGATGGGTCCAATGGCACGTATGCGCCCCCCGCTTTCAATATGCCCAGGATAGCGATGATCAGTTCGGGTGACCGGTGTATACATACAGGTATCAGCTGCTCCTTGCTGATGCCTTTAATGACAAGCAGACTGGCCAGCTGGTTGGCCAGTCTACCCAGTTCTGTGTAGCTTATCGCTACGTTTCCGGCCTGCAGTGCGATCGATTCCGGCTGCAGCCTTACCTGTTCTTCAAACAGCATGCTGATCGTTTTATTTGCCGGATAGGGAAGGGGGCCAGACGGTACTATTACCTGGTCCCCGGAGGTCAGGATCATCGATCTGTCAATCTCTTCATGGAAATTATAAATGATTTGGTTCAGCGCCCTTTCGAAATATTGATGGAATGTTTCGATCGTTTTCCCGCTTTTAAAAATCCGGGATTGGGAGAATAGAATCGACAGCACATTACCGGTGATATTTATCGAACAATCCAGGTAAGTATTGGTGATGGCAAAATTGCCGTAGGTGATGCTGTTGTCGTCATCTACTGAGCCATGGAACAGCCCTTTTTCCAACTGGTCGTATACATGGAAATTGATAAAATTAAAAATTATATCAAAGAACGGATTCCCATTGTCGCGGACTTCCTTATTCACTGCCGCTATCTCAGAAAATGGCAGCCTTTCATAGGTCTTCAGTTCTAGTTGCTTTTGATCTATCTGCCTGATGAATTCCTGCCATCGGGTTCCGGGAGGTGGGACCGGGAACCTGAAAGGGATGGTATTTAAAAAGCAACCTAATATCCTGTCGCCGTCCTCAACGATGGGCCTGTTGTTGGTTACCAGCCCGATAGTAAGCTCTTCTTCATAAGTGAATAAGCTGACGGTATAGTATAAAGCTCCAAGGAACAAGCTTTTCAACGGGATGTTCGCGTCCCTGGCCCTTGTTTTTATTGCTTCGAAGATGGCCGGATCGTATTTCCGGATATATCGCTGTACCATCTTTTCTGTTGAAAATATATCAAGGGGCTTATAACCATCCATTTCCCTTTGCCAGAAGGTCCTGGACAGAAGGTTATTGCTTTCGGCGATGCCTTCGATGACATAATCTTTGTAGCTTCCCTGCAAGGCTGGTAATATGACGGGGGCATATGCATCTCTGAGCTGCAGGTAACAATTATTGAGTTCGGTGTTCAAAGCCGACACGCTCCATCCATCCAGGATTGCATGATGGGTCTGCAAAATGAAAACATTGCGCGTTCTGAAAGTGATGACCGCTGTCCGCCAAAGGGGAGCCAGCGTACAATCGAATGGTTTCTTCCTTTCTTCCCGAAGCCAGGAACGGATATGGTCCGGGGCAAATTGATCATCAATATGTTGGTTATCGATCACTTCAATACGGACAGGAACAGACCGGTAGACTATTTGCATGCCTACAGGATGCCAGTCAGGGCGAAAGGCTGTCCGTAGTATACCATGTTTTTCGGTCACCAGGGACAATGCTTTTTCAAATAATGATATGTCGGTGTCTTTAGGCAACCAATAAGTGAACTGATCGTGATAGATTGCCTGTTCAGGCTCCCGGGCTGAAATGAAGATCATTCCTTGCTGGACAGCGCTCATTGGAAAAATGTCTTCTACAAGATGGGCATCCGGCAACTGGGTCAGCAATGTTTGTTTCTGACCGGATACGGACTGCATGATCTGCTGGTATGTTTCTTTGTTCTTCGAGGATTGATCCATCTCCCCGATCAGAGACGCAAGGGTGGCAATGGTGGCCCTCCGGTAAATATCTGCGACCTGTATTTCTTTAACGAATATTTTTCGCATCCGGCTAACGATCCTGATCAAACGGATGGAGTCTCCTCCGAGGTCAAAGAAGTTATCGTCTATGCCGGGTTCTTTCACTCCGAGTATCTCTTCCCAGATGGCAGCGATCCGGCTTTGTGTTTCATCAGTCGGCCATTTTTTTTCAGCATTGACGCGGACCAGCTCCTCCCGGGCAGGTAATGCAGCCCTGTCGATTTTACCATTGGAAGTAAGCGGCATTTTTTCCAATTGGATAATATTTACGGGGATCATGTATTCCGGAAGCCTGCTGCGCAGGCTCCATAAAATGCTATCACAATCGACGGGGTGTGTGGTCACTATATAGGCAACCAATTGTTGCTCTCCTGCATGGCCCTCCTTGTTGGAGGTGGCCATTACAAATGCCTGTTTCACATGCCCGTTTTGGAGAAGGGCACTTTCTATTTCGCCGAGTTCGATACGGTAACCTCTTATTTTTACCTGGTTATCTATCCTGCCAAGATATTCCAATACTCCACCCGGATGCCATCTGGCCAGATCACCAGTCTTATATAACCGGTTGTAGCTTCCTTTACTAAATGGGTTTGGAATGAACCGCCCGGCTGTCAGGTCATCACGTTTCAAATACCCCCTTGCCAAACCCGCACCAGCAATATACATTTCTCCGGGCACCCCAATTGGTAGCAAGGCATGGTCATTGTCCAGAATAAAAACCGCCAGAGATGGGATCGGACGGCCGATCATGCTTCCCGGACTATCCAGCAGGTCGTCTTTGATCTCCTGGAAGGTAACGTGAACGGTCGTTTCTGTGATACCGTACATGTTGATCAGCCGGCAAGCAGGATACATTTTTTTCCAGGGCCTCAGTAACATTGGATTTAACGCTTCTCCACCAAAAATGACATATCGCAGAGGAGTGGATGACACTAGTGGATTGTCTGTCATATATTCCTGAAGCACGTAAAAAGCGGCAGGTGTCTGGTTCAGGACGGTCACTCCCTCCGCTACCAATAATGCAGCGAATGCAGGCGTATCCCGGGCCATCTGTTTGGGTACAATAACCAGCCTTCCCCCATAGAGCAACGCACCATACATTTCCCATACCGAAAAATCAAAACAATAGGAATGGAAAAGGGTCCATACATCCCCGGCATGAAAACCATAAATGTCCCTGGTCTGATCAAACAGGCTGATCACATTTTTGTGTTCGATGATCACTCCTTTGGGCCTGCCGGTGGAACCAGAAGTATAGATGATATAGGCCGCATCGTCTGCTCCGGGTCCATACTGGCCGGAGGTGTTGGTTTGAGTAGCCGAAACGTTGCGACTAACAGGAGGAACCTCATCATCCAGTATGATGATCTCTCCGCCGAATACCGGGCTAACAAGCGGCAAACATTCCCTGGTGGTAAGGACAAGCGGCGCGGAAGTATCTTCGATCATAAAACGGATCCTTTCGGGCGGATACGCCGGATCGATCGGTACATACGCTCCTGCCGCCTGCAAAACAGCCAGAAGGGCTATGATCATATCCGGCGATCGTTCCAGACAAACCGGTACCAACATTCCCCTTCCGATCCCGCGGCTTCGCAGATATTCTCCCAGGTGCGCTGATCTTTCCATCAGCTCCCTATAGGTCAGATGCGACCCGTTGCATGTTATGGCTATATTATCCGGAGTGCCGGCAGCCTGTTGCATAATCCTGCCAATGATCGTTGCCCCGGGGTCATGGGGGATTATGTCTCCCGCAGATCCCAGCAGGGATCTACGTTCCTCCGGGGGCAGGATATCTATGCTGCGCAGCGGGTTGTTCATATTTCCTTGGAATTGCTCCAGGATGTACATGAGCCGGGCAGGAAAAAGAGCGGCTTCTCCAGGCAGAAAATATGCAGTCTGGTAGATTATATTCAATTGCAGCGGCTGATGCTTTCCATAGTCCTGCCAATATACGCGCAGTGGCCTTTTTTCATATTCATTCCAACACTGGTGGAACGTAGTACTGATACCCGCTCCAAAATCCAAACCCAGATCCAGCATCAGGTGATTGACCACGATCTCAAAAAGGCTATCATCGGATGATTTGTCCCTGATCAATGCGCTCAGATCATTCAATGTGACATGCTGATTATTATAATCTTCTTTTTGACTTTTGCTGATATGGTCCAAAAGATCGGTTAAGCGCATATCCGGATCATAACTGCCTATAAACGGAACGATCCCGGAGAACATCCCGACAATGCTGCGTTGTGCACCATTTTTGCGTTTGTGCCGTACAATGCCCATCAATAATTCAGATTGTCCTGTTGCCCTTGCAAAATAGATGATCAAAGCGGCTGCCGTAAGTTTTTGAAGCGTCATGCCAGTGAGCGATGATAAATTGTCCAATGAACTTCTCTCTGCTTCAGTCAATGCGTAGGAGAACAAACCGCTAGTTTTTCCTCCTGTATCTGCGTTGTTATATTTAAATGTGAACAATTTTGCTGGTCGTGTCTCCAGTTTCCTGGTCCAGTATTGTAGTTGCCGTTGATATTCATCGCTGTTGTAGAAGGGCAGCATATCTGCCATCTCTTTGGCATAAGAAGGATAGGTCGTATCCGGTATGTCACCTGCGATCACCTGCCTGTATTTTTCTGCAATAGCTTTCAACCAGATCTGGTATCCGCTTCCATCGATCAAAAGATGGTGGAAACGGAAGTAATACCAATAACTATCCTCACTGATCCTCAGCAGATAGTGCTCGAATAACTTACCTCCTTTTTGCACGCGGAAAGGGATATTGCCTTGCTCCTGTATCCATTGCCTGGCTGACTGCTGTGGATCCTTTTGCTGACGGTAATCGCGGTATTCGAGAATGCCTGGATCAGGTTTATCTGCCAGATAACCTATAGGCTGCTGGTCTGCCAGATCGAAACTCATGGCAAAAATGTCATGCCCTGAATTGACGATGTCCAATGCTTTTTTGAATGTTTTCACGGAGAGAGCTCCGTTTAGGATAAGATATCCTGTGAGGATATAACGAGGGCTGTCCGGATGGATCAATTGGTCCACATAAATATCCTGTTGGGCAGGATGGAGGATAAAACTGTTCTTGGGCATAATGGATGGGGGTTTCTACAGAAAAATAAATTTCATGTTGCTGGATAGTCATAGAAATACATATTGCAAGGCAGACACATGTCTGTCCTTACAATAGGTAGAAATAGATCTGCATCAATGGTTTATGGGAATCTCAAACAGGTTATAGGGATCGTGCCTGTCAGAGCAGCAGAAATGAGTACGGAATTGAGTGAAGATGAATTTTCGCGCGATGAATTATTTAGCGATGGCATGATAAGGGTTTTAGGTCTAGATTGAATTTGGTGTATAATAATGCTGGCATAATTACAAAGAAGTTACAATTTTTTTTTCGTTGCCAATACCTGGTTATAAGGATTTTTTCCAGTCGGAGCCGTAAAGATAAAACTGGATATGAAAGAGAGGGAATGGAGAATGATTTAAGAAAGAAAAAATCATCCAGATGATCAAGCTTGTTTATTACTAAGTTGGAAAAACTGGACCGGGGATATTAGAAGAAGCGGGAAATAATAAGTTCGATGTATCCTGAAAAATTAAGTTTTGACGGACTTTCACTTCGAACTGCGGGCATCAATGAAGCGGTGCGCCTCATATACTCACAGGACAAAGATTTTGGCCTAAATAAAAACAGGACAAACGAGAATAAATCTCCTTTGTCCTGTCTAGTCGGGGTGACTGAACAGATTTCGAACCTATTTATCGACGATTTGATCCCAATCGGAGATTTTAGCGTCAATCGACGGTAACAGCGCACGGAGCCTACATATTATGCAGGAGCCTTGCAAGGGATGCAGTTCTTGTTTTTTTAGGGAATGCTGCCGGGACAATTGTCCTGCCAGAGCGGGATTTTTTTCMGATTTTGTAGTATCCGTATAAAAATAGAGAATATGAAAGTTTTGGTAACCGGCAGCGCCGGGCATCTTGGAGAGGCGCTGGTACGCACATTAAGACAACATTCTACTGAAGTAATCGGGTTGGATATCCAGCCCTCTGCATTTACTACTAACGTAGGCTCCATTACGGACCGCTCCTTCGTCAGAGATTGTATGAAAGGGGTAACCACCGTTTTGCATGCAGCCACGCTGCATAAGCCCCATGTGGCCACGCATACTATGCAGCAATTCGTAGATACCAATATTACCGGCACGCTTAATCTCCTGCAGGAAGCAGTGGCTGCTGGCGTGCAGTGTTTTGTTTTCACCAGCACGACCAGTGTTTTTGGGGATGCATTAGTGCCGCCTGCCGGAGCGCCTGCAGCCTGGATTACGGAGGAAATGCAGCCACAGCCCAAGAATATTTACGGGGTAACCAAAAAAGCAGCGGAAGACCTTTGCCAGCTCTTCTACAGAAATCTCGGCCTGCCCTGCATTGTACTTCGCACTTCCCGTTTCTTTCCTGAAAAAGACGACGACAAACATATGCGGGAAACCTTTCAGGACGAGAACCTGAAGGCCAACGAGTTTCTGTTTCGCAGGGTAGAGCTGGAAGACGTGGTAAATGCACATTTGCTGGCGGCAGAAAAGGCTTCCTCCATCGGATGGGGCGTTTATATCATCAGCGCTACTACACCGTTCTGCCCGGCAGATCTGCACGACCTGCGCCGCAATGCGCCCGGGGTAGTACTGCGCACCGTACCTGCTTATACAACAGCGTATAGCCATCGCGGATGGAAGATTCACCAAAGCATAGACCGGGTATATGTAAATGAGAAAGCGAGGAAAGACCTGGGTTGGGAACCAACATATGATTTCGCTTACGTAGTAGCACGTATAAACGCAGGAGAAAGTTTACGCAGCCCACTTGCCCAATTAACCGGCTCAAAAGGATATCATGCAGAGAGCTTTACGGATGGCCCCTATCCCATCAGTTAATCAGTAAATAGTCCATAAATCTCGCAATTCATGGGCTATTTACTGAAGACGCCCTCTTATAAATGATGTCTTTTGCATTAATTATTCTGTGCTCCTGCATCGATCCAGCAGGTAATAATTGCTTTTTGCATGGCTGTAAAAGTGGTATCACGGGGCATTGTTCCATTTGCTACTGCGTTGCGAATGGCTGCCCGTGAATTGAATATCTGCGAATAAGTTGTCAATTCGCCTGGGCCACTGGTGCTGCCAGCTGCATGACAACCGCTTTTTGCACAACTGGATATCATTAAAGGCTTCACGGTAGTTGAAAATGTAGTGGTGAAAGAGCCACAATCTACTTCCCCGGGATTAAGATTATCGGTCCCCTTTTTCTTACATGCAATTACCAGTATTATAACAATACATACTAAACCAAAAAAAAATTTCATATAAAATGTTTTAATAGAATTTACTAATCTTATGCAGCTGCGTAATACGTCAAAACTCAACTTTAAGGTTGAGAACCGGAATAATACCCAGATCTGTTACTGTCGGGTCAAGATGTATGATATTCCTTGGGTCAACGTTGGGTTCTACTTCAAGAACATTTTCCCGGTTAGTGATGTTTTGTACATCCAACGACAATATCCACGAATAACTCCGGTTATTTTTTCTGAACTTTAAACCGGCATCAAATCGCATATATCGAGACATATGCTGACTATACGTTTCCTCTGGTGGAAAAAACAGATAAGTTTTTCCACTATTATCGGTAGCCACCCGACCAGGTGAATAACGGAAGCCACCATGGGAAGTAGCTCTTACATTAATGCTGAACGTATTTTGTTTAAGTGCACCTGTATTGAAGTCCTTACCAGCCAGTGCATTCACCAGATAGTTAGTGTTAAAACGGGTGTTATATGTTTGACCATTGGCCGGTTTGTACTTTGAATCGAACACGCTGCCAGAGAGCAGGAAATAGTAATTTTTTGAAAAGAATTTTTCCACAGTAATCTCAATGCCTTTATTATATCCCTTTCCCTTGCTTGCATAAGCTGTGTCTGTCAAGCCATACAGGTTGTTAATAGTGGAAATAATACTTCCGGGATTGTCGACAACAGGAATATGATATAAGTACTGGTAATATATCTCTGCCTTTAATTTAAGGTTCTTTGAAAGCATTTTTTCATATCCAAGTACATAGTGCATGGCTTTCGTAAGCTTCAAATCCAGGTTGGGTTGAGTGATTGCGCCGCCAGGTTCTTTTATCCTGGTAAAATACATAGAGATGGGTTCAATTCTTGAATGCATACCAAAGCCAAAACTCAAAAAGCTGTTGCTTCCTGTATTCAATTTTCCGCCGAGCCGTGGCTCAATGGCGTATTTATGATTCAGTAAAAAGCTGGTTGCATGAAGACCACTATTGATCTCAAAGTTTGGGGACAGGTGGTACTTCCATTGAAAAAATCCTTCTATCGACCCAGTATTGCCATGCTGGTCCAGGAACACCTGACTAACGCGATTCTGGTCATAGTTCATTCCATAAATGGAAAAGAAAAAATGGCTGTAGGTCATACCTACCCTGACAACGCTGCCGGAATTAAATTTATGGTTCACTGAAGTGGTGAATCGAATGGTGGGATAGCTATAACGGCTGCTGTCTTTAGGCCAAAAGTGATAATTATTGTCCAGTTCCTTGCTTGTCAAACGATCTGATTGATAGGAAAGTGCAAGCGTTGATTTAAGATAGGTTTTTTTATTTGGCAACAACAGTGTATGCTTTACACCCATCACTCCAATCAGATGGCGTTCAACTTTGTCGAGCTGTGTGCCTGGGTCCCGGCGCCACATCATTGAATCATTGGAGCTGTAATAACCTGTTTTACTGATACCGCCGATACCAAAGATAGAAAATTCACCTGCCTTCCGGGTAGGGAAATTGATATGCATACTGAAGTCCTGAAATACTGGTGATTTCTGGTTGTCTGGCAGGTGGATGATTCCTCCTTCGCTCAGGAACTGAAGGTTGCCATAACGATAGTTCAGCAAGTAGGAGCTTTTTTTACTTTTTGATATCGGCCCTTCTAATGAAGCCTCGGAACCTATCACACCCACTTGCAGACCATATTCGGCTTTGTCGGAATTTCCTTTGCGCAAATTAAGATCCATGATACCAGCCAGCGCATTTCCATATTCGGCAGGGAAGGCGCCTGTAAAAAAATCAAAATTTGAAAGCATACCTGCACCGACTATGCTGAACAGGCCGCCGGCATCTCCCTGTCCCCTGCTAAAATGGTTGGGAGCCGGGATTTCTATGCCCTCCAGCTTCCATAATAATCCGCCGGGAGCATTGCCACGAATAATGATGTTATTCCTGCCATTTCCGCCTGATAATACTCCGGCCAGGGCACTTACCATGCGTGCCGGATCATTGTACCCCGCAGCATATCTGGACGCATCTTCCGGGGTAACCACATGCGCACTGACCGTTGCCATTGAATTTAATGCGCGGTTCCTGCTTTGACCCTGGCTAACGACCACTTCCCGCAAGGTTTTAACCGATTCCTGGAGTTCGATCGTCAGAAATGTTTCTTTGCCTGAAACAACTATAATATCCGCAGCTAGTTGTTCCTGGTAACCAATAGAAGAAAACTGCAGGCTTTGTCGTCCTACAGGAATTTCCAGTAGAAAAAAGCCATTACTATCGGTAATGGCGCCCCTTGCCATTGAGGCATTTAAAACAGTGATACTTACATTTGCCAGGGGCGAATGGCTTTCTTTATCCACTACTTTTCCCTTAATAACCTGTATCAGCCCGGGTAGATCTGTTCTTTTTGTGGATGCAGGGGGGCTCTTTGAAAGCAGGACCATGTTATCTATCACACGGTATTTAATGCCCTTTTCAGCAAACAGCAGGGATAGTACTTTTTCTATAGAATGATTTTTGAAATGGATCGATACGCGACTTTCTTTTAACAAAGGCACGAGCTCCAGACTATATGAAAAGCGATACCCGGAATGCTGCTGAATAGAATCCAACGCAGATATAAGCGGTACATTGTTCAGATCTAGTGTAATGCGTTCGTTTTGTGCAAGAGCAGGTACTGTTGTGGCAAAGAATAGAAGAAGGCTCTGCAAAGTAGCTGCACCTATCCATCGGCTTTTTTTCATACTTTTGTTTGGATTTAGTCAATAATGCTTGGACGCTTTGTTGATGAAATTATAATAGCCGGTAAATATGCTCGTAACATATTACCGGTTTTTTATTTTCTGGTGATCAATATTTCATTTCCCTGGATCTGGTAACGTATAGGAGCAACAAAACACAGCATATCCATGACTTCCGTTACTTTTTTTCTCTTGGAGAAAGTGAAATTATATCCGATGGTGTCGGTTACAGAGGGATCAATCGAAAAATGTACCTGGTATAATTCAGATAATTTGTTGACAATAGTATTAAGACTGGCGGCCCCCAGCGTTATCTGCCCATGTCGCCAGCTGGTGTAAGCATCGGTATTTACATTTTGCACCGTTAGCTTGTGAGCGCCTTTTTCAAAGCGGGCGATTTGCCCCGGTACAAGCACTGCAAGCTTATTTCCTACACTGTCGTCAATAGCGATTTTTCCCCTTATTAATACAGCTTCGGCCTGGCTTTCTCCGGGATAAGCCTGAACATTGAAGCTGGTGCCTAATACTTTAATACTTATGTTCGAGGTGTGTATTATAAAAGGATGGGATGAATCATGAGTTACATCAAAATACGCTTCACCTTGTAGCGATACGGTCCGTGTACCATTTAGGAATTGACGGGGATATGATATGGTACTATTGCTATTCAACCATATCCGGGTTCCATCACTCAGCACTACCAGCTTGCTGCTGTCTGTATGCTTTACCGAAGCGGTGAGCCAGGCTTCAGTGTTTTTATTAAAATGATGCTGCCCTAGGAAGAACCAGGCAACAGCCATTGCAACTATGAGTATCGCGGCATAACGGCCCCATTGCAGGTATATTTTCTTCCTATGTTGCCCGCCTTTACGCCGAATATTTTCAGTAAGGATGGCGAGGGCTCTGGCCAGTTGCTCCTCCGAGCCGAAATATTCTATCCTGGAAGCATACCATAATACCCGGGTTTCATAAAATAGATGACGATTTTGTTCAGAAGCCTTTAGCCAGGATTCAAATAACTGCTTCTCTTCCGGAGAACAGGTACCTTGCAGATACCTGATCATTATTAGTTCGTTAAGCTGTTCGTTCATCTTATACGGCTTTTCTACCTGTTATAAGACAGTTGACCTCACAAAAACCTCCATACCTCCGGCAAAAAAAAATTGCGGAGGTCAGAAATTATAAGAAACTCATTAACAGCGCTTTGAGATGAAGAAGTGTTTTCCGTAATGTTTTCAAGGCATGATTAATATGCTTTTCAACAGTGCTGACCGAAATACTCATCATTTCGCCGATCTCTTTGTTTCTGTAATCATCGAGGTAACTTAATTTGAACACCTCCCGGCATTTGTCCGGGAGACTTTCTATTGCCTGGTGGACCTCCTCCCTTAATTCATTATTATATAATTTGTGAATGACCGGATTCTTATCAGGATCGCATAGAAGGGCTTCCTGAATTTTTAATGTATATTCAATTTCCTGTTGCTTGCCATGTCGCATTTTTAAACGGCTCAGGGTATTAAGAGAACGATTATAAACTGATTTGAACAAGTAGGCCTTAACTGAGGTATGAATGTTAATTGTATCTCTGTTTTGCCAGGTTTGGAGAAAAACATCCTGAACAACGTCTTCCGCGGTGGTATCTCCTACCAATAAACCCGCATAAGCTCTCAATGCGGCATAATGTTCCCTGAACAACTGATTAAAGCTTTCTATTTCTCCCTTAAATGGCGATTGATAACTCATTTCCATATCCAGACAGTATTGAATATACTAATTAGCACATACAAATTTTACTATAAGATACCCTTGGGACTATAAACGCCTGATTGCCTTACAGGCGTACCCGTTACGGGAAGGCCGAGAAAGGACAGAGATGCCGGGCCTCGGTCGGGCCAGGGTTCGTTGGCCAGCAGCATCCGTCCGCGGGCGTCATAGGTGAAAAGCACGTCAGCATGCCGCTGCATCAGCGCTGCTGTCGTCAGGTCATTCATCGGGTCCATGACTGCAAGTTATCCCAATTAATAATTATCTTTCTAAAAATCCCATCACACCATAAGCAAAATAATGTGCCTGTTAACAGATATGCTTTTCTTCGTGAGTGCTTATCACAGCTTTCTTTATTTTCGGGTGGAATTCCACTTTTCTTCAATTTGCAGAACGATCAGAAACAACTACAACTACAAATAAAGGAGCAGGAAGGAAAGCTATCTTATATAACGGATTTACTTTCCTTCAGTCAAATAGCGCCTGCCGATTTCCGGGAAATGAAAACGGAGTACAGCAGTAAACCTGAAAAGCCGGAAGCAAAATTAAGCAGGTTTGACCAAGACCAGGTAAATATTAGCGGCCTTCCGGACAAGGGAATGAACAACCATTTAAAGCTGGATTATGCGTATGAAACCGGGGATATTGAAAAGAAGCGGGAAGTAATTAGTTCGACGCCTCCAGAATAACTTTTGACGGATTTTCATTTCGAACTAATCTCATCAATGAAGCGATACGCTTGATATATGTACGGGACAAGGATTTGGGCTAAAATAAAAAAGGACAAAACGGGAATAATTCCATTTTGTCCTTTCTAAGTCGGGACGACTGGAAACATTTCGAACTTTTTAATGAAAGATTTGGCCGTAATTGATCTTTTCTGCATGCAAGCGGACACAATAGTCCCTGGATGAAGTGGTCGAAGCAATTTCAAATCGCAATAATGGATAGCTCACGATCATTTGTAAAAGGGTGATCCCATCTCACGGCTGGCCTCTTCTACAGTATCTCCATCAAAAATTTTCACCGTCAGACTGGCATTTGCATTTTTCGCTTGTTGCGCATATAACCCGGTAGCAAACTCCCTTGCGTTTTCTTCAGAGTCGAATTCGTAAAACCCACCTATGGTGTGTGTGCCAATGCCCAAAAGCCATGTTTTCGCTACCAATCCTTTCACTTCTTTAAGTTGTTCATTCACCATACTCCATAATTCCTTGGTAAACTGCGGAACAACAGTTTGAAATTCTCCATAGAGAAAAACCCTTCTGATTGAATTACTCATTATATTTTTTTTGCTGTTAAATGATAAAACAAAAGTAGGAGAAGGATTAGCCGCAAATGTTGTCATATGACAACATTTCAGAGCTTTGCTTTCAATTTACTGAGTGTGGAGTTTGTCATGCCTAAATAAGAAGCCACAGCCTTACTGGAAATCCTTGTCAGCAGCAAAGGTTCATGTTCCAATACCCATTTCAGCTTATCTGTTCCATCCATGCCAAGAAAACTGTAGATCCGCATCTGAGCATGGATAAAGGCAAATTCAATCGTCTTATTATAAAACAATCTAAATTGAGCATATCTTTCGGTCAGATTAAAAAACGATGCTTTGTCAATAACCATGAGCTCTGAAGGTTCGTGCGAAATAAGTATATCTCTCGAAGGTTTTTGTGTAATTAAACTTGTAATTGAAGTAATGAAACTGTTTTCGAAAGCGAAATAGGCAGTTATCTCATTTCCTTTTTTATCAATTTCATATAATCTCAGACAGCCTTTATTAATAAAATAAAAATGTCCACAAATACTTCCCTCCCGCTCTATTACCTGGTTGCGGCGAACCTTTATAAACTTAAAAGCTCTGGCCACCTCTTCTGACTCCTCTTCATTTAGTAGTGTATTCTTTTTAAGAAAATCCTGAAGTGGTAAGCTATTCATAATTTAAAAAATTTCTTCTAAAAAAATGCAAAGGAAAAAATGAAGGTATTCTTATCTAAAGATAGTCAAAGTGTTAAGAAAGGGTCATTTGTAAGTTAAGTATTGAAACTGTGTTAACCGGGCAATGGCGACAAACATTATATGCCGTTGACCCATCAAGTCGGTTTTATACCTAAGCAGGGAGGGAGGATCAAGGGATCAAGTTGAAAACCTGGGGGAAGTTGAAAGATGATTTTAAACAAAAATGGGAATAGTCGGACCTATTTAGTCGCATCTATTCCCATTTGTATATTTGTCGGGGCGGCAGGATTCGAACCTGCGACCTCCTGCTCCCAAAGCAGGCGCGATACCGGGCTACGCTACGCCCCGTCTCCGACCTTTTGTAGCGGGATGCAAATGTAGGAAATAAAAGTTCACAAAAACAAATCCTGTGAAAAAATTTTAGCAAAATAAATTTCCGGCAACAAATACACATCTCTAGAAACAGCCACCACATTACTTATTAACCGGATCCCCGGATAATATATCCTTCACTGTTAGTCCGGGCAACAACCGGAATACGGGGATATTTATCGCATATTTCCCGCACAAATCTTTGATGCTGCGATCTATCTGTTCCGCTGAATACCTTGAGGAGAAGTGCCCCAGGATGAGTTGTTGCACAGAAATCTGGCTGATCATTTCCATTACTTCTTCCAGTTTACTGTGCTTATTTTTATGGGCAATCATTTTCACGTCTCCCTCGCTGGCCAAAAAAGTGGCTTCATGTATCAGTATGCCCGACTGATCCCATCGTTGCAGATCTGCTACGGGTGTATCGCCGGAATACCCTACCAGGTTAGTCCTTACCTCCATGGTAGTGCTTTCCTTGCCTTTGTCCATGATGAGCTGTTTAAGTGCCGATGCCGGCAAACCAGCCAGCTCCGGTTTTACTTTCTGCTTTACCTGCATCACTTTATAACTCAGACTTCTGATGATATTTTTGTCGGTGGTTACATGTTCATTGCGGACAGGTACCACCACCAGGTCTTCTTTCACCCATATTTCGTCACCAGGAGCAACGGCCTTCCATTGTACACCTGTCGTATTTGGATCAAATCTTTTTAAGAATTCTTCCATGGCCGGAAACGATTTGCTATCGCGTGGATAGCAGATCACTGGAAAACCATCCCTTGCATTTAACTGGTTAAGTTGCAATAATCCGGTCAGGTGATCCCGGTCGGCATGCGAAATAAAAACATAATTAATTTTCCTGCTCTTCTGTAATAATGCGGCTGTTAGTCCATCACCTGCATCCATTAAAATACCCAGTTCTTCTAAAAGATACCAGGTAGAAAACAATGCAGTAGAGTATCCTGATATTGTTAATTTCATCTGTCAGCTATTGTTATATTATAAAGATAGATATATTACAGTAAACCCTCTCTATAAAGACTTATCTCAAATCTGATCTGGTATAAATAAACAAAACTGAATCTGTTTTAATTCGCATTAAAGTTTGAATTTTACCATCGCTAAATTCATACTTTATCATGAAAATTATCAACGGCACAACCGAAGACATCGACATCATATTCAGCTTGTATGATGCGGGCACCATCCTGCAAAAAAAAGTTGCCCAGAAGCACTGGCTGGGATTTGACAGGACACTGATAGAAAATGAAATCTGTGAAAAAAGATTGTGGAAGATCGTAGCAGACAACCAGATTGTATGCGTTTTTTCCATTGCTTTTGAAGATCCCTTTATCTGGAAAGAAAAGGATAAAGATCCGGCCATTTATATTCACCGTATAGCCACCCATCCTGATTTCCGGGGTAATGGTTACGTGAAAAGTATAGTGGACTGGGCTAAAGTTTATGCAGCAGAGAATAGGAAAGAGTTTATCAGAATGGATACAGGAAGTGGCAACAACAAACTGAATGATTACTATGTAAGCTGCGGATTCAATTACCTGGGTATTGTCGCTACCGGCGATGCACCGGAACTGCCAGCGCACTACAAGGGTGGCACTTCCAGCTTATTTGAAATACCATTGTAATAAACCGGAGGTGCCTGTTATTGCCTCCGGTTTATTATTTCTTTACTGCTGCACAAATTTAAATTTCTGCGCATTAGAAGTGTTGCTGCTCCAGATCTCTATCTTGGTACCATTTGCGGTATTGTTACTGTATACATCAAGCGAAGACCCTGTTGCCACCAGGGGTTTTACGTTATAGTATCCACCACCGGCACTAATGATTTGCCATTGTTGTGCAGTACTCCCGTTATCAGTAGCAATATCTACCTGTGTACCATTGGCAGTTCCTCCGCCATTTACATTCAATGCTTTGGTAAGCGCATGCAGCGGCTGTAATTTGTAATTGCCACTGCCAATGCTCGTTACTTTCCATTGTTGATTATTCGTAGATGGCGAATTATTACTCCATAATTCTACTTTGGTTCCATCGGCGGTGCCGCTTGCGGTTACATCCAGTAAGCTGGTATTATTGGTAGCGGAAATAATTTTATAAGTAGCTCCCGAAATAATGCCACCACTTGTGCTGCCTCCAAAATAGAAATCAATTTCGCCGTTGCTGGTGCTGCTGTTTACAATTACGCTGTTATTACCGGAAGGTGTGGTAATGGGTCCACCGGAAACTGACCAGTTAAAAGTAGCTGGTGGCGTGCCTGTACGCGTGGTCAGCTTTATGTTGTTCATGCTTACAAACGGATCATTGGGCCACTGGGTAATATCATTGGTATATGCTTCCCAGCATTCTATCACACCCGTGGCTTCTGTAGGACGTGTTACCGTTACATCTGCTGCGGGATATCCGGTAAATGATTCCTTATATACCCAGTTGGTGCCATCGTTGGAAATGTAGGTAATAACCCCTTGCAATGCAGTGCCTGGAGATACATTTACGTATTGTCCGTGAAAATAATTACCTGCTAAAAAATACCAGTTGGCAATGGCATAAAATGCACCGCCTGCAGTCCCTCCCCACATCAACACTGGTTGCAGTGCACCACCATCAATACCATTCCACAAAAAGGTGGTGGCTGTGCTGCTGGCTTGTTGCGGTACACCGGGAACAATCCAGTTAGTAGAAAAAGATTTGATGTTGCTGGCTGCTGCCACTACCGTATAGCCGGGGTAGTTAGTCCCGTCAACAGCAGCTGCTGATGCCATGCGTTCAGTGCCTGTGCTGACCGGGCTTTTAAATTTCGCCGCATATTTATACGGATTAGTGGCGGTTAACTCCTCTTTTGACAATGCGCCGATGTCCTGTATCACTTTTCCAGAAGCTATTTCCACCTTTTGCAACCGCCCGTTTGTTATCCTGGCAGTGGTTTTATTATCCACTTCAAATACATGATCAGCAGACACCATACCATAAGGAGTTTGTACCATTTTGTCCGGTGGGGCCTTCATTTTTTCATTGGTGTTGGAGCTGGTCTGATCTTTTTTGCAGGAAGCCATGATACAGGCAATACTCAGCGTGGCGGCGGCCAGCCGGAATAATTGATTTTTTTTCATTGTTTGGAATTTTTGGTTTTTACAATAAATAAATGCTGGTAGCCAGCATTATTAATGCGCTATTCATAACAGGGTCATAGTTATTGGTTGGTTAATTAAATAGCAAAAAGATACGGGCACAATAATTTCTCATTGCACTGTTTTGAATGGTTAATGTAAATGGGAAAACTGATTCATGAGTGCTGGTTTGGATAGTGCCTTTTTGTTGTTCACCGGGCCTTTCATCTATTTTGGGTTGCTCCTGGGGATGTCGCTTCATTGCTGCGTTGTAGTGCTCCCCACTTTTCATGTGATTATAAATCTACATTAAATGTGTTGAATTTACAAGGGCCACTAGAAAATACTTATCGTATTCATCCTAACCATTTCTATATCATCGCCCCAAAATAAAAGACAGCTTATTTTCATTCCGTTCTTTTTCCGGTTCATCCCCCTTTTTTTCCGGTTCATTTACTTTCTCCTGCGCCCACCTGCCTCCGCGATTGATATTTGTTCTCCATTACGCAAAAAATAATCAGATGGCAATGAAGTATAGAACAGCTTACAGCAATATATTACCCGGACTGATGATAGCAGGCTTACTATCGGCTGCACTTTATGGTTGCAGCGCCAGCGCCGGATCAGATGCCGCCGCAGCAGCGGCGCCAGAGCTGCCTGTTATCACACTGGATACCACCAGCGCAATCACCAGCAGCGAATATTCCGCTATGCTGGAAGGCAAGGTAAATGTAGATATACGTACACAGGTAGATGGTTATCTTGATAAAATATTTGTAGACGAAGGTAGCTTTGTAAAAGCCGGTCAATCCCTTTTCCAGATAAATGACCGCCCTTACCGGGAACAACTGAATAAGGATATGGCAAACCTGCATGCGATGGAGTCGTCTGTCACGGCGGCAGAACTGGAAGTAGACAAGGTAAAACCGCTGGTAGCAAATAAAGTAGTGGCCGAAATGCAATTAAAAACGGCCATGGCCACTTTGCAAACAGCCAAAGCCAATGTAGAGCAGGCCAGGGCTGCCGTTGCCGCCTCACAAATCAATGTTGGGTTTACACTGGTGAAAGCCCCCGTAAGCGGTTACATTGGCCGTATACCCAAAAGAGTAGGTAACCTTGTTGGAAAAGCAGACGCCTCCCCGCTCACCACCTTGTCTGATATCAGTGAAGTATATGCCTATTTTTCTATGAGCGAAAACGACTTCATGAATTTCAGCAAAGGCGCTTCCGGCAATACGCTGCAACAGCAACTACATCAGCTACGCCCCGTTACACTGATATTATCCAACGGCGATATATTTCAGCAGAAAGGACGTATTGAAATGGTAGATGGCCAATTTAATAAATCCACAGCGGCTATCAGCTTGCGCGCTACGTTCCCGAATCCCACCGCCACACTACGTTCTGGCAATACCGGGAAAGTGAAAATAGAACAACTCTATACCGGTATCATCCAGGTACCACAATCTGCCACCCTGGAAATGCAGAACAAGGTATTTGTATACGAACTGGGTGACAGCAACATTGTTAAACGGCGGATAATACAACTCGCAGGCAGCAATGGCGATCAATTCATTGTAAAAGATGGGCTGAAACGTGGCGATAAAATAGTTACTGCCGGCATCGAAACCCTGATGGAAGGCATCCCGGTAATACCTGCCGGTACCAGGACAGACACCGCACAAACACAAAGAAAATAAGTGCGCAGCTCCGCTGCACAAAAAGATACTGAGTTATGCTGAATAAAATAATACAACGTCCCGTACTCGCTACGGTGATATCCGTTATCCTGGTGATCCTGGGGCTGGTAGGCCTTTCCCGCCTGCCCATTACCCAGTTCCCCGACATTGCACCACCCAGCGTAGTGGTAAGCGCCTCCTTTCCCGGCGGTAATGCCGCCACGGTATTGCGTGCGGTAGTAACCCCACTGGAAGAAGCCATCAACGGCGTGGAGAATATGACTTATATCCAGTCGAATGCCGGCAATGATGGCGTAGGCTCCGTCACCGTTTACTTTAAGCTGGGAACAGATCCTGACCAGGCGGCTGTAAATGTGCAGAACCGGGTATCACAGGTAACCAGCCAGCTTCCCGCAGAAGTAGTGCAGGCCGGCATCACTACCACCAAACAGCAGAGTGGTATGATCATGATCCTGGATGTTTACAGCGAGGATAAAAATAAATATGATGAGGCGTTCCTCCAGAACTTCACTAAGATCAATGTAATTCCGGAAATCAAACGTATCCCGGGGGTAGGCCAGGCGCAAATCTTTGGCGCCAAAGACTATGCCATGCGGGTATGGCTGAAACCCGCACAGCTGTCCGCGTACAACGTTACGCCGGCAGAAGTGATGGCGGCCATCCGTGACCAGAGCGTAGAAGCTGCGCCGGGTAAATTCGGAGAAGGCACCGATGAACCATTATCCTATGTGATCAATTACAAAGGGAAATTCAACCTGCCCGAACAGTTTGAAAAAATAGTGATCCGCGCAGCTCCTGATGGCTCCGTACTATACCTGAAAGACCTAGCCCGCATAGAACTGGGATCCGCCAACTATACCACCGACAACCGTGTAAACGGAAAGGATGCGGTAACGATGGCCATCTTTCAGACCAATGGCTCCAACGCCAACGCCATACAAACAGCTATTAAAACGGTGATGGACAAAGCGGCCAAAACATTCCCCAAAGGAATAAAATACGATGTAACGATGAGTACGAAGGAACAACTGGATGTATCCATCAACCAGGTAAAGTCTACCCTGGTGGAAGCATTCATCCTGGTATTTGTGATCGTATTCCTGTTCCTGCAGGACTTCAGATCCACCCTGATTCCGGCGATCGCTGTTCCGGTATCATTGGTTGGTACTTTCTTCTTCCTGCTGATGATGGGTTTCTCTATCAACATGCTCACCCTGTTTGCCCTGGTACTGGCCATTGGTATTGTGGTGGATGATGCGATTGTGGTAGTGGAAGCAGTACACAGTAAAATGGAACGTACACATCTGCCGGCAAAGGCAGCCACCATATCAGCGATGAGTGAAATCACCGGCGCCATTGTATCTATTACACTCGTGATGGCAGCAGTATTTTTGCCTGTTGGTTTCATGGAAGGCCCTACCGGCGTATTTTACCGGCAGTTCGCCTTTACACTGGCCATCGCCATCCTGATATCCGCATTAAATGCGCTGACGCTGAGTCCTGCGCTCTGCGCACTGTTCCTGAAAAACACCCATGCAGGTGAAGATGGCAGCGAACATGCGAAACAGGGATTTGCGGGCAGGTTCTTCACGGCATTCAATACCAGTTTCCAAACCATGACCAATAAATACACCCGTGGTGTAAAATGGTTGATCGCACATAAATGGGTGAGCATGGGCGCGCTGACACTCATCACCGCTGCTACGGCGTGGATGATGCTGACAACCCCCAAAGGTTTTATCCCGAATGAAGATGGCAGCTTTGTGGCATTTTCTCTGTCGCTTCCTGCTGGTGCAGGACTGGATCGTACTACCCAGGTATTACGTAAGGCAGATAGTGTCCTGAAAGATATGCCCATGATAGCATCCACCACCAGCATCTCCGGGTATAATATTCTTAGTAATGGCGCCAGCCCCGCGTATGCCATGGGTTTCGTAAAACTAAAGCCCATTAAAGAACGTGGTAAAATGCAGCAGATAGATGGCATCGTGGGGCTGTTAAATCAACAGCTGGGCACTATTAAAGAAGGTACGTTCAGCGTGTTTACCTTCCCCACAGTACCCGGATTTGGTACGTTCAGCGGACTTGAACTCGTATTACAGGATCGTACCGGCGGATCAATGGAAAAATTCAGTGAAACCGCCAACAAGTTTATTGGTGAAATGATGCAGACACCGGAGATAGGCGCCGCCTTTACCATGTTCAAAGCAGACTTCCCGCAATACGAAATATTAGTGGATGCGGTGAAAGCCAAACAACTGGGTGTTAGCATCAGTGACCTGATGACGACCTTACAGACCTATTACGGCAGTAACCAGGCAAACGACTTTAACCGCTTCGGTAAATACTACCGGGTGATGGTACAGGCTACTCCTGAATCCCGGAATAACGCCGCCAGCCTGGAAGGCATTTTTGTAAAAAATGACCAGGCGCAGATGGTGCCTGTAAACAGTATCATTACACTTAAGAAAATGTATGGACCGGAGATGATGAACCGCTATAATCTCTTCAACTCCATCAGCGTTAACGCCATGCCTAAACCAGGGTATAGTACTGGTGATGCCATCAAGGCGGTAGAAAAGTTAGCCGCTACCAAACTCCCTGCCGGATTCAGTTTCGAGTGGACAGGATTGAGCAGGGAAGAAACTACTTCCGGCAACCAGATGGTGATGATATTTGCCCTGGCCATCGTTTTTGTGTACTTCCTGCTGGCAGCACAATACGAAAGCTACCTGTTGCCACTTGCCGTATTATCATCCATTCCTACGGGCATACTGGGCGTGTTCCTGGCTATCCGGATGGCGGGCATAGAAAACAATATTTATGTACAGGTAGGACTGGTGATGCTGATAGGTCTGCTGGCTAAAAATGCCATCCTGATCGTGGAGTTTGCGGTACAACGCCGCCATGCCGGTAAGCCGCTGTTGTCCGCTGCACTGGAAGCCGCGAAACTGAGGTTGCGACCTATCATCATGACATCGCTGGCTTTTGTGGCAGGTCTGATTCCGCTGATGACGGTAAAAGGTCCTTCTGCACTGGGTAACCACTCTATCAGTATTGGTACCGCCGGCGGTATGCTATCCGGTGTCATACTCGGTGTATTCGTCATCCCGGTGTTGTTCGTCATCTTCCAGTTTTTACAGGAGAAAGTATCCGGTAAAAAACAGGTGACGGTACATGAACCGGCGATGGCAGCAACAACCGTTTAATCTTCATCTCCCAAAACAGAAAAAAAATGAACAAGCATATATCACTTTTCCTGACCGTAGCTATGTTTGGCAGCATAGTTACGGCCTGCAGGGTGGGCAAAGATTACAGCAGACCGGCCACCACTTTACCCGAACAATATCGCAACGCCACGTTGCCGGCCGACAGTAACAATATTGGTCTCCTACCAGTGAAAACATTTTTCACAGACCCGGTATTGCAAACACTGATCGATAGCGCCATGGCACGCAACTTTGATTTGCAGGTGGCATTGAAAAACGTGGCAGCTGCCGCACAATCGGCCAAAGCAGCCCGCGCAGGCGCCTTACCGGAACTCAACCTTCAGGTGCAGGCTAATCGTAACTGGCCGTCTAAAAACAGCTTAAATGGCTCTTTATCGGAACAGTACATGGGCACCAAGTACATGGACGACTATAACGCTAACCTGGGACTTAGCTGGGAAGTGGTAGCCTGGGGAAAAATCAGCCGGCTGAAAGAAGCAGCGCTGGCTTCCTACCTGCAAACAGCAGAAGCATCGAAAGCAGTACAAACCCGCATTGTGAGTGATGTGGCGCAGGGATATTACAACCTGCTCATGCTGGATACACAAAGAGAAATAGCCGCTAAAAACCTGGCCCTGACAGACAGTACACTGCAAATTATGCAACTGCAATTTACTTCCGGACAAATCAATACGCTGGCCATTGAGCAAACACAGGCCCAGCGACAGGTAGCTACAGCCCTGCTACCGAAAATAGAGCAGGAAATCATCCTGCAGGAAAATGCACTGCAAATACTTACCGGCAACCTGCCGGGCGGCATTGCCCGCAGCAGCCGGCTGGAAGCAGTACATTTTGATTTGCCTTTATCGGCAGGCATTCCGGCAGCTATATTAACACAACGGCCCGATGTACATGCCGCGGAACTGGCAGTGCAGGCAGCCAATGCCCGCACCGGTGCTGCCCGCGCCAGCATGTACCCGGCATTGAATATCACCGCCAGTGCAGGCGTCAACTCATTTAAAGCAAGTAATTGGTTAAATATACCAGGCAGCCTTTTTGAAACAGTAGGCGGCAGTCTTACACAGCCCATCTTCCAACGGAGGAAATTAAAAACAGACTGGGAAACAGCGAAAATAGAATGGGAGAAATCAGCACTTGAATTTAAAAAATCAGTGCTCACCGCCGTAGGAGAAGTGTCTGACGCATTGGTAAAAATAGACAAGCTGCAATCGCAGCATGCGATCACGCAGGTGCGGGTAGAAAAGCTGCAAAGCGCTACCCGGAATGCCAGCCTGCTGTTTCAAAGTGGTATGGCTACCTACCTGGAAGTCATCACCGCCCAAAGCAATGTATTACAAAGTGAACTAGACCTGGCAGCCCTGCAGCGCGACCGCCTGAGCGCAACAGTTGACCTCTACCGCTCATTGGGTGGAGGCTGGAAGTAAGAAGTACCACCGAATTATTTATATTTAAGCGTGGCTGTACTGCTTACTAAATACAAACAATGAATCACTACCAAAACAAACAAACAAAATTATTCAACAGGTATTACAGGATATTCATCATTCCCATGATATTTCTCCTGTACTTCCTGTTGTCTTACCTGGTAAATCCATACAGTAAATACTGGACGGCAATACATACCAGGAGCTGGAAGGACCTGCTGATTGAATGGTCGGTGATGATGCTCGTGTGTGGATTGATTACGGAATTCAGCCTCATCTCTGCCCGGTGGATGGATAAACGGATACCCTGGGAAAAATGGCCATTAAAACGATTCATTGCACAGTTATTTTGCCAGGTCATTTCTGTTTTCCTGTTATTAACCATCCTCACAGTAGTACTTAGCTTTTTATTCGGCCCACCACCGGATTTAAAAGAAAACGGGCCGGATAAACTAGACGAATGGCAGTTTGTGTTTGTATGTGTCATGATGTCTATTCTGATCAGCGCGGTACAAACCGGGAACTACCTGCTGCAACGCTGGAAAACATCCATGCTGGAAGCCGCCGAATTAAAACTCAACGCGGCAGAACTGAAACAGATTGCTATGCAGGCAGAGTTGCAATCGCTGAAACTGCAGCTGGACCCACATTTCATGTTCAACAATTTCAGTACACTGTCGGCACTCATTGAAGAAGATAAAAGTACTGCACTGTCATTTCTCGAAAATCTGTCGAGGGTGTACCGCTACATGATCATCAACCTCAATAACGATATCATTACCCTGCGGGAAGAATTGAAGTTTATACAGGCCTTTGCTTTTCTCATAAAAATCCGTCACGGGGAAAATGTAGATATACAAACCGATATTCCGGAAGCCATTAATTCCAGGGGCATTCCGCCAATCACCCTGCAACTGCTGATCGAAAATGCTATCAAACATAATGTGGCATCCACGGCACAACCTTTACATATTCGTATTTACCTCGATGACGCTGGTAAATTAACCGTCAGCAATAATATACAGCTCATCCCGACCAACATTCCGTCAACCAAACTGGGCCTGGAGAATATCCGGAACCGGTATCGACTACTGTCTGATCTGTCCACAGAAATTAAAGAAGAAAACGGACAGTTTATGGTGATACTGCCTTTACTTGATTTTTAAAAACTAACTGTCATGCGCGTTGTGATTATTGAAGATGAGAAACCAAACGCTACCCGCTTAAAAAATATCCTGTTGGATATTTCACCTGCTATCATCATAGAAGCAACCCTGGATACTGTTTCTGCCAGCGTAGACTGGTTTAAGCAACATCCCCATCCCGATGTGGCATTGATGGATATACGCCTGGCAGATGGCTTGTCTTTCGACATTTTTCCGCAGGTAGAACTTTCCTGTCCTGTTATCTTCACCACCGCCTACGATGAATACGCGATCCGCGCATTTAAAGTAAACAGTGTGGATTACCTGCTGAAACCTATTGAAAAAGATGATCTGCAACAGGCGCTGGAAGGCATTAAAAAACACGCGCCACAACCTGGTCCCACGGAAATGGTGCAACAGTTACTTCAGTTTTTTAAACAAAAAGAAGTTACCTACCGCACCCGGTTTATGTTGCCATTCCGTGATGGTTATAAAACCGTGTTGGTAGATGATGTTGACTTTATATTTTATGCATTCAACGTGACTCACCTCGTGCTGAAAGATAAAACCCAGGTGGCCCTCACACAAACCATGGATGAACTGGAAGAACAATTGGATCCTAATCAGTTTTTCCGCGCTAACCGCCAGCATATTATCAACATCAGCGGTATCGATAACATACAAAACTATTTCAACGGCAAGCTGAAAATCAAGCTTAAACGCGACCCGGAAAGAGAAGTACTGGTGAGTAAGGAAAAAGTACCCTTATTTAAACAGTGGCTGGACAAGTAATTATAACCTGCTTAAAAATGCAGTTCCCAATGGAGAAAGTGTATAGCCGGGATCGTGACTGATGGTTAATCCCAGGTTCTTCAATTTTCTGACATGTAGTTTCAGCCAATCCTTTTCCATTCCTGTTTTAACGGCGAGTTCCGCCGCCTTTAATTTCGGATGATCGCGGATAACAGTTAATAGCGTGGTTGTCCATTCGCCCTGTTTGCTGTACTGATCCAACCGGGTCAACCTGTTGCGAAGTAACTCAAAAGCTTCGGGTGTCAGTACAGTTTGTTCCCGCAGGGATATGCGCGGATCCTCCGCATGATAACGAACCTCAATTTTATAAATATCTCCTTCGGGAACAGATTGCAATAATTTCAGCAAGTCAGCCACCTGTGCAAATCCCGCCGCCATTGCATCTTTTTTCGTGATGGCCGTTAAGCTAACGGTGCTTACTTTTCCTATACGGACAACTCCCACCGCTGTCTTTACTTCGCTGTTTTCCTTCACCGAGAGCTTCTTCCATCTGCGAAAGGCGAGGGAGATTTCTCCGGATTTTATTCCGTCAAGATGTGTTTGTTTAAACAGCATATGTTTTGAGATAATCCGTTAAGGAAGTCCTTTTCCGTTGCAATAATACTTCGAGTGTATCGTCGGTATGAGAAAATTCGCCGGTTTTAATTCCCGCGGCCATGCTGACCAGTAAATTAATGATTCCCGGTGGTAAGTGGAAGGTCGTTAATGCACTGCGGTAGGTAT
This sequence comes from Chitinophaga sp. 10T418, assembly GCF_056394125.1. NCBI lineage: Bacteria > Pseudomonadati > Bacteroidota > Chitinophagia > Chitinophagales > Chitinophagaceae > Chitinophaga > Chitinophaga sp. 10T418. Next base: position 767,942 of record NZ_JBFTHG010000003.1, read on the forward strand.
CCTCAGTGATATCTACATAGTCTAAAGCGGTTCCCTTCTGCGCAGACAGTATTGCGGCGATGTCATGAAAACTGTACGCCTGTTCACCGGTGATTTCATATATTTTGCGCTCATAACCGTTATGAAGTATCACCTGCGCTAATGCCGCCGCAATATCCAGCCGGGATACAAAACTTACTTTACCGTTTCCGGCGGGGTAGTAAATGGCACCCTCTTCCAGGGCATTACCAATGAACTCCGGGATAGCTTCCATATACAGACTATTGCGAAAAAAAGTATAGGGGATACCCGTTTTCCGGATGGCATTTTCGGTTTGCAATGACTGTTGCGTTGACAGACAAAAAGCGTTGGGCCGGGGATCAACACTGCTGGTATAAATGATACGTTTTACCCCTTGTTGGTGTGCAGCCATTACCACATTATATTCCTGTTCAATTCCTGTAGCGCCTATACTGGTGGTGGATATCTGCAATAATTGCTGTACTCCCTGTAATGCCTGCTGCAATGAATGTTTATCATCGTAGCTCGCCTTGCGCACCTGCACACCCGCCTCTTGAAGTTCCAGTACCTTAGCCGGATCACGCACAATGGCGATGAGCTGGGTGGGTGCGACCTGTTGTAGCAGGTGGTGGATTGTTGCTTTTCCTAGTTTCCCATTAGCGCCCGTTATTGCTATCATATACTTTTTCCAACAAAGCTATGACAGCTTAGCACCTCAAAATAGAACAGAACCGGCAACATTATTTTAGTAGCTCAGGAAAATTGGTCACTATTTCATTCGTTTGACGGTGGAAATAATGAGGTATCATACCGGTAAATGATTTGAACTCCCGGATAAAATGCGATTGGTCGGCGTAATTGTTTTCGAATGCGATATCCGACAATTGCTGATATTGACGACTGCGCAACTGGTTTAATGAGGCCTGGAATCGGGTAATGCGGGTATATAATTTAGGAGAGATGCCTACCGTTTGTTTGAAAGACCTTTCAAAATTACTTTCGGAGATATAGAGTTCCCGTGGGAAATCTTTAAGTACTACATTTCCTTTTGCCGCCTGTATTTTGGATAAACAATACTTCACTTTATTATTTTCCTTTCTTTTATTTTTTTTAATCAGGGAGATGAAAAAAGCAGACAATACATCTATACTTTGTGCTATGGATACGGCGTTCAGCAATTGTTCACCAAGGTTTATACCGGTTATTAAAGCCAGATCCTGAAGTTGATCTGTTAATTCAGCAGCATGGATACCAAAGATAGTACTGATAGCATCCGGCTGGAAATAAACACCGATAGATTTGAATGGCCCTATAGATGTTTGTTCGGCATGTTGAGTGGATTGTCCGTACAAAAAAGTATTGGGCAACTTTTGATGATAGCAATCGAGGAAGGTACTGTTATTCTGAAAAACGAGGCCGGGATTGCCATCGGGGATTATTTTAAAATGTGTTTGGATGGGATTTGCACAGGTGTTTTCCAGTACCCAGAAAAACCGGATATAATTCTGAAGCGCAGAAATAGGCAGTATTTGCTGGTATCTCATTAATTAATTATTAACAGTAAAACACACTTATAAACAAAATCCGGCCCAAAACGTTCTATTACCATCTCAAAGGTAACTAAACCTCCATAACCATGACTACACCCGAAAACCTACGTTATTCAAAGGACCATACCTGGGTGCTCGTAAGCGGTAACAATGCTACCATAGGTATTACGGCTCAATCTCAAAAACAATTGGGCCAAATCGTATACGGAGAGCTGCCGCAAAAAGACAGTACCATTGATACCTATAACGCATTTGGCACTGTTGAATCAGTGAAGGCCGTTATTGAACTTTTTACACCTATATGGGAAGGGCTGGATGGTCAAATTAAAAATGAATGCTCCTGATGAGGTGAAAAACCTGATGACAGCGAAGGCGTATGATGATTTTTGTAAAGAAGAGAGTGCAGGATAAATAAATTATCACAAAAACGCCTTACAGGAATCCTGTAAGGCGTTTTGTGATAATTAAACGATTGTTACGACAGCGTCGCAACAATCCACGTATATCAGGCTACTGCCGTACCATTCGTTACTCCTTCCGCTTTCATCACTTCTTCTATAGCCGCCACCAATGCCTTTACATCCTCCGGGAATATCTGTCCGATATTACCGATGCGAAATGCATTTGCCTTGCCTAATTTTCCCGGATAAATAATAAATCCACGCTCATTCAGCTGCTCATAGAAGCGTTCAAAGTTAAACGCAGGATCTTCCGGATAAAGGAAGGAAGAAATAATATGTCCCTGGATTTCCGGACGGAGATACTGCTTGAATCCCAGAGCTGACATCCCTTCGTCTAATACAGCTTTATTCTCTTTATACCTTTTTTCTCTTGCAGCAATGCCACCCTCTTCTTTCAGCTCCTGCATGGCCTGGCGGAAAGCCATCAGACTCAGGGTAGGAGGTGTAAATCTGAATTGTCCGTTTMCTTCCAGTCCGGCCCACTGTTCGTATAAATCGAGGCTCAGACTGCGTGCCTGTCCTTTAGCTTTTTCCAGCTCACTTTTTTTACAGATGGCGAAAGCAAAACCCGGTACACCTTCAATACATTTATTGGAAGAAGATACTAAAAAGTCTATTTCCATCGCTTTCATATTCATTTCTACCCCACCAAAGCTACTCATAGCATCTACAATGAATACTTTGTCAAACTGCCGGCAAACAGCGCCTATTTCAGCAATAGGGTTGAATAAACCAGTGGTGGTTTCGCTATGGATACAGACTACGTGTGTTACTTCCGGATGGGCATTCAGTAATTCCCTGGTAGCTGCTGCTGTTACAATTTCATCTTCCGCAAATCTCACCACCTGGTGACGCAGCTGATGAATACCTGCCATTTTCGCAATCCGGTCGCCATAAGCTCCATTGGCCAGGATGAGCAGATGATCATTTTTACCCACCACACTACTAATTACGCTTTCTACACCAAACGTACCGGAGCCTTGTACCAATACGGTCTCATATCCATCTTCTTTTGTAACATGTGCCAGTGTTAATAATTCACTACGGATCTGTTTCACCGCATTTACAAATTCATCATCTCTTGATCCCATATCCCGTAGCATCGCTTCTTTCACAGTGAGGGAGGTGGAAAGCGKACCAGGTGTAAACAATAATTTCTTTTGACTCATGTTCATTAAATTAAAGGTTGTAATTTCTTCAGGTTATTCACTTCGGGATTTTTCCGCCCCATCTTACGGTTAAAAAATAAGGCAATCAATAATAGGAGCACTGCACCTGTCAATGTGAGCAGGTAACTGAAATGCATCAGCACTTTAGACCAGCTCATATCTCTCATAAAAAACTCTTTGTATAAAAGCAGCGCTACACTGCCCATATATCCCAGGGCATCGCAGATGTAAATGAAAAAGCCCACATTGGCTTTTAGTTTAAATAAGGCAATCATTCTTTCGAAAACGGCTACCTGTATAGGAATGTAGGCTAAAAACAATCCCATGCCGGTGAGCAACATCCACCAGAATGGTGTTAGCTGCCGGAATTGAAAAAGCAGGGTGCTACCGCCACAAAGCAATACACCAAATAAGATCAGCCATTGCGTGGCCCAAAAACCTCTGATATTATTTCGTATCAGCGACAAACAACCTACTGAAATTAATACTACCAGGCCACTGATCATCTCCGTTTGTGAAAACACCGACTTATCCCAGGAAGGCTGTATTTCATTCCATATTTCCACAGAAAAATTATCACGAAAATCGCGCATGGTGGCCAAAAACGCGTACATCAACACAAAACACACCACACCACCTCCCACTTCTTTTAATACCGCTCTCTTATTATCTTTCGTCATAGGCACCCTTTCTACACGCAATAGTTTATCTGTTTCTGTAGGAGGAGGAATAGTAGCCAGCATCCAGGAGAAAAAAAGAAATAACGGAAGAAAAAGAAAACCGATCAAACAAGGCATCCACATTTCGGAAACAGCAGGTAGCCAGCCATGTACGGTAAAGTAGACTGTTTTTAAAATGCCGGAAGACACGATCAGGCTAATACTCAACCCCATTCCCAATGCCTCCGTAAAACGCCGTCCTTCCAGGTAATTAAAAACAATGCCCCATACCATTCCCAGTGGCAGGCCATTAAAAAAAAGAAAAATGAAATTATAGGGTGCAGGTATCAATCCAAAAAAGAATAGACTTACTTCTGCAAAAAGAATTAAACTAATGATCAGTTTCTGACGATTTTTAGGTTTCAGCTCGGAAATAATTTTAATGCCAATAAACTTGGATGTCATATATCCCAATGCCTGTGCAACAATCAATACGGCTTTGTAATCCATTTCCAGGAAATGATGCCCTGCATAAGTACCGGCAGTAAAGGGTTTACGAAAGGCATACATGCAGAAGTAGGCACCAAAAGCCGCTATCATAGACCATGCAATAAAAAATGGTTTTGAACTGTTAAGTTGGTTGGTAAGTACACTCGATTTTGATTTCATCGAAAATTATTTTTACTAATTTTTACAGATGGTATTGAGTTTCGGCACAACCAGTTATTACACCAGTCAATTCTAAAAAGCCCCGCAAGGAAATAATCCTGGAGCGTCTTTTATTTAAACGAATCGATTATTTTCTTACCATCACCATGGCATTGAAAATGTTTTTACAAAGGTGAAACATTTCATGGCTTCAATCACGCCTTCCTTTACACCCAGGCCTGAATCCTTGATACCGCCAAAAGGTGAGCTTTCGATACGATAACCAGGTACTTCATTAATGTTCACTGTTCCCACTTTTAATTCCTTTACAAAGCGGAGCGCATACTCCATGTTATTGGTAACGATACCGCTGGATAAACCATAGGCCGTACTGTTACTTAAGGCAATCGCATCATCAATATCTTTAAATGTGAGCACAGGAGCCAATGGACCAAATGATTCATGCACCACCATTTCTGCGTTTCTCGGTACATCAATGATCACAGTGGGTCCCAGCAATGCTCCTTTCCTTTTTCCATCCAATACTACTTTGGCACCTTGTTCCACCGATTTCTTCACTACTGTTTCCAGGTAAATAGCCGCCGCTTCATCAATCACGGTGCCTACTTTGGTGTTTTCATCGGCAGGATCACCACTGGTATATTCTTTTGCTTTTGCCACAAATCTTTCTACAAAAGCGTCTTTTATCTTTTCGTGAACCAGTATTCTTTTTACGGCAGTACAACGCTGACCACTATTACGGAATGCGCCTTCGGCGGCCAGGAATACGGCTTTATCCAGGTCTGCATCTTCCATAATAATCAATGGGTCGTTACCACCTAATTCCAGGATCACTTTTTTATATCCTGCGGTGGCAGCAATATGTTTACCTACCGCCACGCTGCCGGTAAATGATACTATTTCCACGCGGCTGTCTTTCACGAGCGATTCTGCTATTTCTTTGGTAGGTCCCAGCAGCACGCTCAGCATGTAATGCGGCAATCCTGCTTCATACAGGAGTTCTACCAGCTTCACAGCAGTGAGTGGTGTTTTTTCTGATGGCTTCAGGATCACTGGTGTACCTACCGCAATAGCAGGTGCGATTTTATGTATTACCTGGTTAAGCGGATGATTAAACGGCGTGATACAAACAGCCAGTGATAAGGGTTCCCGCAGCGTAAAAATTTTACGCGCCTTACCACTGGGTGAAATATCGCAGGAAAATATCTGTCCATCATCTTTCAACGCTTCAATGGCAGCAAACATCAGCACATCATGTGCCCTGCCTGTTTCATAGCGGGCTTCCCTGATAGCCAGACCGGATTCTGCACTGATCACCTGCGCAAATTCTTCCTTCCGCTCGGTGAGCAGTTGTCTTGTTTTTTCCAGGATCACATAACGCTCGTACCTGGTTAGTTTTTGTCCACCTTTTAATGCCGTTTCAATAGCTTGTTCTGCATGCGCAGCATTCGCCAATGTAACGGTACCCACTAAACGATTATCATAGGGGCTGCGGACTTCCAATACTTTATCTGATTCAATAGCTTTTCCTGCAACATAACATGGTAGCGTGATAACAGATGTGTTGTTAAGGTTGCTGACTTTTTCCTGTATTGTTGGAATGAGAGGCTCGCTCATAATAAATAGTTATTTGCTTTTGATAAGCGGCATTGTCAACCTGCACGGTTACAATGCCTCCTCTGTTTTATTTAAGTAGCAAGTGGCTGCTGTATTAGTTATTTGTTCCGTTCACGGTGAAATCGAAAATGTCAAAATTTCTTGGATCGCCAGCTGCTTTCATTTTGTAGGTTTCATTCAGGGGATGGGAAATGACCATAGGAACCATTTCTTCATAACGTCCGCCGTGGGAGCGTAAAGTACCATCCAGTGCAGAAAGGTCGTGGTATTGTGGACGGCGGCCTACTACCACATCTCTTCCGGATAATACTACGAGGTCACCGATGCGGTCTTCCGGCTGCTCCAGCACATGTACGGCAGTGGCTTTATCATATACTTCGGTAATACCGGGTTGTATGGCCAGCCAGTCTTTGATTTCCGTGATCTTTGATTTATCATTTACATGTACCACTACATAAGACCCTAAAGCGCCGTGGTGCTTCACATAAGGATCTGTAATAGGGCAGATCACGCGGAAACCATTTTCTCCGAATTTCGCTTCCAGCATATCTTCCACAAACAATACATTCGGGCTGCCGTCGGCTTTTACTTTTGCGTTCATTCCGTGATCCGCGGTAGCACCTACAATAGCGCCCAGTTTTATCAGCTTTCCTATTTCCGCATCCATTGCTTCATAAAAATCCAGTGAGGCGGCAGCATCGGGTGCATATGTGTGCTGCATGTAATCTGTGAGCGACAGGTACAGAAAATCAGCCAGGCCATGTTCTATAAAGGCAACGCCTGCACGAAGTACAAACAAACTCGCATCAGCGCTATAAATAACGGGAGTAGGGTGTCCTACAATTTCTTCCACACCATCTACACCGTGTGTTTCTTTCTTTGCCTGGTTTGCTTTTTCAGCAGAGATAGCAATGCCCTGCATTTTGTGAGAAAGGATATCTCTCAGTTTTTCTTTAGCAGTAACTACCGCCACTTTTCTTCCCGCATTAGCAGCAGCAGCCAGCAACGTCTCTGCTCTCAGGTATTCTGCAGAGTTCATCATTACTTCCTGGTCTTTCGCTGCATCATAGAAAAAGTTACCACTGATACCATGTACCGCTGGTGTAACACCTGTTACAATAGATGAGTTATTTACGTTGGTAAAAGAAGGTAAAGCGCCACGCACCATCCCACGATAACCGGCTAACGCCATTTTTTTCAGATTGGGCATACGATCAAATGCCATGGTGGTGTCCAGGTACTCATCTGCCGACCCATCCATACAGATTACTACAATAGGTTTTGCAGCCGGTGTATATTGGATACCATTTGCTGAAAACGCCTGCGTTGAAATACTACTCATCACTGATTTTATTTTATATTATGTTATATGTTATAAACAAGATTCAAGGAGCGGCCCATCAATGGCTGGCTCCTTGAATAAAGAATTACTTTAGTACACAAATGTTTAGTTATACTTATAAAAGTATAGTATAAATATACAAACATTTATAATAAAAAGTTCACAAATACTAAACTTACGCAAACGCTTGTGTAGAGAGAGGAAGGAGAGGATAAAGAATGAAAACCAGTATGATAGTGAATAAAAGCGGACAAAAGGGGAACAAAAATTCAATAATATCTAAAATGGAGATAAATGGTAAGATCTTATTTTGAAGGCATAATAACAGCTCTTTCTTTTCTATTTTTAATAATCCCACCTATTATATTCACAACATACGTTAACTGTCCTATTACAAACAAGAGCTTCAAAAGCAGGGATATTTTGATTTCCCTTGGGGTACTTCGTACTACTCCTTTGTAAAGAATAACTTCCAGGTTATCTGATGGATACTTAAATACCCATACGCGCACCATCAGCAGAAAACAAGAAATTATTATCGTGATCAGTACGTGAATCCAGGTCAACGCCCCTGTTAACAGCAATTTTCCCGTTATCACATAAATGGTCCAACCAAGCAAAAAGATAAATGCAGCCATCCACATCAGAAATTCCGAGGCGATGAAAACAGTGTGATGAAATAAATGTATGACTTCACTTTGTCCTTCAAAAAACAAAGGAATAATAGCCAATACTAACGCAGTTAATAATAACAAACTATAGGGTAAATTGATTGGCTGCTTTTTCATAGGGTATTGTTATAGGTATCATTTCGGGTAAAGCTTACGCTCCTGCAAACATAAAAAAAGCCTTACAGTTTACACTGTAAGGCTTCAATTTTCTAAGTCGGGGCGGCAGGATTCGAACCTGCGACCTCCTGCTCCCAAAGCAGGCGCGATACCGGGCTACGCTACGCCCCGAAATCCCTTCTTAGTCCGTTCTCTCTGCTTTATCGGCGGCCCTTGTGGCGCTACCATTGCTTCAATTGCGGAGTGCAAATGTAGGAAAATGTTTCACATAAAAACAAATTTTTTTTGATAAAAAATGGAAGATCCGATAAAACATGCCAGCACAGGGCATTTCCCATTACTCAGATCGCAAACTTTTTACAGGATTAGTCATCGCTGCACGGATAGATTGGTAACTCACCGTCATAAAGGAAATAACGATGGCAATGACGCCGGCAATGATAAAAAACCACCATTCGAGATGAATATGAAAGGCGAAATTCTGCAGCCATTTATTCATCACCCACCAGGCGATGGGAAAGGCAATGATCAATGAAAACGCCACCAGCTTAATAAAATCTTTTGATAACATCCCAACAATACCAGCTACGCTGGCTCCCAGCACCTTTCTGACGCCTATTTCCTTGATACGTTTTTGGGTAGCAAAAGTAGTGAGCCCAAAAAGTCCCAGGCAGGAAACAATAACGGAGAGTACGGCGAAGATGTTAAACAACTTGCCCATGCGCTGTTCTGCTATATATAACCTGGATAAGTCTTCATTAATAAATCCAAAGGAAAAAGGAAAATCCGAATATACCTGTCGAAATACTTTTTTCATGGTACCCAGCATATGATCCATATTGGCAGATGTAGTTCTGATAACGATATAGCCGGTATTTCCGTTAAAATTCCCTGCACTGCCATTTCTGATAATGAGGGCCTCTATTGGTTGCTGTATTGGTTTAAAATTAAAGTCTTTCACAACTCCCACAATTACCCCTGCTCTGCCATCCATGGCAAGTTTCTTCCCAACTGCAGTGGCCTCTTCCAGGTGCATCACTTTCAACGCTGCTTCATTCACTACAAAATTGTCATCATCTCCCTTGAAGGCTTTCGAAAAAAATCTGCCGGTCTTTATGTGCATCCCAAAAGTGCTCACAAACTGATCGTCTACCCATAGTTGCGGGAAAACACGATCGTCCTGTGGCGTTTTGGCTTCCCACTCCACTGACCTGGTACCTGTGGCCAAATCAGTGGGCAAGTGACTGATAAAAGAGTAATTGGTGATATCCGGGTATTGGCTCATCGTTGTTCTTATAGCCTGTTGGTTGCCCTGCAGGTCACCCAGGCGGGGGATAGGCACATACATCAGGTTATCTTTATTATAACCAATATCCATGGTACGGATAAACTGCAGCTGTTTATAAACAACAATAGTGCTCACGATCAGGATCACGGCAATAGAAAACTGCACTACAATCAGGCTGTTTCTGAAAAACGTTTTACGCCCATGCAGCATTTTCACACCCTTCAACACTTTCACCGGGTTAAAAGATGAGAGAAATAACGCCGGGTAGCTTCCCGAGAGCAGTCCAACAACTACGGCGATTCCGGCAAGCCCCGCCAGCATCTTTACATTGAGCAGATGAATAGCAATAGATTTGGCCGCCAGATCATTGAACAATGGTAATAGCACCACCGCCATCATTAATCCAATCAGCAGGGAAATAAACGACAGCAACAACGCCTCACTCAAAAACTGTATCACCAGTTGGGAACGAAGAGCGCCCACTGTTTTACGCAGACCCACTTCTTTGGCACGTTGTCCGGATAAGGCGGTAGACAGGTTCATAAAATTGATCCCTGCGATCAGCAGAATAAAAATGGCGATCAGCGAGAAGATTCTTACATGCGCATAGCTACCCTGACCCGCTACATCCAGCATATAACTGGAATGCAGATGTATATCTGACAGGCTTTGCAGGAAAAGCTTCCCATTGGTGCCGGAGTGATCATTCTTCCGGTAAACATTCATGATCTGTTGTTGCAGCGATGCCAATGCTGTTGGAGTAGCATGAAAATGATCGTTCAACTGTAGATAGGTATACACATCAAAATTAGCCCAGGCCTGCTGCAGATTAATGGTCCTGCCATATAATTCTATAGGCACCAGCATATCAAACTGCAGATGCGAATTATGAGGAATATCTTTTAATATACCTGTCACCTGTAAATCGTTCCCATTATAATCGTTATCGATGTGCAGGGTTTGTCCCATCGCGTGGTCAGCACTGCCAAAATATTTCCTGGCGCCACTCTCCGTTAGTACTACCCCATCAGGTCGCACCAATAAACTCCTGGCATCGCCCTGCAATACCGGGAAGCTAAAAATGCGGAGGAAGTTGGTATCGGCATAATAGATGTTCTTCTCTTCAAATTTCCGGGTGCCTATTGTTACCATACTTTGCAACGCAGAAATACGGAAAGCGCGCTTAATAGCGGGAATACCCTCGTTAATGGCGGTACCAATTGGCACAGGCACCACCGCTGCATTAATACCCGACACCTGGCCGGTTAACCGGTAAATACTGCCAGCATTCGCATTAAACTGATCATAGCTTAATTCATCCTGCACCCACAAAAAAATTAGTATGCTACAGGTCATCCCTGTGGCTAACCCAAAAATGTTAAGCCCGGAAAATAATTTGTGCCGGAAAAGATTCCGGAAGGCTGATTTCAGATAGCTCCTGAACATACGATAATGAATTATTCTTTTTTGCGGGGCGCCAATAAAATGCCAGTTATAGAAATATTAAAAACAACGCCCTTACACATGTAAAAATAAATAACATGTTCGGTAGCAATACATAAATCGTTCGATTTTAGGGCGCACAGAAAAGGGAGTAGCATATACTACTCCCTTTAAAACGATGATGCCAATCTATTATTCGGCGCTCTTCTTTCCGTTGTTCTGTGCATTAATAGCTTTCAGCTGCGTAAGCTGATCTGGTGTCAGGATTGTCTGATACTGCTGTTTGCGATAGGCAGATATTTCTTTGGAACCTGGTCCGCCTTTCTGGCCGCTTGCTTTCAGCGCATCCTTCCGGCGTATACATTCTGTATTTACCGCCAGCACTTTCTGGTATTGATCATCGGTGAGATGTAATTTAGTCTTTAACTCATCGGTATAAGCAACTGCGCGCTTTTCAGGAGCAGGCAATGCTTTAGGAGCAGGTGCGGCGGCCGGAGCAGGTGCCTGTTTCGGAGCAGGGGCTTGTTTAGGCGCAGCTGTTTGTGCGAAGGCCGGAGATACCGCCAGCAGGATAGCGATTGCAGCAATTAACTTTTTCATGTGTGTTTATTGTTTTAGTACCGGCAGTAAACCAATTTCCTTGCCAGCGAACAATAACGTCGCTTTTCGGAGCTTAAAATCTCCTTAAAAGGCAATAATTCCTCTCTAATAGCAACTCTCCGCATGATACTCCGGAACAATATTTCCCCGATCCCTGTTACTCAACGTTCCTTTCAATTTTAGCATCACGCCTGATACAGGAAGTGATATTTAAACACGCCTTCTCTTTCAATTCAAAAAAAGCAAAAGAGCCTCAAATTTCGCCGCACGCCAACCAGGATTACCCTGCGATCACCGAACTCATTTCACAGGCTGAAAAGCGCCTTATTCCGCCGCAAATAAACACCCCAAAACATTGCACAGAAGCCATTTTAAACATATCTTTGCATCATATCATCACCGCTGAAAGACAGCGCATTTTTTAATAGCAAAACAATCTTAAAACCGGCGCTTATTGCCGGATAATTCCTTCCGCTTTATACATCTCTTAGATGACGGTAACTGGCCACACGTAGTGTTCAATATGGCGATACTATGCCCGTACTTTTTTTACTGCGCAGGAAGGGAGGTATTTAAATTTATATGGAAAAACAAAAAATAACACCTCATCCGGAGTTTAAAGAAGCGTTGATATTCTGGTTCAAATTAGGATGGATCAGCTTCGGCGGTACCGCAGGACATATAGCCATTATGCACGACTACCTGGTGGACAAGAAAAAATGGATCAGCAACAGTAAATTCCTGCACGCCCTCAATCATTGCATGATACTGCCAGGACCAGAAGCCCAACAATTGTCCATTTACATTGGATGGCTGTTACATGGAAAGCGGGGAGGACTGGCAGCCGGAATATTGTTTGTATTACCTTCTATGTTTATACTGCTGGCACTCAGCATCACTTATGTATTATTTGGCAGCATCCCCTGGGTTACCTCCCTGTTTGCCGGCTTAAAGCCGGCAGTGATCGCGATCATCGTTCTGGCGATGTTTAAGATAGCACGGAAAGCCTTGCATGGTCCGCTGCATTATTTTGTAGCTGTAGTAGCTTTTGTATGCATCTTCTTTTTCAACACTTCACTCATTACCATCATTGGAGGCACCATCATTTTCGCTATTTGCTGCAGACTGATACGTCCTGCTGCATTACAGACAAAGCCAACGCAAGCCGAAGCAACAGCAGATGAAAGCGGATATGTGTTGAATAAAAATACGCTGACTGCTGACAGTGGATTAAAATTAAAACCGGTATTACAACTACTGGGGGCGGGCCTCCTTCTCTGGCTGCTTCCTTTTCTCCTGTTTTTTTTGTTCCTCAGCGATTTTAGTTTCTGGCAACACCTGAGTATCTTCTTTACACAAACAGCCTTCGTGACCATTGGTGGCTCCTATACAGTGTTACCTTATGTAGCACAATTCAGCGTTACGAAACTGAACTGGCTGAGTAAACTGCAAATGATGGACGGATTTGCCCTGGCAGAAACGACACCCGGTCCATTGATCATCGTATTGTCTTTTGTGGGTTTTATGGCAGGATACAACCATTTTGGCGGGTCTTTATGGATGGGAACAGTGGGATTACTCGCCACAACTTACTTCACGTTTTTGCCCTGTTTCCTGCTTATTTTCATAGGGGCGCCTTTAATTGAAAAAACGCATGGCAACGCCATGATTGAAAATACACTGGGACTAATCACCGCTGCAGTAGTGGGTGTTATACTGAACCTTACCCTTTATCTGGGTAAAGATGTATTATTCCCGGATGGCATCATGATCAACAAACTGGACCACCTGGCATTGGCCTGGATACTGGTTTCGCTGGTATTGATGCACCAATTCAAATTGAATATTTTATACCTGATTGGATTAAGTATGGGGTATGGGTTACTGCATTATTTACTACTGGGAGTATGGTAGCGAACACGGGACACTAAACAACAAGCCTTGCAGAAAGGCTTGTCAACTTTTATTCCGGCAGTAAACCATTCTCCTTTAACAAGCCTTCTTCATCTCCGGCAATAAAAGCAAAGAGCTTCGGTTCATCTCCTATTTTCTGCAGGAAATAAATCACATCAAAATCATTCGCCACTTTTTCACCATCTTCCGGAGATAGGTAGAAAGCCAGTGAATCTTTACCATGGCATGAAAGGTATCCGGCAAAGCAATGGTTTGTTCTCCGATCTTCATGGATTGCGTGCCGATTTGTTTATAGTGTTCATATCCTTCGGGAATGGATGCTATAAACTTTTTATCATATGGGCGCTCATCAAACTCTTTGGGCTGGCTTCTAAAAAATATTCTGCGAATTGAGCTGCTACTTTTTCCGCATCCACACTTTCTCCTTTAAGAGCATCCTGAAAGCTCTTCTCATAATTTTTGAAAAAGTGATGGATGTCTGCGAGCAAAAATGTTTTACACCATCACCCCATTTTGTAAGATGAAGAAAACTCTCACCGGATGATTAAATCAACATCAGGTCCCTTCAAGACTATGCTTCTTATCTCCAAAGGGTAAAGACGAAAATTGCTGATGAAAAGGGCTGGCTGTTTTGTAAGAAATCCTGATTCTTAATTCCGGTGGCCCATTGCTTTAAAAAATTTCCTTTTAAGTCTGGAGTCATAAAAGAAGGAAGACACGTACACCGCAGCAATAAAATTGATGAAGTTTGAAGATTATAAACTGGAGCACCTGATTTTTAACCAGGCATCTATACTTATAAATAGAGGTGCCATCATAAGGGAGAGGGTATGCAGCAGAAGAAATGCTCAAATGAAAAAAGCCTTCAAATCTTACGACTTGAAGGCTTTTAATCTCTGCGGAGAGAGAGGGATTCGAACCCTCGATACAGTTTAACCCGTATGACGGTTTAGCAAACCGTTCCTTTCGGCCACTCAGGCATCTCTCCGTATTTCCCTGAAGGGGTTGCAAAAATAGGAAAAGTTTTATATTCTCCAAAAGCATTTTCATTTTTTTCTGATTTTTTTTCAAAAAACCGGGTACAGGAATACTTTACCGACAAACATGGTGCTTGTAAATCCCTTTATCCATAGGCTTTTCAGCGCAATGCAGCAATTTCTCCTTTTCGAATGCCGGCATATAAAACAGATAAATGATCGTTAAAAAAATGGTCAACCGGCTGCATCAGACATATAGTCTCCGCGCGTGATGACTGAAAGGAGTCATGCCAATCGAATATAAAATAAACATTATATAATAAATACAGTGCAGGATAAAAATACGGATGCCATTCTGAAAAGAATGGCATCCGTAAAATAGGTTTATGGGGATGGGCCTTACATGGCGGCCAGTTGTACTTTCTGTTGCAATTCAATTACACTGTCACGGAAGTTATTATCTGTATCCATCAGGTCTTTCACTGTCTGACAGCTATGAATCACGGTAGTGTGATCACGGCCACCAAAATGTTCACCGATTGTTTTCAAGGAATTTTTGGTAAATGATTTAGCGAGATACATGGTAATCTGCCTGGCCTGCACAATTTCACGTTTACGTGTTTTTTGCAACAGCTTATCATAAGGCACATCAAAATATTCGCACACCATTTTTTGTATGCTTTCGATGGTAATTTCTTTGGAAGAAGTTTTTACAAAAGATTTCAGCACCCGCTTCGCTAACTCCAGGTCTATTTCTTTGCGGTTCAGTGATGACTGTGCCAGCAATGAAATGAGGGCGCCTTCCAGTTCGCGTACATTTGTCTGAATATTGTATGCTACGTACTTCACTACTTCCTTCGGCATCTCCAGTCCATCATTCCGCATTTTCATTTCCAGGATTTCCATCCTGGTTTCAAAATCAGGAATCTGTATGTCTGCACTCAGGCCCCAGCGAAAGCGGCTCAGCAACCTTTCCTGTACACCATCCAGATCTTTGGGCGCCTTGTCAGACGTTAAGATCAGTTGCTTGCCAGACTGGTGTAAATGGTTGAAGATAGCAAAGAAAGCATCCTGCGTTTTCTCTGCACGGGCAAAGAACTGGATATCATCTACAATCAACACATCTATCAACTGATAGAAGTGAATAAAATCGTTGATGATGTTATTCTTGGAATGATCTATAAACTGATTAATGAATTTCTCCGCACTTACATACAACACCGCTTTATTAGGATGTATACGTTTCACATCATTGCCTACTGCCTGTGCAAGATGGGTTTTTCCCAATCCTACACCGCCATATATTACCAACGGATTAAAAGAGGTGCCACCGGGCTTCTCAGCCACCGTTTTACCTGCACGTCTTGCCACACGATTACTGTCTCCTTCTACATACGCATCAAACGTATAGTTGGGATTTAGCTGCGAGTCAATTTGTACCCTTTTAATACCCGGAATAACAAAGGGATTCTTAACCGGGTTGTGGATCGTTAAAGGAAAATCTACTTCATTGTCTTTTTGAGGTTTTGTAAACTGCGTAGGCATGTTTACTGTCCTGGGATGCTGATGTGGTGTACCGTTCTCGACTACAATGCGATACTCCAACCTGGCTTCTTTGCCTAATTCTCTCTTGATGGTTTTTCCTAACAATCCCACGTAATGCTCCTCAAGGTATTCATAAAAGAATTGGCTGGGGACCTGGATGGTTAAAACATTGTTTTCAAGTTTAATGGGTTTAATAGGTTCAAACCATGTCTTAAACGGCTGCCATTCTACTATATCCCTAATTATATTAAGACACTTTTCCCAAACTTGTTCGCAAGTTTTATTCATTGAGATAAAAAAAATTAGTTGTTTCTTAATTAAGGATGCTTAGTTCTCGAATTCGAAATTCCCCAACGCAGGATGTTGAAAAATTTTCAGACAGGATGACGAATATCTGTAGAAAATGTTGAAAAAAAAAATTTATCTACCCTTGTTTATATTCTCCTGATTACAGAGTACCAAAACTCCTCTTTCCACTACTGCCGTGGCTTTACAGCCCTGACGTGACAAGGTTTTCAATACTATAAACCCCATTGATTAACAGCACCTTTATCTTCTTCATTCTCCTTTTTATCATAAATATGGATATATAATTGATAAAATAATATTGTATCCTTTCTCTCAAAAAAAATCGTTCACTGATAAAAGCCGAGATATTCACACTTTTTCCGGAGAGGGTGCAAAACTATGTTAGTATCTCCATTTAAAAAAATGTATTCGGGGATAGTTATTATGAAACAATTTATTTATATCCGCGCGCACCGGATTAATAAAAAATATTTGCACGCACTAAGGCGAATACCTTATCTTTGACCCTTCTGAATTTAAAATAATTTTTCTATGAGTTTTGAAATTACCGGAAAGCTGATTGTGAAGTACAACACGGTACAACGTAGCGAAACTTTTAAGACAAGAGAGTTCGTTATAGAGAAGTCCGATGACATCAATGGCCGTGTTATCAACAACTACATTAAGTTTCAGTCGGTGCAAGACCGCACTGGTATTGTTGACCGGTTCAATGAAGGTGAAAACGTTAAAGTTTATTTCAATATCAAAGGCACCAGATGGGAAAAAGATGGTAAAGTAAATTACATCACCAACCTGGATGCATGGCGTATGGAATCTGTAATGGCAGCACCTGCTCCGGGTACAGATCCTCAGCCTAACTACAATACACCTCAGATGCCTGCCGGCGGAGGTGATGGTGGTGATGATCTGCCTTTTTAAGCATAAGCGAAAAGCATAAAGCAAAAAGCTATTGAAGCGAAGATGGAAGCGTATAAAACCGCTACTGTCTTCGCTTCAATAGCTTTTTGCTTTATGCTTTTCGCTTTTACCCTTATTAGCTATCTTTGCAGCAGTTTTAGGATAACCACCTAACCGCTAATATGATACAACAAATATCTCTCAAATTACTGCCGGCAGATGCCGCCTCTTCTACACATATCACACAGCACGCCGCTGCTGCTCTGAGTGTAAAACCCAAAGACATTACAGGATTCAATCTGCTGAAACGCTCTATAGACGCACGTTCCAGACAAGTATTCTTTATCCTTACCCTACAGGTGTTTGTAAATGAACCATTCATCGAAAGGCAACATACCCATCCGGTATATCCTTCCCTGCCAGCCAATGCCCCACGGGTATTGATTGCAGGCGCAGGCCCCGCAGGTCTCTTTGCTGCACTCCGGCTCATAGAAGCAGGCCTGAAGCCTGTTATCATTGAACGTGGTAAAGATGTACGAGCAAGAAGAAGAGACCTCGCAGCACTTAATAAAACCGGTATCGTAAACCCCGACTCCAACTACTGCTTCGGCGAAGGTGGAGCCGGCACCTACTCCGATGGTAAACTATACACCCGCTCCAATAAGCGTGGTGACATTAACCGCATACTCAACATATTTGTTCACTTCGGCGCAGAAGATAAAATAATGATCGATGCGCATCCACATATTGGTACCAACAAACTCCCACATATCATCACAGCCATGCGGGAGCAAATTATCGACAGCGGAGGAGAAGTGCACTTCGAACAAAAAGTAACCGCCATACAAATGAAAGATGGCGCCGTTACCGGCGTACAAACCGCATCCGGACAAATCTTTGAAGGCAAACAATTAATCCTGGCCACCGGCCACTCCGCACGTGATATATTTATCATGCTGCACCAACAAAATATTTTACTGGAAGCTAAACCCTTCGCCCTCGGTGTCAGAATAGAGCACCCGCAGGAACTGATCGACAGCGCCCAGTATCACTGCGATGTACGTGGTGAATTCCTGCCCCCCGCCAGCTATAGCCTGGTGGAACAGGTAGATGGCCGCGGCGTATTTTCTTTCTGTATGTGCCCCGGTGGCATTATTGCCCCCGCAGCTACAGATCCCGGTGAACTGGTTGTAAACGGATGGTCCCCATCCAAACGTAATAACCCCTTCGCCAACTCCGGTATGGTGGTAACAGTAGATGAATCTGACTTTGCTCCATTTGCACACCACGGCCCACTCGCTGCCATGTATTTTCAACAGGCAGTTGAAAGACAGGCCTACATCGCTGGCGGCGGTAACTTCGTAGCGCCTGCACAAAGAATGACCGACTTCGTTGCCAGAAAAGTATCGGCCTCCCTGCCCGCATGCTCCTATGTACCCGGCCTGCAAAGCACCGACCTCCGTACTGTATTGCCCAAAGTAGTACACCAACGCCTCGCAGGCGCCTTTAAAGCATTTGGCCGTAAAATGAAAGGATACTATACAGAGAATGCGGTACTCGTGGCAACAGAATCACGTACCTCTTCCCCGGTACGTATTCCCCGCAACAATGACACACTCGAACATCCACAGGTAGCTGGCCTATATCCCTGCGCAGAAGGCGCCGGATATGCCGGAGGTATCGTATCTGCCGCTATGGACGGAGAACGCGTGGCCGCCATTATTGCCGATAAACTACGATAAATATCCGGGTAGCATATTATGATTAATTATTGCGGATTAATCATTAATTTTTCACCATGAACCTACTCGAAGTTAAACACCTGAAAAAGCATTATCAAACCCATAAAGCGGTGGATGATGTTAGCTTTGATATACAACAGGGCAGCATCTTCGGATTACTGGGACCCAACGGTGCCGGTAAAACAACCCTACTACGCATGATTACCGGCATCTTCTACCCCGATGAAGGCCAGATACTTTTTAACGGCAAAAAATTCGATCCGGAAAACGATGTACAATACATCGGCTATATGCCGGAAGAAAGAGGCCTGTATAAAAAAATGATGGTAGGCGAACAAACCCTCTACCTGGCCCGGCTGAAAGGACTCAGTAAAAAAGAAGCAGTAGAGAAAATCAAATACTGGTTCGATAAGTTCGATATCAATTCCTGGTACAATAAAAAAGTAGATGAACTCAGTAAAGGCATGCAACAGAAAGTACAGTTCATTTCTACCATCCTGCACCAACCCAAACTACTGATACTGGATGAACCCTTTTCCGGCCTGGATCCTATTAATTCCAACCTGATCAAACAGGAAATATTTAATCTCAGCCAGCAAGGCACTACCATCATCTTTTCTACACACCGTATGGAACAGGTGGAAGAAATCTGCGATCATATCATGCTGCTCAACAAAGGCCGTAAGATCCTGGATGGCAGCGTACAACAAATACAGCAGGACTTTAAACAAGGTCTCTTCAAAGTAGGTTTGGGTACTATGCCTAATCCGGCTCAAATGGCCACCTGGCACTTTAATATTGTGCAAACACATGATAAGGCGTTTACGGTGAAAATGAATGAAGACAGCACCACCAACGATATCCTGCTGCATTTTATCCGCCAGGATATCCCTGTCACTTATTTCGAAGAAATCCTTCCCTCCATCAACGAGGTATTTATCACCCAGGTACAGCAAACTGAAAATGCCACCGCCAACGTGGCAGCTCTTCCACTGATCTGATTATTCTGCTTACTTTATGGAAAAAATATGGCTCATCATAAAACGAGAATTTTTTACCCGCGTCCGTAAAAGATCTTTCCTCGTCACCACTTTGCTCGTGCCAGTGGCCTTTGCGGCCATGATCATTGTGCCCATCCTCCTGGCTACCTCTTCCAGCGAACATAAACGCATCGCTGTAGTGGATAAAAGCGGATTATTCGAAAACAAATTCCCCGATACAAAAGGGGTGTATTTCAAATATCTCCAGCAACAAAACATCGACAGCCTCAAACTGCACTATGAAGCACAAGGCTATGAAGGCCTGCTGTACATTCCACAGTTTGACATCAGCCGTCCTTCCGGCTTCGAATTTTATAGCAGCGGTCAGGCCAGCATTACCATTGAAAGCAATATCAACAAGGATATCAACGATATCATTGAAAAGAAACGCCTGGAACTGCAGGGGATTGATCAATCCAAAATGGATGGGATCCGGTCTAATGTGGAAGTCACCTTTAAAAACGGTAAGGAAGAGAAAAAAGGTAATTCCTGGGTAGCCTATGGTGTAGGCTATGCCAGCGGATTTATTATCTACATTGTCCTGTTGTTGTTTGGCACATCCGTTATGCGGGGGGTGATGGAAGAAAAAGTAAGCCGTATTGCGGAAGTCATGATTTCCAGTGTGAAACCCTTTCAGCTCATGATGGGCAAAATCATCGGCATTGCTGCAGTAGGACTGTTACAGTTCTTTATATGGGGCGTTCTTGTTACGGCCATTTATTCCCTGATTCCTTTGTTCTTCTCACCGGAAAGTATGCAGGCAGCAGCGCAGGGCGGCGCTATGGCCCAGGCCAGTCAGGCCGATCAGATAGAAATGATTCACAAAATGAGAGAGCTGGTTGGCAGCATCCAGTGGAGCCTGATCGTTCCATGTTTTGTTTTGTATTTCCTGGGGGGCTACCTGTTTTATTCCTCTTTGTACGCCGCTATTGGCAGTCTCGCTAATGAAGACGCCACCGATATACAACAACTCACTATTCCGGTAACGGTACCTATCATCATTGGTATCATGATCATGATGAAGGCCGTACAGGACCCCGGCAGCCCGCTGGCGGTATGGGGCAGTATTATCCCCTTCACATCGCCCATGGTGATGATGGCCAGGCTGCCTTACGGCGTGCCGGGCACCGTACCCTACTGGCAACTGGCACTGTCGTTTATTTGCCTCATAGGAGGCTTTATACTCACTACCTGGGCAGCCGGCAGAATATACCGCACCGGTATATTGATGTATGGCAAGAAAATTACGTTAAAAGAAGCGATGAAGTGGGTGGTGAGGAAACCGTAAAGCTTTTAGCCATTAGCTGTTAGCAAAATGCAGCGGAGATCTATGGGGAGCAGCTGGTATTCCTTCCTCAAAAATCTCCGCTGCATTTTGCTAACAGCTAACAGCTAATGGCTAAAAGCTTAATCGTTGCCTGGAACTCTGTCCATATTTCTTCCAGCACAAGGGCGGCGGGTTTTATATCATGTATCAGTGCACTCACCTGACCTATTTCCAGTTCCCCTTCTTCGAGGTTACCTTCAAACATACCGGTTTTGGCCCGTGCCCGCCCCAGCAGTACTTTCAGCGCATTTACATCTGCCCCGTTATCTTCGGCTTCTTTGATTGCCTGATAGAAATTGTTTTTGATCAAACGTACCGGGGTGAGTTTCTTTAAACTGAGCATGGTATCCCCTTCTTTTGCGTTGACCACCGCTTGTTTAAAATTTATATGGGAAGATGCTTCGGGGGTCGCTACAAAACGGCTGCCTACCTGTACACCGGAGGCCCCAAGTGCAAAAGCTGCCGCCATGGCTTTTCCTGAACCAATGCCTCCCGCTGCTATCACGGGTATTTGTACCTGTTCGCATACTGCCGGAATCAATACCATGGTAGTTGTTTCTTCACGACCGTTATGGCCACCGGCTTCAAAGCCTTCTGCTACTACTGCATCTACACCGGCAGCCTCGCTTTTCAGGGCGAAGGCTGCACTGGATACCACGTGTACTACTTTTACACCAGCAGCTTTCAATACCGGTGTCCATGTTTTTGGGTTTCCGGCAGAAGTGAATACAATTTGTACCCCTTCTTCCAGGATAATATTTATCAGCTGATCTATATCAGGATATAGCAAAGGTATATTTACGCCGAAAGGCTTGTTAGTAGCCTGTTTGCATCGCTGTATATGCAACCGCAATACATCCGGATACATACTGCCGGCGCCTATCAGCCCGAGGCCACCGGCATTACTAACAGCGCTGGCTAAACGCCAGCCACTTGCCCAGATCATACCAGCCTGGATAACAGGATATTGAATATTGAATAAGGAAGTGATACGGTTGTTCATGGAAGCGAATATACTTAAAAGCAGAAAGCAGAAGGCATAAAGCAAAAAGCTATTGTGGCGATTAAATATCCGCGACAATAGCTTTTTGCTTTATGCCTTCTCTTTACCCCAGATCTATTTCCGTATTGTCACCAATGTTCAGGCTCTGACTCAATCCGCGGATATTGGCATCGCTGCCGATGAGCGAAGATTTCAGCACCACTTCATACAGGTTACTGAAAGAGCCGATGATGGAATCTTTTACAATAGAGTAATTGATCACGGTATTATCTCCTATGGCTACATTAGGGCCAATAATAGCGTTCTTAATATTACATCCTTCCCCTATGCTTACCGGTGGAATGATGATCGTATTTTCATACGGTAATACCGGGTTATTGGCGAGTTTATATTTCTTCAGCAGAATGGCATTTGTTTCCAGCAGGGTATCTTTACGACCACAATCAAACCAGTTGGATACTTTAAAGCCATTGAACTGTACGCCATGTTCAATCATGCATTCCAGCGCATCTGTGAGCTGGAACTCATCATGTGATTTTATTTTATTGTCGATGTTGCTTTGGAGGCAATCATAGAGTTGTTGCGTTTCTTTGATCTTGTAGAGTCCTACCAGTGCGAGGTTAGACTTAGGGATCTGAGGTTTTTCCACCACGCGGGTAATTTTGCCTGTTTCATCCAGTTCTGCTACACCAAAATTACGAGGGTCATCTACTTTCTTCAGGCCCAGCATAGAAAAAGGAGAGTCGATAACTTCTTTGAAATCACATTCACAAATGGTATCTCCCAGTACGATCAGTATTTCATCGGTGCCTACGATGTCGCGGGTGAGGGATAAGGCATGGCCGGTACCTTCGCGGCTGTTTTGTTGTACAAAGTGACAGGTAAGTTGTGGATACTTCTTCTCCACATAGTGCTGGATTTTTTCGCCCAGGTAACCTACCACAAATACAAATTCGTTGATACCTGCATCCACCAGCTGATCAATAATAATACTGAGAATGGTTCTGCCGGCTAAAGGTATTAATGCTTTAGGCTGTGTATATGTGTGTGGACGAAGCTTGGTGCCTGCCCCTGCCACTGGTATTATTGCCTTCATTACTTGTTGTAGTTAGGATGATAGCTATTGCTGCTCGAATGCCGCGAAAATAGGACAAAAAAGCCGAAAGCGGAAAGCATAAAGTATAAAGCTATTGAAGCGGAGATAGCAGCGGATCTACAGGATTATCATATCCTTTTATCTCCGCTTCAATAGCTTTTTGCCTTCTCCTTTATGCTTTCCGCTTGCAATTGATCCCGCTTTAATTTATTTTTGCACCAAATTTAAGGCAACATGCAAAGAGACCAGCAAATATTTGATTTAATCGGCCAGGAATTGGAGCGTCAGCGCCATGGCATTGAGTTGATCGCATCTGAAAATTTTACCAGTTACCAGGTAATGCAGGCGATGGGACAAGTGATGACGAATAAATATGCCGAAGGTTATCCTGGCAAAAGATATTATGCAGGCTGCGAAATTGTAGACCAAAGCGAACAACTGGCCATAGACAGAGCTAAACAAATATTTGGTGCCGCCTATGTGAACGTACAACCTCACTCTGGTGCACAGGCCAATGCTGCTGTAATGCTGGCAATACTCCAACCCGGTGATAAAATCCTGGGACTGGATCTGAGCATGGGTGGTCACCTGACCCATGGTTCTGCTGTAAACTACTCCGGCAAGCTTTACCAGCCTCATTTCTACGGTGTTAACAAAGAAACCGGCCTGGTAGAATACGATAAAATGGAAGAAATCGCGAACCGCGAAAAACCAAAACTGATTGTTTGCGGTGCATCTGCTTACAGCCGTGACTGGGATTACAAACGTATCCGCGAAATAGCTGACCAGGTAGGCGCCTTTGTAATGGCAGATATTGCACACCCCGCAGGTCTGATCGCCAAAGGCTTACTGAACTCTCCGTTTGCACATTGCCATTTCGTTACAACTACCACCCACAAAACACTGCGTGGTCCTCGTGGCGGTATGATCATGATGGGCGCTGATTTCGAAAATCCATTTGGTCTGAAAACACCAAAAGGCGAAACCCGCATGATGAGTTCCCTCATTGATACATCTGTATTCCCAGGTATCCAGGGCGGTCCACTCGAACACGTTATTGCCGCTAAAGCAGTTTCCTTCTTCGAAATCCTGTCTGACGATTATACTGTATATGCTAACCAGATTCTTAAAAATGCCCAGTCAATGGCGAAAAGCTTCGTTGGCAAAGGCTATGAAATCATTTCCGGCGGTACTGATAATCACCTGATGCTGATTGACCTCCGCAATAAAAATATCTCCGGTAAAAAAGCAGAACAAACACTCGTAAAAGCGGATATCACTGTTAATAAAAACATGGTACCATTTGACGATAAATCTGCCTTTGTTACCTCTGGTATCCGCGTAGGTGTTCCAGCTATCACTACCCGTGGTATGAACGAAGGCCATATGGGCCAGATCGTTGACTGGATCGATCAACTGCTGATGGATGCTGATAACGAAGCACTCATCACCAGCGTAAGAGGCGAAGTAAATACGTTCATGAAACAGTTTACCCTGTACCCTGAACTGTAAGTATAACTACCTGCTATATAAGTTATAAAAGAGGAAGTCTGTATAAGACTTCCTCTTTTTTGTTCCCTGCTTTTTTATCTCTCCCAAAAAATTCTTTTGAAATATTAAAAATCCAATTATCTTTATAGTGTACTAGTTAAGTAGTACACTAAATCACATAATATGATTAACATCCAATCCCTGACATTCAGCTATCGGAAAAACAAGCCCCTGTTCGAGAATCTGCAACTACGCCTGGAAGCAGGCCACATCTATGGTTTGCTGGGAAAAAACGGTGCGGGTAAGTCTACCCTCCTGAAACAAATGGCCGGGCTGTTATTCCCCGACAGCGGCACCTGTGAAGTAATGGGCTTCGCTTCCGCCAAAAGACAACCCGCCTTCCTGCGGGAAATATTCCTGGTGCCGGAAGAATTCTATCTGCCTAAAGTGAGCGTTAAAAAGTATGTGAATACCTACGCACCTTTCTACCCCAACTTCGATGAAGCAGCGTTTTTCAGGTACCTGAAAGAGTTTGAAATTCCCCGCGATCAGAAACTGACGGAGATGTCTTACGGACAAAAGAAAAAAGTGCTGATCAGTTTTGCCCTCGCCACCAACACTAAAGTGCTGATCATGGACGAACCTACCAATGGGCTGGATATCCCGTCTAAAAGCCAGTTCCGTAAAGTAATTGCAGCAGCCGTGAGTGAAGATAAATGTATTGTCATCTCCACGCACCAGGTACGCGACCTCGACAACCTGATAGACAGCATCGTTATTATAGATGGTCATAAAATCATTTTCCGGGAAGATGTGCAAACGGTAACGGATAAACTGAGTTTCAAAACAGTGAGCCGTATGGAAGAAACCACCGGTGTATTGTTCGCCGACAGTAATCTCCGTGGCCATACCATCATTACCAAAAATGCAGGCAACGAACACAGTAAAATAGATATGGAGCTGTTGTTCAACGCAATACTCACTAATCACAAACCTATCCAGGAAATATTCAACTAATTACTACCCATGCAAGCAAATAACGTTTTCAACCTCCGGCGCATGCAGTTCTACCTGCAGAAACACTCTACGGATCACCTTCGTTTTTATCTAATGGGAGCAGTGGCCTTATTTGTATTATCTACTACTGTAGGTATCCTGGCAATACTTTCCCACCACCGATTCGAACACGTCACTGATCTCGTACCGTTCTACTATTTTGGCCTGTTCTTAGGTGGACTCCTCTTTACCAGCCGTTCATTCAATGAACTGGCCAACAAAGAAAAAGGGGTAGACTACTTAATGTTACCAGCGTCTCAATTCGAAAAATTCTTTACGCTGTTCTTGATCAGTACCATCGGTTATTTTTTGTTCTATCATCTCAGCTGTTACCTCAGTTTCAGGATCATTGAAAATGTACAACTCTCTATCACCGGACAACAGATAGAAAGAAACTATAAATTCATTAGCGACCCGGATGAAAAAAAGTATATCTACTATGGCTACTTTGTGCTACAATCCATTTTCTTACTCGGCGCTACCTATTTTCATAAATATAGTTTCCTCAAAACAGTTTTCAGTGTATTCATTTTCCTCTTTGGTCTGTATTTGATCAACTGTATAGTGATTACCTTATTATTCGGGCTGGAAGGAGAATTCTGGAAAAGAGCCATGCCATTTGTGATGGTGAATAAACTGGAAGGCGGGCCAACATCCTGGCATACCACCACTTACCTCATTCCACGCTGGCTGCTGGATGTATACCTCTTTACCCTGAGATTTATACTAGCACCTGTGTTTTGGACCATAGCTTATTTCCGGTTGAAGGATCAAGAAATTTAAAACTTTTGTGAGATGGAATTCAAAGAAACCCAAGCTATATACGTACAGATCGCGGATTACATCTGCGAACAGATATTGCTTAATAAATGGCAACCGGATGAACGCATTCCTTCCGTCAGGGAACTTGCAGTATTACTGGAAGTAAATCCCAATACCGTGATGCGTACCTGCGAGCTGTTGCAGCAGCAGGAAATCATTTTCAATAAAAGAGGAATCGGCTACTTCATCAGTGCAGATGCCGTAAAGAAAATCAGGCAATTCAAAAAAGAAACATTCATCAGCAATGAATTGCCCAGCTTCTTCCGCAGCTTGTACCTACTGGATCTGGGCCTCGATGAACTGAAACCTCATTTTGAGAAATTCAAAAAATCTAATTTCAACTAATATGAAAACGAGTAAAAAATTATTGATCGGTTTCACTGGTGTACTCGTGTTTTTGATGTTGTTTGCTGCCACCCTGCTAAGGGTGAACTATAGTAAAGCGATTACCAACGAAGAACAATACAGTCACCAACCTGCACCAGATCCCAAGGATAAAACGGAAAACCTTCAGCCGTTCAGTGTTTTGGTGCTTACTAACGGTCAGGCGGATCTGGCGACCACGGAAACCCATCAGGAGGATACAAAAAATGGGCATGTGAGCTACACACAGGGCATCAATAACGTAAATATTAGCAGGGGAGATACCTACACACTGGGACATCATAGCAATGTAACTATCCGGCAGTCAGCCGATACCTTATTTATCCGCATGGATCAGCAATATGATATTTCGCTTACTTGTCCGTCATTGAGGGTCATCAATAACAGCTACTGCAATGTATCGATAAGAGACTTCACCATACCGGATCTGACAATTAAATCAGGTCCTAATGCCGGTGCATTCCTGTCGAATAATCATTTCAAGTCATTAACTTATGCAGGTGAACTGGCGAACGACTTTTCTCTGTCCGGCGACAATACGCTGGATAGTGTAAAAATAACGATGGGGAAAAGTGGTGCACTCCGGTTTGAAGATATCGAATACAAAGTGGCAGATATCAGGGTAGATAGTTTACGGGAATTAAACATCTACGGTAAAGCCATCAGTTGTATTAAACAGATTAACTAACAATAACGACTACACGTTTTTAGCAATAATTTCTATCGATATATAAACGGGCTTGTTTTTTAACCGGTCTTCTTTATTAAAAAGATAAAAAAAAGTCCCGATTTTCATCGGGACTTTTCATTTATCATTAAAACTGCGTAGCTAAATAGGCCATAGTGCCCATTCCTATTTCAATCGCATGTTCATCTACATCGAAAGTAGGAGTATGTACACCGGAAGTAATTCCCCGGGCAATATTACCAGTACCAAGTCTAAAAAAACAGGCAGGTACTACTTGTGAATAGAAAGCAAAATCTTCTGCCCCCATTCTGATTTCTGTATCACCTACATCGTCCGCACCGAGGTATTCAGTAGCGAAGTGGCGGGCCTTCTTAGTCACTTCTTCATTATTATATAACGTAGGATAACCTACCAGTATTTCAATATCGATTTCAGCGCCCATGGCTTCTGCAATACCTACCGCCTGTTTACGGATCAGCTCATGTGCTTTAAAGCGCCAGGTTTCATCCATAGCCCTGAAAGTGCCCATCAGCTTTACTTCACTCGGAATAACGTTGGTCGTAAATCCGCCGTTGAAAGCACAAATCGACAATACAGAAGGAGAGAAGGGATTGTTGTTACGGGAGATGATCTGTTGTAAACTTACTACCAGTTGAGACGCCACCAGGATAGTATCTACGGTAAGATGTGGCTGCGCCGCATGGCCACCTTTACCTTTGATGGTAATATATATTTCATCGGCACTCGCCATGTACTTTCCTTCACGAAACCCCAGCTTACCGGCTTCCAGGGTAGGATGCACATGCATACCCAGGATAGCATCCGGACGTGGGTTTTCGAGTGCGCCTTCCTCAATCATAATACTGGCGCCTCCGGGATGTTTTTCTTCTCCCGGCTGAAACAGTACTTTGATAGTGCCTTCAAACTGATCTTTTAATTCATTCAATATTTTGGTAGCACCTAATACACAGGAGGTGTGTACATCATGTCCGCAAGCGTGCATCACGCCTACATTGGTAGATTTATAGGGCACATCATTGGCTTCTGTAATTGGCAGGGCGTCCATATCAGCACGCAGGGCAATTACTTTGGAGGCCGGATTTTTCCCTTCAATCAGGGCAACGATGCCGGTGCCGGCAATGCCTGCCTGGAAAGGAACACCAAAAGCGGAGAGTTGCTGCTGTATAAAAGCAGTCGTTTCAAATTCCTGAAAGGATAGTTCCGGATGGGAATGCAAATGCCTCCTGACAGCAGTAAACTCAGGAGCATACGCCTTTGCCAGCTCTTTAATACGGTTCTTCATTCGATAGTTCTTTATCCGGTGACACGTTAATAATGGCTGGTACTACAAATACGCCTCCTGAAAACAGGTCAGATAATTTGTCCCGTAATTCGGCGGCTTCTTCACGGCTTTTAAAATCGCCTACGCGCACTTTAAAATAGGGGGCCTGGTAATCGAGATAGGTACGATAGTCACCAAAGAGTTGCATCACTTTTGCTTTGGCTTCATTGGCATCGCCACGTTTGTTGGTGGAAATTACCTGCACCCGGAAACCAGACTGGTTACGGATGGCCAGGGTGTTAATGTAGATCTGTTTTTTAATCAGCACATCCACACGACTATCTTTTACCACCCTTACATTTCCGTTGGTTGCTGTTGCATTGTCTTGTGCCATGGCCCAACTACTTCCCAACAGACAGCAAACCAGGATGAATAACTTTTGCATGAATACTGTATAATTAACTATGAATAATTATTTATTGCGCCGCAGCGTCCTTGCTTTCCTTCACGATGCTCACACTGGCGCTGGCTCCTATGCGGGTAGCTCCGGCTTCTATCAGCTCCTGGGCAAAAACAAAGGTACGAATACCACCCGAAGCTTTTATCTGTATGTTGGCAGGTAAATTAGCTCTCATCAGTCTTACCGCTTCTACTGTAGCCCCTCTTTCTGCATAGCCGGTAGATGTTTTCATGAAATCAACTCCGTACTTTGCATACAGCTGGCAACATTTGACGATCTCTTCCTCCAATAATATGCCACTTTCAATGATGATCTTGATTACTTTTTTCTTTTCCCGGATGATGTACATGATATTGGCGATCTCTTTTTCCAGGTATTCCCAGTCATTGTTTTTGATCGCTGAAATATTGATCACCAGGTCCAGTTCATCTGCGCCATCTACAATGGCCAGCACCGTTTCTGCTACTTTCGCTTCAATAGCGGAATAACCGAAAGGAAATCCTATGACGGTAGCTACTTTGGTGTTGGTAGCACCCAGGAATTGTTTGGCCAGCTTTACATATAACGGCGGCACACAGGCGGCCGCAAAATCATACTCCACACATTGCATACACAGCTGTTTGATGTCTTCCAGTGTAGTAGTAGGTTTTAATATAGTATGGTCTATATAGCGGTTAATCTCCATCATCGTTCATTTACTTATTACAAGGCGAAATTAATGCAAAACGGATTACGTTGCCGTAATCCGTTCTGATATCATTTACAGGTAAAAGCGCTTAAGCGTTCTTGCCATGGCATTGTTTGTACTTCTTACCGCTACCACAAGGGCAAAGGTCGTTACGACCAATTTGTGGTCCCTGGTGACGGATTGGCTCCGTCTTCACTTCTTCAGCAGTCTGGAAGTCAGGTGCACCGGCCTGATGGCCGTTGTGATCTACCAGGTCTTCATGAGAAGCACGCATACGGCTCATATCCGTTTTTTCTTCTACTGCTTCCCTGATTTCAGGTGCAGTTTCCTCTGCCTGGTTATTTACGGGGATACCGCATTTAGACAGGAAGGAAACGATGTCGCGGCTGGTTTCACCATCCATTTCCTTGAACAGGTTGAATGCTTCGAATTTATAGATCAGTAATGGATCTTTCTGTTCGTATACAGCACTCTGTACGGATTGTTTCAGGTCATCCATTGCACGCAGGTGCTCTTTCCAGGACTCATCTATCAGCGCCAGTGTAATGCTGCGTTCCAGGGCATTCATGGTTTCATGCCCCTTGGTTTCCACTACTTTCTGCAGGTTAGCCATTACGTTGATACCTTTTTTACCGTCTGTAAACGGAATAGAGATATTTTCGATCTGGTGACCCTGTTCCTGGTGAATGCGTTCAATCACCGGCAGTGTATTGCTGATCAGTTCATTTACTTTGCGTGTATAGTTATCTTTTCCTTCGTGATACAGTTTGGAAGACAGATTAGGGATATCTGTTCTGTTCAGTTCTTCCCTGGTAATTGCTGTATCGATAGAGAAGTTCATAATAGCATCCATTTTGAACGCTTCATAGTCGCCACTTCCTTTGTGGGTGGTTACCATGTTTTCCGCTACATCATAGAATGCGTTGTCGATATCTATTGCCAGACGTTCGCCAAACAGGGCGTGATTACGTTTTGCGTAGATCACAGTACGTTGCTTGTTCATCACATCATCATATTCCAGCAAACGCTTACGGATACCGAAGTTATTTTCTTCTACTTTCTTCTGTGCTCTTTCAATGGAGCGGGTGATCATGCTATGTTGAATCACTTCTCCTTCTTTGTAGCCCATGCGGTCCATCAGACCAGCAATACGTTCTGAACCGAACATACGCATCAGGTCATCTTCCAGGGAAACGAAGAACTGTGAAGTTCCCGGATCACCCTGACGACCGGCACGACCACGTAACTGTCTGTCTACACGACGGCTTTCATGCCTTTCTGTACCAATAATCGCCAGACCACCTGCTTCTTTTACACCGGGTCCGAGTTTGATATCCGTACCACGACCTGCCATGTTGGTAGCAATGGTAATGGCTCCCGGCAAACCTGCTTCCGCAACGATTTGTGCTTCACGGGCATGTTGTTTCGCGTTCAGTACATTATGTGCTACTTTATCGAACGTCAGCATCTTGCTCAGCAATTCGGATACTTCCACGGAGGTAGTACCTACCAGTACCGGGCGTCCTTTTGCCTGCAGTGTTTTGATTTCTTCGATAACTGCTTTGTATTTATCTCTTTTGGTTTTATATACCAGGTCTTCCGCATCGATACGGGTGATCGGGAGGTTGGTAGGAATGGTTACCACATCCAGTTTGTAGATTTCCCAGAGTTCACCAGCTTCCGTAGAGGCAGTACCGGTCATACCGGCCAGCTTGTGATACATACGGAAGAAGTTCTGCAGCGTGATGGTAGCAAATGTTTGGGTGGCAGCTTCCACTTTCACATTTTCTTTGGCTTCAATCGCCTGGTGCAAGCCATCAGAGTAACGGCGTCCATCAAGGATACGACCGGTTTGCTCATCTACGATCTTCACTTTACCGTCCATTACTACGTACTCTACATCTTTATCAAATAAAGTGTAGGCTTTTAATAATTGCTGAACGGAGTGGATACGATCTGACTTAGAGGCGAAGTCCTGCAGTAATACATCTTTCTGCTGCAATTTCTCTTCTGGTGTAACTGACAGTTTTTCAATTTCTGCCAATTCAGAACCCACATCTGGCAGAATAAAGAAGTTTGCATCTTCTCCACCTTGTGTGATCAGGTGAATACCTTTATCGGTGAGGTCTACACTGTTTTGTTTTTCTTCGATTACAAAGAAAAGGCCTTCATCTACTTTCGGCATTTCGCGTTGCTGATCTGCCAGGTAGTAGTTTTCAGCTTTCTGTAATAATACCCTGTTACCTGCTTCGCTGAGATATTTGATCAGTGCACTGCTCTTTGGCAAGCCTCTCCAGGCGCGCATCAGGGCCAATCCACCGGTTTTAGGATCATCTTTACCCTCGGCAATCAGTTTTTTAGCTTCCTGCAGGTATTGGTTCACCGCTTTTTTCTGCATTTCCACCAGGTATTCAATACGTGGTTTCAATGCGTGGAATTCCTGTTCTTCTCCACGTGGGATAGGACCGGAAATGATCAGCGGGGTACGGGCATCATCCACCAGTACGCTATCCACCTCATCCACCATCGCATAGTGATGCTTGCGCTGCACCATTTCATCCGGGTTGTGTACCATGTTATCACGGAGGTAGTCAAAACCGAATTCGTTGTTGGTACCGTAGGTGATATCCGCCAGGTAAGCATTACGGCGGTCGGGTGTATTAGGCTGGTGTTTATCGATACAGTCTACTGTAATATCCAGGAATTCGAAGAGGGGACCATTCCACTCAGAGTCACGACGAGCCAGGTAATCATTCACAGTTACAATGTGAACACCCTGGCCAGCCAGTGCGTTGAGGTAAGCAGGCAGGGTAGACACGAGTGTTTTACCTTCACCCGTTGCCATTTCCGCAATCTTACCCTGATGTAATACGGTACCACCAATCAACTGTACATCGTAGTGCACCATGTTCCAGGTAACGCGGCTACCAGCTGCATTCCAGCTGTTTTGCCAAATCGCCTTATCTCCCTGGATGCTCACATAATCCCCTTTCAGGGCCAGTTGACGATCCAGATCAGTAGCAGTTACTTCCAGTGTGGTATTATTGGTAAAGCGGCGGGCAGTTTCCTTTACAACAGCAAAAGCCGCTGGAAGTAATTCTTTCAGTATTACTTCCAGTTGCTTGTCGCGGTCTTTTTTGAGAATATCTATTTCCTGATAAATCGTGTCTTTTGCGGTTACATCTTCCTCTTCTTCTGCAGCAGCCTGCTTTTCCGCTATTTCTTTATCAATAACGGCGAGATGTTCAGCGATGCGTGCGCGGAAGTCCTGCGTTTTACGGCGCAGCTCATCAGTAGGCAGGGATTGCAGTTTTTCGTACTCCTCATTAATCTGCTGCACCACTGGAGAGATGGATTTGATATCCCTTTCTGATTTATTCCCTCCAAATAGCTTTGATAAAAAACCTAACATGTTAAATGTTTAATTACGAATTACGATTTCTATTTATTGTAACCTAACCCCATCCAGGCTGAGTTGATCATCAGTTGATATTTCCTGCTTTCCCGGCCTGTGGCACTTAGGCTGCGCTGCGGGCTTAGTCAGTTGGATAGACGGCATCCAGATTACTCAAATATTGTGCTTGTAACAGTGAACTGTCAAGGTGTCAGTTTTACAGCTCCCCGGGCAAGGCCTGTAAAAGTAGGAATAAATTTGGGGATTTAGCGGGGATTTTGAGGGGATTTTGCAATTTCCGGGCATCAATTAACATATCCATAGTATTTACTGCGAACATACTGTCGTGGCAGGTCTAAGTTGAAAACTTTAGCCAAAAAAAGTATATTCACGCCATGATTGACGAGGTATTGCAATTACAGCGCCTTGCAGCGGGCGACCGCGATGCATATACTGCGCTGTATAAATATTATCAACCGAAACTACTTCGCTACCTGCTGCCATTTACGGGGGACACGGCTATTATTGCAGACGAAATAACACAAGATATCTTTGTGAAAATATGGCTTAAAAGAGAAACCTTCGTCGGTTTGCAGGCCTTTGAATACTACTTATACCGCATGGCCCGCAACCGTCTCATTGATATTTTCCGCAGTGAAAAAAAGAGAAAACAACAGGATGCCGCCCTCCCGCCAGATGCCCCGGACTACCACCTGGAAGACGAACTCAAGTACCGGGAATACCAGCAGATAGCCCAACAAGCCATCGCCCTTTTACCGGAAAGAAGAAGACTCATCTTTGAACTGAGCACCCAGCAAGACCTTTCCTGGGCCGAAATTGCCGCACAACTGGACCTCTCCGTGGCAGTGGTCAAAAAACAATTACATCTTGCCAGTAAATTTATAAAAGAGTACATGAGAAAACATGGAGATATCATTTTTGCCCTGTTGCTCTGCATTTCATTGGTTAGATAATTTTTTTTCGGTTACCGTCCCCTTTGTCTTTTTCCCAACGTGTATATAACATCGTGATGAACCAATACCAGGAATTATTCCAGAAAATTGCCGCCGGTAACAGTACACCGGAAGAAAGAGCCTCGCTGCGCGAATGGCTGCAAACCCTTAATGAATCTACGTATCAACAGATATTAATAGAATACGGCGATCTCCTGGTACAGCAAAACGTGATGGAGCCCTATAATGCAGCACTATTAAAAAAGATAAATGAACAGATCACGATAGCTGAACAAACGCCCCCGTTCACGCCTTTATACCACCGCCTGTGGTTCCGTTACAGTGCTGCCGCCTCACTGCTCGCTGCCCTGCTGCTATGCTGGTTCCTGTTCAAACCGGCTCAAACGCCCGTTTACAGCGCTATTCAGCCGGGGGGCAATAAAGCAATCCTAACACTGGGCAACGGACAACAGATTGTACTGAACAATGCAGAAAACGGTGTATTAGGCCAACAGGGCGCTTCACAGATCATTAAAATAGACAGTGGACTCTTGTCTTACCACGTCGCCGGCGCCACCAGCGAGGTACAGTATAATACCATTACCACCCCACGTGGCGGCCAATTCCAGGTAATACTGCCGGATGGTTCGCGGGTATGGTTGAATGCCGCCTCCTCCCTGCGCTTTCCAACAATATTTGCTGGCCATGAAAGAACTGTAGACCTTACCGGTGAAGCGTACTTTGAAATAGCACCACAGCCGGAGATGCCATTTACCGTTGCCATCAATCATATAAAAGTAGCCGTACTCGGCACCTCTTTTAATATTATGGCATATACAGAGGAGAAAAAAATCAGCACCACACTGGTAACAGGAGCCGTAAAAGTAAGCAACAGCGATAACCAGGTAACTATTGCGCCAGGCCAGGAAGCCATACTGGATGCCGGTTCCACTCAGTTTAAAATAAACAATGCCAATATAGCCGCCACCATAGCGTGGAAAAACGGTAAATTTTTATTTGACGAAACAGATATCTATTCCATCATGCGACAGGTAGCCAGATGGTATGATGTAGACATTCGCTATGAAGGTGATCTTACCGGTATCACCCTCACCGGTGGGATCTCCCGCCAACAATATATATCCCAGCTTCTGGAGATATTGCAAGCAACCGGCAACGTAAAATTTAAATTAAAGGATAAGCAAATTACAGTAATGGCTGCTCATAAGTGAACATCGCAGCCTGATTTAAATCGTCAACAACCAACCATTTTCAATTAGTCAATTACCAATTACATGAGTAAGTAACAATCAACCATCAACCAGTAAAAGCCAAACAAAAACCGGAAGTGGTTCGAAGCACTTCCGGCGGATGTTTGGGCCTATACATTAACAAAAGGCATCCGTTCAAAAATGCAATTATTAGTCAAACCTAAACTATACGAAAGTATGAAAGTATTTCTATGCAACAAAGTCAGGCCCTGGCCACGACTCTCATCAACCAAAACGCTGTTAATAATGAAATTAACATCCCTGTTGCTACTTTTTTTTGCTCTACAGTTAAGTGCTACTACTTATTCACAGTCCGTTTCCCTTTCCGGGAAAAATATACCGCTAAAAACGGTATTCAACGCAATTCGTAGTCAATCCGGCTTTGAAATACTGTATAATCCTCACCTGGTCAGCCATGCAGGTGCCGTAGATCTCGATCTTAAAAATGCTTCGGTACAAGAGGTATTGAAAGTGTGTTTTAAAGACAAACCGCTGGATTTTGAAATCAAGTACAACACCATCATTATAAAGGCGAAAGAGATCAGCCTCCCGCCTGTAGAGGTACCCGTGAATACTGCACCAGCTATGGCGATCCGTGGTACGGTACTCGATGGACTAACAGGCGTACCTATAGCCGGCGCCAGTATAATGCTCTCTGAAACAGCCGGTACCACCACTGATCTGGAAGGAAAATTCAGTATTACTGTCAACAGCGACAATGCGGTTTTACAGATCAAACATATTGCCTATGAAACGGCGACTGTTAAAATATACAAAGATGGTAACATCACCATCAAACTGAAGCCAAGAGCCCTTCAGCTGGAAGGGCATTCCGTCACTACCGGTATGTTCAAACGCCCGAAAGAAAGCTTCACCGGCGCGGCTACCGTCATTTCCGGGCAGCAACTACGCAGTGTAAGCATGCTGAATGCGCTGCAGGCAATGAAAGTATTTGATCCTTCTATCCGAATTCCCGATAACATCCAATTTGGGAGTGACCCCAATAAACTTCCAAACATTAACATGCGCGGGACTAATAATTTCCCTCAACAGGTTACCGGAAAGACCGGCGCTACCTCAGGCGCCGACTTCATGGCGAATTACGCCACCAACCCCAACCAGCCGCTATTTATCCTGGATGGATTTGAAGTAAGTCTGCAGAAATTATACGACATGGATATCAACCGCATCGCCAGTTTTACCATTCTGAAAGATGCAGCCGCCACTTCTCTCTACGGCTCCCGCGCTGCCAATGGCGTAATAGTGGTGGATACCAAGCAACCATTACCGGGAAAACTGCAGGTGAGCTACAGTGGTGTCATGCAGGTAACGGCTCCCGATCTTACGGTGTATCATCTGCTGAATGCACGCGACAAACTGGAAGTGGAAAGACTGGCAGGTTTATACAGCCAGTACAGTGGTAACACAGATAGAGCAGATGCTGATGCATTTTACAGGAAGCTATATTCCTCCCGTCTGGCCGCAGTGGAAAGAGGTGTAAATACCTATTGGCTGGCACAACCTGTCAGAACAGGCGTAGGACAAAAGCATTCGCTTTACCTCGAAGGCGGCGACCAGTATATCCGCTATGGATTAAACCTGGGTTATGACCACGATGCAGGGGTGATGAAAAACAGCGACCGTAATAATTATAATGTGGATATGAACCTCAGCTATCGTTTCAAAGGATTCCTGTTCAAAAATGTATTATCTGTTAACTACAATAAAGCCAATAACTCTAACTATGGCAGCTTTAGTGACTATAGCCGATTAAATCAGTATTGGTCACCCTATGACGCTAACGGAAAAATCAGTCAGCTGCTGGAATCTTACCAGGAGCCGTTGAGCTATCAACTCGTCAGATATACCAATCCATTGTTTAACACCACGCTTCACACCCTTAATAACAGCGAATACACCAGCGTCAGCAACCAAACATCCGCCGAATGGACCATTGGAAAAGGTTTCCGCCTGAGTGGCCGTTTGGGTCTCACCAAACAAACAGATGAAAGCAATTTATTTTTGCCCGCTACCCACACTTCTTTTATGTCGGAATCTGACTTTACTAAAAAAGGAAGTTACACCAGGGGAAATAATAAATTCTTTTCTTACGATGCCAGCCTGAATCTCGACTATTCAAAAAGATCCGGGCGTCATTTATTTTTTAACACCACCAGCATCAGTACCGCTGAAACAAACAGTGATGCGGCCAGTATCTATGTGCTCGGATTCCCCAGTGACCGCATGGATCAGTTGCAATTTGGTAATGCTTATCCCGTAAATACCAGGCCTGACGGGAGCGCAAATGTAACAAGGCGTATTTCAGGGTTTACCAATTTCAGTTACAGTTACGACCAGCGCTTTTCCACAGATGTGGGGATAAGTGCAGATGGCTCTTCCCAGTTTGGTATTAATAAACGTTTTGCTCCATTCTGGAGTGTTGGTGCGGGTTGGAATCTGAATAAAGAAAAATTCCTCGCCGCCACCAATAAATGGCTGGATATCCTCCGCATACGCGCCACCATTGGAACCACCGGTAGTAACAGTTTTCCACCTTACATGGGCATCACTACCTATAGCTACTATACTGACCAGAGCTATCGTGGCCAGGTAGGCTCCACCCTGATGGGCTACGGCAATCCCAATCTGCAATGGCAGCAAACCCTGAAAAAGAACCTGGGGACCGACCTCGCCCTATGGCATAGCCGTTTGGTTGTGCGCCTTGATATTTACCAGGAAAATACCCAAAGCCTGATACTCGATATCAATACGCCTCCGTCTGCCGGCGTAACCAGCTACAAAGAAAATGTAGGGGAACTGGAAAACAAAGGCTATGAATTCAATACTACTTTCTTTGCTGTAAAACAGGATACAAAAGGCATTTACTGGAGCTTTTTTGTAAATGGCATTCATAACAATACCTATATCAAACATATTTCCAATTCATTAAAAAAACTGAACGACAACAACGATAAAAACGATAACGGACAACAAAAAATGCCTCAACTCAGATTTCAGGAAGGGCAAAGCCCCAATGCCATATGGGCAGTTCCTTCCAAAGGGATAGATCCGTCCACCGGCCGCGAATTATACGTCAAAAAAAATGGTACCCTCACCTACGACTGGAGTCCACAGGATAAAGTGGTGGTAGGCGATGTTATCCCTTCTCTGCAGGGAAACTTCGGAAGCAATGCTACCTGGAAAGGAATGTCGCTGGGCGTGTATTTCAACTACCAGTACAGGGGACAGCTATATAACCAAACACTGGCTGATCGTGTAGAAAACGCAGACCTGGCATACCAGGTAGACGAACGCGTACTGCTTGGAAGATGGAAGCAACCAGGCGACAAAACTTTCTTCAAAGGACTGAGCAGCGAAACCGGTAGAGTTATTACTACTCCTACCTACGCCACTTCCCGTTTTGTACAGACAAATAATTTCGTCAACCTGCAAAGCATATCCTTTGCATATGTTATACCGGAGAAGTATACACGTAAATGGAAGCTGCAGAATACACGTATCGGACTTATCGCAAATGATATTGCCCGCTGGTCAACTATCACGGTTGAACGTGGACTGGATTATCCTTTCGCCCGGAACTTCACCATGAATATCAGTACCTCTTTTTAATTAATTGAAATGTATCATCGATGAAAAATACATATATTTTATTCGCTCTCCTGACCATCCTCCTTATTACACAGGGAGGTTGCAAAAAATGGCTGGATGTGAGCCCGAAAACACAGGTACGGGAAACGGAAATGCTGAAAGATGAACAAGGCTTTAAAGACGCCATTACCGGGCTGTATATGAAGATGACAGATGCTTCTATATATGGTCAGACACTGACCATGGGATTCACGGACATCCTGGCTCAGCGCTACAATACGGCCACCACTACCAGCCCATACTATAACATATCATCTTACAATTATACCAGCGCAACTCCTAAAGCCATCATTGCCTCTATATGGACCAATATGTATGGCGCCATTGCAAATGCCAATAATATTCTGAAAGTAATAGACAGCAAAAAAGAAGTCTTCTCCGGCAACAATTATGCAAGAGTAAAAGGAGAAGCACTGGGATTAAGGGCGTTGATGCACTTTGACCTGTTGCGCATGTTCGGCGCAGCACCCGTAATATCAACACAAAAAAAATCTATTCCCTACATCACCACCTTTAGTGTACAGGTATCTCCCTTGCTCTCTGTACAAAATGTAATAGATAGCTGTATGAGAGATTTACGCGCGGCCGAAGCATTACTATCTACAGACAAAACTATC
Source organism: Chitinophaga sp. 10T418 (assembly GCF_056394125.1). Classification (NCBI taxonomy): domain Bacteria; kingdom Pseudomonadati; phylum Bacteroidota; class Chitinophagia; order Chitinophagales; family Chitinophagaceae; genus Chitinophaga; species Chitinophaga sp. 10T418. Next base: position 808,153 of record NZ_JBFTHG010000003.1, read on the forward strand.
CGGGAAGCCTATGACCAGGACGCCTTTCAGTCATATACCAGGAATCATATGAACTACTGGGCTGTAAAAGGACTCGAAGCCCGCATATTACTATACAACAATGATAAAGTAAATGCCATGGCGGCAGCGCTGGAGGTCATTAATAATCATGAGCAAAACTTCCCATTTACAGACAAGGCCAGTGCAGCGGCAACATCGAACAGAGACCGCTCCTATGCCCGGGAACAGTTGTTTGCCCTCAGTGTATATAAAATAAAAACGTATGCGGATGCTTATTTTGTTTCTGATGGCGCAGGCGCTCCGGCGCTTTCTATCACCAGCAAAACTTTCAACACCCTTTACGAAACTGCCCAGGGTGGTAGCTCTGATATCCGGTTCAATTACCAGTTTACCACTATTGGCGGTGCTGTAGCTACTTCCAAATATTCATTGGATAATATCTTCGCCAACTTCCTGATGTATAATATGCCGGTGATCCGGTTGTCTGAAATGTATTACATCGCAGCGGAAGCAGCAACATTGCCCGAAACAGGTGTTGCCTATCTGAATGAAGTTCGCACCCATCGGGGCCTGATGGCCCTTCCGGCAAACATCTCAGCGGATATACTGCAAGCGGAAATACTAAAAGAATATAAAAAAGAATTTTATGCAGAAGGTCAATTGTTCTACTACTACAAAAGGTTAAATGCTGCGAAAATAGGGGGTAGTTCAATGATTACTAATGACGCCATTTATATTTTCCCATTACCGGATAATGAAATTGAATTCGGAAATCACTAATTATTAAATCATTACTGATGAAACAACTACTCAAATATATCGGTGGATTACTACTGGCCGTATGTAGTTTATCTGCCTGCAAAAAAAGTAATCCACTTTCGTTTAGTGCGGCAGATATGGTATATATCTACAAAGCACCATATACGCTCAATACTGATTCAATCGTATATTCTTTTGCAATACGGCCGGATAGTTTAATCCAGGATACCATAAAAATCCCTGTTCGCATTATTGGCATGGCCTCATCCAAAGACAGAGCAGTTGCTATCAGGGTGGTAGCAGATAGTACTACTGCTACAGCCGGTATCGACTACAAATTGCTGCCCTGCAATATTCCGGCTGGCACTTATTCGACCAATCAGCCGGTAGTAATATATCGCACCGCCGGCATAAAAACCAAATCAATCAATATACTGCTGGAAGTAGTGGCTTCCCCGGATTTTCTGCCAGGGGTACCAAATTCCAAAGGAAGTACAACAGTGGCAGGAGGTACCACACATTACCGGATAAGGATCAACGACTATCTCACCAAACCAGATAACTGGGATACCTGGCTGACCTACTTCTTTGGCACTTACAGTGCAGTAAAATTTAAGTTTATCATCAACGCTACCGGTCTGAGTGTCATCCCCTCTGATCTTCCGTATGGCATATATTCCGTTTACAGTACGTTGTGTAAACAACAGCTGGAAATATATGAAGCGGCCCATGGTCCGTTGATAGATGAAAACGGAGACCCCGTTTCTTTTGATTAATTCAATTCATTATTGCTCTTCAAAATCAGTATATGCGCACAATAATAATTCCAGCCATCCTGCTAACCGTATGCTGGGGGATGCTAACAGGCTGTTACAAAGACAAAGGAAATTATCAGTATCATGATCTGAATAATATAAGCACCGATTTATCAGACACCACCATCTCCGTATTTCAACTGGATACCTTGCGTATCCATCCCGATGTAAAACAATCTATTCCGGACAAGGAAGGACTGTCTTATGAATGGGTAATGTACGCGAAGATAGGAGCTCCACTTACAAGGCGTACACTGGGCAACAGCCGCAACCTGGATGCACAGATTATTGAAGGTCCCGGCCCTTACATACTGAACCTCTTTATCACAGATAAAAGCACCGGGGTTACCACCACCATTGAGCAACATATAAAAGTAGTGAGTGCGCTGAATGAAGGATGGTTGATATTGGAAGATAGTACCACGCAGGCAGATATCTCCATCATTACACCAGTGGATGTTGCTTTTCATCACATTTATTCACGCGTCAATCCCAACATACCACTGCCACCAGGCACACACCATCTATATGTATTCAACAGACGGAATAGTCAGATCATCTATATACTTTCACCCGCTGGCGGTACACAGGTAGACTATTCCACTTTTATGGTCATTGGAAGCTTTAAAGACTGGTTCTTTATAACCCCTGCTGCCAGGCCCCAGCTATACCTGCCTTTTATGGGCGGTGAAGTGCTGCTCAACGATGGCCACCCATTTGGCATGTCGCTCATGGTGCCACCACCTTATAAGCTCAGCCTGGCTCCTTCCGGTAATTACTATATGGCGCCGTTTGACCTGACTTCGCCATATGGGCCGATATTCTACGATACCATTTCACAACGATTTATCGCCCAGGACTCCTATACTTTTGATCTGATACCATTTCCCAATAGCGAGGCTACAGATGCGTTCAATATGAATAAAGTAAATAAACACCTGCAGTATGCGGAAAATGGACCCGGATTTGATCAGAGTTACGCTTTCTTCAAAAACAATAACAATGACTCGATGTTCGTGTACACCTTCACCAACAGTGGTCCTTACAGTACCCCAGGCACAGCAGCTCCAATAGGTTTTGCTCCGGGAATAAAAGATGCCGGCGTTTTCCGGATGTCGAAACTACTCCCGCATCTGTATTATGTCAGCAACAATAAAATATACCTGTATGATATTCCTGCGGCAACAGCAAGGATAGTATACTCCTTTCCGGCAGGAACGGTTGTACGTAGCATGAAGACAAGTAAAGATAACGGTCAGCTTGTAGTAGCTACACATGAAAATGCAGAAGGCAAGGTATACTACTTCACCATAGGCGCCACGGGCGATTTTGAGGGAAATACCTACCACAAAGTGTTCGGAGGTTTTGGTATTATTAATGACATCATTTATAAAGCTGCCCCCTGATAACCCTATATAAATAAGCTGCCCGGAATTTATATTCCGGGCAGGTTTCTATTCTGAAAATGCTGCAGTCAAACAGCATTCGTAACGCATCAGGTTTTTGCATCCTGGTATTTTTTACCTGCATCTCCGGTATGGAAATCAAGTATAATCACAGGTGGCAAATCATATAATTTCAGTGGTATATGCAAATGATATTGGTTTTTGGACACTTCTTCCAATTGTAGTGTCTGACCATCACCACCCATAAAAGCAGCTTTATCCAGCACCATTCCTTTAGGTGCGGTAATTTTCAGCAACCCATTAATAGGTGTATTAAAAACAATCATGTTCAGTTGATTCGTATTCTTCTTCCCTGTAAAATAGCCCCAGTCCTGCTTATTCATTTCTACATAGTCGCAATCGTAAATAGATTTACCATAGCGTGCCATCCATTTACCGATGGTAGTAGCAATGTCCTGTTCCTGCTGACGGAAAGTACCATCTGCTGCAGGTCCGAAGTTCAACAGGAAGTTACCTCCCATAGAAGTGGCGTTGGCCAGCATTTCCAGCAATTCCACCGGTGTTTTAATATGACTGATGGTCCAGTCTTTATGATATCCCCATTGGTTTTCCGGGATCGTCATACAGGCTTCCCAGTCCCATTTTGTAACAGCCAGGTCATTAACAGGATCTGGTAAGCGGCGCTCATATCCGGATTCATAATCACCCATCAGTTGTCCATTGGAATCTTTGTGGCGTTTACCAAAATCATCTGCACGCAGGCGGCTGTTAACGATCACGCCTGGCCTTACTTCCTTCAGCATCTTTTCTATTTCGTATGTCCAGCGGCCATTCTTTTTCACGGAATTATCCCATGTACCATCAAACCAGAAGGCTTTTACGGTTGGATAATTAATGGCCAGCTCCTTTAACTGGCTGCCGGCAAACGTCAGGTAACGGCTGAAAGCAATACTATCTTCCGGCGTTTTAATATCATAACGCCAGTCGGGATGATGCCAGTCCAGCACCGAATAATAAAAATTCACGTCTATCCCTTCTGCGTTATAAGCGGTCACCAGTTCTTTCAGGAGGTCCTTTTTATAAGGAGAGTTCCCCACATTAAAATCAGTGTACTTGCTGGGCCACATGCAAAATCCTTCATGGTGCTTGGTAGTAATGGTCATGTATTTCACCCCCATATTTTTGGCCATACGCGCCCATTTTTTTGCATCAAACTGCACCGGGTTAAACTGGTACATCAGTGAATCCCATACCACGTCAGGCACATTGGCACTGGATTTCAGGAACTCCGCTGCGTAGTTGTATGTTTTGCCATTCCATACACCACCTGGAATAGCATACAGGCCCCAGTGAATAAATTGTCCGAAACGATTGCTGCGCCATTTGTTCATGGCATCATCCGTGCGCTTGCTGGTGTACTGTGCACCATACTTCAACGGTATTGCGCGCCCGTTACTCTCCTGTGCGCTCACCTTCAACAGAGGCAGCAACAGGGCTATGCCCAATAATATTTTCTTCATGTTCATAAATTTTCACAATAATGCCTACCAGCCCGGATTTTGCAATAACAGGCTACTCTTATTCACCTCGTCATAAGGGAACGGACAGAAATACATTTTTGGATATAGAAATACTGCATTCAGCGCAGTAATGCGTTGATAACTCCAACTGTTATTCTGTTCCCKGGTAACCATTACACCCTGAATAGGTATATTCTCCGTAGATTCCGCTGTTTTCCAACGGCGTGTATCATAATACCAGTGGCCTTCGTAGGCGAATTCCACTTCATACTCACTGCGGATGATCCTCCGCATTTCCAACTGGCTTAAGCCTGTGGCAAGACCATAGTTGTTGTCTGCCCCTGCTTCAATACCTGCTCTTTTTCGGATCCGTTTCACGATGTCATAAACTTCCGTTACCGGGCCGCTAACTTCGTTCATGGCTTCTGCATAACCCAGCAAAATTTCTGCATAGCGGATCACCGGGTATACCCTGCTTTGTGTGCTATAGCTGCCTGTACTATCATTGCTCATTTTACGCGAATAGTAGCCCGTTTTGGTAGAATAGGCCTGCAATCCATCGCCGGTAAGTGTTCCTTGCCATGTTTTATAAATATCTACCGGATCCATTTTCTTGGTGCTGTTGCTATACACCAATGCCTGGTTGTAAATAATTGTATTATAAAATCGCGGATCCCTGTTATCATAAGGAAAACGGGCATCATAACCAGAAGCAGGATCACTGGTGCTTTTCCCGTTTTTCATGCCAAAAGCATCTACCAGGTTCTGACTTGGATTACTCCATCCCGATCCACCTCTTGATTTTGGGAACCAGGCGCCTTCGAGATTTGTATTGTTGCCCATCATATAAGGCATGATATACTCATTATTTTTACGCAGCAGGAACAGTTTCCAGAACCCATATCCCGGGCGGGATTCAGGGCTATTATTTTCATAGATACCATAAAGGCCCTGATCCATCAGTACCTTACACGCAGCTGCTGCTTTCTGCCACAGATTTACATCATAGGTAGCACTGTAACAAATCAAAGGCTGCAATGCGGCATCTGTAGTAATGGGCTGCCCATTGTATAACGGACTAGCAGCCGTTACCAGCATACGCGCTTTCAGCGCCAGGCACATACCGCTGGTAATACGACCATAGTCTGCCGGCAACTGATCCACTACTGATGGCAGATCTACTGCAGCCTTATCGCATTCTGACACAATGTAATTGATACAATCTTTGTAGCTGTTTCGCTGATATTGTATGGGTGCATTAAGATCGCTGAAGATAGTATCACCTACCAGCATCACACCGCCATAATAACGTACCAGCTGAGCATAATACCAGGCACGTAAATAACGCGCTTCTGCCTTTGTGCGCTGTTGCAGGCCAGCGGAGAGCGGCGAGCCACTTACCTTTTTCAGATACTGATTGGCGGCTCTGATTTTGGTGTAATAGGTTTTATAATAGTTATTGCTGAAATAATTCCTGGAAGTACTGGCGCCGGTAATAAACGATGCCTGCGGATCACTGTAATAAGACACGGAGTGCGAGGTCATATCTTCCATACAGGCATAATCATTACCAACGGGCGAAGTAATCAATGTGTAGCGGTTATGGATCAGGTCCATACCGGTATAAGCATACAAGTCATTCAGGAAGTTAAGCGTCTTCACACTATCTGCAAATACAATTTGTTCTGTTAAACTTTCTGTTTGTCTTTTATCAAGAAAGCTATCTGACTTTTTGCAGGCGGCAAACAATCCCATTAGCAAACCCGCTGTCACCATATATTTAAAAACTTTCATCATCGTCATAATTTTTAGTAGAGGTGATAATAATCTGCTTACAATCCCACCTGCAGGCCCAGGTTATAAATCCGTTGCTGAGGATACTCTCCCACAGAAGACGACATCGCCGACTCCGGATCTATGGCTACTGGCAGCCCGGTATATACGAGTGCCATGTTGTAACCATTGGCATAGATCCGGATACTTTTCAGCACTTTATTTCTCAACCGGGAAGCAGGAACGGCGTAGCCAATTTCAAAATTTTTCCACCTGATATAATCTCCTTTTCTGTACCAGTAGGTAGAAGACTGTGGACTGCCTTGTCCATCAGCAAGCGCAGGGAATACATTGTCTGTACTGTTCCATGGTACCCAGCGTCCGAGGTTATAAGGCGTGGTTTGTCTTTCAGGACGGCTATACGCTAAACTACCCCGTTGTATATTGATCACATAATCAAATGAACCCTGGAACAAGGTGCTTACGTCAAATCCTTTCCAGGAAAAGCCGAAGCCCAATCCAGCCACATATCTTGGTTGATTTACACCCATCGCAATTTTATCGTCATCGTTAATAATGCCATCGCCATTCTGATCTGCAAACTTCATGGCGCCGGGGAAGAGGTTTTGCATAGGTACGCTGGTGATCAGCTTCGGGCTTTTCATCACGTCTTCTATATCCGTGTAATAGCCGTTAAACTGGTAGCCAAACGCCTGCCCGATTGATTTACCGGTGCTGGCCAGCCATGGATAACGAACGTTGGGCTCATCGCGGAAAAGGATTTTATTTTTGGCAAAACTTACCTGTCCTCTGACAAAATATTGTAGTTTATTAATGCGGTCTTTATATTCTACTTCCAGCTCATACCCCTTGTTACTCACACGTCCGAGGTTCATGGGTGGCAATCCCACACCCCAGGGCTGCGGTACTGTACCGCGGGTAGAGAGGATATCATGACGGTAGTTATCAAAATAATCAGCCACAATGCCCAGTTTACCATGCAGCATTTTGATGTCTACCCCAATATCTGCTTTCCGTTCTTTTTCCCAGGTAACTTCACTATTACCCAGATCACCTTCTACGATACCACTTACGCCGGTAGGTACTTCTCCGAAGTTGTAGCCCTTGCCTCCATTGTAAATTTGCTCATACAGGTACTTATACGCCCCGATTCTATCGCTGCCCACTACACCATAGGAGCCACGCAACTTGAAGGCATCAATGAACCGGATATTGTCTTTAAAGAACGACTCTTCGCTGATGTTCCAGCCCACCCCCACAGCAGGGAATAAACCATATTTTTTACTGCTGGCAAAACGATCAGACCCATTATAGCCGGCGTTTACATCCAACAGGTACTTCAGTTTATAATTGTATCCTATCCTGCCGGTAACACCACGGAAATTATTGGGAATACCCGCATTTACCACGCTGGCACTATTGTCCCAGTCATTACTGGTATTGGTAATCTGGTTCACCAGTAACAGGGCGCTGAGGTTATGATCCCCAAAGCTACGTGCATAGTTCAGAGATGCCTGGATATTAACTTTCCTGGCGCTACCACGATACCCGCCACTGCTGCTAAGTTTGCCCATTCTATACAGGTTGTTCACCACTGGCTTATAGGCTTCTGCCACCTGGTCGTAATAGTAAGTGAGTATTTCATTATTGGAACGGGTCAGCGATCTGGCAAAGTCATAATCACTGGCTACCGATAACAGCACATTCGCAGACAATCCTTTTGTAAGCGCATCCAGCTGTTGTGTTGCGGACGTAACAATATTAAAATTATTTTCGTAGGAACGTTGGTAGCCGGAGTACTGTAAAATAGCCAGTGGGTTACCTTTGGTACCGGAAGACAGTGTACCGCCCAATGATCCGTTTTCATTATAAATAGGATACCCGAAAGAAGACAACTCTCCATTCCACAAATATTGGAATGTATTACCACCCCCGTTAAAAGCTTTGTCATTAGGCTCATTGGTAGTACCAAAACGGCCGGATAAATCTACACGGATATGCAGGCTTTTGCTGGGATCTATATCAATATTAGAACGGAAGTTATAACGGTTATAGAAGTAGTTGCTGTTATATCCTTCACCGGAAGAAAAGTTTTTATAGATTCCCCCTTGCGTAATATATCCCAGGGAGATAAAATATTTGATGAGATCTGATCCCCCGCTGATATCAAAATTGGTTCTGTTCTGCAGACTATAATCCCTCATCAATACCTTCCACCAGTTTACATTCGGGTGGTTGTAAGGATCGCTGTTATCCTTGTAATAATCAAGGTTATTATTGGCAAAAAACTGCGGATACTTCACGGCAGGATCCCGCAGACTGGTAGTTTCATATTCACGTAACAATCGTAAAGTAGTATATCCGTCATTCATTTCAGGTGGGCGGGTAGGCGATAGCATACCTGTTTCATTACGCACCGTTAACAGCGGTTTACCTGACTTACCACGGCGGGTAGTAATTACCAGTACACCGTTTGCACCACGGATACCGTATACTGCTGTAGTAGATGCATCTTTCAGGATAGACACACTCTCTATTTCGTTGGGATCCAGCTGGTTTACCTGATCATAGGTAAACTCAATATCATCTACAATGATCAATGGATTGTTGGCTGAGTTATTATCCGTATTATTATAGGAACTGATGCCCCTGATCTGAAAGGCGGCACCATCTTTACCAGGTTGTCCGCTGCGTTGTTGCGTGAACAAGCCTGGCAGGCGTCCTGCGAGTGAATTCTGCAAACTCGCAGAGGGGCTTTGCCGGATCTGTTCACCGGAAATAGAACTTACTGCGCCGGTGGAAGTGATTTTTTTCTTGGTACCAAAGCCTACTATTACTACTTCTTCAAGCCCCTTTGTATCCTGTTGTAATATTACATTGGAAGATAGCTTACTGATAGCTATTTCTTTTTTCAGATAACCAACAAAAGAGAATATCAATATACCTGACTTTCCTTTCGGCGTAAGTATATAATTGCCGCTTTCATCTGTAGTAGCGCCATTTGCAGGAAGATCTTTTTCATAGATGGTCACGCCAGGTAATGGCTGTATTCCATCTGTAACAGTACCTTTTATAGTAGTCCTTTGCTGTGCTTTACCGGGTATAACGCTACACAACAGGAGCAGCAACAGCAGGTAGTTTAATATTTTTTTCATGAGATGCTGTTAATGAGTTTTACCAATTGGGATTCTGACGCATGTTGTTATTCGATAACATTTCCTTGTAAGGAATCGGGAACAGGTACATACGATCGGGTAAAAACTTCGTCCCACTTACTTCTACACGTTTGTAGGTCATCGTATTATCTGTTGACTTTATCACCTGTACTCCATGCAGCGGACGGTTTAATACCTGCTCTGCTATTTTCCAGCGGCGGATATCCCAGAAACGTTGTTCTTCAAAAGCCATTTCTACCCTGCGTTCATGTTGTATATGTGTACGCATTTGTTCTTTGGAAAGTCCAGCGGGAAGTTGATATGGATTAAGTTTTGCTCTTTTCCGGATCAGTTCCAATGCATCGTATACTTCCTTTACGGGGCCATCAGCTTCATTGCGCGACTCTGCATAGTTGAGTAATATTTCGGCATAGCGGAAAACCGGAAAGCTATGTTCTGCATTGGAATAACTGGCAGCGGTACCTGCGGTGCTGAGGAACTTCCGCATATAGTAACCGGTACGTGTTTCAGCACCATTGGAATTGCCGAAGCCGGCAGGCCTATCCAGGCCACCATCAAAAGTTTCTACTGTTCTGCCCAGCCATGACATACCGTTATGAAAGATGGTCAGATAAAAACGGGGATCACGGTTAGCATAAGGTTTTTGTGCATCATAACCGGCGCCCGTTTCGGTAATCATTTTTCCATTGGACATTTCAAACTCGTCCACCAGCTCCTGTGTTGGATTTGTTTTGCCCTGATCTCCACGTTTGGATCCAACCGGGCCGTTAAGTGCTTCTACACTACTATTGGGCGATGACATATACGCCAGGATGACCTCTGAATTTTTACGTTTCATAAATGGGTCATCTATAGCGCTTGTCAACGAATAAATACCCAGGTCCATTACATCTTTTGCAGCCTGCACTGCTGCCAGCCACTTTTCACGGTTGCCTGCCGGGTTGTTTATTGGACTGGCTGCATACAGTAGCAGCCTGGACTTCAGTGCCAATGCAGCGCCGCGGGTGGCACGACCAAAATAGGCAGTGGCATAGCTGGCCGGTAAATATTTCTGAACAGTATCTGCTTCCTGTTGGATATACTGTACACATGCTTCATAACTATTACGGGCAAACGAAATATTATCGTTCAGCGTAAACACCTTATCACCAATTAACGGTACACCACCCCATCTTTTTATTAATTCAAAATAAAAGACAGCACGTAACAGGCGGGCCTCAGATTTCCATTGTTCCTTAAGGCCCGCTGTTTTTAATGGTACCTGGTCTATTTTTGAGAGAAAAATATTGGCTTTGCGGATGCCACCGTACAGGGCATCCCATCGATCATCCGGCAACACATAAGGGCTCCACTGTCCCACAGAAAAGTATTGTACCTGGTCGTCTGTATTGGAAGGAACGGCATCATCTGTACCAGCATCCAGGATATTCGATCCAATACGGTTATACCCTTGCGGTAAATCACTATAGGTGTTGTAAAGAAATTGTTCTGCATAAACGCCCAGCGAATCGAGTTTGTCAAACACCAGGTCTTCGTTCACATATTCCAGCGGTGCTTTCTCTACCACATTCTTCTGACAGGCTACAAGCCCTGCCATCGCTACAACAAGAAGCAGGAGGATACATTTTTTCATCATGAAAATAGCTTTAAGGTTTACAGGCCAAGGGAAATTCCCCCGTTAATGATTCTCTGATTGCTAAATGCACTCATGCCTGATTCAGGATCAAACCAGTCCACCTTTTTCCAGGTAAACAGGTTGTAGGCATTTACAAATAATCGCAGGTGACTCACGCTGCTGTGGGATAGAAATACTTTTTTGAAGTCATATCCCAATTCTACATTTTTCAGCCGGAGATAATTTCCATTGCGCATCCAGAAGGTGGAAGCCTGACTGTTATTGACATTAGTACCAATAGTAAGTCGCGGAAATGCTGCATTCACGGAGTTCTCTGTTGTCCAGCGATTGTTGTGCATATCCATTACGTTGCCATAGCTGTTGTTGAAAGCACTTACGGTCGTTGCACTCAACACCATATTACGGTTCATCACGCCCTGCAGCAGCAGTTTAAAATCAAATCCTTTCCAGCTGAAACCGCCACCCATGCCGAAGAATATCATCGGGCGCTGATTGCCTATGGGCTGCATATCCAGTACATTGATAACACCGTCTCCATTCAGGTCTTTATAACGGATATCTCCTGGTGTCGGCGTATAGCCCTGCCAGTTAGCCGTTTTGCTCACATCCGTTCCGGTCTGATAAAATCCGTCGGCCACCAGCCCAAATGCCTGTCCTATGGGCAAACCGGTTTTGTTCTGCCAGGCATAAGGATAAATAGGATCTCCATTGTACAATAACTTGCTGGCAGCAATGCTTACATTGCCATCCAGGTAATATTTAAAAGCATGTGTAGTTACCGGGCTGTAATCCACACTGGCCTCTAATCCAGAATACCTGCTGCGGCCAATATTCTCCAACGGATAGCTATGTCCCAGGATACCGGAGTTACGACCACGTGTTTGTAGCTGGTCATAATATTTGTTACGGTAATAATCCAGTGATATGGACAACTGGCTGTGAAACAGCGCCGCTTCCAGTCCTACATCTACTTTCCAGGCTTTTTCCCAGGTAATATCCGGATTGGCTAACTGCGATTCTATGGTGCCACTTACACCCGAAGATGTTTCGCCTACATTGTAACCGGTGCTGCCGGTTACATAATTAGGGAGGTAGAGGAAATAGTTATTAGGATCTCCCCAGGCTGTTTGTCCGGCAGTAGTCCTTATTTTCAGGCGGTCAAAAATGTTGCTGGAGAAAAAATCTTCATTGCTGATTACCCAGGCCAATCCTGCCGATGGCAGGAAGCTACCGCGTTTACCTGGTGTATACCTGTTTAAGGTACCATATACCAGGCCCAGTTCTGCCAGGTAGGTTTTATGCCAGTCGTAAGAAGCAGTAAGCCCTGCATTGCTATACAGTGTATTCAGTTGGGTAAAACTACGGATGGTATTATCTACATTATAGGTGGCCAGCAACCGGAGTGACTGCCCGTTCCAGGTGTGGTCGTAGCCTGCCATGATATTATAATAATTCTGTCGTACCTGGCTGTTTACTTTTGCCTGTCCGCCTGCTACCAGCCCGTCAGTCCCATATTGAATATAGCTGTTGGGAATAGCGCCGGCAGTAGTATCCGGCTCATATACCGCCACTCCTTTGGAGCGGTCAATGGTTTCCATGTAATAGTTGTTCATAGACAACTGTCCTTTTATCCACAAACCCTTTAACAGGTCGTCCAGCTTATATTGCAGCGTCATATCGGCGCTGATGGTACGTTCTGTTGTTTGCTGATAGCCGGAAGAGATGGCGCCCGCGTATGGGTTGGTACGCCAAAGATTAGTACCCCCAAAGGAGCCGTTGGCATTAAATACGGGAAAAGCAACGGGAGGAGTGGCCCCTGTCAGGGACATCAAACCTGCTGTACCGATGCCGGGTTGGTTACCGGAGGCAACAGAGCCAAATACGTTCAGCCCCAGTTCTATATTTTTATTAAAATTCACCAGTGCGTTGGTGCGGATATTATAACGCTTGTAATCGTTGTTGGTGTTATAGCTGTTAGCCGGAGAAGTAATAAAATTACCGGACTGTGCGAAGTGTTCCAGGGAAGCATAATAGTGATAGTTGCTGGCGTTACCTGCCAGATCTATGTTATAGCGTTGCTGACTGGTGGTATTGCGCATGATTTCATTGTACCAGTTTACGTTCGGTTGTTTATAGGGATCGTTCGTGCGGTTCTTCCAGGCGTTCATCATATCATCTGAATAACGGGGAGTGGCCGCGGCATTCATGTTATGCTGTGCTTCGTTATACAATTGCGCATAATGAAATGCATCTGCATATTGTGGTTTATATAATGATTCCAGCAGGCCATATTGTGCGGAAGCGTTGATTTCAAAAGCTTTGCGTCCTTTTTCCCGCGTGGTCACCATCAATACCCCGTTGGAAGAGCGTTGCCCATACATAGCTGTGGCCAGTGCATCCTTCAGTAGTGTTACACTTTCAATATCATTGGGATTGAAGCCGGTAAAGTCGCGTACCACACCATCGATAACAATGAGTGGCGTTTTTCCGCGCAGAGAAAAAGAGGCGCCGTCTGCTCCGTTCATGCCGGAGAGTTGCAGGGTATAAAGTCCGGCCATCCGACCGGCCAGTACATTGGTGATATCGGCTACGGGTGTACTGCCCACTTCCCGGCTGTAAACGGAAGATGTAGCGGCGACCATATTTGCCCGGGAGCTGTTTCTGTTCCACAACCAGGTGGTATGGGAGAACCATGAACTGTCTTTTACCGGTTTTATATGCTGTGCAGTAGTGTCCTTTGTGAATGCCATAGCGGGAGTAGATAATATCATGGCAGGTATAACGGAAAGGCACCAACGAAATAGTTTATCGGACAGGCACCTGCCGTGGGTAGGTGTGAAATGCATCATGATGAAACAGGTTTATGGAATAAGGAAGAGTTGTATCAGCGTAGCGTCCCCCGGAGGAGCCCTGCCGGTGCCAGCGTACTGTGAATATCCAGGTAGAGTGGGTCTTGCTGCAGCGCCCTCAGTGCCTCACCGGTAACAGATGTATTAAGCGGCTGCGTGTAGTCGGTAGCGGTAGTCGCCAGCTTTAACAGCACCGAACCACCTGCGTTATGCACATGCGCTTCCATCAACTGATCGTTGGCCGGCAGGCCTTTGACATCGATTGCATAAAACAGCGTATTATCGTCTGTCATCCGCAGATAAATTTTTGCGGTAGCAACTGTATTTACCGGTGGCTGCACCTGATCTCCTGTTAAAGACACGTCTTTCGCCAGTAGAATTTTCCTGTCCAACTGACCACGTACCAATCCACCCGGTGCCGTTTTGGAAGCAATAACCAGGTAGCCCGGATTTTTCAGCAGGCTATCCGCCACTTCTCTGGGCATCGCTACATCCCCTTTCATTTTGCGACCGGTGAAATTGCCGCTCAGCTGCAACACCGCCGTATTTCCGTTTTGCAGCGGATTACCCATCCGGATTTCTACTGTTTCCGGAGTAAGTCCCACCAGGGAATCAAAATAAATATCATAATACAAACGGTAATCATCGCGCAGGTACAGCGTTGCGTAGGCGCTGGAGCCATTGCCGGGAAGTGCAGGAACAACATTGGCTGCATTCAATCTAACATTCCAGAACTTTAATACAAACTCATCTGAGTGTTGTTTTTTCTTACAGCCAGACAGGCCGTAAGCTGCGAATAGCATGCAGCATAAGAATACGTGATTCAGGCGCATTTTAAATAGATTTTGATTTGACTGACCTTGCAACTGCTGTTGCAACAGCATGCAATTGTGGAGCTGACAGGCAGCAGTTTTTCATTATTCACTAATAAGAGATAAAGGAATTGTTCACTTTATTATGGCTGACTGGTTGATAAATTTGCTACGATTCGTTCTTTACCTCTTTATTTGGCAACAGGGTAAAATTAGGTTCTTCACAGAATCGGATACCCCACATATCCGTCTGAATTACCCCTATTTTGTTTCATTAAAATACCGGTCAATTGTTGCAATTGACATAACAGGAGCTAAGTTATTATTGATAATTAATGGGTTATGTGATTTTCTTTCACATACTCGGTAGGCGTCTTACCAAATTCTTTTTTAAACCATTTCCGGAAATAATCAGGATCAGAGAAGCCGGTCATATAGGCAACTTCATTTACATTATACTGTTGGGTGGCCAGTAAACGGGCCGCTTTTTTTAACCGGATGATCCGGATAAATTCAACAATGGTTTGGTTGGTGAGGGCTTTTAATTTCCGGTAAAGGGTAACCCGGCTCATGTTAACCGCKCCGGCCAGTTCTTCTACATTCAGACTCGGCTCGGCAATATTTTCTTCAATAAATGCAATCACCGCTTTCAGGAAAATATCGTCTGGCCCCGTGATAGGATCATTATCTGATGCCAGGGTAAAATTGCGGCTATAGCGCTCCCGTAGCAACTTCCTGGAGTCAAGCAGGTTTTTCACACGGCTGGTAAGCAACGAGATGCTGAATGGTTTGGTAATGTAATCATCGGCGCCGGTTTCATATCCCTCCCGGATAAACGAAACCGTAGAGCGGGCAGACAACAATATCACCGGGATATGGCTGGTACGGCTATCATTTTTCAAAGCATGGCATAATTCCACACCATTCATGCCCGGCATCATCACATCGCTGATAATAATATCCGGCAGGTGGCGGGTGGCCAGCTCCAGCCCCGACACACCATCTGCTGCCAGTTGCAGCGTATATCTTTCTTTAAACACTTCTGCCAGGTATTGCTGCACCTCCTCATTATCTTCTATGATCAGCAGCAACGGCTTGTCAGACTCATCTCCCGGAATCTCCGATGAAAAATCAGGTAAAGGAGCAGGAACTAAAAAGGTATTGGTAGTCCGCTTTATTTCTGTGGGTTTAAGATGGTTATTACCTGAAGGAATGCGGATGCTAAAGCAGGTATACCCTTCAGCCGCCTCCGATGCCTGCCGGCTGTTGACGGTAATAATGCCGTAATGTCTGCTCACCAGCCCTTTTACCAAAGCCAGCCCAATACCCGTACCACCCGCCTGCAGATTATTGAAATCATAATGCCGGAATTGTCCGAAGATCTCTTCGAAATGCGTTGCCGGAATGCCAATGCCATTATCTTCTACGGTGAGCAGCAGTATATCGTTATCCTCCATACGTATGCTGATTCTTACCAGGCCGCCTGCTAAAGTGAATTTCAGGGCATTGGACAACAGGTTGAAAAGGATTTTTTCAAATTTATCTTTATCAAACCATACCATGATGGTATCCGCGGCAGGTATTACCTCCAGGGTAATGTCACGGCGTTTGGCCAGACTTTCAAAGGCACCAGCTATATCCCGGCAGAAGTGTACCATATCTGTGTGTTCCGCCTGCATGGGGACACCACCTTCTTCCAATAAACGAAAATCCAGCAGCTGATCCATTAACCGCATCAGTCTTTCCCCGTTTTGCTGTATCAGCTGTAACTGGTACTGCACGGCCTTTTCAGCAGTAGTCGTTTGCAATAGCTTTTCCACCGGTGCCATAATGAGCGTCAATGGTGTTTTTATATCATGAGAGATGTTGGTAAAAAAGTCCAGTTTGCTCTGCGCCAGCTCCCGGTCTTTTTCCCTGAATAACTGTTGTTTCGTAATCTCATGCTTTAACTGGATGGTACGGGAAGAATAGTAATAATACCACCATAACAGGGCAATAGCTATCGCCACATAAAACAGATAGGCATACCATGTTTTCCAGACAGGCGGCAGTACGCGTATTTCTAAACTGGTAGCAGCATCACTCCACACACCTTCATTATTGGTAGCCTTTACACGGAAAATATAATCGCCGGGATCCAGGTTGGTGAAAGTAGCCGCCGTCTGATGTCCTACATAGTGCCATTTATTATCACTGTGTAGCCCTTCCATCATGTAGGCAAATTTGTTGGAGCCTGGATTAATATAATTCAGCGCCGCAAAATGCAGTGTAAAGTAAGCCTGATCATGATCCAGGGTGATTTTATCCGTATAAGTAATGGATTCCTTTAAAGGAGAATGTGGGCCGCCAATATCTACCGGGATATTTTTAATCAGCATCCCCGTCAGCACTACTTTTGGGCTCAGCGTATTAAGGATAATTCTGTTCGGGTTAAAACCTACGATACCATTAATTCCCCCAAACATAATTTCACCGGCGGCCGTTTTGAATGCAGGGTTCAGGTATTCGTTACTGCCAGGCCAGGCGGCCCCCGCATATGGCGTCACCTTTATGCTTTGTGGTGCCGCGGATTGTTTTTGGGCGATGATGCTGATCCTCACAATATTATTCTGTCCACTCAGCCAGAGATCTCCTTTATTATCCTCCACTATCCCGCGGATGATTTTCTCCGCAGTGATATGTTCAGTATCCGGTGCCCGCAAGCTGTTGCTGCCTTTATCCACATATTGCAGGCCATGCTCATGAGTACCCACCCAAATAATACCACGACTGTCTTCTTTCACACAGTGTACATTGCTGGTCCGGTTAAAAGCATAAGCGGCGGTATAGTGTACGAATTGAAAATGAGTACCGTTATATGGCAAATAACAAAGCCCTTCGAGCGTACCTACCCAGAGCGTGCCTTTACTGTCTTCATGTAAACAATTAATTTCTCCGGCCATGAGGCTACCGGGATCATCATTTTTGTGACGTAACTCCCGCACCACAACACCTTTTTGATTCAGAAAAAAAAGACCATTATGTGTGCCTACCCACCAGCCATCGGTTCCTTTCTCCAACGCATAAACAGCGTATACCCATGCAGGATGGTTTCTTGATAATGGCACCCGTGTAAACGTACCAGTAGGGATATTAAACAGGTATAACCCATCCAGACTGCCTATCCACAGGTTATCTTTGTCTTTAAACAACAGGGATTTGATGATATCCTTACTGGTTTGTTCCTCCGCACCGGGAATGTGATAGTAAAGGAAGGTATTGGTGGTCCGGTTATAAAAATTCAACCCGGCTCCGGTAGCCAGCCAGAGGTTATGGGCGGCATCTTCCTGTATTCCCATGATGGTTCGGCTGTTAGTACCTACGCCATCTTTCATAAGGCTGGAAATAAAGCTGAGGTTGCGGCTACCGGGATACACCTGGCTGATGCCGCCCCAATAGGTACCAATCCAGACAGTACCTGCATTGTCTTCCATTACTGCACAAACCGAGTTATGCGAAAGCGTAGCCGGATCAAACTTATCATTGGTGTAGTGTGCGATTACTTTTCTGTCCTGGAAAATATATAACCCTTTACGGGTGCCTACCCAATATTTCCCTTTGATAAATCTGATGGCTTTTACCATTTCATTGGTAATGCTGTTGGTATCGTTGCCGGCATGGTAGTTAAAGCACTGCTGCTTAGGTATATCCAGCATAACCACTCCGCTGGATTGCGTACCCACCCACAGTTCGCCCTCATGATAAGTAATGGCATGAATAGGACTTTTTCCATAATATGGATTAGTAGTCAATGCGGCAGGTAGTGGTAATATGCGCCCATTTCGGGTATCATAGCGGATGATACGTGCACCGGCTCCGATCCATAACACGCCGGTACTGTCTTCTGCAATGGAGCGGATGGTAGATAAATTCTGCCCTGCCAGGTTAACGCTGTTGAGCTTTTCCCCGGCCGGCTCATAATGGTAGAAGCGACGGGAGGCGGCTACCCAGATGTTGCCCTGGGAGTCTCTGTAAACACACGTAACATCTGCGATCGGTTCTCCTGCGTCTGCCAGCCGGAACTGTTCTTTCCGTGCATCATAAATATTCAGTCCATTATCTGTTCCTACCAGGATATTCCCCATGCTATCTTCCGCCAGCGCCTGCACGTAGTTACTGCTGATGCTGTTGTTGGTACTATTATCGTACCTGAAGATTTTTATTTCATCATCACTGTAACGGCAAAGTCCATTATCCGTACCTATCCAGATAAATCCTTTGCTATCCTGTAAGATACAGTGAACAGTATTTTGCGGTAATCCCTGCTCAATTCCCAGGCGGGAAAAACGAAGCGGTGTATCCTGCGCCCAAAGCGTACAAAGTGGGAAAACACAGCATATCATCAATAAAATATGGCAAATCATTTTGTTGACCGGCCATACTTTTCCTGGACAAATCATAACGCTACTGATTTTGGTTGACCCTATAAATGGTTTAAGTTAAAGCTGGCTACCGTATTAAAACCCGGAGAGTGAATAAAATATCAGCATATGGTAAAATATCAGCAGGAGGAAATAATCGATTTAGCCTGGATTACCCTGGAATTATACCAACCGTTTATCCTGAAATTTTACCGTCCGGGCCGGGCATTAACACTTCATTTAAGAAGTAAAACAGAACATTGGCAGCCGGAATAAAAATTTTCAGGAAAATTGCGTGTCATCCATACAAAAAGATGGAAATATGCAAATACTTTTTATAAATTTAAAGGTTTAATAGCCGTTTTTAACTTTTACACAAATATCCACGTTTATGGCAAATGTAATTCAGCCACAGAAATTGTTCGTAGCCAGCTGCATGGCGCTGCTGGTAACATCATTGTCCTTTGGCATCCGCGCCGGTATATTGGGCGGTCTTGGCGTTGAGTTCCACCTGGATACAAAGCAACTGAGCATCATTGCTGGTACTGCTTTCTGGGGCTTTCCGCTGGCAGTAATAATAGGCGGTTTTATAGTAGATATAATAGGCATGAAACGATTGCTGCTTGCAGCTTTCATTCTGCATCTGCTGGGAATTGTACTGACGGTATTTGCGTCCGGTTTCTGGTCCCTGTTTATTTCCACCTTGTTTATCGGTATGGCCAACGGTACCGTAGAAGCGGCCTGTAACCCACTGGTAGCCACCATTTTCCCTGACAACAAAACCACCAAATTAAACCACTTTCACCTGTGGTTCCCTGGCGGTATCGTAGTAGGTACCCTGCTGGTATTCTTATTATCTAAGCTGGGCCTCAGCTGGCAGTTGCAGGTAGCCACCATGGTCATCCCCACCCTTATCTATGGTTATCTCTTTTTGAAACTTGATTTCCCTGTTACAGAGAGGGTAGCATCCGGCGTTTCTTCCTCCCAGATGTACAAATCAGTTTTAAGTCCCCTGTTCATTGTGATGTTTATCCTGATGTTTGGCACCGCCATCACAGAGCTCTTCACCGGACAGTGGATTGAAGTATTGTTAAAAAATGTGACAGAAAATTCTATCCTCATTCTCGCATTAACAGCAGGAGTGCAAACATTGGGCAGAGGTGTAGCTGGTCCGGTGGTACACAAAATATCTCCTACCGGCGTTTTACTTTTTTCCGCGATCTTTTCCGCTTTGGGCTTATATTTACTTTCCCATGTATCTGGTAATATGATCTTTGTAGCTGCCGTTATTTTTGGTATGGGCGTTACTTATTTCTGGCCTACCATGCTGGGTTTTGTATCAGAAAACATTCCTCAGTCAGGCGCTTTAGGTATGAACCTGATGGGGGGTGCCGGTATGTTTGCCGTATCGGTATACATGTATTTCATGGGTGGTTTTTATGATCGCATCATTGTAAAACAACTCCCTGCCGGTGCTTCCCTGGATGCTTACCGTTCTGCGGCAGCAGGCAGTGCAGAAGCCACCGCCTTCAGTCAGGCCACCGCAGTAGCCGGACCTGAAATCATCAATGCCACACTGATCATACCTGTAATGCTGGTCGTAGCTTTTGCAGGACTTTTCTTTTTTATGCGCAACCGAAAAAAAGTAGAAAAAGCACAGGTTCAAATAGTATAACTTATAAAAGATAATTGTAAATATGACACGGAAACTAAGAATGGGAATGATAGGAGGCGGTAAAGATGCCTTCATTGGTGCAATTCATCGTATTGCAGCCAATATGGACGGACTGATTGAGCTGGTGGCAGGTGCCCTCAGCATCAATAACGACATTGCAGTGGAATCCGGTAAAATGCTGTTCCTCGATCCGGAACGCACTTACCTCGATTTCAAAACCATGCTGGAAAATGAAGCGAAGATGCCGACAGATAAACGTATGGACTTTGTGACCATCGTTACACCTAACTTCGCCCACTTTGAACCAGCTATGATGGCGCTCGATCTTGGTTTCAACGTAGTTATAGAAAAACCCATCACTTTTTCTCTCGATGAGGCCAAACAATTACAGGCAAAAGTAGAAGCCACCGGCTTAACACTGTTGCTCACACATACCTACACCGGCTATCCAATGGTGAAACAAGCCAGACAGATGGTAAAAGATGGGGCACTCGGCAAGATCCGCAAAGTATGGGTAGAATACCCGCAAGGCTGGCTCAGCAAACTGAGTGAAAGAGAAGGTAATGCACAGGCAGCCTGGAGAACAGACCCTAAAAAATCAGGCAAAAGCGGCTGTATGGGCGATATCGGTACTCATGCTGCTAACCTGGCAGAATATATCAGCGGCGCCAAAATTGAAAAATTATGCGCTGACCTGAACATCATGGTACCGGGCCGTGCACTGGATGATGACGGCGCTGTATTGCTCCGCTTTGACAATGGCGCTGCCGGTGTGCTGATGGCATCACAGGTAGCTGCTGGTGAAGAAAATGCGCTGAAAATCCGTGTGTACGGAGAAAAAGGCGGTCTCGAATGGGCACAGCACGAACCCAATACCCTCCTCGTAAAATGGCTGGATAAACCTACTGAAATCTACCGCGCAGGTGGTGGCTATTCTTTCCAGTCCAGCTACATGACACATAATACCCGCACTCCAGGCGGCCATCCGGAAGGATACCTGGAAGCATTCGGTAACCTGTATCGCAACTTCGCACAAACTTTATCTGCTAAAATTGATGGTGTACAACCATCTCCGGAATCCCTGGATTTCCCGGGCACGGCAGAAGGTGTTCGCGGTATGGCTTTCATTGATAACGTAGTACGTTCTTCTCAGAGCGATGCTAAATGGACAAACTTCGAGATATAGTATTTCATCACTAGAACGAGCGTATGAAAACGATAAAAGGACCCGGTATTTTTCTGGCGCAATTCATGGGAGATGAAGCGCCTTTCAATAGTCTGAAATCTATCTGTGAATGGGCGGCCTCCATTGGTTTTAAAGGAGTGCAGATCCCCAGCTGGGATACCCGTTTGATAGACCTGCAAAAAGCAGCGGAAAGCAAAACCTATGCAGATGAAATCAAGGGCATTGTAAATGCCGCAGGACTGGAAATAACAGAACTGAGTACACATCTGCAGGGACAACTGGTAGCTGTAAATCCTGCATTCTCTGAAATGTTTGACGGATTTGCGCCTGCACAATATCACAATAACATTAACGCACGTACGGAGTGGGCCGTAAACCAACTGAAATATGCAGCTAAAGCCAGCCGTAACCTGGGCCTTAATGTCCACGCTACTTTCAGTGGTGCACTGTTATGGGCGCCTGCCATGTATCCATGGCCACAGCGTCCGGCAGGACTGGTAGAAACAGGTTTTGCTGAACTGGCAAAACGCTGGCTCCCCATCCTCAATGAATTTGACGCCAACGGCGTAGACGTTTGTTATGAAATTCATCCGGGAGAAGACCTGCATGATGGTATCACCTTTGAACGTTTCCTGGAAGCTACCGGCAACCACACCCGTGCAAACCTCCTGTATGATCCGAGCCATCTGCTGTTGCAATGCCTCGACTACCTGGAGTATATCGATATCTATCATGAAAGGATCAAAGCATTCCACGTAAAAGATGCGGAATTCAATCCTACCGGCCGCTCCGGCGTTTATGGCGGATACCAGTCGTGGATAGATCGTCCCGGCCGTTTCCGCTCTCTGGGCGACGGGCAGGTAGACTTTAAATCCATCTTCAGCAAAATGGCGCAATACGATTTTGCCGGCTGGGCCGTTATGGAGTGGGAATGTTGTATCAAACATCCGGAAGATGGCGCTAAAGAAGGCGCACCATTTATTAAGGATCACATTATCCGTGTCACCGAAAAAGCATTCGATGACTTCGCAGGTGCCGGCACAGATGATGCTTTCAACAAAAGAATATTAGGTATTTAATTAATTATCCACCGATCGTTATAGTAAACAATAACCAAATAAAAAATCAACAAATGAGAAAGAGATATCTGGCGCCGCTCGTATTAAGTGTTTTATTCTTTGCAGCATGCGGAGGAGGTGAAAAAAAACAAGAAAATGCTGATAGTGCAAGCACTCATGAAAGCGCGCCAGCAGCAGATAATTCCATGGTGTCGCCAAGTGCCAGCAAACCAGTAAGCAAAGGCGAAACCCTGATGGCACAAAGCGATTGCAAAACCTGCCATAAAGAAGAAATGAAAGTGGTAGGACCCGCACTGAAAGACATTGCAGGTAAATATCCAAACACACCGGAAAACATAGATAAACTGGCCGACAAAGTAATCAAAGGCGGTTCTGGTAACTGGGGTGAAGTAGCGATGTTACCGCATCCACAGATTTCAAAAGAAGATGCCAAAGAGATGGTAACATATATCCTGTCTATTGGCAAATAGTTGCTGTTTTAACATAAATTCAATCATCTGTAATGAAAAAAATAATCCTGGGGGCATTCATGGCAAGCGCTATACTCGGCACTTCTGCAGTGAAAGCCCAGCAATTAAATACCCTGTCGGCTAAGGAAAAGAAACAAGGATGGGTATTGCTGTTCGATGGTACTTCTACCAAAGGCTGGCATACATATCTGAAGTCTACCGCCAGCCCTGCATGGGGCGTGGCAGATGGTGCAATTGCACTGGATCAGGCAGCAAAAAAGAATGGCGCACCCGGTGGCGACCTCGTTACAGACGCAGAATATGAAAACTATGAACTGAGCTACGAATGGAAAATTTCTCCAGGCGGCAACAGCGGTCTTATCTTCAGCGTTCACGAAGATCCTTCCTTAAGCCAGACTTACCTGTCAGGTCCTGAAATGCAGGTAATCGATGATGCCGGCCATCCGGATGGCAAAAACCCAAAACACAATGCGGGTGAATTGTACGACCTGATCAAAGCTACTAACAGACCCGTTAAACCTGTTGGACAATGGAATTCCGCCAAAATATCCAAGAAAGATGGTCATCTGACCCTCTGGCTCAATGGCGTAAAAACTGCAGAAACTACTATGGGTACCCCTGAATGGGATGCACTGGTGGCCAAGAGCAAATTCCATGACTGGAAAGACTTCGGCAAATATGCCAAAGGTCATATTGCCCTGCAGGACCATGGTGATGATGTATGGTATCGCAATATCAAAATAAGAGTTCTCTAATCAGGAATTACGAATTTCAAATTACGGATTTACAGGTAGATCTAAGCGAAAGATGATCTTCGCGTTTATAATCTACCTGTAAATCCGTAATTCGTAATTTGAAATTCGTAATTCCCACTAAAATCCCACGAAAAATAAGATGAAAGCACTAACCGCGTTTATTACACTCTTGCTCCTCGCCGGTACAATTTCTGTGCAGGCAAAGAATAAACACAAGGCCAAAAGGGTATTGGTTTTTTCTAAAACAAAAGGCTTCCGCCACGATTGCATTCCTGCTGCTAAAACAGCTATCATGCAACTGGGAAAAGACAATGGCTTTGAAGTAGATACTACTGAAGATGCCAGCGCATTTACCCCTAAGAACCTGAAAAAATATGCGGCCGTTATTTTCAGCTGCACCACCGGCGATGTACTCGACAGCGCACAACAGGTGGCTTTTGAAAACTACATCCACAAAGGCGGCGCCTGGATGGGTATCCATGCAGCAACAGATACGGAATACGATTGGCCGTGGTATAACAAACTCGCCGGTGCCTGGTTTCTGAGTCACCCGAATCAGCAAACAGCCACCCTGAAAGTAGTGGATCATAATCATCCTGCTACCAAAGACCTGCCAGATGAATG
Source organism: Chitinophaga sp. 10T418 (assembly GCF_056394125.1). Classification (NCBI taxonomy): domain Bacteria; kingdom Pseudomonadati; phylum Bacteroidota; class Chitinophagia; order Chitinophagales; family Chitinophagaceae; genus Chitinophaga; species Chitinophaga sp. 10T418. The sequence goes on from NZ_JBFTHG010000003.1 coordinate 833,109, forward strand.
GATCCGTAAAGATGAATGGTACAATTTCAAAAACCTCAACCCCGATGTACACGTGCTGATCAAAATTGATGAAAGCAGCTACACCGGTGGCAAAAACGGCGACAACCACCCCATGTGCTGGTATCACGATTTTGAAGGAGGACGTGCTTTCTATACTGAAATGGGACATATCAAAGAATCATACCAGGATCCCGTATACCTGAAACATTTGCTGGGCGGCATCGAGTATGCTATCGGTAATTGGAAACCCAAAAACTAATCCGCTATAATGAAACATACCATCAAGCTTATTTTGCTGCTCGCCCTTGTGGGCATGGCAGCCTGTAAAAAATCACGTCCGGGTAAACCGAAAGTACTTGTGTTTACCAAAACAGCCGGCTTTCACCACGCCTCCATCCCTGCAGGCATTGCTGCCGTGCAGAAACTCGGCACCGAAAACGGCTTTGACGTAGATACCACCACCGATGCTACCAAATTCAATGAGGATACCCTCCAGAACTACTCTGCGGTGATCTTCCTCAGCACCACCGGTGATGTACTCAACAACTACCAGGAAGCAGACTTCGAAAGATATATTCAGGCAGGCGGCGGTTACGTAGGCATACACGCTGCGGCCGATACAGAATACGAATGGGGCTGGTATAACCACCTCGCCGGCGCATGGTTCCAGAGCCATCCTCCGGGCGTTCACAAAGCTATAGTTGACGTAATTGTAAAATCATTTCCCGCTACGGAAGGTCTCCCCGAAAAATGGGAACATATCGATGAGTGGTATAACTACAAAAATGTGGATACCACCACCACCGTCCTGTTGAAATTAGATGAGAAATCTTACCAGGGGGGGACCATGGGCGGTAATCACCCAATCAGCTGGTATCATGACTACGATGGTGGCCGCGCGTTCTACACAGGACTCGGACATACCGAGGAATCTTATACAGACAGCCTATTCCTGAAACATCTCTCCGGCGGTATCAAATATGCAATCGGTAAAAACCAGGTACTGGATTACAGCCTGGCTAAAACCCTGCGTGTACCGGAAGAAGATCGTTTCACTAAAAACGTACTGGTATCCGGAGAGTTCTTTGAACCAACGGAAATGGCTATACTCCCTAACCTGGACATCCTGGTGGCACAACGTCGTGGAGAACTGATGCTATACAACGCAGCAGAAAAGAAACTCTCACAGGCAGGTTTCCTGAATGTATATCACCATACCAATGTACCGAATGTAAATGCGGAAGAAGGTTTCCTCGGCCTCGCCGCTGACCCCGACTTTAAAAATAACCACTTCATCTACGCGATGTATTCCCCCGCGGATACTTCCGTGAACCGTTTGTCACGTTTCAAATTTGAAAACAACAAACTGGATATGTCTTCCGAAAAAGTAATCCTGCAGTTTTACTCCCAACGTGATATCTGCTGCCATACCGGTGGCTCTATTGCATTCGGACCAGGTGGACTGCTGTATTTATCTACCGGCGACAATACCACTCCGTTTGATGAACCCGGACAGAAATATGTAAGTAAAGGTTATGGCCCTACAGATGACCGCCCGGGTCACCTGCAGTACGATGACCGCCGCGGTTCTGCCAACACCAACGATCTGCGCGGAAAAATCCTGCGCATCAAAGTACAGGCAGACGGATCTTATACCATTCCTGATGGTAACCTGTTCCCTAAAGATACCAAAGGCGCCCGTCCTGAAATTTTTGCCATGGGTACACGTAACCCGTATCGTATGTCTGTAGATCAGAAAACAGGCTATGTATACTGGGGAGAAGTAGGACCCGATGCAAATAACGATGACTCTACCCGCGGACCAAGAGGATATGATGAAATAAACCAGGCGAAAAAACCCGGTAACTTCGGTTATCCAATGTTCATTGCCAACAACAAACCATACCGCAAATACAATTATGAAACAGGCGAAAGCGGTCCTTACTTCGATCCGCTGAAACCTATCAATGATTCCCGTAACAATACCGGCCTGAAAGAACTGCCTCCGGCAACTTCCGCATTCATCTGGTATCCTTACGCCAAATCAGAAGAGTTCCCGATTGTAGGTAGTGGCGGCCGTAACGCAGAAGCAGGCCCGGTTTATTACAGCGAATTCTATCCGAAAGAAACACGTTTCCCCGATTACTATAACGATAAACTGTTTATCTACGACTGGATCCGCGGTTGGGTAATGGCAGTAACCATGGATAAGAACGGCGACTTCTCCAAAATGGAAAGATTCATGCCTAATACCAAACTGAATGCACCGATCGATATGGAAATGGGTCCGGACGGTCGTTTGTACATCCTGGAATATGGCAATGGATGGTTCAGCAAAAACGTAGATGCAGGCCTCTCCCGGATCGATTTTAACGGTGGTAACCGTGCGCCGAAGGCTAACATCCACGCGGACCGTTTAACCGGCGGATTGCCCTTTAAAGTGAAAGTAAGCGCAGAAGGTTCTGTTGACCCCGATGGCGACAAAATCACCTACCTCTGGAATTTTGGTAATGGCACCAAAAAAGAAACCACAGAGCCCACCATTGAATTCACCTACACCACACCAGGTGAATACCAGGTATTTGTAGAAGTAGCGGATGACAAAGGCGCTAAAACGAAAAGTAAATCCATAGATGTTTACGCAGGTAATGAAACGCCTGATGTGAAAATTGCCATCACCGGTAACCAGATGTTCTATTTCCCGGGCAAACCCGTACAGTATACCGTAAACATCAATGATAAAGAAGATGGTAATTCAGCTGATGGTAAACTCGATGCCAACAACATTTTCGTAAAGGCAGATTACATCCAGGGCCGTGATAAAGCAGCAGCTCCGCAGGGCCACCAGGTGATTACCGGCGCTATTGCAGGTAAAAACATCATGGAAGTATCTGACTGTAAAACCTGTCACAAACCGGATGAAAAATCAATCGGGCCTTCTTTCAAACAGGTAACAGAAAAGTATAAAAACGACCCTGCTGCTCCTGAAATGCTGGCTAAAAAGATCATCAGCGGTGGTGGTGGCGTATGGGGCGAAACAGCCATGGCTGCTCACCCGGGCCTTTCTGTAGGAGAAGCCAAACAACTGGTAGAATATATTTATTCTATCGGCGGCAATGCTCCTAAAATAGCCTCCCTGCCCGTTTCCGGCACCATTAATCCAACTATGGGTGGTGAAGCGAAAGATAACGGGGTATTGTATATGCTCGCCAGCTATACCGATAAAGGTGGTCCCGGCATTAAGCCCATCACCGGTACAGCACAGGCCGAACTGATCAGCCCTGTACTCGCAGCGGCAGACTACAACAAAGCAGACGGCGTATCTACCTTCGCTGTAGACGGTATGAAGTTCCTGATTCCTTCCAACTCAGAAGGCTGGGTAGTATATAGCAAACTGGATCTTACAGATGTAAAAGGAATAGAACTGGCCTACATGGTACAGGAAACACCACAACAGGGTTATGTAGTGGAAGCCTTCCTGGACGATGCCAACGGTACCCGCTTAGGCGAAGTGACCATTGGACCGGGCGCCTTGCCTAAAACCGCCAACAAGGTGAACTTCAACTTCACCCCGGTAGCAGATGGTAAGAAACATAGTCTTTATTTCCGCTTCAAAGCAACAGATGCTACTCAAAAAGTACAGTTAGGTATTTTGGCCTTTACGCTACATATATAATTGAGAGCAGAAAGCTAAAAGCTAAAAGCTATTAAAGCGAATGACCCAAGCGAAGGAATAATATCCGCTTGGGTCATTCGCTTTAATAGCTTTTAGCTTTTAGCTTTTAGTTTAATTCTCGTCCCACCACACACGGTCGCTTACCGACACTTTCTGATCGGGTTGCGGGTTAGTGAGCATCTCGTTGGCCGGGTAAGGCCATCTGCGCGGAATGCTTTTAACTATTTCATCCTGGTAAGGTTTCAGTTGTGGATAACCGGTGCGTCTCCAGTCGTTGTATGTTTCGGGAGATAGGAAACCGGCTACATACTTCTCAGTGATGATCTGCGCCAGTGCATTCGTGGCGGTCAATGCCGGCCTGGAAGCGATGTAGGTTTGCTGTGCCACAACAGGAATACCCAGCATCGTCATATGTGCAGTAATAGCAGCGGTGTATACCGGCGCAGCTGCAGCAGCGCCCTGCTTAATAAAGGTAGCTTCCGCTTTTATAAATAACGCTTCGCTGTAAGTAGACAAATAAAGATTGGCATCATTACCTGCATAAAATTTATTCACCAGGGAAAAAGAATCCGGATCAGCAGCAGGCGTATCGCCTACTCTTCTGCCTGCATAATTTCCTTTATTCCCTTGGGTAGCAAAGATGGCTAACCGTGGATCTTTTCTCGACACCAGCGAGTCTATAAAAGATTGTGCCATCACCACACCACCAGATGCATCGCCGGTATTCATGTACCAGGGATTTTCTGCCTGACCGGTGCCCGGATAGGATACCAACGCATTATCCTGGTTATTGCCAAATCCCTGTTGCAAAGCAAGCAAGGCGTTGTCTGCCTGCTGCGCAGCAGTATGGCCGGGCGCTTTGCTCAAACGCAGGTAATACCGCGCCTTGAGGGTATAAACAAATTTCTTCCACAAGCCCATATCGCCTTTGTAAATGTAATCATCATCACCGGGTTGTATTTTGGACGCAGGCTGCCCCATGTAATACAACGAGCTATCCAGCATCTGTTGAATGATAGTATAAATCGCCTCCTGTTTGTCGTAACCTGGTTGCATGACCGTTGGTATTTTGAACGCCTGTGAATAAGGAATATTCCCCCACAGATCAGCCGCTATAGCCAGATTATAGGCAAACAATGCTTTACCAATCGCCGCATACTCGTGGTGCTTTTGTTGCTCTGCCTCATCAATCATCATATTCAGGTTCTGGAAAACATTGGGGTACAAATAAGAGCTCCAGGTGTTATTCGCATCGACAGGGGTAATGGTATACGACTCTATACTGGGAGATGCCTGGTTAAGTGATAACTGTTGCATCCAGTAAGCGGTAACAGTTCCGTATAACCCACCCACAACAGTGGTAGAAGTAGTAACCTCCACTGGTCCCAGTACCTGTGCTTCTTTTACTTTTAACGGATTATTAGGATCAGTATTTATATCCAGGAACTTTTTACAGCCGGCACCCAATAAGGTATAACCGGCCACCAGGAAGATGATTAGTTTATTTTTCATGTCGAACTCTTTTGATGTTGTTTAAAACGTAACCTTTACTCCGGCAATAATACTCCTGTTGGAAGGCACGGGAAAGTTAGAAAAACCTTGCCCGTTGCCACTTCCATTCAGGCTTACTTCAGGGTCAGAGCCGGTATAGTTTTTATGCAGGATGAAATTGGTACCGGTGAGCGTGATAACGGCTGATTTAAAAAATGAATTTTTCAATACACTGGCGCCTAAATTATATCCCAGTGATACCTGGCGCAACTTCAGATAAGATCCATCTTCCACACTGTTTTCATCAGCGGCAGAATAGTAGGATTTGTAATAGTTTTCATTTAATACAATTGCTTTGGTATTAGGTGCATTTGTTTTTTCATTTACGCCCTGGAGCACCACGGAAGTACCTCTGTTTTCTGTTGCCTTGGCTGTTCCATAGTAAAAGAGTGATCCGTTATCCAGGTTGATCACATCACCACCATGTTTATGATCCAGCACAAAAGAGAACGTAAATCCTTTATACGTCAGATTACTGTTGATGCCGCCAGTCCATTTGGGTGTGGAGTTACCAATAGGGCCAAAGTCCGTACTTACAATAGGATAACCATTGTCTGTCAACACCAGCTGATGTTGTTCATTACGTACATAGTGATCTCCATAAATAACACCATAAGGCTGATTGGCGTAAGCGAAAATACCCGGAGCCGTAAAACCTGCCAGTTGTATATAAGGGACACCGTTCGCCAGGCTCAGCACCTTATTATCGATTTTCGTATAGTTGACACCGATAGTCCAGTTCACATTTTTTGTTTTCACAGGGGTGAAGCCCAGTGTTACTTCAATACCTTTATTCAACATATCGCCGGCATTCAAAGAAGCGGCATTAAACCCGGTAGCAGCGGAGATAGGAGAACCAGGTGTTAACAAATCACTGCTGCGTTTATTGAACCAGGAAATTTCCAGTGAACCTCTGTTCTTCAGGAATCTTGTTTCCAGTCCTATTTCAAATTCTTTCAGGGTTTCATTCTTTAATGGGAAACCATAAGTCGTAGTCAGCTGATATCCATTTGCACCACGGAAAGGAAAAGTAATATTACCTATATTGGCCTGGTACCAGGGGTTACTGAGAGAATAGGAGGCCACGTTATCATTACCCACAACAGAGTAAGACACCCGAACTTTACCAAAATTCAGGATCGGATTATCCTGCATATGCAATGCTTCTGTAAAGATAAAACCTGCGCTGGCAGAGCCATAAGGATAAAACTGGTTATCCTTCGACAATACGGAACTACCATCATAACGGCCTGTGAGGGCTATCGTCAGCATACGTTTATATTCCAGGTTGGCTTGTCCGTAAAAGCCTACTTTCCGGCTTCTGTAATAACTATAATTAGAAGATACTTTGGAGAAGTTACCGATGTTATACAGCTTATCTACTGATATCCCTACTCCTTGTACGAAAGAATAATCATTGTAATTACTGAGGATATTATTTCCTACGAGTACACTTGTAAACCAGTCTTTACCAAACTCTTTCCTGGCTTCCACCATCACATCATTATTGAATTGCTGGTACTTGATATTCCGCTGGTATAACTGACCTATCACGGGTGTAGGACCGGTATTGCCCCAGCCTATAGCGCCAGGTGCTTCATGATAATCAGTGGAGTTTACATACATATCTGCACCGGCCCGTTCTGTGATCGTTAGCCAGGGCAGCGGATTATAGCTCAATGTTACCACTGGGATAATGCGGTTATTTTTATCCTGCAAACCGGTGTTATCCAGGATCCAGTAAGGATTATTACGCGCTGCACGGAACAGGCGCTGCGAACCATCTTCATTCACAGAAGGATGCGGGTCCCAGGAAACAGGTGCACCGTACACTGTCCATAATGGATTGACGAAGTTATTGCCTTCCAGGTAGCGATGATTATTTGACTGAACATAATTGAACTGAGCGCTGAGTTGCAGGTTGTTCAGCAACTTCACACCATAGCGGGTGAAAAAGGCATGCCTGGAATAATCGGTGTTGGGAATAGTACCGGTTGTTTTCAGATAAGAATAAGAAACGAGGTAATTAGATTTATCTGAATAGCCACTAACATTCACGTTATTATCCGAGGTATGTCCTGTTTTAAAAAACTCTTTGGCAGGATTATGCTTCGGTACCGCTACACCATTTACTTTCAGGGTATCCATCAGCGGCCCCCAGGAAGAAGAACTGATGCCGCCGTTGTTACCATCTACATACACACCACCGGTGCCTTGTGCAAATTTATCCTGCAATTCAGGCAGTATAGGGGTTTGAAAAGAGTAGCTGCTGCTCACGGATACACTGGGTGCGCCTTTGCTTCCCGCACCTGTACCATTTTTGGTAGTAATGATTACCGCACCTCTTGCGGCTGCAGAACCATAAAGTGCTGTAGCTGCGGCACCTTTCAGCACCGTAATACTTTCAATAATGTTGGGATCTATATCACTCGCCCTGTTGGCGGTACCACCTGAATACTCCGGCCTGTTGGGATTACCGGCTTCATTGTTATCCATTGGAATACCATCTACTACAAACAATGCCTGGTTATTACCTACCAGGGAAGTATTACCGCGGATCACAATCCTGGCAGAACTACCCGGAATACCACTGGAATTAGTGATTTGTACGCCGGCTACCTTTCCTGCAATAGCGTTGACAAGGTTATCCTGCTTGGCTTCTATCAGGGTAGCACCTTTTACTTCCTGCACACTATAAGTGAGCATTCTCTTATCGCGCTTAATACCCAGTGCGGTTACTACTACTTCATTAATTTCTTTGGAATTTTCTGTCATGGATATCATCAGCGGAGCAGTGGTGCTGGCCTTTATGGTCGCCGTAGTGAATCCTATCGCGGTAATCAACAGGAGGTCGCCATCTTTTGCATCTATTTTAAAGCTCCCATCTGCCGCTGCTGCTACACCAGTGTTGCGGCCTTGTACATGAATAGACGCGCCAGGTATGGCCGCCCCTTCTTTAGTCAACACCTTCCCGGAAACAGCCGGTGATTGGGCGTAGGCAAAAGCTACCGCTAACAGCAGCCATGCTGCCATTGCAATTGTTTTTTTCATAAGAGATAAATTGTTGAGATTAAACAGCCGGCATCACGCTTGCAAACGCAGGCCAGCCAGCGTTGTAAGCAACGCGGAAAAATGATTAATGAATAATAGTAAAGATTTTGTGTCCGGTATTTAAGATTTTGTGACTGGTGATTTTTATTTGCCTAAAGGCAGTTTCATAACATGTGCTATTGGCCGATTCGTTCTGCATACCAATATGCATCCTCCTTTCAACTGAAATAAGACGTATAAATTACATTTGATATAAAAGTAAAATTAGGTCACATTCACCGATGTGGTCACACCAGAATTAACCAATTTTGTGCAGATATTAACTTCGGGTAAAAAAGTAAACAGGAAGATAATTTCGTTAATACAGGTATCTCCAGAATCCTTATCCCATATATTCAAACATGAATTAAATGTCCTACAGACACTAATATTAAAGATAACAGACCCTCATTAAACGCAGTAAATCCGGGGTGAAAAAATGTGAGGTGACGTAATAGCGCCTGCTTTCCGGTGGGTTAAAATCCGTTCATATCGCCAATTTATTGCGATATTGTTTAGGTCAGCTATGTCTGCCAACACAGCTGACCATATACTCACGAAAGCAAAGTGTAATTTTTAATCAGGAACTGATCTTCAAAACCCATTTTCAGGTAAATACCCGCGCCCATTTTAGACGCCTGCAAAGTGGCGTAAGTCGCATTTAAATCAATAGATTGGTTTAAGACAAACTCCATGATCTCATTGGCAAAACCTTTCTTTCGCATATCAGGAATTACCCCTACACCATGAATACCTGCAATACCATTTGTACAATGCAATATAGCGGTGCCTATAGGCTGATCCTGGTAATAAGCCAGGTAAAACCTGACATCATTATACAGTTTCTTTAATATGGCTGCGCTGATCCTGTATCCGAAAGACTGCGGATATAACATCGCCCATATCTCGGCCTGCGCATCGTTAGTCACCTGCAAATAAGACAGATTACGTGCTCCCGTAAACGGCCGGTCCAGTTTTAAAGACATGCCTGCCTGCTCAAACGCTTTCACCCCGCCTTTGGCAGCAATATACTCATCGGCGTTACTGTCATAGATATCCCAGTAAGGAATAGTCATTTTCCCCGCAGGAAGTATTTCCAGCGCAGCTTCCAACGCCTCCGGCGTTACATCTTCTTTAAACCACAATCGGTTAGGCCAATCAGAATCTTCGATCCTGCAATAATTAAATGCCGGTGTTTCTACATAAGCGTTAAAAGGGATACCTGCTGTTTTCCACAGGGAAGTGAGATTGTCTAAATTCGTTCTTATAATATCGAAGGGTTGTTTCATATTATTTGCTATTAGATAATAGCCGCAAGATATAGCATATCTCATTTCAAATAATAACACCTGCTTACACTGCCTGTTAAACGGCTCTTTTACCGACAAAAAAACAGGCTGCCCCTGTATTCCAGCGGCAGCCTGTTCATCATTAAATGATCTTTATTTCTTTGGCTTAGCACCCATATAAAACGTAATGGTACCTCCATTCATGATATCTGCATGTGTAATGTACAAACGATTCAACGGTGCACCGTTCAGTAACACCTTCTGCACATACACGTTTTTATCACTTTGATTTTTCACATCTACCACAAATGATTTACCGTTTTCCAGTTGCAAAGTAGCCTTGTCTATCGCCGGACTTCCCAGTGAATACTGATCAGAACCCGGGCACACAGGATAGAAGCCCAGTGTAGTGAAAATGTACCAGGCACTCATTTGTCCACAGTCATCATTACCACCTAGGCCATCTGGTCCGGGATGGTACATTTTTTTCAGGATCATACGTACGCGTTCCTGCGTTTTCCACGGATAGCCGGTCCAGTTATACAGGTAGGCTATGTGGTGTGAAGGCTCGTTACCATGTACGTAATTTCCAATGATACCGTCGCGGGTAATATCTTCCGTTTCCGCAAAATATTTATCCGGCAGCTCCATGGTGAACAGGGAATCCAGGTGAGCAGTAAACTGCTTCTTTCCTCCCATCATGGCAATCATTTCATTGGGATCATGCGGTACATACAAACTGTAGTTCCAGGCGTTACCTTCAATAAACCCCTGGTCGTGCGTTTGCAGTGCATCGAAGCTGGCTTTAAAGGTACCATCATTCAGTTTTGGTCGCATAAATCCGGTATTGCTATCATATACGTTCTTATAATTCACAGAACGCTTAATGAATTCTTCGTAAATATCTGTTCTGCCTAATTTCTTCGCTACCTGTGCAATACACCAGTCGTCATACGCATACTCCAGTACTTTGGAAACAGAAGATCCGTTTTTATCCTCTGGTATATAACCCCGGTCTATATAGTACTCCAGGCCGTCATAAGTACGGTGACGGGCAGTGGCAACACAGGCATCCAGTGCCGTGTTTACATCGAAAGGCGCATTGCCTTTCATGATGGCATCAGCAATAACGGATACACTGTGATAACCGATCATACACCAGTTTTCATTGGCATAATGCGCCCAGACAGGCAGCATATGCTGGGCACTTTGTTCATAGTGGTTCAGCATAGACTGGATCATATCGGCATTGCGCTGCGGCTGAATCATGTTAAACAGCGGATGCAGTGCACGATAGGTATCCCACAAAGAAAAAGTAGTATAGTTCGTATAACCGTTAGCGGTATGAATGTTCATATCCAGTCCGCGGTATTGCCCATCCACATCCATATAGGTAGTAGGATTAATGAACGCATGATACATCGCTGTATAAAAGTTTTCCTTTTCTTCCCTGCTGCCGGATTCAATATGTATTTTATTCAGTTCTTTTGTCCACAGTGCCTGTCCATCGCGTTTCACCTGTTCAAAATCCCAGCCCGGAATTTCTGCACGCAGATTTTTCAGGGCGCCTTCAGTGCTGACAGGAGACAACGCCATTTTTATTTTGATCTTCTCACCGGGTACTGTTTTAAAATCGAAATAGGCGCGGATCTGTCTGCCGGCCATTTCAGGGAAGTTCTTTGTCTGGTCAAACTTTCTCCAGAAGCCTTTGTACACGTCTCTGGCATTGTTTTGCTGTCCGTACGCCACAAATGGTTTGGAGAAGGTCATGGCAAAATATTCTATTCTCGTACGTGCCCAACCGTTAGTTTGGCGGAAACCGGTAATAAGGGTATCATTTTCCACCCTTATAAAGGTCCACACGTTTTTATTGTCGTAGTTGTAAATGCCGGACATCATATCCAGGATGATATGTGCCTGATCTGTGCCGGGGAAAGTATACTGGTGAAATCCAACACGAGTACTGGCAGTGAGTTCCGCCAGGATGTTATCATCTTCCAGCTTTACTTTATAGTAAGCGGGTTCCGCTACCTCTGTACTATGGGAAAAAGCGGAACGATAGCCACTTTCCGGGTGATCTGCTGTACCGGGGTTCAGCTGTAATTTACCAACAGTGGGCATAATTAAAAAGTCACCCAGGTCGGAGTGGCCGGTACCACTGAAATGCGTATGACTGAAACCTACAATGGTTTTATCTTCATACTGATAACCCGCACAGTACTTGTATACATCGGGGTTGTACTTCCCATTCATTTCGTAGGGGATGGTATCTGTTTCAGGACTGAGTTGCACCATCCCGAAAGGCACCGTAGCACCGGGATAGGTGTGTCCCATTCTTTGTGTGCCGGTAATCGGCTTCACATATTGGATAACGTTCTCCTGTGCCATTACTGACAGAGAAGAAAAGAGGATAATGGGTAATAGAAATTTTCTCATGCCGGTTGATTTAAGTATTTAGCTGTAGGTGTTAGCCATCCGCTGCATTTCCTAAAAGCTAACAGCTAACCCCTAAAAGCTAAAAGAAGTACATCCCGAAGAGTCGGGACGAAATATTTCAGTGAACAATGAAAAATCGTTTACAGGTCTACTTATTCGCTGTTGGCGAGTAAGAGTATGGAAAAGCAGCAGGACTGGTACCTCTTGATTTCTCAGGAGTAGCTCCCATTCTGAATTCCAGGGTACCGCCTTTTTGCAGGTCCTGGTGACTGATCCAGTTTTTGGAATAAGGCTGTCCGTTTAAAGACGCACTTTGAACGTACAGATTCGTATCACTGTTGCCTGGTGCGTTGATCACCATTTTTTTACCGTCTTCCAATGTCATTGTCAGTTTGGAAAACAGGGGCGTACCCAGTACATACTGTTGTGTACCCGGGCATACAGGATAGAATCCCATCGCTGAAAATACGTACCAGGCGCTGGTTTGACCGTTATCTTCATCGCCACAGTATCCATCCGGCGTGGCTTTGTACAAACGGCTCATTACCTGGCGAACCCAGTATTGTGTTTTCCATGGCTGACCTGCATAGTTATATAAATAGATCATGTGTTGAATGGGCTGGTTGCCATGTGCATACTGGCCCATGTTCATGATCTGCATTTCGCGTATTTCGTGGATAACGGTTCCATAGTAGCTTTCATCAAATACCGGTGGCATGTTGAAAACAGAATCCAGCATTTGAGAAAACATTTGTTGTCCACCCATCAGCTTAGCAAGGCCCTGCACATCGTGGAATACAGACCATGTATAGTGCCAACTGTTTCCTTCGGTGAAAGCATCGCCCCATTTGAATGGATTAAAGGGTACCTGGAATTTACCATCCTTGTTTTTGCCTCGCATCAGTTTTGTTTCCGGATCAAAGAGATTACGGTAGTTCTGGGAGCGTTTCTCAAAGAGGTCTATTTCGCTTTTAGGACGGTTTAGCGCTTTTGCCAGTTGGAAAATGGTGAAGTCGTCATATGCGTATTCCAGTGTACGTGCCGCGTTTTCATTTACGTTTACATCGTAAGGTACATAACCCAGGGAGTTGTAGTATTTCACACCCAGTCTGCCTACAGAGCTGAGCGGACCTTCGTTTTCTGTATTTTTCAATATTGCCTTATACAGGTTATTGATATCATACCCGCGGATCCCTTTCAGATAGGCATCAGCGATAAGGGAAGCAGAGTTGGAACCCACCATACAGTCGCGGTGACCGGGGCTGGCCCACTCAGGTAACCATCCGCTTTCATTGTAGGCGTTGGATAATCCTTCCATGATATGTGAACTCAGGGTAGGGTACATCAGGGTAAAGAAAGGATGTACTGCGCGGAAAGTATCCCAGAATCCGTTATCAGTAAACATGTAACCGGGTAATACCTGGCCGTTGAACGGGCTATAGTGTACGATTTCGTTCTTCGCATTGATTTCATAAAACTTGCGTGGGAACAGCATGGTACGATACAGGGAGGAGTAGAAAGTACTTACCTGTTCGCTGGATCCGCCCTCTACAGACAGTCTGCCGAGTTCCTTGTTCCAGATATCTTTTGCTTTTTTGCAGGTAGCATCGAAGCTATCGCCACCGATTTCGCGCTGCAGGTTTAATTCTGCCTGTTCAAAGCTGATAAACGAAGATGCAGTTTTGATTCCTATCTTTTCTCCCTTCTTTGTTTTGAAGCCTACCACAGCACCGGTATGATCTGCCTGTAATTCAAGCTGACCTTTCACCAGTACGGAGTCGTGCCAGGTGTTAGTGGCGGTAAACGGCTTATCAAAAGTGATGATGAAATAGTTTTTAAAATTGGAAGGAACGCCTCCACTGTTTTTAGTGGTATACCCAATGATCTTCCGTTGTTCCGGTAATATCTTAATATAAGACCCGTGATCAAATGCATCTACAATGATAAAGGCGCTGTCGGTAGCCGGATAGGTAAAACGCAGCTGGGCAGCTCTTTCTGTAGGGGTGATTTCTGTAGTTACATCCGGATCAGCGAGGTAAACGCTGTAATAATAAGGTCTGGCCACTTCCGATTTATGGGAAAACCAGCTGGCGCGTGCATGCTGGTCAAACTTAATGGCTCCCGTCACCGGCATAATGGCAAACTGTCCATAATCATTTATCCACGGAGAGGGTTGGTGTGTTTGTTTGAATCCCCTGATCTTATCAGCGGTATATTGATAAGCCCAACCATTACCCATGGTATTGGTTTGTGGCATCCAGAAATTCATTCCCCAGGGCAGGGCAATAGCAGGATAAGTATTACCATTTGATAAGCTCACCTTGGAATCGGAGCCCATCAGGGTGTTTACCCATTCCGCCGGTTCAGCTACTTTATTTACTGTTTGGCTATACGCACCATGCAGACATAATAAAGCGGCTGCTAACAGTCCAACTTTTTTCATGATTAGATATTATAAACAACAAAAATGATCCTTTCGCTAATTAACAAGCAAAGCTTGCGTAAGTTAACGTGAAATTTTAACAAAATCGATTTAGCATAGGCATAGAAAAAAAAGATTCCACGAATCCTTTTTTCTCGTCACTCGAAAGCCGGTACTAAAAGTATAAATATTTTTCCAGCATTTGCAAGTATTTTACGCTTTTTTCACAAGACAAGACCGGGCCGTGCAGGTATCCTGCCAGCTGCAAGGATACCTGCACGGCGCCATCAGGCCGAGCCCCTCAAAATGAATTTCCCTGGCAATTCTATGGCGGTTTTCTTCAACGGGCCGCTGTTTTTGTCCAACTGGTGCATCAGCAGGTCTATGGCTGTTTTGGCAATTCCTTCAATGGGCTGTTCGATCACTGAAATTCCCGGTGGATATAGACGGAAGATGTCATGATCATCAAAACAGAGCACGGAAATATCATCCGGCATCTTCAATCCCATGCGGGCAATGACCTCCAGCCCCAGGATACCGAGGTAGTTGGTAGAGAAAAAGATAGCATCCAGCTCAGGATTGGCCTCCATAAAGTCCTGCAGCTCCTTCAGCGAATCTTCCCGCTGCTTGTGATACTGCAGTTGCAGGATGTATTTTTTCCTGACGGGTATCTTATGTTCTTTGAGGGCGGTCATATAGCCGCGTAAGCGTTCTTCTATCTGTATCAGCTTTACATCTACCATTACAAAGGCTATTTTGGTAAATCCTTTGCTGATCAGGTGTTTCATGCCCTGTTGTACCCCGTCAAAATTATTGATCAGTACATACGGCGTTTTGATAGACGGGAAGTAGCTATCCATCAGCACTACCGGTTTATGTTGCTGTACCAGGTGCTGTATCTCCTTTTCCATACCGGGAGCAGGGGTGATCAGGTAGCCGTCTACCATTTGCCGACCCAGCATGCGAATCAGCTCTCCACCTTTCTGGGCGTTATTTTCGGTACTACAGTATACTACATTATAGCCCCTCCGCTCTGCTTCGGTTTCAATGGTTTTAGCCAAACTGGCAAAAAAGCTTCCGGAGATGCTTTCTACAATCAGCCCCAGCGTTTTGGATTGCCCGGTGCGAAGATTCACCGCCATACGGTGGGGTTCATAACCCGACTTCTCCGCCACCTGCATAATCCTGGTGGCCACCTCATCGCGGATACGCATTTGTTTCCCCTTTCCGTTCAGTACGAACGAAACAGTGGAAGGCGCTACTCCGGCCATTTTTGCAACATCTTTAAGGGTTAATCTCTTCATGTATAGTGATTGGTTTTGGCATATATATGAAATGGATATTACAGGAACATCTCACATCACCCGACAGTTATAATATTCGAGTGTTCCTCCATCTGATAGATACACACTGGAACGGAAATTACAAAAATACCCGTAATTACTACCAGGGAAGAAAAAAATGGTTATCTTTCAGTTAACCTGCACGGAATAATATATCTCCCTGGGGCACGTTATAGTAATTCACCGGCTCCTTTTTTGCCAACATTATTACAACTGTAGTAAACACAATAAGTGCGTATGAAGTCTCTTTCACAACTAACAGATCCAGTTTACGTAAAGCCTAACCATGAAACTTCACTTGATCGTCTTTTTAAAAGCTGGATCAGAGATGAACGCGATCTTCCTTTCGTATACCTGACCTTTAAAATTACCCTGACGCTCTGGCCACTGGCTATCATCATGTATATCCCAGGTATGAACAACTGGATATGGTGGACTGCTGCCATCGCCTATCAGTTTCTCAATAACCTTACTTTCAAAGGTCCCTTTGGGCTGATGCTGCATTGCACCAGTCACCGGGTGTTCTTTATAAAAAAATACCAGTTCTGGAATAATTACCTGCCCTGGTTTATTGGCCCCCTGTTCGGACAAACACCCGAAGGCTACTATTCCCATCATATCGGCATGCACCATCCGGAAAACAATATGCCGGACGATGACAGCTGTACCATGATGTATCAACGCGACTCACTCCGTAGTTTCCTTTTATACCTGTTTAACTTTGTAACACAGGGTGTGTATGATACCGCCCGTTATCACCTGCAGAGAAAAAGAACAAAGCTGATGGTGAAGCTGGTAAGGGGAGAAGTACTTTTTATTGCCGCCTGCGTAGGATTATCCTTTATTAATTTCCCTGCCACTTTTGTGGTATTTATATTACCCTTCCTTATTTCCCGTGTTATTATGATGGTGGGCAACTGGGCCCAGCACGCTTTTGTCGATGCGGAAGATCCGGAAAACTCCTATAAAAACAGTATTACCTGTATCAATACAAAATATAACCACAAGTGCTGGAACGATGGCTATCATATCAGTCATCACATAAAACCCAGCATGCACTGGACAGAACATCCTGTATATTTCACCAAAACACTGGATGAATATATCACCAACGATGCCATCGTATTTGACAGCATTCACTTTCTCCATGTATGGGCTTACCTGATGGGCAAACGCTATGATCTGCTGGCAAAACACTTTGTGAACATCGGAGGACGCTTCCAGACAGATGCCGAAATTATCTCCTTCTTAAAACAACGTACCCGCAAAATTACCTCGCTGCCGGAACCGGTGGTCGTAGCAGCCGCATAATAAAAAATTACGAATCAGGAATTACGGATTTATGGGTAGATAATAGCAGATGATCAACATTTGCCTTATCTACCCACAAATCTGTAATTCCTAATTCTCCTTTACAATTCTGTTGCAGAAAGACGTTTTAATTAAATAAATGTTTCCAAATTGGTAAGAGAACTGTCAGATCCCGCCTATACATACGCACAAACCCTTACCCACACTGGGTTTTAACGCAAGATCATAAAAGTTATATTATATTATCTTAATGAATATGCTTAATCATAACAATAAGTAACTAAATTTGCGCTCTAACTTTTTTTATTAAAGTAAAAAATATGCGTACTGTTACACTGAAAAGGGTTGTGGTTACCGGCTTGGGAGCATTAACACCTATCGGGAATGATGTAAATACTTTTTGGAACAATATGAAGGCAGGCGTTAGTGGCGCCGGCCCCATCACTAAATTTGACACCACAGAGTTTAAGACAAAATTCGCCTGTGAAGTGAAAGGATTTGAGGTGGAAAAATATATGGAAAAGAAGGAAGCCCGCAAAATGGATTGTTTCACTCAGTACGCTATGGCGGCTGCGCAGGAAGCAGTACAGGATGCTGGTCTTGACAATGCAGAAATTGACAAAACTAAAATAGGTGTGATCTGGGCTTCCGGTAATGGAGGCATGCTCACGTTCGAAGAACAGATCGTTGAATTTACTCAGGCTAACTTTGTACCTAAGTTCAACCCTTTCTTTATACCTAAATTAATATGTGACATTGCAGCAGGTCAGATAGCTATGAAATACGGTTTCATGGGTGTTAACTTCTGTACTGTTTCCGCCTGTGCCTCTTCTACAAGTGCACTGGTAGATGCTTTCAATTACATTCGTCTCGGTAAAGCCAATGCTATTGTAGCAGGTGGTTCTGAAGCTCCGGTTACCCGTGCAGGTATTGCTGGCTTCAATGCCCTCAAAGCATTGTCTACCCGCAACCAGGACCCCACCCACGCATCCCGTCCGTTTGACATTGAACGCGATGGTTTCGTAATGGGCGAAGGTGCTGGTGCCATCATCCTGGAAGAATATGAACACGCTATTGCCAGAGGTGCTACCATCTATGGCGAAATGATTGGCGGCGCTATGACCTGTGATGCTTACCACCTCACTGCTACCCATCCGGAAGGAATGGGCGCACGCTTAGGGATGGAACAGGCACTGGAAGACGCTGAAATAGCTACTACAGATGTAGACTATATCAACTCCCACACTACTTCTACTCCGGTAGGTGATCTCAGCGAACTGAAAGCAATCGTAACCGCTTTCGGTGACCATGCACCAAAACTCAATATCAGTGCTACCAAATCCATGACAGGTCACCTGCTTGGAGCTGCCGGCGCTATTGAAGCCATTGCCTGCATCAAAGCCACCCAGGAAGATATCATTCCTCCTACCATCAACACCTCCATACTGGGCGAAGGTATCCCTACCAATCTGAACCTGACCCTCGGTACAGCACAGAAACGTGTGGTAAATGTGGCGATGAGCAATACTTTCGGTTTTGGTGGACATAATGCGATCGTAGTATTCAAAAAATATAAAGCTTAATAATAAATGGTAATACCGGGGATTTTGTCTTTCCCCGGATAAAAGAGATTACCTGATTATTTTTTAAGATTTTAAAAAAAGATGAGCGAAGATTGAAGCACTTAACCTGCTTTGATCTTCGCTAATTTTTTTAGCTAAAAAAGCGGAATAAGGGCTATCCCTTTCATCCGGGGAAAGACAAAATTCGCAATTATGGCGTAGCTTAGTAGTTTAATATTATGGCAAAGAAAAAAGAGAATGTACCCGCTACTTCCGTTGCGCAAGCCCCGGCAGATGAACAAATAGCCATCTTTGGCGCACGGGAGCATAACCTGAAAAACCTGGACCTGGAGTTGCCCAAAAATAAACTGGTAGTCATCACCGGCATCAGCGGCAGTGGTAAATCATCCCTGGCATTTGATACCATTTATGCAGAAGGACAACGCCGTTACATGGAAAGCTTTTCCGCTTATGCCCGTCAGTTTATTGGCGATATGGAAAGGCCCGATGTGGATAAAATCACCGGTCTTTCACCCGTTATTTCTATAGAACAGAAAACTACCAATAAAAACCCGCGATCTACAGTTGGTACCATTACGGAGATCTATGACTTCCTGCGCCTGTTATATGCACGCGCCGGCACAGCCTACTCCTACAACACCAATAAACCCATGACGCGCTTCTCCGAAGAAGAAATACTGGCGCACCTTTTCAAAAACTATAAAAATAAAAAACTGGCCGTCCTCGCCCCACTCGTTCGTGGACGTAAAGGCCATTACCGGGAACTGTTTGAACAGGTACGCAAACAAGGCTACCTCAAAGTGCGCATAGACGGAGAAATACAGGACCTGAAAGAAAGAATGCAGGTGGATCGTTACAAAATCCACGACATTGAACTGGTAATAGACCGTATACAAGTGCAGGAAGATGCCCGCACCCGTATCAGTCAGAGTGTACAAAAAGCACTCACCATGGGTAAAGGACTCCTGTTTATCATGGACCACGACACCAATAAGGTAAGCCAGTACAGTAAACAACTGATGTGTGAAGACACCGGCCTTTCCTACGAAGAGCCCAGTCCCAACACCTTCTCCTTTAACTCACCCTATGGTGCCTGCCCGCGCTGTAAAGGTCTTGGTACCATTTACCAGATCAATATGGATGAAATCATTCCTGATTACAGCATATCCATTACGGATGGTGGCCTCAAACCACTGGGGGAAGCCCGCGATACCTTTACCTTTAAACAGGTACAGCAACTCGCCAAAAAATATAAGTTCTCCTTAACCGCTCCTATTTCCGCTATCCCGCAGAAAGCCCTCAACGTATTGTTGTTTGGCGATGAAAACGGTAAGCTGGAAGTAGACATGGCCTATGATGAAGGCAGCGGCAATACAGAATATGCTACTGAATACGAAGGAGTGGTGAACATGGTACGCCGTTATTTTAACGATACATCTTCCGATCACGTACGCAGCTGGGCAGAAGGCTTTATGCAACTGAGCACCTGTCCGGAATGTAACGGCGCCCGCCTCAAAAAGGAAAGCCTGTTCTTTAAGATCGATGAAAAAAATATCTCCGAACTTGGTAACATGGACCTGGATAAGCTCCTGGCCTGGTTTGGTAATATCGAAGACCGCCTCGAGAAAAAACAGAATGCCATCGCCAAAGATATCCTGAAGGAAATCCGCGAACGACTGGGATTCCTGCTCAACGTAGGGCTTAATTATCTTACACTGAACCGGCCTACGCGTAGTTTGAGTGGTGGCGAATCCCAACGCATACGACTCGCCACACAGATCGGATCCCAACTGATGGGGATCACCTACATACTGGATGAACCCAGTATAGGACTGCATCAGCGAGATAATATGCAACTGATAGATGCCCTCCGCAACCTGAAAGAAATGGGTAACACCGTGATTGTAGTGGAGCATGATAAAGATATCATGCTGCATGCCGATCACCTGGTAGATATTGGCCCCGGCGCCGGTATTCACGGCGGACAAATCATTGCACAAGGTACGCCCGCTGCCATCCTTAAACTCAATACACCTACTGCCGGATACCTGAATGGCAAAACAGCCTCGGAAATACCCGCCCAGCGCCGTAAAGGCAATGGCAACTCCCTGGAACTGAAAGGTGCTACCGGCAATAACCTGAAGAATGTAAACCTGAAACTGCCACTAGGCACTTTCATTTGTGTAACCGGCGTTTCTGGCAGCGGTAAGTCTACCCTGATCAACGAAACCCTGTATCCCATTCTTTCCAAACATGCCTACGACTCCAAGATGGTGCCGATGCCATATAAGAGCATCAAAGGACTGGAGTTTATAGATAAGGTAATAGAAATAGATCAGTCACCCATTGGCCGTACACCACGCAGCAACCCGGCCACTTACTGTGGCTTTTTCACCGATATCAGAACCCTGTTTGCCTCCGTACCGGAAGCCAAAATCAGGGGATATAACGCCGGCCGCTTTTCGTTCAACGTAAAAACCGGTCGCTGTGATGTTTGTGAAGGCGGTGGTATGCGCGTAATAGAAATGAACTTCCTCCCGGATGTATATGTGCATTGCGAAAAATGTAACGGTCGCCGTTATAACCGCGAAACATTGGAAATACGCTACAAAGGCAAGTCCATTTCTGATGTGCTGGATATGACCGTGGATGAAGCCGTGGAATTTTTCCAGCCGGTACCATGGATCTACCGTAAAATAAAAACCCTGCAGGACGTAGGACTTGGCTATATCACACTCGGTCAATCGGCGGTAACCCTCTCCGGAGGCGAAGCCCAAAGGGTAAAACTGGCAACCGAACTTTCCAAGAAAGATACCGGTAAAACCATTTACATCCTCGATGAACCCACTACAGGCCTGCATTTCCAGGATATACAACTACTCCTGAAAGTACTGTATAAACTGGTAGACCGTGGTAACACCGTACTGGTCATAGAACACAACCTGGATGTAATCAAAATGGCAGACTACGTGGTAGACCTGGGGCCGGAAGGTGGCGGAGGTGGCGGTACCATTTTATGTACCGGTACACCGGAACAGGTAAGTGCCTGTAAAGAGAGCCATACCGCCCGATTCCTCAAAAAGGAGCTGGGAATTTAATATCTTGCCAACTTGTAAGCAATCAATGAAAAGCATTTACCAGATATTACTCACCTGTTTCATTTTCGCCGGCATCGTTGCCTGCGAAAATGAAACAAAAGTATGCGATCAAACCTTGCGTAACGATCTGCATACCCATTTTAAGCGCGACAGTCTCAATATTTTCCGGGATACCGTTATGCCTAAAGTAACGGCGTACGCACTTGGCAGGGATACCATCTATAAAAGTCAGCCACTATCGGATATGTTCTTTCAGTTGTCTCCGGTAGCCGACAGTGCCCGGTTTTATGTGAAAGTAGATTCTGCGGCCGTAGCAGATACCATCACGTTCCGGTATTCCCGCGTGAAACATTTTATATCTCCCGGCTGTGGATTTGGTACCTACTTTAACCTGGATACCGTAATCACTACCATGCATACCATCGATTCACTTTCGATTAATAATAAGTCCGTAACCAGCAGCAATGACACGCATCTTTTGTTATATTTCTTTGTTAATTAGTATCCTGCTCTCCGCTGCTGCTATGGCCCAAAACAAGCCAACAGCTGCGAAACCGGATAGCTTACACAAAACAATCAAAGCAGATACCACCCATAAAATGGTGGCAGATACTGCTAAGAAATTAATCGTCCCCCATATAGACAGCTCCTGGTATATTCCCGGCGGCATTCGGGTAGGCCTGGACCTCAGCCGGATCGTTTCCGCCATCTATTATCCATATAGAAAAGAAGTCACCGTAGTAGCAGATGCCCGTATCAACAGCAATCTGTATGCAGCCTTTGAAGGCGGATTTGCCAGCACACCGTATAGCGATACCAGTTACAGCTATAAAGGCAGCGGCGTATTTGTAACACTGGGCGTAGACTATAACTTCCTGAAAAGACAATACCCCTCCGAGAAAAATATGTTCTATACCGGGATCCGTTATGGATTCTCCCATTTCAGCTATGAGGTACCATCTTACAGCATCAAGAATACCTACTGGGGAGATCATCTCACCGGCAGTCTTCCTAAAACAAATGTAAATGCACATTGGATAGAACTTGTGGTAGGCCTGAAAGCAGAAATTTTCAAGAACTTCTTTATGGGCTGGAATTTACGGGAACGTATCCTGATCAACAATGTAAAAACTGCTGAGATGACCCCACTGGTCATCCCCGGCTTTGGCAACGGCTCCAAAGGAGCCGTGTTTGACGTACAATACACTGTTTCCTATGTCATTCCTTTTTATCGCTTAAAGGAACATACGCCTAAGGTGGAAGTGAAACAGAAAAAAATACCTAAACGATAACGGAGTTTGTCTTACTCAGGATGACGCTGATTTTGATAATGATCAGCCTAACCCTGAGTAAGCTACATGTGTATCATAAGCGAAGCATTTCAATGTGAGGAATTCCATCCTCCAGGTAAGTATCGCTGGTTTGTTCAAAACCCAATGAAGTATAAAAACGCTGTAAATATTGCTGAGCGCCTATTTTGATAGGTATTTTGCCATAATGTTGCTGCAGCTCCAGTATAGAACGTTCCATCAGCTCCCTGCCAGCACCCTTCCCCCTCACCAAAGGAGAAGTAACCACCCTGCCAATAGATGCCTCTGTAAACTTAATACCAGGCGCAAAAATACGGGTATAAGCCAGCAGCTGACCACTATCATCTGTGCCCATTAAATGCAACGCTTTCTGATCCGAATTGTCCAGATCCTGGTACGCACAATTTTGCTCTATGATAAACACCTCGCTTCTCAAACGCAGGATGGCATAGAGTTCTGCTACAGTAAGTTCCTCAAAGGATTTTATCTTCCAAATCATACCCTCTTATTTGTCATAAATTTACTGGATGCTTTCAATAATACTGCTAATTTTATCCCTGACAGATGAATATTTAGCCCAATCGTCCAAATTATGACAGATAAGCAAACACCGTTCCTCTCCATGGAACATATTACCGTAAGGTATCTCGACAAAACATTATTTGATACCCTTAGCTGGCAGATTAATAAAGGGGAACAATGGGCGATTACCGGCACCAGTGGCTCAGGTAAAACCGCCCTGCTGAATACTATACTCGGTAAATTCAATATCATTAATGGAAGTATTCATTACCATTTTTATGACGAGTATTGCAGCCGGCATACCATCACCGACCCATGGTTTAACTATCGCAACCTCATAGCCATGGTAGGACATCATCATACCTTCCGGAACCTTTCCAACACCACTACCGACTTCTATTATCAGCAACGCTTCAACAGCATGGATGCCGATAATTCCCCCACTGTGATGGAATACCTGGAAATCACAGCCGTGCCTGCACTCGTGCAACCTCTTCGTATTGCCCCCCTGATGGAGAAACGCCTCATCAAATTATCCAATGGCGAAACCCGCCGGGTAATGATTGCACGCGCCCTCCTCCAGCAACCACAGCTGCTCATACTGGATAACCCCTATATAGGACTGGATATACAGGCCCGTAAAGATTTCAGCCATATGATCAATGAAATCATTGCCGGCGGCACCACCGTATTACTGGCCACTGCTCCCAATGAAATACCTGACCATATTACACATGTACTGACCTTAGAAAATGCCGCTATAACAGGGAAGTATACACGTAGCGAATTTATCGGGCTCCCCTTACCAGCTCCGGTGGATATTGCTCTGCCGGAAATGGAAACAGATAAAATAGCGGCACTGGTGCAAAACAGCCAGAGTAGCCAGTTCGACACCATCGTTCGCATGGAAGATATCCATATCAAATATGGCGAAAACACTATTCTAAACGGCATCAACTGGACGGTAAAGCCTAACGACAAGTGGGCGTTGCTGGGGCCTAACGGCGCCGGTAAATCTACTCTACTCAGCCTGGTAAACGGCGATAACCCACAGGCTTATGCCAACAAGCTATGGCTCTTCGACCGCAAACGCGGCACCGGAGAAAGCATCTGGGATATCAAGAAAAAAATAGGCTTCATATCGCCCGAACTACATCAGTATTTCACCTCTCGTGACAACTGCCTGCAGGTAGTATGCTCCGGCTTCTCCGATGTAATAGGCAGCACTAAACCGGCTACCCCGGCACAGCAACAGATCGCCCGCGACTGGATGAGTGTACTCAATATATCCGCACACGAAAACAGCCCGTTCAAACAGGTATCAGAAAGCGCACAACGCCTTACCCTGCTGGCCCGGGCTCTGGTGAAAAATCCGCCCCTCCTGATTTTTGATGAACCCTGCCAGGGACTGGACGCACAACAAAAGCTACATTTCAAAAAAGTAATAGAACAACTCTGTGCACATATGCCTGTTACCCTCATCTTTGTAACACATTATGAAGATGAACTCCCTGATTGCGTGGATAAATTCATACGCCTGAATAAAGGCGAAATGGTATAGCCGATTTTATCTTACCCGCGATGATACTGATTCTGAAAATTCGCCTTTGATTTCAAAGTCAAAAAATGGAAATCATTGTAATCAGTACCATCGCGGGTAAGACAAAATCCCCATAAAACCCCCAATTCAATAAATTTCCCGACATTCGCACCTAATAGTTAATCACCCTAATCACCATTCCTGATGCACCCATCAAAACGGCTTATTGCTGTAGCAGCGTTATTTTTTTTCATGACCGCCCTGTTTGTGATCAGTGGTTGCCGTACCACCCGAAAAGAAATGAACCCGGAATTTGCCAGATACATTGAGGCATATACCGCAGGTATCATTTCCAAACAGAGCGCTGTCCGCGTTCACCTGACCGGACAAACAAATGTAACGCACACCCAGAACGAGCCCCTGGATAAGGAAGTATTCGAATTCTCACCTTCCATCAAGGGTAAGTCGTACTGGATAGACGCTACCACCATTGAGTTCAGACCAGACGAAAATCTGCAACCCGGTAAAACCTACCAGGCCACTTTTAAACTGGGCAAAATCCTCGATGTTCCCAAAGAACTGAAAGCCTTTGATTTCGAATTCAAAATCATTAAGCCCTCTTTTTCTATAGAAAATTTCGGACTGAAATCCAGTACCAACAACACCCTGGACCGCATGACCTGCACCGGCGCCATCTATACCGCCGATGTGGAAGATCCGCAGGCCATTGAAAAAATACTGACCGCACAATATGCCGGTAAAGGACTACCCATTACCTGGCAACATAATGCCACCGAACGCACCTCACGGTTTACCATCGCTAATATTGCCCGTTCCAACATCGCCCGCAACCTGGAGCTGAACTGGAATGGTACCTCTCTTAAAGTAGACAATACCGGTAAAAGCACCACCGAAGTTCCTGCTATCGGCGACTTTAAAGTATTGGACGTTAAAGCCCTTTCTGATCCGGAACAACACCTGCTGGTACAGTTCTCCGATCCTATCAGTATGGCACAAACACTCGAAGGCCTGATTGGTATCAGCGGACAAAGTGATCTGCGTTATACCGTAGATGGTAGTGAAGTAWGCGTATATACCCCTACCAGGCTGGAAGGAAATTATAATGTAATTGTGAATGAAGGCGTGATCAACATCACGGATAAACGTTTAGGCAAAACATTCAGTGCCAACGTAAATTTTGAAAACACCCTGCCATCTGTCAGCATCCCGGGCAAAGGAGTGATCCTGCCGGAAAGTAACAAACTGGTGATGCCGTTTGAAGCCGTAAACCTCAACGCAGTAGATGTTACCATCATCAAAATTTATGAAAACAATGTGCCACAATACCTGCAACGCAACGACCTCGATGGCAACCAGGAGTTACGTCGTGTAGGCAAGCCCGTAGTAGAAAAAACAATTCGTCTCGATGTGGATAAATCGGTGAACCTGCATAAGAAAAACCGCTTCTTCCTGGATCTTGATAAAATGTTACGTACGGAACCGGGCGCTATTTACCGTATCACCATAGGTTTCCGTAAGTCGTACGCCATGACCGCCTGCTCTGCAGATACCACCAAAGATGGAGATAAAGTATCTTCAGATGGAGAAGAAGGCGAGGAAGAATATTATGGCGGAGAAAAAATTGACGATGACGACTCCTTCTGGCAGCGCTACGATAGCTACTATCCATACGGATATAACTGGGACCGCCGCAATGATGCCTGCTCTAATTCTTACTATAGCAAAGACAAATGGGCTTCCCGCAATATTATTTCTTCCAACATTGGCCTCATTGCCAAAAGAGGAAATGACAACAGCATGGTAGTAGCGGTAACGGATATACGCGATACCAAACCCATGATAGGCGTGGAATTGGAGCTGCTCGACTACCAGAACCAGGTGATCTTTAAAACTAAAAGTGATGGTGAAGGCTTAGCTTCCTTTGACCTGAAACGTAAACCTTACCTGCTCATTGCCAAAAAAGAAAATGAAAGAGGCTACCTCAAACTGGATGATGGAAGTTCATTGCCATTAAGCCGCTTCGACGTAAAAGGAGAAGAAGTACAAAACGGTATCAAAGGCTTCCTGTATGGCGAACGTGGCGTATGGCGCCCCGGCGATTCTGTTTATCTCACCTTTATACTGGAAGACAAAGGACAGAAACTCCCTGCTGATCACCCGGTAACACTGGAATTATACAATCCAAAAGGACAGCTATACAAGCGTATTAATCAGCATGAAGGATTGAATGGCTTCTACAGCTTTGCTACTGCTACCGCACCGGATGATCCTACCGGCAGCTGGGTAGCCAAAGTAAAAGTAGGTGGCGCCACCTTCCAGAAAAATGTACGCATAGAAACCGTAAAACCTAACCGCCTTAAAATAAAAATGGATTTCGGCAATAATATATCCTTGTCGAAAGGTAGTTCTACCGGTAACCTCTCGGCCATGTGGCTATTTGGCGCCACCGCCCAGCATCTCAAAGCAAAAGTGGATGTATCACTAGTACAGGGAACCACCAGTTTCAAAAACTTTGGTGACTACTCCTTTGACGATCCGGTAACACATTTTGATGCAGAAAATAAAACCATTTTTGAAGGTCCGCTGAACGAGAATGGCACAGCGCCTGTCAATGCCGATATACAGTTAGGCAAAG
Source organism: Chitinophaga sp. 10T418 (assembly GCF_056394125.1). Lineage (NCBI taxonomy): Bacteria > Pseudomonadati > Bacteroidota > Chitinophagia > Chitinophagales > Chitinophagaceae > Chitinophaga > Chitinophaga sp. 10T418. The sequence goes on from NZ_JBFTHG010000003.1 coordinate 860,936, forward strand.
TAGCACCGGGACAACTGAAAGCTAATTTCGAAGTAAAAGTATTTGAGCCGGGAGGCGATTTCAGTATCGATCATTTTTCCATGCCTTATAACCCCTTTACTTCCTACGCTGGTTTACGTATGCCTGCCGGCGATCGTACCACCGGTATGTTGCTCACCGACAGACCTCATACTATTGACCTGGTAGATGTGGATGGCAACGGCAACCTCACCAAAGGCAGTCGTGAAGTACAGGTAGAAGTATACAAAATAAAATGGAGATGGTGGTGGGATGAAGGGGAAGAAGATGATTACTCCAACTTCACACAAGACAGCTACAATCAACTGCTGAGCAAAGAAACCGTTACCCTGCAGGATGGCAAGGGTAAGTGGAATCTCCAGGTAAATTCGCCAGACTGGGGCAGATACCTGGTAAGGGTGAAAGATCTGCAAAGCGGACATACTGCCGGTAAATCGGTATATATCGATTGGCCAGGCTGGGCAGAAAGAATGCAGAAAGATAACCCTGCAGAAGCATCTATGCTGGTGTTCACTTCTGACAAACAACAATATAAAACAGGTGATGATATTACCCTGACGATCCCCAGCAGTGAAGGCGGACGCGGACTGGTAAGTATTGAATCTGGTAGCAAAGTATTAAAGACCTACTGGATCACTACCAAACAGGGACAAACAACTTTCAAATTCAAGGCGGAGAAAAACATGACGCCTAATATATACGTGAACGTTAGTTTGCTGCAAAAACATGCGCAAACATTGAACGATCTGCCAATCCGTATGTATGGCACTATTCCGATTTCAGTAGAAGATCCTGGCACCATTCTGAAGCCGGTGATCACCATGTCGGATAAGCTGAAGCCTGAAACAGAAGCCAGTATATCCGTGAGCGAAAGCAACGGTAAACCGATGACGTACACCATCGCGATTGTAGATGAAGGCTTGCTGGATCTTACCCGCTTTAAAACACCGGATCCACATAGCGCCTTCTATGCCAGAGAAGCATTGGGCGTAAAAACCTGGGATCTGTACGACTTTGTAATAGGCGCCTGGGGCGCAGATATGGATCGTATCCTGAGCATAGGTGGTGATGAAGGACTGGATAAAAATGCTGGTAGCGCCAAAGCCAACCGCTTCAAGCCCGTAGTGAAATATATGGGGCCTTTCTACCTGAAAACAGGACAAAAACAAACACATAAATTCAAACTGCCGCCATATATCGGCTCTGTAAAAGCAATGGTAGTAGCCGGACAGGACGGCGCCTATGGCTTTGCAGAAAAAGCAGTAGCAGTTAAGAAACCGTTGATGTTGCTCACCACAGCGCCGCGTGTACTGGGACCATCAGAAACCATACAGGTGCCTGTCACCGTATTTGGCCTGGAACCCAATATCCGTAGTGCCAGCGTTACCATCAGCACCAGTCCTTTGCTGGAAATAGTGGGTGAGCGTACTAAAACAGTCACCTTCACACAACCGGGAGAACAGCTGGTTTACTTTGATGTAAAAGTAAGACCACAAACAGGCGTTGCTAAAATAAAAGTAGTGGCCAGCAGTGGCGCAGAAAGAGCAGAAGAAAATATAGAACTGAATGTGCGTAATCCAAATCCGGTGATTACCAATATCATTGAAAATACACTGGAAGGCAACAGGAGCTGGGAATCGGCCTTCAGCCCCGTTGGCATGGCAGGTACCAACAGCGGCGTACTGGAAGTATCCACTATCCCATCGCTCAACCTGGGCAAGCGTTTACGCTACCTCATAGAATATCCGCATGGCTGTATTGAACAAACTACTTCGGGCGTATTCCCGCAGCTGGTGTTGAATCAGCTGATGGATGTAAAAGAAGGTCAGCTGGCAGAAATAGACCGTAATGTAAAAGCAGGTATCAATCGCCTGAAGAGCTTCCAGACTTCTGACGGTGGTTTCAGCTACTGGCCGGGAGAAGGTAACTCTGATGAGTGGGGTACCAACTACGGCGGCCATTTCCTCATAGAGGCGCAGGCTAAGGGTTATACATTACCTCCGGGACTGTTGGATCAGTGGAAAAAATACCAGCGCAATAAAGCCGGTACCTGGGCGCCGAGTACACTAAACTTCTACGGCGGTGACCTTACACAGGCTTATCGTTTGTACCTGCTGGCACTGGCTAAGTCGCCGGAGTTAGGTGCGATGAACCGCTTAAAGGAATTCAAATATTTATCCGCTCCTGCCAAATGGAGACTGGCGGCGGCCTACAAGCTATCCGGACAACCGGAAGTAGCAAATTCGCTGGTACAGAATCTGCCCACAGACGTAAAACCATACACCCAATTAGGAGGTACCTTCGGTTCCGACCTGCGTGATAAGGCGATGATACTGGAAACGATTACCATCCTCGGCCAACGCAACCGTGCCGGTGAAATGGTAAAACAAATTGCAGCGCAGTTGTCTCAAAACGACCAGTGGTACAGCACACAAACCACCGCCTATTCCCTGATTGCCATCGCCAGATACTGTGGAGAAAATAAAGGTGGCAGCAAAATAAGCTTTGGCTATACGTTAAACGGCGTTAAAGGCACCGTAAACGGCCAATCTTTCGTTACTCAGATACCAATTACCTTCAGCGGTACTGCGGGCAATGTCAGCATCCAGAATAACGGACAGAACTTACTGTATGTAAGACTCATTCTCCAGGGACAACCGGATGCGGGTCAGGAACCGGTAGCCAGCAACAACCCGGATGTATTGGGTATGCAGGTAAGCTACAGCACCCGTGATGGTAAACCAATTGACCCGGCTACGCTCAGACAAGGCAGCGACTTCATGGCTACGGTGACCATCAATAACCCGGGTAAACGTGGTTACTACGAACAGATGGCGTTATCACAAATCTTCCCGTCCGGATGGGAAATCCTCAATACCCGGTTAATGGATAATGATAGCGCTTTCCATTCTTCCCCATCTACGTATATGGATATCCGTGATGACAGGGTATATACTTACTTCAACATTGAAGAAAACAAACGGCGTACTTATAATGTACTGCTGAACGCCGCTTACCTGGGCAGGTACTATCTGCCGGCTACCTCCTGCGAAGCGATGTATGATAATACCATTCACGCTTTCCAGCCAGGTAAATGGGTGGAAGTAGTGAAGTAGCTTTTAGCTGTTAACCATTAGCTTTTAGCAAAAATGCAGCGGAGAACATACTATGTTCCTCGCTGCATTTTTTTTGCCAACAGCTAAAAGCTAATGGCTAAAAGCTCCCCGATATACCTTACGGTCCTTGCCAACTGCGATACATAACTCATCTCATTATCATACCAGCTCACTACTCTCACAATCTGTTGGTCTCCGGCTGATAATACTTTTGTTTGTGTAGCATCAAAGAGAGAACCATAATTAATACCAATCACATCACTGCTCACTATCTCATCGATGTTATACCCGAAGCTCTCATTGGCGGCGGCTTTCATGGCGGCATTCACTTCGTCCACCGTTACCTTTTTGTTAAGGGTAACTGTTAATTCAGTGAGTGATCCGGCTATCACCGGTACCCGTTGTGAAGTACCATCCAGTTTACCTTTTAAGCCGGGCAATACCAAACCGATTGCTTTCGCTGCGCCGGTACTGGTAGGAATAATACTTTGTGCCGCTGCTCTGGCGCGTCTCAGATCTCCTTTGGCATGAGGGGCATCCTGAATATTCTGATCGTTCGTATAGGCGTGTATGGTAGTCATCAACCCATTTACGATACCAAATGTATCATCCAGCACCTGTGCCATGGGAGCCAGGCAGTTGGTGGTGCAGGAAKCACAGCTGATAATTGTTTCTGTACCATCAAGGGTAGCGTGGTTAACATTATACACAATGGTTTTCATATCACCTGTAGCTGGTGCAGAGATGACCACCTTTTTGGCGCCTGCTTCGATATGAGCCGCCGCCGTATTTTTATCTGTAAAGAAACCGGTACTTTCCAGGACTACATCTACGGCATGTTGTCCCCAGGGTATTTCAGCAGGGTTTCTTTTTGCATAAATCTTTATTTCTTTTCCGTTTACCTGTATCGCATCTGCAGTTGCGGTTACTGTTGCCTCAAATCTGCCCTGGGCAGTATCATATTTCAGGAGGTGTGCTAATACAGCAGGACTCGTTAAATCGTTGATCGCCACTATTTCAATGCCTTCCTGATTGTACATTTCACGAAAAAACAATCTTCCAATTCTTCCAAAGCCGTTAATGGCAATTTTAGTGTCAGACATATCTCAATATTTTAGGTGATTATAATTTTCTTAAAAAATCATGTATCAATGCAGCTACTTCTTCATGATATTCTTCCAGTACAAAATGGCCACCATCCAGCAGATGGACTTCTGCATTTTCAACATCTCTTTTATATGCTTCCGCACCGGGCCAGGTGAATATTTTGTCGTTTTTACCCCACACTACCAAAACAGGCGGCTGCTGTGTGCGCAGGTACTGCTGCCATTCCGGGTATTTCGGAAAATTGGTACCATAGTTCTGAAACAGTGCAATCTGTATTTCTTCAACCCCAGGTCTGGCCATATAAAAATGCGCCAGCTCATAGCTGTCCGGGCTCACACGTTCCGGGTTAGCGGCGCCAAACACATGTTCTTCCTTAATCCTTGGCAGCGTTAATTTATCTGCGATCGCTGCCAGCAATGCTTTTTCATCATGTTGCAATGTTCCTATGATCTGCACATCGGGGCCTAATCCTTCATCATATACATTCGCATTTTGTATCACCAGGGCTTCTACCAGCTCAGGTCTTTTAGTGATAATGCGGAAACCAATAGGGCCGCCATAATCCTGCAAATACCAGGTGAATTTTGTTAAGCCAAGGGCATCAATAAACTGCTCCATCACCACGGCCAGGTTATCGAAAGTATAGTCGAATGCCGTTAATGCGGGGATACTGCTCTGGCCAAATCCGGGATAATCGGGAGCTATCACATTGTACCTGTCCGCCAGATCATGAATAAGGTCCCGGTACATATGCGAGGTGGAAGGAAAGCCGTGTAAAAGTAATATCACTGGTGCATCTGCAGGCCCTGCTTCCCGATAAAAAATGTCGAGGTTGTTAACGGTAACTGTTTTGTATAAAACGCTGGTAGTAGTGAGTGTTTTCATGTGTGTTTAATTTTGTACTATCTGGTACAATAGTAAGTAAAAAAAAGTGTTAGCGGATATGTGATGTATTTATTGCGGGTAGTTGGGTTTGTGTATCATCTGTAGTAGTTTTCTGGCATAAAGATATATATTTTACCAATTGGTACAAAATATATCTTTAAATATTTTAAAAACAGAAGAAGCATCCCGGTGCTTTCATGATCAAGCTATTAGTAAGCGGAGCATACGATTGGGCAGCGTTATTGCTGATTACCTACCGGACGGGCATTTTTCCGGTATTCCAGCGGACTCACCCCGCTATGTTTTCTGAACTGTCGCCCTAAATGGCTTTCATCTGTAAAACCCAGCTCTCCCGCAATCTGACTGACAGTAAGCGTGCTGAAAGCCAGGCGTTGCTGCACCATATTTATTTTATACTGCGTAATATAATGCTGTAAACTTTCGCCCGTAAGTTTACGGAAATACTCGCCTACATAATTTGCGGAAAGATTGAAGTGAGCAGCGAGATAATCCACTCTTAATTTTTCTGCATCACTGATATGTTGCCTGATATGCAACAGCATCCGGTTAATCAGTGGCTCTGTTTCCTGACCGGTAGCAGTTGTGCCCGCATTTGTATTGTCGGACGCATTGCGGGCCAGGATATTCAACAACAGGGTCACAAAATGCTGGAGGTTCTCTTCATGATAAGCCTGCTTCTGCTGATACTCCTGCACCACATTATTAATCAGCGAGCTAATCATCTTACAATCACCCGTATCCTTTACTAACAGCCGCTGAAAACGGTTATGGTGAGAAAAGATATGTTCCAGTTGCTTGAGCCATTGAACAATCCTTGCGCGGTCAGGTGCATTTTTATACTGTCCCAGGAAAACCTCCGAGAAACGGATAGAGCAGAAGCGCGTGGGCGTAGTGGCATTAAAGCCGCGGCAATCCAGCGGTGTAAAGAGAAAGATGCTTCCCTTTTCGTAAGGAAAATCATTCAGATTAGTCGTGCGTACACCGCTCCCTTCCAGGATTTGTACAATCTCGAAGAAATGATAAATCAGCGGACGCTCTTTCCAGCATTCCATATCTGATACGTGTACCTCAAACGGGCGGTGCAACTCTTTACGCTCCATAATTGATTGCCTTTACAAATGATGTATACGGACTGCATCCATCATGCGGTGCACAAGACAGGTATCCCACCTTATGCCCTGTAACCTGTAAAATTACAAAAGAAACCTCTCTTTATCACTGTTCTGCCATGACTGTCCCGCGTAATTTTGTCATCAGAAAATCACAATAGATCATGAATACGAGAGAAAAGTTATTGTCGCCGCTTGTTACCCCTTTATTCACCTTTAAAAACAGGGTAGTGATGGCTCCTATGAGCAGACGCCGCTCTGACCAGGGTATTCCCAGCCCTTCGGCGCCATTGTATTACGGACAAAGAGCGGGCGCCGGTTTAATCATTGCCGAAAACAGTGCCGTTACGGCTAACGGTCTCGGCTATCTGAATGCACCAGGCATTTATAATGCGGCGCAAAAAGCTGCCTGGAAAAAAGTAGTAGACGAAGTACACGCCAGGGGCGGAAAAATATTTGTACAACTGGTACACACCGGCCGGATAGGACATCCGCTGAACCAGGAAGGAGGTGTACCATTGGTAGGTGCTTCTTCCCTGAAAGCGGAAGAAAGCATCCGCACGCCCGGGAATGAACATCACCCGATGCCGGAACCGGAAGCATTAAGCACTGCTGGCGTAAAAGCAATGGTAGACGCACATATCCAGGCCGCTATTGCCGCCATAGCTATCGGTTTTGATGGAGTGGAAATACATGGTGCACATGGCTTTCTTCCGGAACAGTTCCTGCACCCCCTCACCAATCTGAGAACAGATGAATACGGTGGTAGCATCGCTAACCGTAGCCGATTTCTGCTGGAAATCATGGAAGGAGTGACAGCCGCCATCGGCAAAGAACGCACCGGCATCAGGTTATCTCCTTTCGCGATCCTCAATGATTTACCGGCCTATGTAGAAGAAGCGGCTACTCACCAGTATATCACCGATGCCTTACAGCAATTAGGTATATTGTACATCCACCTGTCCAGCCAACCCCTGAATGGATTGCCAAGTATATCTACTGCTTATATTGAGGAGGTACGCCAACGCTTCCATAATCTGTTGATAGTGGCAGGCGGACAAACAGCCGATTCCGGCGAAGCCTTGTTACAAGCCGGTCTGGCCGATCTTATTGCCTATGGTAAACCTTTTATAGGTAATCCCGACCTGGTGGAAAGATTCCGTCACAATACACCATTAACCGAAGCCGATGCCAATATCTTTTATGAAGGAGGAGATACCGGGTATATCGATTTTCCCATCATTCACCCTCATCCGGAAGCTTCGCCTCTTGAAGTTCCTCAATGGCTTTTCTAAGCGTTTTTTGTGTGGTAACAGATTTGCTGAGTGAGATCGCTTTATGATAATAGCCAATGGCTTTATCAGTATCTGTACCAGCCCATAAGTAAGCCAGCAGCGCGTAGTAATAATCATGTTCCATCAACTGCAGTTTTTCGGCCTCTTTTATCCCCTGTTCGCTTCCATAAACTTTTGCAAAAGCAAATGTTCTGTTCAGCGCAGTCATAGGAGAGTATTCTATCTGGACAAGTTGATTATATAGTTGTAAGATATGCTCCCATTTACGTTCATCCGTGGGAGTAGTATGCCAATAGGCAATGCCTGCCTCCAGATGGTATTTTGAAATATCATTCCCGGTGCAGGCATTGACCAGGTAGTAATTTCCTTTCTCAATCAATTCTTTACTCCACAAGCTTTTATCCTGCTGCTCATACAAAATAGCTTCTCCCGAATCATTCTCCCTTGCATCGAGACGGGAGCTTTGAAAGCACATCAAAGCCAGTAGTGCATTGGCTTCTGTAGTATTCACCAATGTACTTTCTGTTAAAATAAGTGTAAGCCGCATCGCTTCTGAACAAAGGTCTTTGCGGATAGCGTGATTATTGGAAGTAGAAAAATATCCTTCATTAAACAACAGGTATAAAGTTCTCAAAACAGTATCCAGTCTTGACGCCATCGTAGTAGCCTCCAACACCTTGATCTGGAAATTATCATCGCGGAGATTGGCCCTCGCTCTCAGCAACCTTTTCTTGATCGTTTCTTTTTTAGTAAGAAATGCATCTGCTATTTCTTCTACACTAAAGCCACAAAGAATCTGAAGGGCTAAACAGATCTGCGCTTCTTTTGAGTTGCTGGGATTACACACCGCAAAAATCATTGCCAACTGGCTATCCGTAATAGTTTGCGGAGTAAATTCAAAATCGGGTTCCGCCTCAATATCCGTTGTTGTAATGGCGCCCTTGATATGTGTTTCAAAAATAGAGATCCGCTTGAGATAATCTTTGGTTTTGTTTTTTGCAACCGTATAAAGCCAGGCAGTTGGGTTTTCAGGAATACCATTTACACCCCATGCTTCCGTAGCTTTTAAAAATGTCTCGCTGGCAATATCTTCAGCGATCTCCATATGTTTCAGACCAAAATGACGGCATAATACAGCCGTCATCTTGGTATACTCCAATCTGAATAAGTGAGGCAAAAGCTCCTGGTATGCGGCTGCCTTTTCTGCCATCGGCTTAACTTTTTTCGCCGGGTGCCAATATAGCCCGTACTTCCACATTCCCGCCCATTTTTAGCACCGGATTCTCTTTAGCCATTTCAACGGCTTCTTCAATAGAATCAGCCTTTACAATCATGTACCCACTGATAAACTCCTTAATTTCCGTGTAAGGACCATCTGTTACCACATCGTTGGGTTTCACCGTTTTAGCACTGCTGGCAGACAGGCGGTTTCCTTTGTCAGCCAGCTTATTCCGGGCAGCAATACTTCCCAACCAGTTCATCCTTTCCTGTAGTTGTTCTGGTGATGGATTGTCGTGAGAATCCTTGCTGTTTCTGAAAATTAATATGAACTCTTTCATGATGATAAGTTTTGTTGATTCATCCTTACAACGATTGAACTTTTCAGATGGGGACAAATAACTTTTTTGCCGATGGGTATCACTTATAAAGTTAACCCTATCTTTGAACACACAAAATTATTACCCGGATTCCCCGATGAAGCTATATACACTCAAACAATGGTGCCTTAAAAAGAAATGGTGGCTGACAGCAGCAGGCATTCTCCTCATCGCGTATTATTGTTGTTTACCCAAACAGCTTTTTACGGCTGCCACTTCCTATGTGCTGGAAGACAGCAACGGTGATTTGCTCAATGCCAGTATAGCTCCGGATGGACAGTGGCGCTTTCCCTACAACGCACATATACCGCAGAAATTTGAGCAATGTATTGTTGCTTATGAAGACAAGCGATTTTATTATCACTGGGGCCTGGATCCTATTGCGATCGCCAGGGCTATTAATCAAAATATACGGGGTAAAAAAGTAGTGAGTGGTGGCAGTACATTAACCATGCAGGTGATACGCCTGTCGCGCAATCAACCCCGCAATATCTGGCAAAAAATGGTGGAAGGGATATTAGCCACCCGGCTGGAGTTTGCTGCATCCAAAAAGAAGATCATTGCTTTATATGCTGCCAATGCGCCTTTCGGAGGCAACGTAGTAGGACTGGAGGCAGCAGCCTGGCGTTATTATGGCCGTAAAGCAGATTTGTTATCATGGGGAGAAATGGCTGCCCTGGCCGTTCTTCCTAACAGTCCTGCGCTCGTGCACCCGGGCCGCAACAGGGTAACGTTGTTGAATAAACGTAATCAGCTGCTGACCAAATTATATCATCAACATACCATCGATAGCATTACCTGCCAGCTGGCCAAGCTGGAACCCTTGCCAGATCAACCTTTGCCGCTGCCCCAGGAAGCACCGCATTTACTGGACCTTTTCCGTAAAGAATACCTGCAACAAAAATCAGACGCCCCTACCCGCATTCAAAGCACAGTGGTGGCCGACCTGCAACACAACGCCACTGCTATTGCAGAACGATATCATAACGCTTACAAAGCCAATGGCATTAACAATGCCGCTGTACTGGTGCTGGATGTAGAAACCGGCAACACCCTCGCTTATGTTGGCAACATCTATAATCCTTCTGACCCGGAGCTGGAAAGCCACGTAGATATTGTGCAGGCAAGAAGGAGTCCCGGCAGCACCCTGAAACCGGTGCTGTATGCCGCCATGCTGAATGATGGTCTGATACTGCCTAATACCCTGATTCCCGATATCCCCACACAAATTGCCGGGTACTCCCCGCAAAATTTTGATCTGGGTTATGACGGTGCTGTGCCGGCATCCCGTGCCCTGGCAAGGTCATTGAATATACCTGCCGTACGCATGTTGCAACAGTATCGCTACGAACGGTTCCATTCCTTATTACAGAAAATGGGGATTACTACACTCAATAAACCGGCAGACCATTACGGCCTGTCATTGATCCTGGGTGGCGGAGAAACTACACTGTGGGAAATGTGTGGTATGTATGCCAGCATGGCCCGCACATTGCTGCACATGGACCAATACAAAGGGAAATACGATATGGACGATATTCATCCACCTAACTACCGGCAGAATATTCAACGTCCTTCGAAATATGGACTGAGCAAAGATGGGCTGCTGGATGCAGGATCTATCTGGTATGCCTTTCAGGCGATGACAGAAGTGATGCGTCCCGGGGAAGAATTACTATGGCAGCAATTCTCTTCCTCACAGCGTGTTGCCTGGAAAACAGGTACCAGCTTTGGCTTTCGCGATGGATGGGCGATTGGCGTTACACCGCAATATGTGGTAGGCGTATGGGTGGGTAATGCTGATGGGGAAGGGCGCCCCGGGCTGATTGGCGTATCTACCGCAGCGCCCATACTATTTGATGTATTCCGCTTATTGCATACCAGCGGATGGTTTAACACCCCCTATGCCCAAATGAAAAAGGTAGAAGTCTGCCGTAAAAGCGGCTTCCGTGCCAGTGAATTATGCGAAGAAAGAGATTCTATATATGTGCCGGCTGCAGGTATGCGGGCGGGTATCTGTCCGTATCACCAGTTAATACACCTCGACAGAACCGGCCAGTGGCGCGTTACAGAAAGCTGTGAGTCGCCTCAATTTATGCAGCATAAATCCTGGTTTGTGTTACCGCCTTCTCAGGAATATTATTATCGCAGTAAAAATTATTATCAGCAGCTGCCGCCATACAAACCGGAATGCCTGGCATCACTCGGGCAGGATAAAGCACCCATGGAACTGATTTATCCACGACCCGGCGCGAGAATATTTGTACCCGTAGAAATTGATGGAAAGCCGGGTCAAACGATCTTTACGGCCACACACCGTAACAGTTCCGCTAAAATATTCTGGCACCTGGACAATAACTTTATTGGTACCACCGCTGAATTTCATCAGATGGCATTACACCCTGCGGCAGGAAAACATACGATTACATTAGTAGATGAGAATGGGGAAAGAGTAGAACAAACATTTGAAATTTTAGATAAGGAGCGGGAGTAGAGAGAGTTTTTGTCTTACTCAGGATTATACTGATTATACTGATTTTTATTTTATGATTTTTAAAAGATTAAGGGAGATCAATAAAAATATTATTCAGCGATGCCCCTAATCGTTTTACATCGTTCTAAATCAGAAAAATAAAAATCAGTATAATCAGTATAATCCTGGACAAGACAAACTTCGCTTTAATAATTATATTTCTCCTTCCACAAATTCTTCAGATACTTCCGCAACTCTTCTTCCCGCGGGTTATTCCCTGGTTCATAGAACTTCGTTCCTTTAATTGCATCCGGCAGAAACTCCTGCACTACAAAATTATTTTCGTAACTGTGTGCGTATGCATATCCATCTCCATATCCCATCTGCTTCATCATTTTCGTAGGGGCGTTCCTGATATGCATCGGTACAGGCAGATCACCAGTTTTAGCAACGATCGATTGTGCTGCGCTGATGGCCGTAACAGCGGCATTGCTTTTAGCAGAAGCCGCGAGATAGGTAACGCATTGCGAGAGGATGATTCTCGATTCCGGGTAACCTATGAGGTTCACAGCCTGGAAACAACTGGTAGCCAGCAACTGCGCATTGGGATTGGCATTGCCGATATCTTCGGATGCAAGGATTACTAACCGGCGTGCGATGAATTTTACATCTTCTCCGCCATCAATCATTCTGGCGAGATAGTATAATGCTGCATTCGGGTCACTACCACGAATAGATTTAATAAAAGCGGAAATGATATCATAATGTTGTTCCCCGCTTTTATCGTAAATGGCTACCCGCTGTTGCGCAATATCCATCACTTTCTTATCTGTAATAACGATCGGATCTTCCTGGAGGGTGGTCACTACCAGTTCAAACAAGTTAAGCAGTTTGCGGGCATCTCCCCCTGAAATATTAAACAGGGCGGTGGTTTCTTTTAATTCAATGTTTTTGCTGCGCAGCCATTCATCGCGTTCCATGGCCTGTTGCAACAATGTCATTAACTGATCGTTGCCCAGTGGCTTGAGTACATATACCTGGCTACGTGATAATACTGCCGCATTCACCTCAAAAGAAGGGTTTTCGGTGGTAGCGCCAATGAGGGTGATGATACCTTTTTCTACGGCACCTAACAGGGCATCCTGCTGGGATTTATTAAAACGGTGAATTTCATCAATAAACAACACCGCATGCTGCTGTCTTCTTGCCATCTCAATCACTTCCCTCACTTCCTTTACACCAGCCGAAATGGCGCTGAGGGTGTAAAAAGGTACCTGTAGTGTATGCGCAATGATATTGGCAATCGTAGTTTTACCAACACCAGGAGGACCCCACAAAATCATCGAAGGGATCATGCCTTGCGCGATCGCTTTTCTTAAAATACTGTCCTTGCCGGTAAGATGTTCCTGCCCCACCAGTTCATCCAACGTTACCGGTCTTAACCGCTCCGCTAATGGTTGCATACTACACTTATTGTTTTATTGGTGATTGCCCGGGTTAACGAGCGGGATATTTTTGTCGGTGCCCGGATGATTGATCTGGTTCATTTTAAACGCCATAATTTCCTTGATGGACCTGGCACGGGTAATGGCCAGGGTAGCCTTTTCTCCTGTAAAAAGGGTGGTTACAGCAGCTTCAAACAACTCCAGCCAGCGGTCAAAATATTCCGGCTGCAGCGGCACCAGCTTATTCAGTTTAAAATGAGGATCCATGGCGTTCCGGCCATAGTTGCTACCATCCAGTAACAGGCTTTCCCAGAAATCATACATAATGGGCAGATGATGCGGCCAGTCAACTTTTGCCACATCATTAAAAATAAAACCGATCAGTTCATCGGCTTTCACTTTCTCATAAAAACTATCAATCAATGATTGTATGTCGTCTCTGTTGGCTATTTCCCGCTTTTCCATAACCCGATATTTTTTATTCTGCTTCTGGCTCCTCTTCTGCTATATCAATGTGCTGTTGCTTTTCCTGCCATTGACGCAGGTAGCGGAAAGACAAAATCGCATTCAACAACAGGGTAATGCCCATAAAAAGGCAAATTCCCCCCAAAACCTGTACACTTTGACGTGTAATGGCCTTTTGTTCTTCCGGAGATGGTAACATCGCCTTCAGGTCCTTGATAATATTGTCCGGTAAACTGATCAATGCCAGTCCCGCCACTACTATTAAAGAAGAAAAGAACAATTCTATCACCCCCATGATACGGATCCCACCTGGTGTATTTTCTTTCAGGGGCAATTCCGGTATCAACAGACTGCGCTGCAGATATAAGGATAAAACGCTATGAATGAAACAGGCGCCCCACAGCAACAACCCCAGTAAAGAGGGAGTATTAATCCCCTGGTACAGCATTACGGAAAGACCCGTAAATGCAGAAAAACCAGATATCATCAATGCTAGTGCTGTTGTGATTCTGTACAATTTAAACCTGAAATCCATCTATATCTTAATTTACGTAACACAAACCTACCTAATTATTTAGAGATTATCGGAATTGATCCGCTGCACCACCACGGCGGAGATTGCCGTTCATAAAAAACCTTTGCCGCAACATGACCCGTTTTCCATAACTTTAAATACTAAACCTGTTTTATATATGAACAAAACCAATGCGGTAAAACTACCGTTGCTGGCTGCCATGATTACTTTTGCAGCCTGCAATTCCAACAGTTCCTCGCACCAGGGAGAAACAGCAGACTCCGTGAAGGTGCCGGCATTTAACCTGGCCGATATAGACACCACTGCCAAAGCCTGCGATGATTTTGACAATTACGTAAATGGAAACTGGAAAAAGAATAATCCTATACCATCTACTGAAAGTCGCTGGGGAGCATTCAATATCCTCGATAAAGAAAACAAGGAAGTACGCCTCAAAGGAATTATTGCTGACATCACCAGCAAGACAGACCTGAAAAAAGGTACGGAAGAACAACAGATCGCAGATTATTACTCATCTTTTCTTGATACCGCTACCATTGAGCAACGCGGCATCACACCCCTCCAGCCTTACCTGGATAAAATTAATGGCATCAAATCACTGGCTGACTGGGCCAGCGTAACCGGCGAACTGCAAAAAATCGGTGTATCCTCCTTTACCGGGTTCGGTGCAGATGCAGATGCAAAAGACAGTAAAATGAATGTACTGTACGAAGGACAAGGTGGTTTAAGCCTCGGCGAAAAAAGCTATTACGAAAGACAGGATTCTGCTACTAAAAATGTACGCAACGAATTTTTGTCGCACGTAGACAAAATGTTTAAACTGGCTGGCTTCACAGAAGCTAATCCTGGTAAAACAGTGCTCGAATTCGAAACCAAACTGGCCAACATACAGCTCACCAATGTAGAGCTCCGCGATCCGGTTAAAACCTACAACAGATCCGCTTATGCTGACCTGAAAAAACTGGCTCCCGATTTTGACTGGGATAACTTTGCTGCCAAACAGGATATTAAAGCAGATACAATTGTACTCCAGAACAAAGAATATCTGACCAAAGCAGGTGGCCTGCTGAAGACCATCCCGATAGAAACACTGAAAACATACACCAAATGGCAGTTGCTCACCCAATTTGCCGGTTATTTGCCTGCGTCTTTTGACACAGAAAATTTCCATTTCTTTGGTACAGTTATGACCGGTAAAAAAGCACAGAAAACCCGTGCCGAACGCGCTATCCGTTCTACTGATGCCAAAATGGGTATGCCGCTGGGTAAACTGTTTGCCAAGAAATACTTCCCTGAAAGCAGCAAACAGAAAGTATCTGAAATGATCGAAAACGTGCGCAAAGTATATGGCGAAAGAATCGACAAACTCACCTGGATGGGCGATTCTACCAAACTGATGGCACACAAAAAATTATCTTCCTTTACTTATAAGATTGGGTATCCTGACAAATGGAAAGATTACTCTTCTATCAATATTGAAAAAGGAAAACTGCTGGAAAACGTAGTAGCAGCAAGTCTGTATGAGCACAATGAAAATATTAAAAAAATAGGTAAACCAGTAGACAGAAGCGAATGGGGTATGACTCCTCAAACGGTAAATGCCTATTACAACCCTTTAAACAACGAAGTAGTATTCCCGGCAGGTATCCTCCAGCCTCCTTTCTACAATCCTAATGCAGACGATGCCATCAACTACGGCGGTATCATTGCTGTAATAGGTCACGAGTTTACCCATGGTTTCGATGATCAGGGTTCTCAGTTTGATGCAGAAGGTAACCTGAAAAACTGGTGGACAGAAGCTGATCGTAAAAATTTTGATAAGCTCACCAAACGTTACATTGATTACTTCAGCACGCTGGAAGCTTTACCTGGCTTCAAAATAAATGGTGCTTTGACCATTGGTGAAAACGTAGCCGATCTGGGTGGTTTAACCCTGGCTTATCATGCATTGGTGAAATCTTTTGCAGGCAAAGGCGAACCTAAACCTATTGAAGGATTTACCTGGCAGCAGCGTTTCTTCCTGGGCTGGGCGCAGGTATGGCATGGTAATATTACCGATGCAGCCCTCCGCAATCAGATCCAGACAGATCCACACTCACCGGCAAGGTTCCGCATCAACGGACCATTACCTCACCTGGCTGAATTCCAGGCAGCATGGGGTTGTGCTCCAGGCAATAAAATGGTTTTACCTGAAGCAGACCGCGTAGTTATCTGGTAATAACACGGCTCCTTATAGCATTACGGATTTGTAAGAAGCAGGTGCTTCTCACAAATCCGTAATTTTTTTTATCAATACCTTCGTAAAAAAAATAGTATGAAATATATATTCTTCATCGGTAGCGCATTATTCCTGTTTGCCTGTGCCCAACAAAACAAACCTGCTGAAAACAATGCAATGCCGGCAACACCTGCCGCGGCAACAGAGAAGCCGGTGGCAAATGCCAATGGCAAATTACCCGACCCGGTATGTGAGATGCCTTATGATACCAGTTATAAAGAATGGGCGGTGTATAAAGGAGATACGGTGCATTTCTGTTCTGTTACCTGCAAAGGCGTATTCGAAAAAGCACCGGAAAAATACATGGCTAAACTGGGAAAATAATCCCGTAACTAATAAAAACCGTCCGGGTAGAAACCCGGGCGGTATTGGGTTCAGTTTATGAATCTATTGTATAAAATACAACTATTGCAAAAATTTTGAAAATGACATGGTGAAGAAATATGATAAGTATGTTTCCGTAAGCAGTGAATATATGGGCGAACAGTTAACAAAACCGTATTATGATACAGTTACAAAATAGGGTTCCTATACTTTGCTACTTCATTAATTTTTCAATACTTCTTTAATTCCATTGACAAAAGTATTGGCATGACATTACCACATTGTTAAGAGAATATTACCAGCATGTTAATTGGTGATTTTATTTATCAGGGGCTAACGGCTACAAACATACAAAAAGGAGAAAACAGATACGGGCTAAAGAACAGACCCGGAGAAATACATCTCCCGGAGCATTATAAAAACAGGAAGCAGTTACCACATATTCTGCTGGGGCGACTGCCGGTTATTATTCATCAGCATATCCAGGGAAATATCCAGTTGATAGTTACGGTCTTCCTTTTTATCAGCTGCAGGGCTGGCTATCTGGAATAAGTGCTGGCTCTTGTTCATAAAAGGTTTGTTGTCCTTATTGCACAATTCCAGCGAAAAATTAAACCGTTCTTCCACTTCTTCCTCAAATTCACGCAAACTCAGCGTTTCATCTATCGGGAACTCTATCAGGATCTCCTCTTCAAATCCGGCTTCTTTCAGGGTGTCAAAAGCATTTGCCAGCGAGTTACGCACATACACTGCCACATTGCAAAAGAGCAAACGCTGGATTTGCATTTGCAATAGGGAGATCGTCATTAAAGGATGTAACTTCAATACTTTCATCTAGCTGTTTTTCTGCTTTTTTAAATGTACACTATCGTCACACTTAATTATTTCTCTGGCAAACTTAGGAGTCTACTTTTAATTTAATATTAAGCGCTTGTTATGATTTTGTGAAAATAATATCTAAATATAAATATATAATAAAATAATAAATGTAATAAATATCAACTGCTTAAGAATTGTTGCAAACAACAACCGGGGCAGTGGCATTAACGATGCTACGGTAAAAGTAATCGGGGCAGCAGCAATCCGGCAGCATTCCGCACAGGCATCAGCTTCCGGGGAAAGTAATGATACGGGTGGCGTCCCAGTCATTAGCAGCATCATCCTCATCTTCCGCCAGTACAATTTTGGATTTGGTAACAGGGTGCTGGTACAGGGTCCATTGCTGGTTTATATATTCGAGAGATGTTAGGCTTTCTACCCAATCACCTGAATTCAGGTAAGTCACCGTTTTATCGCCCACCTGCATTTCTTTGATCAGCGGCTGGTGGATATGCCCACAGCACACTACATCAAAATCCTTATCCGCTGCGATTTCAGCAACTGTTTGTTCAAAATCGGAAATAAACTTAACCGCCGTTTTCACACCCTGCTTCACTTTTTTGGAAAAAGACATCTTTTCCCGGCCAAAGCTTTCCAGCACATTATTCACCAGGCGATTCAGGATAATTAACAGGTCGTACCCTTTACCTCCCAGTTTCGCCAGCCATTTGGAGTTTTTCATGGTCACATCATATACGTCGCCATGAAAGAACCAGTGCCTTTTCCCATCTACCTCCAGCACAAGCTTGTTGTCGATCGTAAAGTTGCCCAGTTCAAAGCCGGCGTATTTACGCAGTGCCTCGTCATGGTTTCCTGTCAGGTAATACACCTCGGTTCCTTTGCCGATCATCTTCAGAATTTTCCGGATTACCTTGGTATGGGCTTTTGGGAAATAACGTTTACTAAATTGCCAGATATCGATAATATCCCCGTTCAGTACCAGTATCCGCGGCTCAATACTATCCAGGTACTGGATCAGTTCTTTGGCGTGGCACCCGTAAATTCCCAGATGTACATCTGAGATGACGGCAATATCTAATGGGCGTTTGTCTGACATTTATAGGCGGTATGTACAGGTTGTAGGCAGCCTGTTTATGAGTATAATTTTCTATGCAAAGGAAAAATCGCTATATTACTTTTATATTAATCCAGTGTTAAGGAATTATTAATTCGCGTTTTTTGCTGGTAGGGATAGATCGAGAAAGCTAATTTTGCGGCAAATTATAAACTCAAACGTATGGGAGGCTTCAATTCTTTTGTTAAACTATTCATGCCGAAAGACCGGGTATTTTATTCTTTGTTTGAAGACGTAGCTTCCAATCTTGTAGAAATGGCCACTGTGCTCAATGAGCTGGTTGCCACTACTGATCTGGCTGTGAGAAAAGATAAAGTGCATCTGATAGAGCGCCTGGAGCACAAAAATGATGATTACACCCACCGCATATTTGTAGAACTCGGACAAAACTTCATTACCCCATTTGACCGGGAAGATATTCATTACCTGGCTGCCACACTGGATGATGTAGCTGATTACATCCATGGTTCCGCCAAAAGAATGGACCTCTACAAAGTACATTACATCAATGACAGCATCCGTAAGCTGGCTGAATTAATCCACCTGGGTGTACTGGAACTTGCCAAAGCTATCCCCGAACTGCGCAATATGCAGAATATGCGCATCATTACTGATGCCTGCGTAAAGATCAACAGCCTGGAAAACCATGCTGATGATATTTATGACATGGCCATCGCCGATTTGTTCGACACCGAACAAAATGCGGCAGAACTGATTAAAATGCGTGAAATCTACCAGGCCCTGGAAATCGCTACAGACAAGTGCGAAGACTGCGCCAATGTAATAGAAACCATTATTATCAAGTACTCCTGATAAGGGAAATACAGTTCTGAACGCATAATTCTCCCTAAGTCATGACTTTATTAGTAGTAATTATCATACTGGCCTTCATCTTTGACTATATCAATGGTTTCCATGATGCCGCCAATTCTATCGCCACAATTGTGTCGACCAAGGTACTGACGCCATTTCAGGCAGTACTCTGGGCCGCAGTTTTCAACTTTGCGGCTTTTTTTATTGCCAAATATATCATCGGCGAGTTCAAAGTAGCCAATTCTGTAGCCAGCTCCGTATTTGAACAGTTCATTACGCTGAAAGTAATCCTTTGCGGCCTGGTGGCCGCCATTACCTGGAACCTCTTTACCTGGTGGCTGGGCATTCCCTCCAGCTCCTCTCATACACTGATCGGTGGTTTCATTGGTGCAGCGGTAACTGCCTCCCATGGCAATATTGATGTAATCAATTTTCATAAAGTATTACCTACCGTATATTTCATCGTACTGGCACCGCTGATAGGTATGGTGGTGGCTTTTATTATTACCCTGATCATTGTAAATATCTGCCGCAAGGCAAATCCCTACCGCGCAGAAAGCTGGTTCAAACGCCTGCAGCTGGCATCTTCCGCTGCATTGAGCCTTGGACACGGTAGTAACGATGCACAAAAAGTAATGGGTATCATCTCTGCTGCCATGGTATCTGCCGGTTATATCGGCAGTATCAAGGAAATGCCAGACTGGGTACCACTGGCCTGCTTTACCTGTATCGCACTCGGTACCATGAGTGGTGGTTGGAAAATCGTAAAAACCATGGGTACACGTATCACCAAAGTAACACCATTGGAAGGTGTTGCCGCGGAAACGTCCGGCGCTATTACCCTGTTCCTCACAGAACACCTGGGTATTCCCGCCAGTACCACCCACGTTATCACCGGTGCTATCATGGGAGTAGGTGCTACTAAAAGATTATCTGCTGTTCGTTGGGGTGTAACCGTTTCCCTCCTCTGGGCATGGGTTTTAACTATTCCCATCAGTGGATTACTGGCTGCTTTCACCTATTTCATCGTAAATTTCTTTATTTAACAGATGATCATTAAAATATTTGAAAAGCTCTCCGGTCTTTACGGAGAGCTTTTTTTTATAAAAAAAACATGCTATTTGAAACAGAGCCGCTATTTTTGTGCGGTTTTCTACTGATTTAGAAAGCTAMCAGTTAGTGACCATCAAAAATTGATCTTGCAAATGAAAGGAATTATCCTGGCCGGCGGTTCCGGCACCCGGTTGCACCCCATTACGTATGCTATCAGCAAACAAATAATGCCGGTGTATGATAAACCAATGATCTATTACCCGCTGTCTACTTTGATGCTGGCGGGAATAAAGGATATCCTGATCATTTCCACACCACATGACCTGCCCGCTTTTCAACGCCTTTTTGGTAACGGCCAACAACTTGGGCTGAATCTCAGCTATGCAGAACAGCCAAACCCCAATGGGCTGGCCCAGGCATTTGTGATAGGAGAAGAATTTATCGGTAAGGATAGCGTAGCACTCGTATTGGGAGACAATATTTTCTATGGCGCCGGTCTCGGGACCCAACTGGCCCACAATGCCAATCCTGATGGTGGTATCGTATATGCCTACCAGGTATCTGACCCGGAAAGATATGGCGTGGTGGAATTCGGAGATGATATGAAAGTATTATCCATTGAAGAAAAACCAGAACAGCCGAAGTCAAACTATGCGGTACCAGGCCTCTATTTCTACGACAACAGCGTAGTGGAAATTGCTAAAAACCTGGAACCCAGCCCCCGCGGTGAATACGAAATTACAGACGTMAATAAAGAATATTTACAACGCGGAAAATTAAAAGTTTCTATCTTACCCCGCGGTACAGCGTGGCTGGATACCGGTACCTTTGACTCGCTGATGCAGGCATCACAGTTTGTACAGGTGATAGAACAAAGACAAGGAATAAAAATTGCCTGTATCGAAGAAATTGCCTTCCGTAAAGGATTTATCAATGGTGACCAATTGAAAGAACTGGCA
Source organism: Chitinophaga sp. 10T418 (assembly GCF_056394125.1). Classification (NCBI taxonomy): domain Bacteria; kingdom Pseudomonadati; phylum Bacteroidota; class Chitinophagia; order Chitinophagales; family Chitinophagaceae; genus Chitinophaga; species Chitinophaga sp. 10T418. The sequence continues at coordinate 882,384 of NZ_JBFTHG010000003.1, forward strand.
AAACCTTTGCTTAAAAGCGGCTACGGGGCATATCTCGAAACAGTACTCAAACAAAAAAATATTCTGAAATAACTAATAAAGTAAATCTGAAATATCATGAAGGTTCTTGTTACGGGTGGGTGTGGCTATATCGGCGCACATACTATTGTAGATCTGATCAATAATGGATTTGATGTAGTGTCTGTAGACAGTAACATCAGGAGCAGCACCCAATTATTAGATGGTATTGAAAAAATTACCGGGAAAAAGGTACGCAATTACAAAGTAGATCTTTGTAACCTGGAAGATACCAACGCAGTATTTCATGAAAACAGAGATATTGTTGGTGTGATCCATTTTGCAGCACTGAAAGCAGTGGGAGAATCTGTTACAGAGCCCCTGATGTATTTTCAGAATAACCTGACATCTCTTATCAATGTGCTCAAATGTGTAAAAGAGTATAACGTACCTAACCTGGTATTCTCGTCTTCCTGCTCTGTTTATGGTAATACCAAAGACTTACCGGTAGTGGAAACAACGCCGCTCGGTGAAGCACAGTCGCCATACGCCCGCACCAAGCAAATTGGTGAACAGATCATTGAAGACTATAGCCGGGTAAATGATACCCAATCTATACTGCTCCGGTATTTCAACCCGGTAGGTGCCCACCCTTCCGCACTCATAGGTGAACTGCCACTGGGAAAACCGGATAACCTGGTACCTGTAATCACCCAAACAGCCATTGGAAAAATCCCTAAAATGACCGTTTTTGGTACCGATTACGATACCCGCGATGGCTCCTGCGTGCGCGACTATATCCATGTAATGGATATCGCCAATGCACACACGAAAGCACTGCAATACCTGATTGAACACCGCAATGAAAGCAACTGCGAGATTTTCAACCTGGGTACCGGCAATGGCGTAACCGTATTGGAAGCGATCAAAGCATTTGAGAAAATATCCGGTATAAAACTGAATTATACTACCGGCCCACGCAGAGAAGGCGATGTCATCTCTATTTATGCCAATAACAACAAAGCCAAAGAAAAGCTCCACTGGTCACCCGAGATAGGTATAGAAGACAGTATGCGCACTGCCTGGCAATGGGAAGTAAGCCTTCGCAATAAAGTGCTGAGTAACTAGGATCATCACTTTTTAATGTTTACTTTTATACTTCAATTTTAAAAAGACCATAATGGTAAAAGATATTCAACCACTAAATGAAAAAGAAACCCGCGGCGGGTTTGGTGAAGGTATATTGGAAGTAGGTCGTAAAAACCCTAACGTAGTTGCACTGACAGCCGACTTGCTCGGTTCCATGAAACTGAACGCATTTATTAAAGAATTTCCTGATCGTTTTGTACAGGTAGGTATCGCTGAAGCCAATATGATAGGTATTGCAGCTGGTTTAACCATTGGCGGCAAAATCCCCTATACCACCACTTTTGCCAACTTTTCTACCGGTAGGGTATATGACCAGATCCGTCAGTCAGTAGCCTATTCCAATAAAAATGTAAAAATATGTGCTTCCCACGCAGGTCTTACCCTGGGTGAAGATGGCGCTACTCACCAGATCCTGGAAGATATCGGCATGATGAAAATGTTGCCTGGAATGACCGTAATCGTGCCTTGCGATTTCAATCAAACCAAAGCAGCTACTATCGCTATCGCTGATTATGAAGGTCCGGTATATCTTCGTTTCGGCCGCCCGAAATGGCCTAACTTCACGGCAGAAGACCAGAAATTTGAAGTAGGTAAAGCACAGATCCTGCACGAAGGAACAGATATTACCCTGTTCGCCTGCGGCCACCTGGTGTGGATCGCCATCGAAGCAGGTAAAGTACTGGAAGAAAAAGGATACAGCGTTGAAATCATCAACATCCACACGATTAAACCACTGGATGAAGCAGCTGTTATTGCCTCTCTCACTAAAACCGGTTGTGCCGTAACTGCGGAAGAGCATAACGTACTCGGTGGTCTTGGTGATAGTATTGCACAGGTAGCCTCCCGCCATATCCCAGTTCCTATTGAATATGTAGGTACCAACGATACTTTCGGCGAAAGTGGTAAACCACTGGATCTGTTGAAAAAATATGGCCTGGATGCAGATCATATCGTGGCTGCCGCCGAAAAAGCAATAGCCAGAAAAAAGAAAGCATAACGCGATTTTATATTTGATTAAAAGATTAGCGAAGATGGAAGTGGATACCCGCTACTGTCTTCGCTAATCTTTTTTCTATATTAAACTTTCTGTGAAAGTATTGGTCTCATGAGTGGGTTTTTATTTATATTCATCTAAATATAACCTGTTAAGAACCATTTAACCTATGGCCGTTTCACAGGACGATAAAACGTTATTAGCATTATACCGCATATCTGATACAAAGGAGAAAGGATTTACCCTGATCATCCAGAAGTACCAGGAAAGGCTTTACTGGCATATTCGCAGAATGGTAATGGATCACGATGATGCCAATGACGTGCTGCAAAATGTATTCATAAAAGTGTGGAAAAACCTGGAAAACTTCCGGGAGGATGCACAATTATATACCTGGCTATATAAAATAGCCACCAATGAAAGTCTGACTTTCCTGGAACAACAAAAACGTAAAACATCCATTTCCCTGTCGGAAGTCGAAAGCGGTTTAAGCAATAAACTCAGGGCAGATCCCCAGTTTGACCCGAATAAACTGGAATGGAAGCTACAGAGAGCTATACTCAGTTTACCCGATAAACAAAGGATTGTATTTAACCTGCGCTATTATGACGAAATGCCTTACGAAGAAATGAGTAAAGTGCTGGAAACGTCCGAAGGCGCACTGAAAGCCTCTTATCACCATGCCGTAAAAAAGATAGAAGAATACATACGGAAAGGAGCTGACATGTAATTTTACAAATATTTATTTTAAGCGATTTTTAAAGAAATTTACCAAAAGATTAAAATGGCATTAAACTATTAAATCCCTTCACTGTCTAAAAAACAGTATATGAACAAGCAGACCTACATAGCGAACGAATTAATGCAGATAGCACCAGATGTCAACTGGCCGGCTGAAGCACCTTTTACGGTGCCGACAGGCTATTTTGAACAACTGCCTGCCGCTATCATGCTGCAAATTCAGCTGGAAAACCTACGTTCCGGCACGCCTGCTGTTCTACAAAACCCAACCATTCCTGCCGGTTATTTTGATGGGCTGTCACAAACCATCATGCAACGCATCAAAGCCGAAGAGACCAGCACTGTATCATCAGAACTGGCATCCCTTTCCCCTTTCCTGGCTGCTATACCAAGGCAGGTACCTTTTACGGTGCCCGAAGGCTATTTTGAATCCCTGCAGGTCAATCACCTGCTGCCTGCCACCCCACTGCGGGTAGTACACCGGAACAAGGCAAGTACCTGGATTAAATGGACAGTAGCCGCCTGCTTAACCGCTTTAATGGGTAGCAGCGCCATCCTGTTTATAATATCCGATGATAATACCCATGGCAAAATAATAGAAAAACAACTGGAAGACCTTAACGACCAAGATATCGTTGAATACCTGCAAACCCACACCGATCCCTTTGATAATGATGCTATTTTTGCATCCTCCGTTTCTGTGGAATCAACCCCGGTGCAAAACCAGCTAAACGAAGCCGTTCCGCTGGAAGCCATCGAAAAATACCTGCAACAAACAGATTTATCAAAGGAAGTGTTACCTGAAAAGAAATGATGAAACGTTTTAGCTTTATATGGATTGCAATGTTAGTGCTACTATTCACCATGGGTGTCAGTAGCGCACAACAACCCCCATCCGATGATCCCGCTGAAAAAATAAGAGCTATTCAGATAGAATACCTATCCAAAAAACTCGATCTCACCACGGAAGAAGCACAAAAATTCTTACCTGTATATAATAACTATACCCGCGAAGTAGAACAACTTATTGCGGAACGCCATCAGAAAAGAGACCAGGAAAAATTATCCTCCGACAACGCCGATGACGCTGCCCGCAGAAATATGGATAAGGAACTCACCTACGAAAAAAGAATGCTGGACATCCGCTCCCGCTACAATACAGAGTTTCAACGGGTATTGCCCGGCAGGAAAGCAGGCATGGTTTTCAAAACGGAAAGAGAGTTCCGGACCATCATGATCAATCATGTAAACAGACAACGAATGAACAGAATGGGGCAGGGTGGAGGCCCAAGGAGAAGATTTTAGAATTACGAACTACGAATCTGAAGCCCGTAATTCGTAATTCATAACTCGTAATTCTTACTTATAATGCGCCCTCACTTCACATACCAGCCCCTCTTCATTTAACACCATCAGCTCCGCACTGAGCATATCATTCACACTCTTATAATAAAGCACCACTGAATTTACGCCTTCCAGGATATGATACAACTCAAAATGTAAGTTGGGATACGCTGCCAATCCCTTACTGAAGTAAGCACGTAAGTTTTCCTTTCCCCTGATACAACCTGCTGGATCATTATTAATCTTTTTGATAAGAGGAGAATAAAAGAGGATGTCCGCATCATAGTGCGATAAAATTTCTTCCAGGTCGTGTGAATTCCATGCCCGGAGCCAGGCTTCGCCAAAGTTGGTCAGATTTTGCATGACTGTTTTTTTCCTGCAATGTAGCGCTTTAGCCCATCGGACTATTTGCTGAAAAGATCATTTTCCATATTGCGCCATTGCAGCGGCGTTACCTTAAAGCTGCGCCGGAACTGCCGGTAAAAGTGGGTGATGTCCTCAAAACCAGTACTATAAGCTATTTCAGGAATCGGCTGCTGCGTGGTACGTAGTAGAAACCCCGCCATCTGCAACCGCTTTTCCCATATCCACCCCATAGGAGCGCAATGATATAATTCCCGGAAACGACGTTTCAAAGTAGCGGTACTCATATGTCCCATAGCCGCCATTTCCTCCATCAGCCGCACTTCCGGCAACGCTGTACATAACTTTTCCATTACCTCCGGCAACGGGTATTTCACCGCTTTCGCCAGCATGGCACTTATCGATTCATTTTTATTGATCAGGTATAAGGCCCGGGAAATAATTTCGTAATGGTCAGGAGCAGGATGCTCCGCTGAAAAATAGGGTAATAGCGATTGGGTAAAGTGATGCCATTGCGGATCTGCCGGTAAGGTAGTGAGCGCTTTGGAATGAGCCTCCAGGCGTCTTTTTTTATTTGCCAGTGCTGCGAGTATTACCTCGTCCGGTATCACCAGGTTAATGCTGCTATACTGCTTCCGGGGAGGTAATATTTCAGAACAAAGCAGTGTCCCGGCCGGAATCAGTAAGGCATCGCCGGCATGTAACTCGTGCACCTGTTTGCCATCATACATTCTTTTCTCTCCTGCTACAATCAGATTCAATACCGTATGCGGTATGTATAGCTCATGAGTGGCCTGTTCACGATAATGACTATACGAAGCCCAATTTTGGCCTTGCTGCTGCCATGTTTTAATTTCATGCTGCCCGGTGAGCGCAAGACTATCAAACAAGGTATACATGGGAATAGCTTTTAGCGGTTAGCAGTTAGCTTTTAGACTATAGCGGAGGATCATTCGCGGAGGGATTTTAGCGGATGACCTTTTGTCTCTTAAGCCCATCCGCTAAAGTTATCAGAACTTCGCAAAAGGTTCTTTAGTGTCATGATAAAAAAGGAAAGTCCAGCCTTCCTGCTTACCACGTTCCAGGAATTCCTGCCGAAGCTCCATACTGCGCTTGCCATCGTAATCATATTTGGCCGCAAAACGACTTTTCATCTGGGATATCTGCGGTGCCACATCTCCCCCAAAAAACACTTTATCTTCTCCGTCATCTATCAAAAAAACCTGGTGATAAGGACAATGGCCACCGGTAACTTCATAGTGTATATAATCATCTATAGTGCCATCGCCGGTAGTAAACACCACATTATCGCGTTGCTGTAATAAAATAATATCTTCAGCGAGATACGATTTACCAGAGTGCTCCAAAGCATACAACATCTCCTCATTATTCACATAATAGGTAGCACTGGGAAAAGTAAGGGTGCGCTCCCTGGTAATGGGATCTTCTGAAGATACACCACCGGAATGATCCTTATGTAAATGACTCATCAATACTTTAGTAATCTCCATGGGATTAATGCCATGATCTATCAGGTGCTGATGAATTTGCAATACCCCATCCGGATTACGAAATCCCAGACCGGTATCGAATAAAATATAATCGCGGTCAGTGATCACCAGGAACGGCTGTATTTCTACCAGCAATGAACCATGCGGGCGATCCTGCATGCTATCTGTTCCCAGCTTAAAGGGAAGGAATTTCTTGGTCCCGTCTACGGTAAATGACCCTTCTGATAATGGAATAATACGTGCCATTTTGCAAAGATACTAGCTTTTGGCTTTTAGCCTTTAGCAAAAATGCAGCGAAGATGTTGCCATCTCCACTGCATTTTTGCTAAAGGCTAAAAGCTAACTGCTAAAGCTATCTCAATACCATCTGCCTGTCTGCATCAAGGCGAAGTAATATAAATATCAACATGGTAAACGTCATGAGGGATGATCCACCATAACTTACTAACGGCAAAGGAATCCCGATTACCGGCGCCAGACCAATAGTCATAGCAATATTAATGGCCAGATGGAAGAAGATGATACTCGCGACCCCATAAGCATAGACTCGCGTAAATGTCGATCGCTGTCGCTCCGCCACGAAGATGATCCGGAAAAGCAGCGCCACATAAGTAGCCAGGAATATCACACTTCCGAAGAAGCCAAAGTCTTCTCCTATAGTACAAAAGATAAAGTCAGTACTCTGTTCAGGTACGAAGTCGTAGCGGGTCTGGGTACCTTTCAGGTATCCTTTGCCCCAGAATCCACCTGAGCCGATCGCAATCATACTCTGCCGCGTATTATAAGTCGCTTTAGGATCATTTTCTTTACCCAGCATTACTTCAATACGGCGTACCTGGTAGTCCTTCAGTACTTTGGTAAATGCAAAAGGAACAATAAACATCACGAACAGGCCGCAGAAAGCATACACGCCGAGGATCACTGCCAGCCTCGATCGCTTTCGCTTTATTTCACGCCGGCTGAAATAGATGACCAGTGCGGTGATCACGGTAAATATGGAAAAGAGTACCGTTCGGTCTACTAACAGGGCCGACAATACAAGTACGATACCCGAAAATGCAATCACAAGTAACACACCAGGTAACCCTTCCCGGTACATCACGAGGAAGAAGGAAAAGTACACCAGCGCCAATCCTGTTTCATCCTGCAAGATGATGATGCCAGCAGGTATGAGGGCGAGCGCCGCCGCAATAAGCCGCGATCGTAGTTTCGTAAAATCGGTTTCCTGCGATGACAGGTATTTGGCCAGTGCAAGGTTAGTACATAGTTTGGTCAGCTCCGCCGGCTGAAACTGGAATCCACCAATCACCAGCCAGGAATGCGACCCTTTTACGTCTTTACCTATTCCCAGTACCAATAACAACAGTAGCAGCCCTCCCGCATACGCCAGGTTAGCAGTGGCTGTAAAAAACTTACTGTCTGTAAGCCAGATAATAGCCGCCAGCACCAGCGATATCCCCAGCCAGATCAACTGACGGGAATAGTTTTTACCAGGATGAATAATATCCTGCCATACGTTGTCATCCCCCCGGTATTCCGCAGCAAAAATGGACATAATGCCGATGATCACCAATGCGAGGTACAGGCCAACTATTGGCCAGTCTATCCCTTGTGTCAGTTTGGCTTGCGAGCGGTTCATTATATATTAATCGGTTTATTCGATGATTGGTTAAGGCTTCTTTTTCTTGATAATGGCATTACTATTCAATGAGTCCAGGTGCGATTTCGCCAGCATTGCCGGATCTATTGTTACGGTTTCCATTACGCTCTTCAACAACGGCTGACGTTTAGTAGAGATACTATCCTTCAGATACTTTTCCATCATCAAACTGGCAATAGGCGCCGCATACTTTGCACCAAAACCCGAATTTTCCACAACTACGGCAATGGCTATACGAGCATGCTCTGCAGGTGCAAAGGCCACGAACATGGCGTGGTTCTTCAACTTAACCCTGACACCATTCACGATACCATAGTTTTCTGCTGTACCGGTTTTACCGCCAATGGTAATCCCTTCAATCTGTGCAATACGTCCGGTACCGCTTTCCACCACATCTGTCATACCATGAATTACCGCGCTATAGGCAGAATCGGAAATATGCGCTCCTTCGTGTTTCTGCTTGTACTTATCCAGCAGATGGGTATTGTCGTTATCGATACTGCTTACAAAGTGAGGAATATAGTAGGAACCGCGGTTGGCTACAATACACATGGCATTGGCCATTTGCAGGGGTGTTAACAACAATTCACCTTGTCCTATCCCGAGAAATACGGAAGTACAGGAATTCCAGCTGCCTTTGTAGCGCGCATCATAGTACTTTTTATCCGGTACCAGCCCGCGGCCTTCACTGGGAATATCAACACCTATTTTATGTCCAAAGCCAAAGTTATTCATGTAATCCGCCCACTTCTGCATACCTCCTACTTTGATTCCTCCGAATTTGCCGGCATCCACGCTTAAGCGGTATACGTGCGAGAAATAGGAGTTACAGGAGTGCGATAGTGCCAGTCGCAGGTTGGCAGCGTGCCCCGCATCATGGTGCTCACACTTGATAGGTCGTGAACAGCCATAATAGGCCCCTCCGCAGGGGTAACCAAAGCTGGGAGTAATAACCCCTTCATCCAGTCCTACCAGGGCTATCATCGGCTTAAAAGTAGAGCCGGGAGGATAGGTCGCCTGGATGGCACGGTTAAAGAGTGGTTTAGTGGTATCTGTATAAAGTTTGCTGAAGTTGGCGCTTCTGTATGGACCTGTAAGCAGGTTAGGGTCAAAGCTTGGACCACTCACCATGGCCAGGATACCACCTGTTTGCGGATCTATGGCCACGATACTACCCGATTTACCCTTCATTAATTTTTCACCCAATACCTGCAATTCTATATCCAGGGAGAGCCGGAGGTTTTTACCTGCTATCGCAGCACTGTCAAATTCCCCGTTTTCGTAAGCACCCTGTGGTCTGTTGAGATTATCTTTAATCAGGTATTGTATACCGCGTTGTCCCATTAGCACGGACTCATAGGTTTTCTCCAAACCTGTGAAGCCGAGGTAATCACCGGAGTTGTAAGAGCTATAGTTCGCAGTGTCTTTTAACATGGCCGGAGAGATTTCCGCAATATACCCGAGAATGTTGGCCGCAGTGGCATAAGGGTAGGAGCGGATTTGCCTCGGCACCAGTTCAAAGCCGGGAGAAAACAGGTACATGCTTTCCTGCAGCTGACCGAATACTTCCGGCGCAAGCAGGGGAGCAAAAACGGATTGTCTTACCCGCCCGTTTTTAATGATGGCGGTCAAAATACGTTTTCTGAATTCGTCTTTATCTATTTTTAAGATATTACAGAGATAGGCAGTATCAATACTCTTTACGCTGGCAGGAGTTACTACGAGGTCATACAACACGTCATTGCCGAGGATACTACGGTTTTGCCGGTCGTAAATAATACCACGACTGGGATATATAACCTTACGCAGCACGGCGTTGGCATCCGCCAGCTTGGCGTATTTCTTCTCGACTATTTGCAGAAAGAATAACCTGGTGATGATCAGAATTACCATCCCAAGTATAATCATCTGTATTACTCTCTTCCTGGGCTGATTAAATACTGACATGCTATTAAGGACGGATATATTTAAGTTACAAACCTACGTTAAAAAGCAGAAACTATTTCTTCGAGAAGAACAGCAATTCATACAGTACAATCAGGAAAAGACTGGCCAGTGTTGAAAAGACGATCTTCATTAAGAGGTATAGCACATTGCCTGTACCAAATACTTCCAGTGAAAAAAAGACAGCATGGTGCAGGAATACCAGGATCGCGGCATAGATGAGAAATTGCGATACACCCATGCTGGTCATGGACGGCGTTTTCTGGGTAGTTTCAAAACCACCCTGTGGCGATAGGATATTGATAATAAACGGACGCAGATAAGCGATGAATACGCAGGCAGCAGCGTGCATACCAGGAGTATTCATAAACATATCCAACGAAAGCCCCATCAGCAAACCCATGAGCATCAGCGCAGGGCGTGGCAGGTTAAAGGGCAATGCCAGTATAAAAAGCATGTATAGATATGGGCTCACCAGCTGATGCAGCAATATTTCATTGAGCACAAACACCTGTATCAGCAACAGGAGCACAAAGCGGATTATATTTCTTAACAGTATACTCATTTAATCAACTTATACGTTGAATCTTCCAATCGTTGTTGTTCATCTCTCAGCAGGTTTTCTATCACATACACATATTGCAGGTTAAAGAAATTGGTGGCCAATTTCAACCGGATAGTAAAAGAGGTGCTGGCTTTATCTCCTACGGCAATGTTTTCCACATAACCAATAGGAATATTTTCAGGAAACAGGGCAGAGAAACCACTGGTTACTACCGTATCACCTTTGTGGATCTTTGCACTTTTGGGTACATCTTTCAACAGGGCATAGCCGGCATCTTCACCATCCCAGTGTACAGATCCCATTTCCTTCCCTTGTCCCAGACGGGCGCTGATGGATACGGAATTGGATTTGGACAACATGGACAATACCACAGAATAGTTATCACTCACACTTCTTACCACACCTACTACGCCACTGCTGCTGATAACGCCCATGTTAGGACGGATACCCTGCAGGCTGCCGCGGTGAATGGTAATGTAGTTAACAGGTTTATTGATAGAGTTATTGATCACTTTTGCGGAGAAGTATTCATAGCGGCGAATCTGTGTGCCAATAACTTTATGGGCGGTATCATCGCTGTACTGACGAACCGTATCGATTTTCACCCCGTTGGTGGTAATCATACTGTCGTAGCTGGTTCGCAGGGCATTATGCAGTCGCATGTTTTCGTTCACCAGGCTATCGTTGGTCGACTTCAGGTGAAAATAGTACTGCACATTATTATACTTGTCATATAACTTACCGCTGACATCGTTAGCGGAACTGAGGTAGGCTGTTCGCTGAAAATTATTATGCTGGAACACCAATACCAGACAAATCACTTCCAGCAGCAGAAATAAGAAGAAGTTAAAGTATCGCCTAAAGAAAATGATTAAATTTCGCACAAGCGCGCACTGGTTTTGAGATTTAGAGATTTACGGACTTTTCAACGTTGTTTGACCAACATCTCCAAATCCGTAAATATCAAAATAGTTTTATTGCATCAGGAACGGATACTTACCAACATGCTTTAACGCAATACCAGTACCTCTTACCACCGCGCGCAACGGATCGTCCGCTACATGCACCGGCAGTTTGATTTTTTGGGTAAGACGTTTATCCAGTCCGCGCAGTAAAGCACCACCGCCGGTCAGGTATAAACCTCTGCGATAAATATCTGATGCCAGCTCAGGAGGCGTTGTTTCCAGCGCTTTCAGGATGGCTTCTTCGATCTTAAAGATAGATTTGTCAAGGGCTTCCGCAATCTCCTGGTAAGATACCATGATTTGCTTGGGGATACCTGTTACCAGATCTCGTCCATTAACAGGAATATCATCTGGTGGGTTGTCCAGTTCTTTCAGGGCAGATCCGATATGTATTTTGATCTGTTCTGCCGTTCTTTCACCGATCAGCAAGCTATGATAGCGGCGCAGGGCTTCCATGATATCAGCAGTGAACTCGTCACCGGCAATACGGATACTCTGGTCACAAACAATACCTGCCAGGGCGATCACAGAAATACCGGTGGTACCACCGCCTATGTCAATGATCATATTACCTACCGGTTCTTCCACATCGATACCAATACCCAGTGCAGCAGCCATCGGCTCATGCAACAGGTATACTTCCTTCGCGCCTGCCTGCTCAGCAGAGTCACGCACAGCTCTCTTTTCCACTTCCGTAATACTGGAAGGAATGCAGATCACCATCCGCCAGCTTGGAGCAAATAATGGTTTCTTCGGATAAACCATTTTTATGAGTTCCCTGAGCATTCCCTCAGCGGCATTAAAATCCGCTATCACGCCATCTTTCAGGGGACGTATAGTACGAAGATATTCGTGTGTTTTTTCGTGCATCATCATGGCCTTCTTTCCAACTGCCACAATTTTGCCACTAGCCCGTTCTATCGCTACAATGGAAGGCTCGTCCACTACCACCTGGTCATTATGAATTATCAGCGTGTTCGCTGTACCAAGATCAATCGCGATTTCCTGCGTTAAAAAATTAAAAAATCCCATTGTTGATACGGTCAAAAATTAGAATGCAAAAATGAATAATTCCAACGAATATACGATGCAAAAAATGGATATTCTTGCAATAATACAGCTAAATATTAAAAAAAGTTATTTGTTGTGCAAACGGCATAGTAACTGCTCTCTTTATGCTCCGACCAGATGAACGGGATATCCCCGTTTTAATTGTTCCTACTGCCTAAAATTACGCCTTTACAAGTCCCGCTTTTCAATTGTCCTGGACCAGCCCTCCTTACTGGATTGTTATAGCTTTTAGCCATTAGCTGCCAGCAGTTAGGGATTTAAGCGAATCCTTAACCGCTAAGGTCCCTAACTGCTAACGGCTAAAAGCTAACTGCTAATCCGCTATACAAATTCGAATCCGATATCACGGCGATAGCCCTTACCATCAAAGGTAATCAACTCTGCTGTTTGCACAGAATGAGCCAATGCCATCGACAGGTTAGCAGCCAGTGAAGTAACAGACAATACACGACCGCCGTTGGTCAGCACCTCGTCGCCTTCCTGCCGGGTGCCGGCATGAAAAACAATCTGGTCGGCCGTTGGAGCCGGAATACCACTTATCACCTTATTCTTTTCATATGCTTCAGGGTATCCTTTTGATACCAGCATTACCGTAGCTGCAGCACGCTCATCAGCGTAAATAGTCTGCTCATTCAGTTGGCCGGATGCTACCGCATTGAACAATTCCAGTAGATCATTTTTCAAACGGGGCATTACTACTTCCGTTTCCGGATCGCCCATACGACAGTTATACTCAATCACGAAAGGCTCCCCTCCTACATTAATCAGGCCAAAAAAGACAAAGCCATTGTACACAATTCCCTCCTTAGACAAGCCTGCTATGGTAGGTCTGATCACCTGATCCTCTACCTTTTTCATGAAGATAGGATCCGCAAATGGTACCGGAGATACCGCTCCCATACCACCCGTATTCAGCCCCTGATCACCTTCCCCTATACGTTTGTAATCTTTTGCTTCAGGTAATATTTTATAGGAATGCCCATCGGTAATGGCGAAGACAGACAGTTCTATACCAGACAGGAACTCTTCTATCACCACTGTTTTGCTGGCCTCACCGAATTTGGCAGACTTAATCATTTGCTGAAATTCTTCTGCCGCCTCCTCGTAAGAAGAAGTGATGATCACCCCTTTACCAGCAGCCAATCCATCTGCTTTTAATACGATTGGTAAGGAGTGCTGCTGAATGTAAGCGAGCCCCTCTTCATAGTTATCAACGTTAAACTCACGGTAACCAGCGGTAGGGATGTTATTCCGCTCCATGAAAAGCTTGGCGTATGCCTTACTTCCTTCCAGCTGTGCACCTTCCTGTGAAGGACCCATTACCGGGATATGCTGCAGGGCAGCATCCTTTTTGAAGAAATCATAGATCCCGTTCACCAGGGCCTCTTCAGAACCGGGCATCACCAGATCAATAGCATTGTCCAGGCAAAAGGACTTTATCTTTTCAAACTCACTCACTCCCATGTTTATGTTCTTACCACATTGGGCGGTACCGGCGTTACCCGGAGCAATAAACAGTTGACCGCAAAGCGGGCTTTGTGACATTTTAAGGGCCAGTGCGTGTTCCCGACCACCACTTCCAAGTAATAGTATGTTCATATGAATTGCCTAATAAATGCAGATGCGAAAGAAAGTGCAAAGAAAGATCAAAAAAGCGCAAAAAATGAGCATTTATACCATTTTTTTACGCAGATAACCGAATTTATTTAACTTGCCATATTTAAAGGTTCTCGAAATCTAAACAACTATTGCTAAAACTAACCAATTTATGATGCAAACTGCTGTTGCACAAGAGTCCCCTATTGCCTCGCAGAAGGGCCACCCTAAGGGCCTCTCGGTATTATTTGCCACGGAAATGTGGGAACGGTTTAACTTTTATGGTATGCGGGCGTTGTTAACGCTCTTCCTGGTAAATGCACTGGCTTTCTCTGAAGCAGATTCCTCTATCATCTATGGCGGATTCCTGGGATTATGTTACCTGACCCCTATGCTGGGTGGTTACATCTCCGACCGCTACCTCGGTAACAGAAACTGTATTATATTAGGTGGTTTCGTAATGGGTTTTGGACAACTGCTCATGGTATTAAGTGGTATCCTCTACGCCAATAACGTTGAAACAGCCAAAATGATCGTATGGCTGGCTCTTTTTGTAATCATTATCGGTAATGGCTTCTTCAAACCCAACATTTCTTCTATGGTGGGTCAGCTGTATCCAAAAAATGACAGCCGCCTCGATTCTGCCTTTACCATCTTTTACATGGGAATCAATATGGGCGCCTTCCTGGGTATGTCCATTTGCCCAATCCTCGGCGATGTGAAAATAGAAGCCACTGGTGTAAGAATAGTAAGCGCCTTCAAATGGGGATTCCTCGCTGCCAGTATCGCCATGTTCCTTGGCACCATCCTCTTTTACTTCCTGAAAGATAAATATGTAGTAACGCCTGCCGGTGAAGCTATCGGCGGCAAACCCGACTTCTCCAAATCTACCGGTACTACCGCTACCGGTGAAGCCGACAAAGCCAACTTCACTACTCCCGCCATCTTCGGCGTACTTGTGTTAATGGTGGTACTCTTCTTCGGTATTCACTACCTGTCCATCGACCCCAATCCCATCAAGTCATGGATATATCCATTTATATATGCCGCTGGTATCAGCCTTGCTGTATTAATCCTTACCGATAAATCTATTACCAAAGTAGAAAGACAAAGAATAACTGTAATCTACTTTGTCGCATTCTTTGTAATCTTCTTCTGGGCTTGTTTTGAGCAGGCAGGATCCTCCCTCACATTCATTGCCGACTATCAAACAGACCGCCGCATCTTTGGATGGGACATGCCGCCAAGCCTTGTACAAAATGCCAACTCTATCTTCATCATCGTATTTGCATTGCCTTTCAGCTGGTTATGGCTCAAATTACAACAACGCAAACTGGAACCGATTTCTCCGATAAAACAATCACTGGGACTGGCATTGCTGTCATTGGGCTTTTTCATCATTGCCATTCAAATGAAAAGTCTGGGTGCCGGTGAAAAACTGGGTGTAAGCTGGTTGATCCTGATGTACCTGTTCCATACCCTCGGTGAATTGTGCTTATCCCCGATAGGCTTATCACTGGTGGCTAAACTGGCTCCTCACCGTTTCTCTTCTTTGCTGATGGGTGTATGGTTCCTGGCCAATGCCGCCGGTTACGCACTGGCTGGTACCCTCGGCGCATTGCTCCCGCCTACCATGGACAAATACGAGCTGGCTACCAAAAACGGTATCGACCTGAAAGGCATACTGGATGGTACTATTAGCGCCACAGCACAACAAATTGATAAATTACACGAACTCAAACTGGCTGCACATTACCCTACTTTCGCAGGTTTCACTATTCACAACCTCTATGAATTTTTCATGGTGTTTGTGATCCTGCCAGGTGCTGCTGCCGTTCTATTGTTCCTGTCTAACAGCTTCCTGAAAAAATGGATGCATGGCGTTAGATAAGCACAATACCATATAACTGAAAGAGGGAAGCGGATTTAAATCCACTTCCCTCTTTTTTTATGCGAACCGTTTATATTAATACTGTGGTATAACTATATGACTATTTAGTATCATTGCACGACTAATGCGGTATTTTCACTATATTAAATAGTACAACATTCTACCTGTAAATTATAAATACATTTATGTCTGACAACAATTTCAAGCCTTTTGTTCCACCTGGCGTACAAATGAAGGAATTTACACTCAAGTCCATTCTATTGGGTTGTATCTTCGGTATTATCTTCGGCGCAGCTACCGTATACCTCGCGCTGAAAGCGGGTCTCACCGTTTCCGCTTCTATTCCTATCGCCGTTATTGCTATTACTTTAGGGAGAAAATTTTTCAACACCACTATTCTTGAAAATAATATTATCCAGACCACCGGCTCCGCAGGGGAATCCATTGCTGCCGGTGTAGTATTTACCCTACCGGGCTTCTTATTCCTGAGCGACGGTGGTGGCACCCAGTTCTTCAACTACTTTACCATCCTTATCCTGGCCATCTTTGGAGGGATCCTGGGTACGCTGATGATGATTCCACTACGAAAATCACTGATAGTAAAAGAGCATAAAACCTTACCCTATCCGGAAGGTACCGCCTGTGGCGATGTACTCATAGCAGGAGAGAAGGGCGGCGACTTTGCCAAAACAGCATTCTATGGACTCGGCTTTGCCTTTGCTTATGCCATCTTTCAAAAGATCCTGCATGTGATTGCGGAAACGCCGGAATACATGACCAAACAGGCCAGTAAATTTTTCCCCTCTGCCAAAATCAGCGCTGACATTACACCTGAGTATATGGGAGTAGGGTATATTATTGGTCCCCGTATTGCAGGAGTACTGGTAGCTGGTGGTGTGCTGTCGTGGCTGGCACTCATTCCGCTGCTGGCTTCCCTGCTGCCCGCAGAGACCATTGCTACCCAGCTGGTGAAAATAGGCTACCTGGCCAACCTGCAAACACCAGGCGGACAAGGTAACTGGAATCCGCTCACCCATACTTTTACAGACTATTCTGCAGCAGTATATTATGCGTATGTAAGACAAATTGGTGCGGGTGCAGTAGCAGCCGGTGGTTTCATCACGTTGCTGAAAACAATACCTACCATTATATCTTCTTTCAAAGGAAGTTTAGGAGCTATAAAAGATGGTTCTGAAAACGCAGGTACAAAAGGGAGTGTACCCAGAACAGAAAAAGACCTTAGCCTGAAAGTGGTACTGTTTGGTAGTCTTGCCCTCATCCTGCTGATGGCTTTTCTGCCACAGCTACCGGGCGATTCTATCGGCAAAAAATTACTGGTAGGTTTACTGGTAGTGGTATTTGGCGCCTTCTTCGTAACAGTATCCAGTCGTATTGTAGGCCTGATCGGCTCTTCCAACAATCCTATTTCGGGTATGACCATCGCTACACTGATGGGGACTTGCCTGGTATTTATTGCAGTAGGCTGGACCGGTAAAGTATATGAGCCTATGGCCCTGGTAGTGGGTGGTATGATTTGTATCGCAGCTGCCAATGCCGGTGGTACTTCACAGGATCTGAAATCCGGATACATTGTAGGCGCAACGCCTATGTATCAGCAGTTGGCATTGTTTATTGGCGCTATCGTATCTTCTATTGTTATTGGTTTAACAGTAAAGTTTTTAGATAAGCCTACGGCAGACATGATAAAGCATGGTGTAATAGATCATGCGATTGGCAGCTCGTACTATCCGGCACCACAAGGTACGCTCATGGCTACACTAGCCAAGGGAATCCTGTCATTTAACCTCGACTGGCAATTTGTGCTGGTAGGAGTATTCCTGTCTATTACCATGGAATTGTGTGGTGTAAACTCTCTTTCTTTTGCAGTAGGTGCTTATCTGCCGTTGTCTACTACACTTCCGATCTTCACCGGTGGCGCTATCCGCGGCCTGGTAGACTACAAACGAAAGAAAGACAACAAAAAGGTTTCTCCGGAAGAAGAAGAACTGGGTAAAGGTAATCTCTTTGCCACAGGGCTGGTAGCCGGTGGGGCAGTGGCGGGCGTTATCATCGCCATCCTGGCTGGTTTCGACAAGTCTGCGGAGGTACTCGCCAAATTAAATAACCAGGAAGTACTCACCAATATCCTGGGTCCGGGAGGTTATTATATAATAGGTTGCGCCTTTTTTGCGTTTATGGGCTGGTACCTGTACCGCACCGCACGTAAAGCATAATTAGCCAACTTTTCAAGATAAGGGCGATGCCGGTAACTGGGTGTAACAATCCATTACCGGCATCCGTTTTTTGTATTTAAATGTTTAATTTAGTCGCGGAATAATTAAAACTGTTTATAATATAACCTATGCGTATATTAGTTACCGCACTACTCAGTGCCATTACATTGCTGAGCATTTCCTGCGGAAAGGATAAAAATAAAGACGATAGCCTCAAGCGCAGATTTATATCAATGAAACTAGATAACAAAATCTATCTTTCAGAAAGTCCCAAAGGCACTATTTACGTACCTAACCTTACAGATGAGAATCCGGACAATGACTATCCCAAGATGGAAATCACTGGCCAAACCTATGGAGGAGACCAGGTATCCTTTACATTAGCTGCCGCCGCCCTGCCTTTTAAACCAGGTGTATATGCAGCCACTAAAAAGGGAAACAGCATGCTGATGATGCTGGCCAGTACTTATACCACCCTCACTTCCGAAGGAAGTACCGATTTTTATATCACTATTACACGTATAGATAACGTTACTGTAGAAGGTACCTTTACCGGTACACTGAAAGAAACCACCGGCGCCGGCGGACCAAGAGCTGTAAGAGATGGCAATTTCAGAGCTGTTATTACACAGGTGAGCCAGTAGAGCTTTTAGCCATTAGCTTTTAGCTTTTAGCAAAATGCAGCGGAGATCATCCGCTGCATTTGTTATAAATATCCATCTCCGCTGCATTTTGCTAAAAGCTAAAAGCTAATGGCTAAAAGCTCTAAATAAATTCCATATGCGGGTATTGCATCCGCAGCACTTCCCGGTCATCCGCCCCCAGCCACTTGCTTAACAATGTGGCGTACACACTCTTAAAGTCTACTTTGTATTGCAGATCACCATCTTTTAAATTCATCAGATCGGGGCCTTCATTAATAAAACCTGGCTGCTTTAATCCTCCGCCTACCAAAAACATATTGTTCGCAGTGCCATGATCTGTGCCCCCACTTGCATTTTGACTCACCCTACGGCCAAATTCCGAAAACGTCATTACCACTACATCCTGGAAACGGTTGTTCTTTTTAAGGTCGCCGGTAAATATCGTCAGGGCATCGCTTAGCTGGCCAAATAACCGCGCCTGCTGATCCTGCTGATTTACGTGCGTATCAAAACTACCATGTGATACATAGTAAACTTTTGTATTGATGTCAGACATCACCAGGTTGGCAATGGTTCTCAGATTTTTACCCAGCTCCGTATTAGGATAAGCTTCGGTCGACTTATACGTTTTGAATTGCTGTTGAATATAAGCAGCGGAAGAAATAGTTTCTCCCATGGTTTTATACAGATAATCTACGTTGCTGTGATGATCATCACCAACAGGATGCTGTTGCAACAGCTCTTTAAAATACTGATCGTTGCTCGTGCCGAAAAGCCGCGTTGGATCTGTTACTGCAAGCCCTTTATCACTATCTCCTTTCATAGCAAGACTCAGGGTATCATCTATTTCAAGTGCCTGTGTTGGCTTATCACAACCTTTGCATTGTGCATCCAGGTAGCGCCCTATCCAGCCATCAGACCAGTATTCATTTGACTGACTGGCGGAATGCCAGATATCCATGGAACGGAAATGCGAACGATCAGGATTAGGGTATCCCACATTATTCAGTATGCTCAGTGATCCATCATCATACAATGCTTTTAATCCTTTTAATGCAGGATGTATACCCAGGTCATCATTCAATGCTAATGCCGCTTCTCTCTTGATACCCAGTGATGGCCTGGAGCTGTAATAAATATCATTGCGATAGGGTATGATGGTATTAAGTCCATCATTGCCACCGGACAATTGTATAATCACCAATATCTTGTTGCCAGGAGGAACCAGCGCTCCTCTCTCCAACGCTTTCAGGAATTTAGGCATCATCACTGCAGCCGAAGCCAGCGAGCCCACCTGTAAAAAACGACGCCTGTTAAGAATGAGCATATGATATTTTTAACTGTTAGTCATTAGCAGTAAGCTTCCGGCTACCTGCGTTTTATCGTTATGTTACTTTTGGCTTTTTTATCTATTAGCAATCAGCTAAAAGCTAACTGCTAATGGCTAAAAGCTAACACAATTGGTACTCCGGCGTACTCATCACATCAATGGTCACCGTTTTAATATAGTTTTCCCGGCTACTGCTATCTGCATATTTCTCCAGCATAGACCGGTTAATCTGATTGGTTTGTTGCAGCAATATGCCGGCAATTTCGTTGGCCAGATTTTCCCGGGGTACCTCGCTAAATCCCTGTATATAAGGACTCCAATCAATTGTTGCATTTACCTTTTTGGCAAATTGCCGTTTGAGAAAATCATTGACCTGCAAAGTCATTTTATAATTACCGCCATCTCCCATTTCCGGTGTTAACTCTTTCGGCATCACATTAAATGCCTGAGAATATAAAATCACCTGTGGCACTCGTAGGCGGAACATCAGGCTGGAACTATCTATCCAGTTACGTCCACCGGGCCAGCCGGCTACATTGGGCGGATAAAAAAGGAGTTGCCCCAGCACCCGTTGGAACAATAACATGGTTTCCTCTTTTTCAAAAGTCATGGGAATTGCCCGGCGAATACCCACCAGTAACTCCACCGGCGATTTAATACGATTACCAACAATGCTGCTGTCGTAGAACCAGTCGGCCATAAAGATTTCCCGCATCAACGATTTTATGTCATACCCGGAGTGATAAAATTTTTCAGACAACGTTGCAATACGTGCTTCATCCGGCGTTTCGCTGACAAAATATTTGTAGATTTTTGTAGTAATAAATTTCGCCGTCTGCTTTTGCTCCAGCAGTATTTTCAGTACATCATCTCCATTAAAATTCCCTTCTTTCCCCAGCAACGATTTGATACCATCATCATGTTGTTTATCGCGGAATGCAAATGTACCGCCTTCATCAAAACCCCAGCCGGTAAATGATCTTGCCGCTTCTTTCACATCCTGTTCGGAATAGTTACCCCTGCCCAGCGTAAACAGCTCCATCACTTCGCGTGCAAAGTTTTCGTTGGGATGTTGTTTACGGTTTTGCTGATTATTCAGGAATTGCAACATCGCGGGACTTTTGGACACTGCGCTCAGCAGGTCACCGAAATCTCCCAGCGCGTTGTCACGTATGACCGCCAGCAATTGCTGGTTAAATAATATATTTTGTGTACGACAGGCAAAATGTCCATGCCAGAAAAGACTCATTTTTTCGCGCAGCGGATGCTCACTTTTTATCATCGCAGTTACCCAGGCTACATTCAGATCTTTAATGCCCTGTGTATTCATCTCCCGCAGATTTTTTCTTTCTTCGGGTGTCATTGTTTTAAGCTTCCGGTAATCCGGAAGATCACTAACAGCCAATACATCCACCGATACCGGTGGTTTCTTTACAGGGCCAATGAGCACTTTATTCACAATTTCTTTTCGCCTTCTACTTTCCCAGTCTGAGATAACGGGGAGGGTTTCTCCAAAGCCAGCGCGCCAGGCGAGATGTTGCAACTGAGTTTTGTGGACAACTTCGGCCATAAGCAAATTATTTATGATAAGACTGCCAAATGCCTGGCGGGTTTAAAGGATCAGCTATTATTTGTTTCGCTGTTCTGGCAAGCAGAACGTTTCCCTCTCTGCGTATATACGGAATCGTTATGAGCTATATAGTTTAGTATCAAAGTATTCCAGCGCTCGCGGGTTAATATTATCGTTATGGGTTAGGGCTAAGCAACATCTCCTCATCAGCGTATATACTTTATCGTTGCATGAAACGTCCGATCCTTTGATTATTGCTTAACGAAAGCGCCATACCTGGTAGGTGCTTCCTTTTTCAAAAACATTTTCTTCCAATGGTAGCGTAAGAAACGCATCTGCTTTCAACAAACTGGCCAGATCGCCGGAACCCTGATACGGTTGCGGAATAGCGATCATCCTGCCATCGGGTTGTGATTGCAGTTTTACCGGCAAATAATATTCCAGTTCTGCCTCAAAAATAACTTTCTCTGATAACTGCGCATAGCAAGGTTCCTGTAATATAGCGCCCATAGCAGATTGTATCCATGGTTGTACATATCTGTAAAAACACATAAATCCTGAAACCGGATTACCCGGCAGGGCAAATACGACAGGCCCCTCATTGAAACGACCAAACAGGAAAGGCTTTCCGGGTCTTTGCTGTACTTTATGAAAAACCTGTTGCATACCCAGTTGCTGTAATACAGCAGGGAGATAATCAAATTTGCCGGCACTCACTGCGCCGGAACTAATCCAGATATCGGTTTCTTCCAGTAATGATTGCAGCTGTTCTCGCATTTCTTCGGCTTCATCATTCAGGTGTATGTAACGGGCTTTAATGCCCATCTGCTCCAATGACGCCAGCATACTGTATACATTAGACATACGGACCTGGTGAAGCGCCGGGGTAGTGTGCACAGGTACCAGTTCATTGCCGGTGGCAATGAGTACCACCCTGGGTTGTTTGCTCACCAGCACATTAGTTTTACCTACAGTAGCCAATACACCTGCTTCTGCAGGCCCTATCAACCTGCCCGGAGGGATGAGTACCGCGCCGGTGGCGATGTCAGAGCCTATTCTATGAATATTTTGTCCTTTTTTTACGGCCTTATGTACGGTGAATCGGCGAAAACCTTCGTGTTCAGAGGGGGTGAGGTGTTCGTAGGGAATGACCGTATCTGTCATTTCCGGGAGAATAGCGCCTGTCATCACTTCTATACAGTTAGCCGTATTGGAGAGCTGCAACTGCGGCGTACCCGCAGCCTGTATGTCTTCCACGCCAAAAATATGTTGCCCCCGGGCAAAGCTGTCGTAGTTAACAGCAATACCGTCCATAGTGATGCGGTCAAATGGCGGGAAAGGCCTGTCGGCCAGTACAGACTCCCGCAAAATACGGCCGGTGGCGGATTCAAAAGGCACCGTTTCGGTACCCAGGTCCCGCACAGTTTGTATGACAGCCTTAAATGCAGCAGCAACAGTCAACATCATTTTGAATTACTTTTGTAGAAGGTGAACTTGTTTAAATTTATGCTTTTATGTCCAATGAATCAAGTGGTGGTTTTTCTCACCTGAACGAAAGCGGCCAGCCGGCAATGGTAGATATCAGTGGCAAACTGGATACTTATCGTATAGCCGTTGCCGAGAGCCGTGTTTTTTTACCGCAGGTAGTGCGGGACCAATTCCAGGGGCAGGACATTCAAACCCGCAAGGGTGGCGTATTTCAAACGGCCATCATTGCAGGAATTATGGCCGCAAAAAAAACACCGGAGCTTATTCCGCTTTGTCATACCTTACTACTGGATGGTTGTGATGTAAAAATACAGCTGGAAGAAACAGAAGCCGTTATCCGCTGTACCGTTAAAACTACTGGTAAAACAGGCGTGGAAATGGAAGCACTCACCGGCGCCAGCGTAGCAGCACTCACCATTTACGATATGTGTAAAGCACTCACCCAGGATATGGTTATCAGAGAAACCAAACTGATCAGCAAAACAGGTGGTAAACATGACTATACAAGATAATACACCTCCTTTGAAAGGACTGGTGCTATGCGGCGGCTTCAGCACCCGAATGCAGGAAGATAAAAGCACCATCGCTTATCATGGCATGCCGCAATGGCAATACCTGGTAGCACTATTGCAATCTTTTTTAACAGAAGTATATATTTCATGCAGAACAGAACAGCAGGATAATTTTTCCGCATATCCGCACCTGATACCGGATAGCGTTTCCTTCGGCGGACCTTCTGCCGGCCTGCTCAGCGCCCATGCGCTGCAACCGGCAACGGCCTGGCTGGTACTCGCCTGCGACCTGCCCTTACTCAGCAAACAAAGCCTGGAATTACTGATTCAATCAAGAGATGCCACTAAATCAGCGACTTCTTTTATAAGTCCTTTTAATGATTCGCCAGAACCTCTGATCGCCATCTGGGAGCCTGCCGGATTAGCCACACTGCAGCAGAATGTGATCGCCGGCAGGAACTGTCCGCGCAAAAGCATGCTGAACATGGATATCGCTTTACTGCAAAACCCATATGCTACCGAGCAGTTCAATGCAAATACACCGGAAGAAAAAGCAACAGTACTTTCAAATTTGGGGTTGTAAATCGGAATCCTGTTCCTGGAGAGCTGATTTAAACATGCTCAGACAATTTCCCCATCTGCAAAAAATTCCTTTTTCCAGATAGGCACCGTCTCTTTAAGGGTATCTATCACATATTCACAGGCATCAAAGGCAATACCGCGGTGCGCGGAGGCTACCGCTATCACTACAGCAATGTCTCCCGGGTATTTGTCTCCCACGGCATGCAGCATCACCAGCTTCTGTATATCCCACTTTTCCTGCACCTGTGCCGCTATTTTCTCCATTTCAGATATCGCCATGGCTTCATAACATTCATAGTAAAGTTTGAGAACTTCCCTTTGTTTGGTATGATTTCGTACGGTGCCGGCAAAAATAACCTCTCCACCGCATTCCGGCGCTTGTATGAAGTCCAGTGCTTCCTGAACAGTGATGATTTCTTTAATGTTTATTAATACTTCCATCTTATGAATACTAAAAACCAGGTTTAATGGGACTTTATCTCCCTTTACCACATCATTTCAAGTCCACCTCAACTCCATGTCAAGTCCACCTCAACTCCGCATCAAGTCCACCTCACCCCCCACTTACCGGCGGTATTACGGCAATTTCATCCCGGGCGCCAATCAACTGCGCATCCGTGGCATAAGCCCTGTTTACCGCTATCATCAAGGGTTTAAGCTGTTGCAGGGAAGGATACACTTCATAAAGCCATGCCTTCAGCGCCGCCACATCCGTGATATGTGCAGGTTTTTCCAACACCGGTACACCCGCAATATCCTTTGCTGCTCCAAACAGTAATATCCCCATACTCGTTAAATTGTTGGCTAAAACTACAATATAGCCCCGATAAAGTAGTAATTTTAATACGGCAGTTAAATCATTTTTCATGAAAATACGGTTAAGAGGCAACGGCATCAGATATCGCCTGGATAAAACGGATATAGAACTACTGGAAACTACCGGCAAAGTGGAATCTATCACCCATATTGGTGCCGGCACCCTCCATTTCTGCATACGCGGTAAGGAAATCACGGATCCCATCATTAAACTGGAACAGGACGGTGTTCACCTGCTGGTACCCCTTACACGCCTGGCCGACTGGTATACACCGGAGCAGGTAGGATTTGAACTCATTCTGCCCAATGCGGACGGATCAGAACTAAAAATCCTGGTAGAAAAAGATTTTAAATGCCTTACAGAAAGAAACGAAGACGAAAGCCAGTCATTCGATAATCCAATGGCCGGCCAAAACTGCTGATAAAAATGCTCACGGATGCCCATCATCGCACCATCGATTACGTTAGACTGTCGGTAACAGACCGGTGCAATCTCCGATGCACCTACTGCATGCCGGAAAATATGCATTTTGTACACAAAGCAGCATTACTGACCGATCATGAAATCATTTCCCTGCTGCAAATACTCGCGGCAGCAGGTATTTCCAAAGTAAGAATCACCGGCGGAGAACCCTTTCTGCGACCGGGCTTGATGACGCTGCTGGAAAAAATAAAAGTAATACCAGGGATCAAAGAAATTGCGATCACCACCAATGGCGTACTTACACAACCTCATATTCCGGCACTGCACCAACTTGGAATTACCAACATCAACCTTAGCCTGGATACCTTGCAGGCAGCACGTTTCGTGCAGATAACACGCCGCAACAGGTTTACTACGGTAATGGATACACTCCAAAGTCTGCTGCAACATAACATGCAGGTAAAAATCAATGCGGTAGTGATGGAAAATGTAAATACAGATGAACTCACCGCGTTCACTGCACTTACCCGCGACAACGCACTTTCAGTAAGATTCATAGAGGAAATGCCTTTTAACGGACAAGGACATTCATTTTCAGGTATCACCTGGAACTATCATAAAATACTGGATACTATCAGTGAAGCATATCCGCTACAGAAAATAAACGATGCACCTCATTCTACATCGCTCAATTATCACATCCCCGGCCATAAAGGTAATATTGGCGTCATTCCCGCCTACAGTCGTACTTTTTGCGGCACCTGCAACCGGCTCCGTATATCCGCCACCGGTAGTATGAAAACATGCCTGTACGGGAATGATGTATTGAACATAAAAGAAATATTGCAGCACGATGCACAAGGACTGTTACCTGCTATACAAGCCGCCATACATGCACGGTTTGCCAACGGATTTGAAGCAGAGCAACAGCACACCGAAAAAAATATGGAGAGCATGTCCATCATCGGTGGATAAAACCAGCCACTAATCGTTGCCTGTTCCGGGTTATTGAAAGTAATCATTTGGGGAATACCCGCTTTACTTTATCAGCATTCTTACGCCTGCATATAAAATCAACACCGCAGTAGCACCCGCTACCCATCTGGGTTTCAGCACTTTGGCACTCAAAAGCGCACCTATTTGCCCGCCTGCAATAACGGCCAGCAATAGTGGTCCTGTAAACTTAAGATCAAATACGATCGCATGTTTTGCGGCCTGACCAGCCAAACCGGCAATAGAATTTACCAGGATAAAAAAGCTGCTTAGCCCGGCGATATTTTTTGCGGTATCATATTTCCCCAAACGTAATACCGGCGATAAATAAATGCCACCGCCAATACCCGTCATCCCGGATAGTAATCCAATGGCGCCGCCAATAATACCGTATACCACCCCATTTCCCTTTTCAGCAGGGATAATGGGTTCCTCCCGCTCAAAAAACAAACGATAACACATCACCAGGGCTGCCAGCGTGAGCGCAATACCCAACACCAGGAAAAACGTAGCCTGTTTCATAGGCAGGTAACTACCCAGAAAAGCCAGCGGTACACTCACCAGCGACAGCTGCCACGCCTTTTTCAAAGGCAGATGTCCGCTTTTATAAAAGTGATAAACGCCACCCACCACTACGGCTACGTTACATAACAATGCAGTGGATTTCATCAGCTGAAAATCTATGCTCCACAACGCCAGGATAGCCAGATAGCTGGAGCCTCCTCCAAAACCGGCAGCAGAATAGGCCAGTGCTACCAGGAAAAAAAGTAAACAGAGTTCTGTGATCACGGTTAATAAGTTTGCATCCGATCATCTATTACACTTGCCCAGGCGTGAATACCGCCTTCTACGTTATATACCCGGTTAAAACCGAGTTCGGTTAAACGCTGTGCTACTGCCCGGCTACGCATGCCGTGGTGACAAATCACCGCAATAGGCGCTTCCGCCGGCAAGGCGTCTGTCTGCTGCAATACACGTCCCATCGGAATATGCAACGACCCCGGTATATGACATATTTCCCACTCATCATCTTCTCTTACATCCAGCAACATAAAGCGGGCACTGCTTCGCAACCACTCCTGCAGTTGTTGCACAGATAAGGATTGTACACCTTCCATTTCACAAACGGTTTGTTGATAATTATTTTGCAGTGCCGTGATCTGCTGGTTGGCAGCTATCGGCGTAATATTAAATACCATCTGGGTATTATGCAGGGTATCTATGGTCATTAACTGATTACGGAGCGGAGTGCCTATACCTGTAATCACTTTCACCGTTTCATTGGCCTGGTAACAGCCTATCAGTCCAGGTAGTACACCCAGTACGCCAATATCATTACAGTTAAGCATTTCCCCGCTTTCCGGCGCTTCCGGGAAGATACAGCGATAGGTAGCCCCTTCCTGGTAGTTAAATACGCTTACCTGTCCCTCGTATTTGTAGATAGCTCCATACACCAGTGGTTTACCGGTAATTACGCAGGCATCATTGACGAGGTAACGGGTACCAAAATTATCGGAGCAGTCTACCACTACATCATATGCACGGAATAGTTCCAGTGCATTATCAGTAGTCAGCCAGGTATCGTGTATCACATGTGTTACTTCCGGGTTCAGCTGCTGCAGGCGGGAGGCTGCCAGTTGCACTTTAGAGATGCCCTGATCCGCCGTGGTATAGAGTACTTGTCTTTGCAGGTTGGTTACATTTACGGTATCATGTTCTACAATCCCGATGGTACCCACCCCCATGGCGGTAAGGTATTGCAATACCGGCACACCGAGGCCACCAGCGCCTATTACGAGCACTTTCGCCTGTTGCAGTAAAGCTTGCTTTTCAGGCCCAAATCCTTCCAACCGGGTCTGACGGTCATATCGATCCATGCTGTTTCATTTAAACCTTAAAATTAATCGTATTCGGGAGAAATTATGGCAGTGGTTTTATCTGCCGGTACATAGTCACCAGGTCGGCATAGACCCCGGTTTTTTGAGCAATGGCTTGTGGCAGGCGCCCGCACTCCATA
Organism: Chitinophaga sp. 10T418; assembly: GCF_056394125.1. Classification (NCBI taxonomy): domain Bacteria; kingdom Pseudomonadati; phylum Bacteroidota; class Chitinophagia; order Chitinophagales; family Chitinophagaceae; genus Chitinophaga; species Chitinophaga sp. 10T418. The sequence continues at coordinate 910,785 of NZ_JBFTHG010000003.1, forward strand.
AAGCCGAAGTTGCGGTATATCTGCATGGCTTTTTCATTGGGCGAAAAAACATGAAGATAAATCATGTGCAGACCCGGACGTTCTTCTGCCCAGCGTAGCATGGCGGTAATAAGGCGGCGGCCTATGCCCATATTATTCCATTGATTTTCCACAGCAATGCCCATTTCGGCAGTATGTGCCTTTTTATGAAGTCCGCTGTGATTGACGTTGATAGATCCTATAATACGGCCTTTTACAATGGCTACCAACAGGAGTTGATTGGGGTTGTCCAGGTAGGATTGAATATAATCTTCCTCAGAGGCGACATCCAGCTCCAACGACTCTTTCTGCGTAAAAAGCAGGTAATCCGTTTCCCGGGTCAGGCGCTGAAAGCTGGCTAGCAAAGCGGCGGCATCTTTAATTTCGGGAGGGCGAATGATGAGTTCGTCGCCGTTGGGCAGAAAATGTTTCATAAGTGCATGCAAATATTCAGGGGCTGATTATTAAGTGAAGTAATAGCCATGCTATTAAACAGCCCAATAACCAACCCCTGAATGCTAATTTATATCATATGGCTGCCGAAATAACTCTGCAGCACTGTTGGTATATGTATACCTTCAGCGGTCTGGTTGTTTTCCAGCAGGCAGGCCAGGATACGCGGCAATGCCAAGGAGCTGCCATTCAGGGAATGTACCAGCTGTGGTTTACCATTATTTTCCTTGAAACGTATTTTCATACGATTGGTCTGATAGGCTTCAAAGTTACTCACAGAACTCACTTCCAGCCATTTCTGCTGGGCAGCACTGTACACTTCAAAATCGTAGGTGATCGCAGAAGTAAAGCTCATATCGCCTGCGCATAAACGAAGAATACGATAAGGCAGTTGCAGCTGATTCAGCAGGGCTTCTACATGCGCCACCATTTCATCCAGGGCTTCGTAAGATTTGTCCGGATGCACCAGTTGTACTACTTCTACTTTATCAAACTGGTGTACACGATTCAATCCGCGTACATCTTTGCCATAAGATCCTGCTTCGCGGCGGAAACAAGGCGTATAGGCCGTCATTTTGATAGGCAGATCTGTATCCTTTACGATTTCATCCCTGTAGATATTAGTCACCGGAACTTCTGCTGTAGGAATGAGATAGTAGTTATCTTCTGTGGCATGATACATCTGTCCTTCTTTATCCGGCAGCTGACCGGTACCATAGGCAGATGCTTCATTCACCAGGTAAGGCGGTGCATATTCGGTGTATCCATTGCTGGTATTGTAATCCAGGAAATACTGAATCAGTGCGCGTTGCAAACGGGCGCCCCTGTTTTTGAAAACAGGAAAACCGCTGCCGGTGATTTTATTACCCAACTCAAAGTCAATCAGGTCGTACTGTTTGGCCAGATCCCAGTGAGGAACGGCACCATCATACAGATCAGGAATTTTACCACCGCTGCGCACTTCCACGTTTTCTTCCGGTGTTTTACCGGCAGGAACAATAGATGCAGGCAGGTTAGGCAATTTCACCAGCGTATCATGCAATGCTTTTTCGGTTGCATTCAATTCGTCATTCACAGGCCCGAGACGCTCTTTCAAAGCCGCTACTGCAGCACGTTGTGCTTCTCCTTCTTCTTTCTTTCCCTGGGCCATCAGTTTACCTATTTCTTTGGATAAACTATTTACCTGCGCCTGTGTATCATCGTATTCAAGGGTTAATTTCTTACGCTTGTCGTCCAGTGCCAGCACTTCTTCCACTACATCCAGCTCCTTAAAGTTCTTAAAAGCCAGACGCTCCAGCACTAATTCCTTATTTTGACGTATAAACGGTACTTGTAACATGTTGTATGATCAAATTTTAGCAAAGATATTAAAATAGCTTTTAGCCATTAGCTTTTAGCTTTTAGTAAATGCAGCGAAGATCAACATTACATCATCTTCGCTGCATTTACTAAAAGCTAAAAGCTAATGGCTGAAAGCTGGTTCAGCTCAGGTATTTCCCTACTATCGGTACCCTTCTACCCACACCAAAGGCTTTGGAAGATACCCGTATAATAGGACAGAATTGATTTCGCTTGTATTCATTGGTGTTGACCATCTTTAAGGCCCGCGAAACCAAAGCCGAGTCAAAGCCCTTTGCTACTATTTCCCGTGGTCCCTGACGGCGCTCTATGTACTGATACAGGATTTTATCAAGTATGGCGTAATCCGGTAAGCTGTCGCTGTCTTTCTGATCAGGACGCAACTCCGCAGAAGGCGCTTTGTCAATGATATTCACCGGTATAATTTCCTGGTGCCGGTTGATATAACGGGCCAGGGAATACACCTGCATTTTATATACATCTCCCAAAACAGACAATCCTCCGGCCATATCTCCGTATAAGGTACCATAGCCGGTAGATAACTCGCTTTTGTTAGACGTATTCAGGAGAATATATCCAAACTTATTGGACAGTCCCATCAGCAGATTGCCACGTATGCGGGACTGCGTATTTTCCTCCGCCACGTTGAAAGGTAATCCTTTGAAATATGGCTCCAGCGTGGTCAAGAAGGTTTCGTAAATGTCATTGATACGGATGATATCATAAGGGTTATCCAGGTTTTTGGATAAAGCCACCGCATCATCTACGGAGTGTTCAGTAGAGTAGGGAGATGGCATCAGTATGGCCCTTACGTTATCTTTCCCCAGCGCATCGCAGGCAATAGCCAGAGTAACAGCGCTGTCTATACCGCCTGATGATCCCAGAATGGCTTTGGTAAAGCCCATCTTCCCGAAATAATCACGGATACCCATGACCAATGCATCATAGATGCGGTCAATATTATGATCAAATACCAATTCGGTCAGCGGTGTAAATTCAGCGGGCTTCACCGGCGGCAAGTCACTGCCAGTCAACGCTTCCAATGACATCCCGTCAATCGCCTCCTGGAAGTAAGGCAGTTCTTTTGCAATATTTCCCTGCGCATCATAAATGAGAGAGCCCCCATCAAATACAATCTCTGTCTGAGATCCCACGGCATTGCAGTAATACATAGGGATCTTGTATTTCAATACATTGCCGAGAATAATCTCTTTCCTGTCTTCATCATGATCATAATCAAACGGAGAAGCAGATAGATTAATCATCACATCCGGCTCCTGCGCAATCAGTTGATCCATCGGACAGATACGGTACAGTGGATTATCTCCCAGGTTCCAGATATCTTCACAAATTGTTACCGCCAGCTTTTTACCTTTGAAAGGTATAATATTCCATTCGTAGGATGGCTCAAAATAACGATACTCATCAAACACATCATAAGTAGGCAACAGTGTTTTATGTACCACCTGTTTCACCTCGCCTTCATACAAAAACCAGGCTGCATTAAACAGGTCTTTGCCTTCCCTTTGCGGGTTACGGGCAGGCGCGCCTACCAACACCGCTATATCTGTAGCATGCGCTTTTATCACATCAATGGCGCGATAACTCTGCGCAATAAAATCTTCAAATTCCAGAAAATCACGGGGAGGATATCCACAAACACATAACTCCGTAAACACCACAAGGTCTGCGCCCTTGGCTTTTGCAGCGTTGATCCCTTCAATGATCTTGGCAATGTTTTTCTCAAAATTGCCAATATGATAATTCTGCTGTGCCAGTATAATATTCATAATAAAAAGTAGTCTTGTCCCAAAAATATATCAGCCTTCACCAGCTAATGTTTATCCCTTCGCTCTTATCTAACAGCTAAAAGCTAATAGCTAATAGCTAACAGCTAAAAAAATACTCCCAGTCGGAGTGCGAAGCTATTCATATTTATCCTGCCATCATCCCATTTGCCATTGCGGGTTACATCTACAAATCCGTTCTGATAAGTGATACCGGCAAGACCAGTTAAACTCCCACCCAGCGGGTATTCTATACCTGCGCCCAGCAGCATTCCTATATTAATCCGGTTCATTTCCGGCAATATATTTACCCGGTCAAAGGTTTGATTAACAGATCCGTTCGTTGTTACCACATTAGCACGGCCACTCACCGGGAAATCCAGGTAAGTACCAAATTGCCCCCAGAAGCCAATGCCGCCTTCATCCGGCGATGTTTTCAACTTCAACGCCACAGGTATTTCTATATAGGTAAGCTTCATATTGTATTCCGCGGGGTTGGCTTTATAATCGCTCAATCCTTTACCACCATCATACTTCAGCTTACTACCTGCCAACAGCACCTGGAAGCCGGAAGACAATGCATAAGTCCCCTTTTCATTCAGGTTAAAATCGGCCATCAGTCCAAAGTTCAATCCAGCTTTGGCACTATTGCGGTTTACACCCGACTCTTGTGGTTTAAGTATCGATACCAGCGGATTTACGGTAAATCCCAGTCTTACTTTACTCCTGAAAGTACTATAGCCGTCCTGTCCTATGCTGACCTTCGCGATTCCCATGATAGCCAGCAAAATGATGATCTTCTTCATAGATGATGCTAATTCGTAATTTTTTATAATACAAGGTAAATAATAATTTTACCTTAGATGAGTTTTAAGAGTGATGCAAAGTTACATTAATAAATATACCCTGCTGATAAGTTGCCTGGTTGCCCTGCTGGGCACCGCAGCCTGCAATTCCGGTAAAAAAGGTCCGGACGTAAGTCATATACCCGTGACCGTTAGCCTGTCGCGTTTTGACTCTGCCCTTTTTACCATAGATACCAACCATATACAGCCCGGATTGGCGAAGCTGCACGCAGACTACCCTGTATTTCTGCCGCTGTATGTCACGGATATCATGAACCTGGGCGCCTATTCCGATAGTAGTGCGGCGGTTCAACAACAACTGCACCTGTTTCTCACCACGCCTGACTTCCGGCAGCTGGAAAAAGCCGTAGCCGCCAAATATGGCAACAGTGAAAAGCTGAAAGAAGAGCTGGCACAGTGTTTCAGGCATATCAAGTACTATATTCCTGCTTTCCATCCGCCTAAAGTAGTCACCTTTATTTCCGGGATAGCCAATTATGGTGCCATTACAGTAGATTCTATACTCGGAATCGGACTGGATATGTATATGGGGGAAGATTTCCCACCTTATGCCCTGATCCCAGATTATCCGGATTATATGATCCACCGGTTTACCCCGCAATATATTTCGGTTAACTGTATGCAGGTAATACAGCAACAACTGTATCCTCCCGCCAGGAAAAACGGTAACCTGCTGGAACAAATGATGGAAGCGGGTAAGCAGCAGTATTTCCTGGACAAGGTATTACCAGAAACACCGGATACTATCAAGCTGGGCTATACGAAAAGCCAACTGGACTGGTGCCGGGAAAACGAGCAGATGATCTGGCAGTTTTTTGTACAAAATAACCTGGTTTACTCCAGCGACTGGCAGCAGATCACACATTTTATTGGCGATGGCCCTTCTACACAGGGCATGCCCGAGAGTGCGCCCGGTAAAATTGCCAATTTTGTGGGATGGCAGATCATAAAAAAATATATGGATGAGCACAAGGAGGTCACCTTGCAGCAATTAATGGAATCAAAAGACGTGACGGAGATTTTCAAAGCCTCAAAATACAGGCCCCGATAAGGAATTACAGGCTAAACGAAGACAGGAATTAATTTAATTTGAATGGAACGACCATCTGGAACTCCGGAATTTTAACTTCCAGTATCTTCTTATCCAGTTGGTTTTCCATTTGATAAGTACCGTACATCTTGCCAATCTCCGTTCGAAGATTAGATCCCGAGACATACTGGTATGTTTCACCGGGGGCCAGCAATGGTTGCACACCTACCACACCTTCTCCCTCCACCTCGCGGTGTGTTCCGTTGGAATCGATAATGTACCAATGCCTGCGGAGCAGTTTAATAGGGAAAGTGTTATTGTTTTCAATGGTAATACGGTAAGCAAACATGAATTCGCTTCCAATAGGATTTGAATAATCCGGCTGGTAGAATGTTTCCACGCTGATGGTGATGCCCTCTGTTACCTTCTTAACCATAAAATCAACCTTTAACGTAAAAATAAGAAAAATAAAACCAGTGGCTGTAAAAAATCTGATATAAGCCCCACTTTAACGATTCTTTAGACTATTTCAATATTATCCAGTATGGCGGGATCGGCTTCAGAGGCCCTTGCTGCCACCTCCAGCGCATTGTTATAATAGCCTTTGCGCAGGTATTCGGACATATATCTCCATAAAAATCCAAAAAAACCAAAATGCTGGTATTGTTTTATATGGCAAGCCTCATGCCGCATCCACGGAATATCCGATAAAAAGCGTTCCCGGGACGCTCCATGCAAGTGGATGGTGCGTCCCAGGACCATGGCTACAGACTGCACCCGCATAAAGCGGGCGGCAATTTTGGCTAACCACGAATTTTCACGTATGCGGCATCTTATTTTTTCCAATCTTTCTTCCCGAATAACGTAAATCTACGGGAAATATTGAATCCCCAGCGGAATTGCCCCTGTAACCAGGACGTAGTCGTTTCAGGAATGAACTGATTTTCCAATATAGCAGCGGAGTTGGTAAAGGTTATGCTGAATACGTGGCCGCCGGTTTCAATTTCCAGCCCAAGGCCAAGCGGGTTATAGAAAGTAATGCCTTTGGAGGCTTTGAAGTAGTCCTTACTTTCCTGGGTACGGAAGGGATAATAATATTCCGCCAGTAGTCCCAACCTTTTGCTGAGTTTCAGCCGGCCGGCTCCGCCCAGTGCAAACATATTATTCATGTCCATATATCCCACATGGTTGCGGTGTACATAGGTGGGCATCAGACTCAATGATAATTTGTCAGCAAATTTCTTTGATACAATGGCCTGTGCCACATACATCAGCCGGTCAGATCCGTCAGCAAAATGGGAGGCAGCAGCAATATCCGTACTGGAAGGCATGCCACTGATCACCATATTTCCAAATAATGCCAGTGATACGGGCACATGATTATCGGTGGTTTGCTGTAAGAAACGATACTTTACCAGCCCCTCATACAATTGCTGTAAATCCCCACCGCCCTTGCTTCTGCTGATACCTACCATCAGGTTATCGCTGATACCATATTCAAAAGCAATCCGGATATCCGTAGAGTTATCGGTACCGAAGAACGTTTTGGAACCTCCAAACTCGCCGCCAGCATCCCCGAAACGGTGTGCAACCCGGAAATCCAGCTCATGTTTACGGAGCATTTCCGTGGACTGTCCCTGTACAATGCGGGTAGACTTATAAGTATCCCGCACTTTCGTATGCGTAACGCCGGTAGAATCAAAAAGCTTGTCCAGGTTATTTTGTGCCTGCACATACATGCTGACCATGCAGCATAACAATATGGTTGAGATAATTTTCATGGAACGATGCTATTATTTACTGTAAGGAGTATAGATGGCATTCACCGTTACGGCTACTACTTCTGCCACATTTTGTATGACCAGTGAAGGAATTTTAATACCGTGATCGGCTACACGCACATTAAATGTAGAGGTAACCGAGATGTTACTGCCCTGGGTAGTAATGGTTCCTTTGGCCGTGTACGTTTTATCCACACCGTGGATATTAAGTGTACCCGTCACCGTTACCGGATAAGTACCGTCTTTGCTGAATTCCGGGGCGTCATTAATTTTCCCTTTGAATTCGGCGTACGGATATTTATTACTTTCCAGGTAATTTTCGTTGAAGTGTTCCTGCATCAGCTTTTTCTTAAACTGAAAGGTGCTGACAGGCACTTTAAAGAAAATATCTTTTGTTTTTACATTGATGGCAGATGCGCCTTTATCTGTTTTTGCTTCAATATCTTCCAGTGGAGAAGAAGAAAAAAAGGATAAACGGGTATTCTTGCAGGCATACACGTCCTGCGCAGATGCAGCGGACACAGATAGCCATGCACCTATCAAAAGCAGCCAGTATTTCATGTTTATCTTTTTTTAAAGTTATTGATCCGGAAGTCCGTGTGCGATCCAGCAGGCAATAGAATCTTTCATCCCCTGTGTGAGGGCGGGGTATCCCATCGACTGTGGCATATCTGCCTGTGGACCGGTAACACGCAACTCGTATGTTGAACGGTGCGTATTGATATAAGCTTTTAACTTTTCTGCTGTAGAAAAATCAGCTACCGTGGGCGAGTTGCCACCCGGATGGCAGTTGCGGTTACTACAGTTTGCCTGCATAGCAGCCAATGCATAAGCTGTTGTAATTTTGGCAACATCGCAGTTAACACCGCCACTCACCGGCGCGGGAGCCTGATCATTTTTACAGGCAGCAAACAGTAGTATGGCCAATAAAAAAAAAGTAATCCTTGTCATAGGTTTTTCAAAATTTGATTGCTGAAAGTGTTATACGGGATAGTATTTAAATTGGTTGCTTCAAAACGAAGATAAAATTCTGCTATATTACATGATTAACCACTTATTTTTGCACTAAATAAGATTGACCGTGAATATTGAACAACTATACAGCATCTATGAGCAGCACCGCTCGGTACAAACGGATACCCGTAAACTGAAAGCCAATGATATTTTCTTTGCGCTGAAAGGTGGGAATTTCAACGGTAACGAATTTGCCGCCAAAGCATTAGAGATGGGCGCTGCATTTGCAGTGGTAGATGAAGCGGCCTATTTTACCGTACCGGAAAAAATGATGCTGGTAGCCGATGCCCTGGAAGCCTTGCAACAGCTGGCATTGCGGCACCGTCAACAATTAAATATTCCCGTACTCGCCATTACCGGCACTAACGGTAAAACCACTACGAAAGAACTTGTCAATGCAGCATTGTCTGCCGGCTTAAAAACATACGCCACCGTTGGCAACCTGAATAACCATATTGGCGTACCACTGACTATTTTAAGTATACAACCTGATGTAGAAATAGCAGTCATAGAAATGGGGGCCAACCACCAGCTGGAAATAGCCGGTTACTGCAAAGTAGCATTGCCTACCCACGGCATGATCACCAACATCGGGAAAGCACACCTGGAAGGCTTTGGCAGCGAAGAAGGCGTAAAGAAAGCGAAAGGTGAACTCTATGATTTTTTACGCGCCAACAACGGAACTGTGTTTGTATGTAACGATTACGGCTATCTGATAGAAATGGCCACCGGCATTCCACACATCATCACTTATGGCAGCAGCGAAGCAGACTATGTGGGAGAAGCCATTGCCGACAGCGCATTCCTGGCAGTACAGGTAAGAGGCAACAGCCAGGTAGGATTTATACAAACACAACTCACAGGCGCCTATAACTTTCCCAACGTAATGGCAGCCGTAGCAGTAGCCACTCATTTCGGCGTACCGGAAAAAGATATTGCACCGGCTATTGCACATTATACCCCTTCCAACAACCGTTCACAGGTAATACAACAAGGTAGTAATACCATCATCATGGATGCCTACAATGCCAACCCATCAAGTATGAGAGCGGCCATTGAAAACTTTGCAGGCATACAGGCAGATAAAAAAGTGCTGATGTTGGGTGCCATGGCGGAACTGGGAGCCGATAGTGTAAAAGAACATGCCGACCTCATTACCTTACTGGAACGCACACACTGGGATGCCGTGGTATTGGTAGGCGGTGATTTTAAAAAGGTAAACCACCCTTACATCTTCCTGGAAAATGCAACAGAAGCAGGAAAATGGTTACAGCAACAACAACTACAACACGCATACATTCTGATCAAAGGCTCCAGGAGCACAGGTATGGAGAAGGTTTTGGCTTAACCGCGTATGCGGTTCGGTGGCTGGATATCTATCGTTCAAAAAAAATGTTAACGATTTCATAATTGTATTATTTTTAATACCTGAATCTGTCATTTGAACTTTACCAAAATCTGAATCGCATGCACAAAAAACTTTGGTGTTACCTCATTTGTATGCTTTGTTGCGTACTATTGATTCCTAATGCCCTGTTTGCCCAGGAAACCACCGCAGACATTGCGGGTATTATTGGCAGTAAAGAAGGTCCCGTACCAGGAGCCAGCATTGTAGCAATACATGTACCTACCGGCACAAAGTACAATACCGTTTCGCGTAAAGACGGTCGTTTTAATTTACCGAATCTCCGTGTAGGTGGTCCTTACACACTCACCGTCTCTTACATTGGTTTTAAAGACGAAAAGCGGGACAACATTTCCCTGTCGCTGGGTCAGGAATACAAGGCAGATGTGACCCTGCAACCCAGTACCAGCACACTTACAGAAGTAGTAGTTACTTCTATCAGTCAAAACAAAGTAATTAACAAAGCACGCACCGGAAGCCAGGAAGTCATTACCCGTTCACAAATGGACCGGCTACCTACTATCAGCCGGTCTATGCAGGACTTCACCAAATTAACACCTTCCGCTAATGGCCTGAATATTGGCGGTAGAAGCAACCAGTTAAACAACATCACCGTTGATGGTGCCAACTTCAACAACTCTTTCGGTTTGCAGGCTACACTTGGCTCTCAGACCTCTTCTCAGCCTATCAGCCTGGAAGCTTTAGAACAGATACAGGTAAACGTATCTCCTTATGATRTAAGACAAGGTGGTTTCTCCGGTGCCGGTATCAACAGTGTTACCAAGAGCGGTACCAACACCTTTAAAGGATCGGTGTATACCTACATACAAACACCAGGCTTACAAGGTAGAAATGTAGGTACCGTCACGGTTCCTAAACCGGATTTTAATTACAACATGCGTGGCTTCTCTGCCGGCGGTGCTATTATTCCCAACAAACTGTTCTTCTTTGTAAGCGCGGAACAGGAAAGAATCAAAGCCCCGGCTACCAGTCTTGTTGCCAACAAACCCGGTGGTGTAGCGGGTGGTAACGTTTCCCAGGCAGTAGCAGATACCCTGGATGCGCTCAAAAAATTCCTGATGAGTCAATACGGATACAATCCAGGCGACTATCAGAATTATACCTATCGTACGCAGAGTGATAAAGTTACTTTTAAAGTAGACTGGAATGTAAATGATCACAACACCTTCACATTTAAATACAGCTACCTGAAATCGTTTAAAGATATCCCTGCCAGCAACAGTGGTGCACCAGGTGGCGGCGCTGTTGGAAGTGGCCGTCAGCCCAGCGCTACAGGTCTTCCTTTCAGCGGTAGCGGCTATACGATCAACAATAATTTCAACATATTCATTGCAGAATTAAATACCCGTATCGGTAATCGCGCTTCCAATAAATTCCAGGTTGGATACTCTGCATTACGCGACTTCAGAGCAGCACTCTCCGAAAGCAATTTCCCACTGGTGGATATTATGAACGGACAAGGCGCCAGCTATACCGCCTTTGGTTATGAGCCATTCACTTACAACAACAAGCTCAATACCAATGTATTCCAGTTGTCCGACATCTTTACCATGTACAAGGGGAAACATGAAATCACCATCGGTACGCAAAACTATTACAAAACATTCCTGAATGGTTTTGCACCTAACTACAATGGTAACTACCGTTTCAATACCCTGGCTGATTTCTATGCCAGCGCTAAACCTGGTGGCTTGGCTACTGCATCCCGCTATGCGTTATCTTATGCTACGACCAAGGATAAATCCTTCCCGTATGCGAAAATAAACATGCTGGAACTGGGTGCATTTATACAGGATAAGTGGAGTGTCACCAACTTCTTTACCTTTACTTATGGTGTACGTATAGACTTACCCGTTATAGGCAGCACATTTGACAAAAATGATTCGCTGGCTACTTTAACTTTCAGAGATGGAGCAAAAATAGATGTAGGTCAGGCTCCTAAAACCACGCCACTGATTTCACCAAGAATTGGCTTTAACTGGGATATCACTCACGATGGTAAAACGCAACTGCGTGGTGGCGCCGGATTATTTGCAGGTCCTCCACCAGCGGTATGGATCAGCAACCAGGCAGGCAATAACGGTGTACAGTTTGGATCGTTTACTGCACAAACCAACGCCACTACACCTGTTATTAATTATCCATTCAATCCTGATCCGAATACCTATCGCGATAACTCAGGACAGTTATCCAAATCATACAATATAGCCGTTACCGATAGGAACTTCAAATATCCTCAGGTATTAAAAGTAACACTGGCAGTAGATCGCCAATTACCATGGGGTATCATCGGTACATTAGAAGCCAATTACTCTAAAGATATCAATGCCGTATATTTCCAGAACGTAAATCTTCCTTCTACCGGGTTCCAGCTGGACAGCACACCTGATCACCGTCTCCGCTACAGCGGTTCAAAGATTTACGGAGCAGGTACCAGCCTGGGAAATCCTAACATCAGCGATGCTATCCTGATGCGTAACACCAGTAAAGGATACTCTTATTTTGCTACTATACAGCTGCAGAGAAATGTAAATAATCTTTACCTGAGTGCCGCCTATACCTACAGCAAGGCGCGCAGCGTAAACGATGGTGGTTCCATTGCACAGAGCAACTGGCGTGATCGTCCGGTTCAGGGAGATCCTAATGAAAATGTATTGGGATATTCCAACTATTACATGCCCCATCGTGTGGTGGCTGCTGCTACTTACAGATTTACCTGGGCTAAACATTTTGCCACTTCCGTTGGTATGATCTACGAAGCCGCGCCTAGTGTGAACGTACTTTACAGCGCTACTTCTTATACTTACAATGGCGATCTGAATAATGATGGTTCCGGCGGTAACAATGACCTGATCTATATTCCGAAAACCAGGAATGATATCAAACTGGTACCAGTAGGTTATGGTGACAAAGGATTTGATCCAGCTACTGCTGCTGATAAACGCACCGCCACTATTATTTGGAACCAGCTGGATAACTTCATTAAACAGGATAGTTACCTGAGCAGTCACCGCGGTGAGTATGCAGAACGCAATGCGGTGGTATTACCTTTCGCTAAGAGAATGGATGTAAATATTACACAGGATATCTTTGTATACAGTGGCAAGGAAAAAAACAAGCATACTATCCGTATCAGTTTCGACATTATTAACTTCGGTAACTTCCTAAATAAGAACTGGGGCATTTCCAAAATACCTAATGTACCTTCTTTCCTGAAGTATGAAGGTCAGTTTAAAGATCCTACCGGTGCTACCACCAATGCAGCCGCTTTCTCCTTCCCATACCAGGATGCAGCTAACCAGATTCCGGTTACTAATTCGTGGAGAGATAATACGAATGTGATTTCACGTTGGCAGGGTCAGGTGGGAATAAAGTATTTATTTAATTAATAAAAACAGACATTGTATAAAATGAGAAAAGTCCGGGTAATCCGGACTTTCTCTTTTACATGACTTTATCTTTTACATAAAAAAAATATAACGACTGTTCATCCTGTGCATAATAAAAATCATTCCTCAAACAATTTCTCCAATATACTATGCGTTAATAGAAATGAAAGCTAGAAATAGCATCTGTACTATCCCTCCCTGAAGATTTCCTGATTTTAATGTAAATCACTCTTTATATAGAGGCAGCTTTAAAAAAAAGACCTGCAAGCTAAAAAACCCGCAGGTGTTCATAACCTATGCCAACTTTAGAGTAATCGTTAAAACTTAAACTGTTAATAATCTATAAAGCTTAAGTCCTGTAATATTTTGAGTATTGTTCTTTTTTGTATTTGAGTGTTTGTAGATATAACGTAATGGAAAATGTATTTGTTCAAAAATTTATAAAATAATTTTGGTCTTATCTTTTTTGTGCCCTTTTGGGGGGTGTTTCATAATTACTTACGAAGGGATAATTCCTTTGGATTGCTAAAATGGAAAAAAAGTTAAAAAATTTATTATTATTTATATTTGAAATATATAAGTAAATGTCTACTTGATCTCCTGACAAATCTCTATCAAAACTCCGTTACTATGCTTTGGATGCAGGAAACAGATCAGTTTATTATCCGCCCCCTTTTTTGGTGTTTCCTGTAATAAAACAAACCCTTCTTCCTGTAATCTCTTCATTTCCGCATAAATATCTGCCACCTCAAAAGCGATATGATGCATCCCTTCTCCCTTTTTATCCAGGAATTTGGCAATGGCACTGCCTGGACCGGTTGCTTCCAGCAGTTCTATTTTGGTTTCTCCCTGTTGAAAAAAAGCCGTCATCACCTGTTCACTACTCACTTCTTCCTGTTTATAACAGCCGGTATTCAGCAGCTTTTCAAACAGTGGAACGGAGTCTGACAATGAGTTTACCGCGATACCAATATGTTCTACCCTGAGCATGTTTAATAGTTTATCGATGTAGTTGAAATGCAGTATCCGTAAAGCTTTTTCGGAATATGCTTAACCCGGTAAAAATAGAACTTATGTTGTAAATTTGTTTGGTTCGGATTTTAATATAAATAGAAAGATAAATATGTTACAGCTGCCTGTTTACCTGGACAACAACGCCACCACCCCCTGCGACCCAAGGGTTGTAGCTGCCATGTTACCTTACTTCACGGAAGTATATGGTAATGCCGCCAGCCGCAGTCACCCGTTTGGATGGGCAGCAGAGGAAGCGGTAGACTATGCCCGTGAGCAGGTAGCGAAGCTGATTGGTGCGGAGCCCAAAGAAATCGTGTTTACCTCCGGGGCAACGGAAGCTGTTAACCTCGCCATCAAAGGCGTATATGAAATGTATGCCGGCAAAGGTCAGCATATTATTACCGCCGTTACCGAACACAAAGCGGTACTGGATACCTGTAAACACCTGGAAAAGCAAGGGGCGCAAATCACCTGGCTACCGGTGAACCGGGAAGGAGAAATAGATCTGGCGGAACTGGAAGCTGCCATTACGCCGCAAACCATCCTTATTAGTATCATGTATGCTAATAATGAGGTAGGGGTGATCCAGCCAATACGTGCCATCAGCGATATAGCCAGAAAGCATGGCGTTCTGTTTATGACCGATGCCACACAGGCTGTTGGGAAAATCCCCGTAGACGTCAATACAAACGGTATAGACCTGCTCACCCTCAGCGCGCATAAAATGTATGGTCCCAAAGGAATAGGGGCGCTATACGTGCGCAGACGGTCACCACGTGTAAAACTCACCGCTCAGATAGATGGAGGCGGACATGAAAGGGGGATGCGTTCCGGCACCCTGAATGTACCCGGTATTGTAGGCCTGGGAAAAGCCTGCGAACTATGCCAGGCAGAAATGGCGGCAGATGCCGCAAGGATAACACCTATGAGAGACCGCCTGGAAAAAGCCTTGCTGGAACTGGAACAGTCTTATGTAAACGGTTCCGTTTCCCATCGCCTGCCACATACCACTAACCTGTCTTTTAAGTATGTAGAAGGAGAAGCCCTGATGATGGGCTTTAATAAAAACATTGCCCTCTCTACCGGTTCCGCCTGTACGTCGGCATCACTGGAACCCAGCTATGTGCTGAAAGCACTGGGCCTGAGCGATGACCTCGCACATGCCTCCCTCCGTTTCGGACTGGGACGTTTTACCACAGATGAACAAATAGATTACGCCATCCGAACCATTACCGATGCGGTCAATAAACTGAGGAGTATGAGTCCTGTCTGGGAAATGTATAAAGATGGTGTAGACCTCGATACAATAGCCTAAAAGGTAATAGCGTTTAGCTATATTTGTATCTTTACTAATATCCTAATCCTTACAAACTGTTCATGCTAGCCATCTTTAAGAAAGAGATAAACCAGTTTTTCAGCAGCGTCACCGGCTATGTAGCCATCATCCTGTTTTTGCTGGCAAACGGATTATTACTTTTCGTTTTCCCGGAAACCAGTTTGCTCGACACCGGCTACGCCAACCTGGATCCGCTATTCAACCTGGCGCCACTCATTTACCTCCTGCTCATCCCCGCCATCACCATGCGTTGTTTTGCGGATGAATTTAAAAGCGGTACCATGGAATTACTCAGTACCAAACCACTCACCGGCTGGCAAATCGTAATGGGTAAATTCTGGGGCAGCATGGTCATTGTGCTCATTTCCCTGGTGCCTACCATTGTATATTATTTCGCCATCCGGCAGTTAAGTGTAGATGCCCAACAACTGGATACCGGCGGCATCATAGGGTCTTATATAGGACTTTTACTGCTGGGCGCAACATTTACAGCTACCGGCATATGGTCATCTTCCTTAACCAACAATGCGATGATCGCCTTTCTCATTGCGCTTTTTACCTGCTTTATACTTTATAATGGTTTTGATGCCATCAGCAAAATACCTGCTTTCAGCGGCGGGGCAGATTATTACCTGCAAATGGCTGGTATCAAGTTCCATTATACTTCCATCAGCCGTGGCGTAATCGATAGTCGTGACATCGTCTATTTTATCAGCATCATCGGCCTGATGCTCTATCTCACTAAATTATCCCTCCAAAGAAAACTCTGGCAAAACGGGTAAAGACCTGCCTTACTAAATGATATGGCTACACGAAAAAAATACATACAACGTGCAATAGCAGTAATACTGGTACTCACGGGCATTAATATAGCAGCCGCTTACTTTCATAGCAGATGGGATCTGACAAGCGAAAAAAGATATACACTCACCAACAATACGCGGCAAATGCTGCGGAAGCTGGACAGTCCGGTTGATATTGAAGTTTTCCTGAAAGGCGATTATCCCGCCAGCTTCCGGCAGTTGGCACAGGCCACTACCGAATTACTGGAAGAGTTCCGTGAATATGGCAAACAAAACCTACGGTTTACTTTTATCAATCCCGGACAGGGCATGACAGATACTGCCCGCATGAAGTTCCTCGGAGAACTGACGGCGCAGGGCATCATGCCTTTTAATATGAAAGTACAGCAGGAGGCCAATGACGGCTTCGCGGAAAAACTCATTTTCCCCGGTGCACTGGTGCATTATAAAGGGAAAACGATGGGGGTAAACCTGTTAAAGAACCAGGGAGGACAAGATCCGCTGCAAACCATGAACAACTCGGAAGCTTTGCTGGAATACCAGTTTGCCAACGCTATCAGCAAATTGCAGGAAAAAGAAAAGCCACTCGTAGGGTATATGCTCGGACATGGTGAATCATTAGGAGCAGAAGTATATGATGCGCTGAGCACCCTGCAAACCAACTACGCACTGGATACACTTACTTTACAGGCCGCCTCCTTTATTTCACCCGAATTTGATGTGATCCTCTTTGCCAAGCCTGCCGGCGCTTTCAGCGATGCAGACAAACTCAAAATAGATCAATATGTGATGAATGGCGGTAAAGTGCTGTGGTTTATTGACGAGTCCAGCGCTACCATGGACAGCTTACATCAACACAATGAATTTGCGGCTGTTGATCGTGGATTAAACCTGGAAGATCTGCTGTTCCGCTATGGTGTGCGTATTAACCAGGACCTGGTGATGGATCTGCAGAGTGATGTAGTGCCACTGGTGGTAGGCAACGTAGGCAACCGGCCACAGATACAGCCGGTACCGTTTCCCTACTTTCCGATGCTCATGCCTACCAAAGCACATCCTATTGTAAAAAACCTGGATATGGTGCTGAGTCGTTTTGTGAGTTCTATAGACACGATAAAAAATGACGCTATCAGGAAAACTATTTTACTGACCACTTCCCACAACAGTCGTACTACCAGGCTGCCGGCGGAAATCAGCTGGGACGTGGTAAAAACACAACCCAATCCCCGTGAATACCGTCAACAGTATATACCAACGGCTGTTTTACTGGAAGGACACTTTACATCTTTATTCCATAACCGTCAGGATCCCGCAGTAGTAAGTGAGCTGCAACGGGCATCCGGCAAGCCTTTCCGGGATGTTACCGATACCATTAACAAGATGATTGTAGTGAGTGACGGTGATTTGATTGCCAACGCTGTATCCCGTAAAGAAGGCCCATTACAAATGGGTATCAACGAATTTAACCCGGGCTTTGCCTTTGCCAATAAAGAGTTTTTCCTCAACTGCCTGGAATACCTCAGTGGTAACAGTGGCATCATGGAAGCGCGCAACAAAGAACTGACGCTGCGCCTGCTTGATAACGAAAAAATCAGACAGGAAAAAACCAAGTGGCAGGTGATCTGCTTCCTGGTACCTATTGGGCTGGTACTGTTGTTCGCAATGGTTTTCCAGTTTGTGCGGCAACGGAAATTCGCAGATTAATACCGCCAACATATTAGCTTTTAGCGTTTCTATACACAATCTTTGGCAGAAACACTAAAAGCTAACTCCTAAATGCTAACAGCCGTTTTCTTATCTTTGCTCCTTCATAAAAAAAAATCGTCACATGACATCCATACAATGGACCTATCTCATATTCTTTATTGTGGTAGTCATTGCATTAATTTTTGATCTTGGTTTATTTAGTAAAAAAAACGAGAAGACTAGTATCAAAACCGCGCTATGGCAAAGCATTTTCTGGGTAGGCCTTTCCGTTTTGTTTTTTGGATTCATGTGGATTGTTGATGGTTCTGAAAAGGCAGTCAGTTTTATGAGTGCTTATCTGATGGAGAAGTCATTATCCATGGATAATATTTTTGTATTCATTCTCATATTTGGTTTTTTTAAGATAAAAGAAGAATACTATGCCCGGGTGTTACTGATCGGTATCATATTGGCGATTGTTTTCAGGGCGATCTTTATCAGTGTTGGCGTAGTGCTGATACAGCAGTTCGAGTGGATCCTGTATATTTTTGGCGCATTTCTGCTGTATACCGGTTACAAAATGTTTACCGCCAACAGTGATGATGAATTCAAACCGGAAGAAAATTTTGCTTACCGGTTCATGAATAAATATATGCGGGTAACAACAGAAGAGCCAAAAGGGCGTTTTGTTATTCGTAAACATAATAAGGCGTATCTCACCACGTTATCATTAGTAGTGGTAATGCTCGCGGTCACTGATATTATATTTGCACTGGATTCTATTCCAGCTGTATTTGCCATATCGAAAGAACCAGTAGTGGTGTATACCTCCAATATATTTGCGGTATTAGGACTCAGGTCCTTATTCTTTTTACTGAGGGGAGCGGTAGATAAATTTGATTATCTGCCTCAGGGTATTGCAATTGTGCTTATTTTCATTGGACTGAAAATGCTCATAGAATCTTTCGTTCACATACCCGTATTGGCAAAGTATTATATTCACATACCGGTATATGTATCGTTAATCGTAATTATACTATGCCTTGGAGGTTCCATCCTCTATTCTCTCTATCATGAGAAGAAAAAATTACCGGAAGCAGAAGAGAAGTAAAAAGCAGCTGTAGACAATGTTTTTGCGGCCGCTAAGTGATTATTCAAACCTGATAAACGTGTATAACGCAGCAAGCATCAACAAGACTTTGAAAGGGGAATTGTTGCAAGAGACCGGATTTACTGAAATTGACCATCTTTTATTGGACAGCAGGAAGCTCAGCTTCCCCGAAACATCTCTGTTCATTTCTTTGGTTAGCCCACGGCGCAATGCGCATCAATACATTGAAGAATTGTACCGCAAGGGAGTGAGTAATTTTATTGTGAGTGAACCTGTGCCACTGGAAAAATATCCAAAAGCCACTTTCATCCTGGTAAAAGATACATTACAAGCCTTGCATGCACTGGTGGCCTTTCACCGTCACCATTTTCATATCCCTGTTATTGGCATTACCGGCAGCAATGGAAAAACCATTGTGAAGGAATGGCTGTACCAGTTACTGGAAAAGGATTACAACATTGTACGCAGTCCTAAAAGTTATAACTCCCAGATCGGCGTCCCCTTGTCTGTATGGCAAATGAAGCCGGAACACCAGCTGGCTATCTTTGAAGCGGGCATTTCACAACCCGGTGAAATGGTGAACCTGGAAAAGATTATCCGTCCTACTATCGGCATTTTCACCAACATCGGTGAAGCCCACAGTGAAGGATTTTTAAATATCCGGCAGAAGATCAATGAGAAGCTGGTATTATTTGCCAAAAGCGATATCCTCATTTACTGCAAAGATTATCTTGCCCTGAATGAGTGTGTGCTGGCCTTTCATAACCAGGTAGGTAAAAAGGAAAACCAGGAAGGTGGTCCTGAATTGTTCTCCTGGTCCAGGAAAACAGATGCCGACCTGCGCGTGACCAGCGTAGATAAAAAAGATAACCATACCCGCATAGATGCCCTGTACAAGCAGGAACCACTTCACTTCACTATTCCTTTTGTGGATGAAGGCTCTATTGAAAATGCCATTCACTGCGCCGCACTGATGCTCTACCTGGGCAAGGAACAAACGGTGATACAACAACGGATGGATCAGTTGAGCAACATCGCTATGCGACTTGAACTGAAGCAGGGTATTAATAACTGTTCTGTTATCAACGACAGCTACAGCCTGGATCTGGGTTCTTTAACCATTGCCCTGGACTTCCTGCAACAGCAGCAACAGCACGCTACCCGTACTGTTATTCTCAGCGATATCCTGCAAAGTGGCAAGAGTGATGCTACCCTCTATGAAGAAGTAGCGGATCTGTTACAGAAAAAAGGCATCAATAAATTGCTTGCCATTGGTAAAAACATTGGCCGTGAAAAGAAAAGCTTTCAGCAGATAGAAGGACTGAAAACACAGTTCTTTACTACTACTGATGAATATATACAACAGTTTAATGCGGACGACTTCCAGAATGAAACCATACTGGTAAAAGGTTCCCGCATATTTCAATTTGAACGTATCGGCAAACTGCTGGAGCAGAAAGCACATCAGACTATCCTGGAGATTAACCTGACCGCTATATCACATAACGTAAAGCTGTATCAGTCGCTGTTAAAGCCTAATACCAAATTAATGGCCATGGTGAAAGCATTTTCCTATGGTAGCGGTAGTTTTGAGATAGCCAATCTCCTGCAGTTTCATGGCGTTGACTATCTCGCGGTAGCCTATGCGGATGAAGGTGTGGAGTTAAGGAGAGCAGGTATTACCATGCCTATTATGGTGATGAATCCTGAGCCAGCCAGTTTTGACGCCATTCTTCACTGGAACCTGGAACCGGAAATTTATTCCATGCAGATATTACTGCAGTTTATGGAAGAAGTAACTGCAGCGGGCAAAACAGATTTCCCTGTTCATATTAAACTGGACACAGGTATGCACAGACTGGGCTTTGTGAAAAGTGAAATTGCAGAACTGGCGCAGATCCTGACGGCCACCCCGTTAATGAAAGTACAATCCATATTCAGCCACCTGGCCGCGAGCGAAGATCCGGAGAAGGATGCGTTCACACAGCAGCAGGGCCGGTTGTTTTATGATATGAGCCATGAATTGCAGAAAGCACTGGGCTATGCGGTGATCCGTCATATTTCCAATAGTGCTGCTATTACCCGCCATCCTGATTTACAGCTGGATATGGTCCGGTTAGGCATCGGCATGTATGGTATCGACAGCAGCAATGGTATGCAGGATCAGCTCCGTAATGTAAGTACCCTGAAAACCACCGTTGCGCAGTTAAAGCACCTGGATGCAGGCGATTCCGTGGGTTATGGCGCCACCTGGGTGGCCAAAGGCCCATCCGTTACGGCTACCGTGCGTATCGGCTATGCCGATGGTTATCCAAGAAGATTGGGTAAGGGCGTGGGCAAAATGCTGGTACGGGGCAAACTGGCGCCTGTAGTAGGCGTAGTAGCCATGGATATGCTGATGCTGGATGTAACACATATTCCGGATGTGGAAGAAGGGGATGAAGCGATTGTTTTTGGCCAGGATTTGTCCGTACAGGAGCTCTCCGCCTGGGCTGAAACCATTCCCTATGAAATATTAACAGGAATTTCACAGCGGGTAAAAAGGGTATATTTCCAGGAATAATGATATTGCAGGCTTCGACTTTGAAATAAACTATTATTTTTGATAAAATTCTAATATCAGTTGAAATATCGTCACGTAGTATTTATCGTTATCCTGATCCTCGCCATTGACCAGACCCTGAAGTTCTGGATCAAAACGCATATGTTTATGCAGCAGGAATTTGTGATTTTCCCCAATTGGTTCCGGATCCATTTTATTGAGAACGAAGGAATGGCCTATGGGCTTAAGTTTGGAGGAGACTTTGGCAAGATTCTGCTTACCATGTTCCGCTTAGTAGCGGTGGTGGTAGGGTTCGTGTACATGAAGAAACTTATTAAAGAAAAGTACAGTACCGGCCTGCTGATCTGCGGTTCCCTGATTCTGGCTGGTGCAGCCGGCAACCTGATAGACAGTATGTTTTATGGTTTGATCTTCAACGACAGCGTAGGTTACGAAGTAGCTAAGTTTATGCCTTCCGGCGGTGGATATGGCAGCTTTTTACACGGTCGGGTAGTGGATATGCTGTATTTTCCCATCTATGAAGGCTATTTGCCCAAGTGGCTGCCATTCAAAGGAGGCGATTATTTCGTATTTTTCCGCCCGGTATTCAACGTAGCAGATGCAGCTATTTCCACTGGCGTAGTGGCTATCCTGTTGTTCCAGAAACGCTTTTTCGGCAAACACATGCAGCCTAAAGAGATAGAACAGCCAGTGGCAAAGGATCATGTAGCTTAACTTTTTTTATAAATATTTATAGGGAGAAGCGTTCGCCGTTGGCGAACGCTTTCTTTTTTAGGGACAGGCCATTATTCCAAATCATCACCTTTCCGGATGATTCCTTTCCTCTCCAGTTAAAAAAATTTCCGATACAGCCTCCAGCCCGGTACGTCCTCATTCCCAATGGGTTAAAGCGCCCGCTGCGGCGCGGTTACAATCATCCCCACTGCAATTTTCCAATAAATACGCCTATTTGCTTTGAAATGAAAAATACCCGGACTATATTTGTCTACTAATTCTATAGACTATATGATAATGACTTTTACAAAACAAGCTGCTACTACCCGATGTTGAGGCACGACAACGGTTTACATCCCCTTATCAATTTTATCTTTCCAGAATCTATAATGTTGACAACACTATGCAAAAGTTCTTACCTATACTGGCAAAATACCTTTTTGCAATATTGGTATTCAGTCCGGTACTAGTACAGGCACAGCTCAATGGCTCTTATGTAATTCAGGGCACTATTACAGATGACCATGGCAATGCCCTTCCCGGCGCATCTGTTCAGATCAAAGGCACTTCTTTTGGCTCACAAACAGACGCCAAAGGCCATTTTGAAGTAACCACCAACGCCAAATTCCCACTGAAACTTGTATTCAGGCTGATAGGCTATCAACCCCAGGAATTTGATGTAAAAAGCAGCAGCAGCAAACTGGCTATCCAGTTATATACGCAATCACTGCTGGTAAATGAGGTAGTTGTATCTGCCTCCCGTCAGCAGGAAAAGTTGCTCCGCTCCCCGGTAGCCATCGAAAAGCTGGACATCCGGGCTTTGAAGGAAACGCCGTCTTCTACCTTTTATGACGCCCTCGGCAACCTGAAAGGTGTACAAATGACCACTGCAGGTCTGACGTTCAAAGTATTCAATACCCGTGGCTTCAACGTTCCCAACAACTTCCGCTTCATGCAACTGGTAGATGGTGTGGACAACCAGGCAGCCACACTGGGTGTACCACTGGGTAACGCCATCGGACCCACGGAGCTGGATATTTCCAGCGTAGAAGTAACACCCGGTGCATCTTCTGCCTTATACGGTATGAACGCTATCAATGGTATGTCTAACCTCGTCACCAAAAACCCGTTCCAATACCAGGGTGTAAGTGTATACCAGAAAGTAGCGGTAAACCATGTAGGTGACAACGGCGGCGCCAAATTACTCACGGAAACGGCCGTACGTTACGCACAGGCCTATTCTTCCTGGTTTGCCTGGAAGGTGAACCTAAGCTACATGCAGGGCACCGACTGGTATGCAGATAACCACAGCGACTTTTCCCCACAATCAAAAGCCAACCCCGATTTCCCGCAACTAAGCGGTGCGAACAACATCGCTAACGATGCATGGAATAAATACGGGGACAACTCCAACCTCCAGGTAATCGATAAAGACGGACGCGCATACAACGTACACCGTACCGGCTACTGGGAGAAAGATATAGTAGGTGATTTCACCGTAAAAAACAAAAAAGCCGACTTCTCTTTCAACTTCCGCTTACCCCGTAAACTGGAGTTATCTGCGTCCTACCGTTATGGTGAAATGGACGGATTCTTCCAGCGCGGTAACCGTATCGGCCTGAGAGGCGTGACCGTGCAAAATGCAAAACTGGAACTGGTACACCCGGACTTCACCGTAAGATCCTATATCTCCATTGAAAATACCGGAGACTCCTACAACATGAACCCACTGGCTGATAACCTGGAAAAATCTTTCAAGCCAGATAAAAAATGGCTGGCGGATTATACCTCCGGCTTAAACAATGCGCTGACAGCTGGTTCCGACCTCGTTGCAGCTCATCAGGCGGCCCGCGCCTTTGCAGATGCCGGCAGATGGACGCCGGGTACTCCTGCCTTTGACGCACAGGTAGCTAAAATTAAAAGCATTAACGACTGGGATATTTACCCTACTTCCAAAGACCCTAACAATACCAGCGGTGGCGCTGCACTCCTGCAAAGGAGCCGTTTCTACCATACAGAAGGTACATGGAACCTGCGTAAATACATCCACTTCGCCGATGTACTGGTAGGCGCGGATTACCGCACCTACGAAATCATCCCGGATGGTAACAACTTCGTAGATTTTTCCCGCCCTGCTGATAAACGTAACACACCAGGCGGCAAAAATATATGGTACGGAAAATATGGTGGCTTTGCACAAATCAGCAAAACATTTTTCAACGATGCACTGAAGCTCACCGGCTCCCTGCGCTACGATAAAAATGAGCAGTTCGATGGTAAAATAAACCCTCGTATTGCGGCGGTTTATAGCATTAAAGACAAACATAACTTCCGCGTTTCCTGGCAGAATGGATTCCGTTTCCCTTCCCTGTTTGAAGCTTACTCCTTCGTAAACAACGGCCAGGTAAGACGTGTAGGCGGCCTTGCTTTCATTGAAGAAGGACTCGGCTACTTCAAAAACTCCTTCCTCACCAGCACAGTAGATGCGTTTGGGGTAGCGGTAAATAAAACCATCAATGCAGAACACATCTCCAAAGATGCTGCTGCTGCAAAAAATGCCGGCATACTAAAAGTTGCTAACCTGGATCCTATCGTTCCGGAACAGATCACTTCATTCGAAGCAGGCTATAAAGCCGTATTACTGGACAACAAATTATTTGTGGATCTGGATGGTTACTATAGCTCCTACAAACATTTCATCGGACAAATAGAAGCAGTAGTACCCAAAACAGGTAACGTAAACACACCTGATCAGACAGTACTGAACCAGATGCTGGACAAGGCACAACAAGACCGCTACCGCGTTTGGACGAATAGTAAATCTACCGTAAACAACTACGGCTTTGCCCTCGCTGTTACCTACGATATCTATAAAGGCTACACCGTAAGTGGCAACGCCAACTACAATAAACTGGCGCAGGATAAAACCAAAGACGATGCATTGATTCCTGGTTTTAATACGCCTGATTGGTTTACCAACGTGAGCCTTGGTAACCGTAACGTAGTGAAAAATATCGGCTTTAACGTGGTATGGCACTGGCAGAATACGTTCTACTGGCAGAACCTCTTTGGTAACGGCGATGTACCTGCTTACAGCACCGTAGATGCGCAGATTACCTACCGCGTACCAAAGATCAATACCTCTTTTAAACTGGGAGCCTCCAACATCCTGAATTCTAAATACTTTCAGTATGTGGGTGGTCCCACTATCGGCGGACTGTACTACTTAACGGTAACGTATGATAATGTTTTCAAGAAGATTAACAGATAATTATTTCGGCGATGCAGATATTCCATCTGCATCGCTGTTTTTTTTCACCTCTCAATGTAACTGATATGACTACACGATCAACGGCCGTAGCAGGCACAGTAACAGCAAAGCAGCAGTCCCACTACAAATGGTGGCAGATTGCCGGCATATCGCTGATCGCGGTCGTTGTATTGGTGGTGCTATATCAATTCCAGGTGCCCACTGCTGTTCAGGGCAAAGTATACCAGTTCATTGAATCGTTGTTTACAACAGAGTTGTTGTTTTATATTATTGTTGGTCTGTGTGCACAACTGGTAGATGGAGCATTGGGCATGGCTTACGGCGCTACTTCCTCGTCCCTGCTGTTGGGTCTGGGTGTATCTCCTTCTGTGAGCAGCGCCAGCGTACATGTAGCTGAAGTATTTACCACGGGTGCATCTGGGTTTGCTCATTTCAAGCTGGGCAATGTGAACAAGAAACTATTTTTATGCCTGTTGATTCCAGGCATGATTGGCGCCATTACAGGCGCTTATCTCTTATCCGACAAGATAGATGGCGATGTAATAAAACCCTTTATCAGTGCTTATTTACTTGTGTTGGGTATTATCGTGATCCGGAAAGGCATCCAGAAAAACAAGCGGAAAAGCAAAACAAAAAGATTGGGACCGCTGGCCTTTGTGGGTGGATTTATGGATGCTATTGGCGGCGGAGGCTGGGGACCGATTGTTACCTCTACCTTATTGAGCAAGGGCCGTACCGTACATTATACCATTGGCTCTGTGAATGCTGCTGAGTTTTTCATCTCCCTTTCCAGTGCAGCCACCTTCCTGATATTTACAGGTATCTCCAGTTGGCAGGTAATTATGGGTCTGGTGATTGGCGGCGTGATTGCGTCTCCTTTTGCAGCAGTACTGGTAAGAAAAATTAAACGAAAACCTCTCATGATCATGGTAGGTATCCTCATCATTATCCTGAGTTTGCGTACTATCGTTACAACACTACTTCACCTCATTTAAGAGGTCTTCTCCCTTTTCGAAACTACGTATATTGTTTAACGTTACCTCTGCAATCTGTGTTAATGCTTCTTTCGTAAAAAATCCCTGGTGGGCGGTTACCACTACGTTGGGGAAAGTGGTTAATCTTGACAGCACATCATCCTGGATAATACTGCCGGAAAAATTCTGAAAAAACAGGTGTTCTTCCTGTTCATATACATCTATTCCCAGTGCTCCGATATGTCCGTTTTTGAGTGCTTCCACTACTGCTTTGGTGTCAATCAATCCGCCACGACTGGTATTAATCAATACTACGCCGGGTTTCATGGTAGCAATGGTATCTGCATTCACAATATGGCGGGTACTTTCCAACAGCGGGCAATGTAGTGATATCACATCTGCCTTTGAAAAAACAGTGGCCATAGATACATATTCCACACCTGCTTCCTGTAAGGCCGGTTGTTCATAAATATCATGAGCATATACCTTGCAACCAAAACCCTGCATAATGCGGCAAAATACGGCGCCTATATTACCGGTACCTATTACCCCGATAGTTTTGCCAAAGAGATCAAATCCTTCCAGTCCGTTCAGCGTAAAGTTGCCATCACGTACACGATTATACGATTTATATATTTTCCGGTTGAGTGCAAGCAGTAAAGTTACGGCATGTTCTGCCACTGCGTGTGGCGAATAAGCAGGTACCCGTACCACTTTAATACCGGCTGCTGCAGCGGCTTTGAGGTCTACATTATTAAAGCCGGCGCAACGCAGGGCAATTAATTTTATACCTTTCTCTTTCAATATCTGGATGACAGTGGCATCTGCTTTATCATTTACAAATATGCAGATCGCCTGTTCTTCCTTTATCAGTGCAGTATTATCTTCATTCAACGGGGCATCCAGGAAACGAAAGCGATGCACTCCCTGCTGATTAGCCTGATTGAAATACTTTATATCGTAAGCCTGGGCACTATAAAAGAGAATATCCATGGAGCTGTCAGGTATCTGGTTAGTAAAAATAAAAATGCAGCGGGATAAAAGTAGTTTATATACTTCTAATCCTCACTGCATTTCACTAAAAACTAGTAGCTAAAGGCTAATAGCTTACTTTATTTCTCCTACCATGTGAGCGGGCACTACCCATTCATCAAATTCAGCCGGGGTTACATAACCCAGTTTCACGGCCATTTCTTTGAGAGTAGTTCCTTCCTTATGGGCTTTCTGCGCAATTTCAGCTGCTTTATAGTAGCCGATTTTGGTGTTTAATGCAGTTACCAGCATGAGGGAATTTTCCACATGTTTTTTGATGTTGGCTTCAATAGGTTCGATACCTTCAGCACATTTGTCGTTGAAGCTTACGCAACCGTCGCCAATCAGGCGGGCAGAATGCAGGAAGTTGAAGATCATCACTGGTTTAAACACGTTCAGTTCAAAGTGTCCGTTAGAGCCGCCAATGCTGATGGTCACATCGTTACCCATTACCTGTGCAGCAATCATGGTGAGAGCTTCGCACTGTGTAGGGTTTACTTTACCTGGCATGATAGAAGAACCCGGCTCATTATCAGGAATGTGAATTTCGCCGATACCTGCGCGTGGGCCGGAGCTCAGCATACGGATATCGTTGGCTATCTTCATTAAACTTACTGCTACCATTTTCAGTGCGCCATGTGCTTCTACGATAGCATCATGTGCTGCCAGTGCTTCAAATTTATTTTCAGCAGTGATAAAAGGAAGTCCGGTTAACAGGGCAATATTTTTTGCCACGTTCTCGGAATATCCTTTAGGCGTATTGATACCAGTACCAACTGCAGTACCACCCAATGCCAGTTCACTCAGGTGAGCCAGTGAATTGTTGATCGCTTTTAAGCCATGGTTCAGCTGTGCTACATAGCCGCTGATTTCCTGACCCAGTGTAAGCGGAGTAGCATCCATGAAGTGGGTACGACCTATTTTCACTACGTTTTTAAATGCTGCTGCTTTTTTAGCGAGGGTATCGCGCAGTTTTGTAATGCCGGGAATAGTTACTTCCTGCAGCATTTTATAAGCAGCAATGTGCATGGCAGTAGGGAAGGTATCGTTGGAAGACTGAGATTTATTCACATCATCATTGGGATGAACAAATTTATCTTTGTCTGTCAGCTGACCACCATGTAATACGTGTGCGCGGTAAGCTACCACTTCGTTCACATTCATGTTGGACTGCGTACCGGAACCGGTTTGCCAAACTACCAGTGGAAACTGGTCATCCAGTTTACCTTCCAGGATTTCATCGCATACCTGACCAATCAAATCGCTTTTTTCTTTCGGCAGCACACCCGCTTCTACGTTAGTGATGGCAGCCGCTTTCTTCAGATAAGCAAATGCCTTGATAATTTCTTTCGGCATTTTGTTGATATCCTGGGCGATCTTGAAATTTTCAATGGAGCGCTGTGTTTGAGCGCCATAATAGGCATTTACAGGCACTTTCACCTCGCCCATTGTGTCTTTCTCTATTCTGAATTCCATGACTTAAACTTTTAAGGGTACAAAAGTACGGCTTTACGGATAGGGCAGCAAGCTATTCTCCTTTAAAATTCGCTTGTCTTTTCTGGATAAAGGCTGCGGCGCCCTCCTGTAAATCCTTCGTGGCAAAGCAGGCTCCGAATTCCTTCAGTTCAAGTTCAAATCCGTCCTGATTTTTGTCCAGTGCGGCATTGGCGCATTTAATCACGCGGGCAATGGCCAGCGGTGCCTTTGTTTGTATTTTTTGTAAGATGGAAATGGCTTTGGGCAGCAATTCTTCAAGCTTTACCACGTGATTAACGAGGCCCCAGGCCTGCGCTTCTGCTGCAGTAATCATATCACCCGTCATCATCAGCTCCAGCGCTTTGCCTTTGCCAATGAGCTGTGTAAGCCGTTGAGTACCGCCGTAGCCAGGAATCAGGCCCAGGTTTACTTCCGGCTGCCCGAATTTTGCATTTTCGCTGGCTATGCGGAAATGACAGGCCATTGCCAGTTCACAACCGCCCCCCAGGGCGAAACCATTTACGGCAGCTATGATGGGCTTGGGGCAGCTTTCTATCCGTTGAAAAATCACATGGCCCTTCTTGGCCAGTTCTTCGCCTTGTTTATCTGATAAAGTAAGAAACTCACTGATATCTGCACCCGCTACAAAAGCCTTTTCTCCTGAACCAGTAATAACAGCTCCTTTGATGTCCCTGTTACCATAAATTTCGTCTACCACCAATGCTAACTCGGCCAGCACCTGCTGATTGAGCGCATTCATTTTTTCCGGGCGGTTGATCGTAATCGTCAGGATATTATTCTCCAGTTGTGTGCTTAACGTTTGATACATGGCCGAATTTTTAGTTGCTCAATATTAAGCAATATTCAATAACCTAACGAATCAGCCCGATAGCCGCCTCCAACTGCTTATCCTGCCCTCTGTCCAGGGCGGCAGCATCATATTTCACTTCTACATCCGGAGGAAATCCAATGCCTTCATATATTTTACCATCACGGTATTTGAGCATCAGGGAAGATGTATATGCCAGCTGGATATAATCCGTTTTAAACTGTCCACCGTTGAAATATATATTATTGATCAGCGGGCCATTGGCACCCCAGGTACGCTCTCCTACAAAATGTCCGTTGGGGAGAGCTTTTACAGCCATGGTGGTCATTTCCGCCATACTTACCGACCAGGCATCCGCCAACACAACTATGGGTCCGGTAATATTGCGTGCCCCTGCCTGCGGAGTTACAAAAGCCGGCGCCCAGGGAGAATAGTCGAGGCGGCCATTGCCTTGCTTGGAACGGGTAGTGCCAAAATCCAGTTGCTTATCTATCATTCTTCCCACTAAAAAATCAAGATCGGCCAAAGCGCCGCCACCATTACCCCGCACATCAATAATGACGCCTTTGATGTTGGTAGTGCTCTGTAGTTTATCAAAGAAATACTGCAATACTCTTTTTACACCATTCGTGGTATCTGTATTATACAGCTCTTTCAGTCTAAATCCATTGCAAAAGAAATATAAGGTATTCTGATTAATAGTACCAGATACGGCCACAAACTGCCTCCCATCGCCTGTATTGGTAAAACCTCTCCTGGACCCGGCATCAAGATAATTTTGAGGAATGTCGTTATAAAAATTAAAGATGCTGATGGGATCATGATAATCCGGACTGGCCAATTTACGTTGGTAAGCCGGATTTATACTGGCAGAATCTGCGAGCCAGGAGTCATTGAAAGTAAGATCGTAGTGCGAATCCACCAACCCAGCGGTCATCTGCTTAAAATAAGTATATCCTTTTCTTACATCCACAGAGTCATACAGATTCAATTTTGCAAACAAGGGTTTATATTGCTTGTACACATTGTCCCAATTCACCGTGTCAATATCCCAGAACACATAGTTATTATTCATGCCATTCCAGTAGGAATCAAATACCTCACTAAAGTTGCCGGAGATGGTGTTTGAAGGATCATTGATTTGTGGAATCTCTTTGCGGCAAGCAGTCACAGAGAACAGCACAATGATGGCAATCATATATTTATGAAGATGTTTCATCTTATTATTATTAAAGGTTAGCAAAAAATTATTCAGCAGCGGAGGCCTGGGAAGAATGAAAGATATTTTTGATGTTGAAGAGACATCCTGCCTGAATGACATAGGTGTCGTTGTACCGGGGGATCTGGTTGATCATGTAATTTTTTTGCTGATCAGATAAGCCATAGTAGTAGCGGGCTTCCACAAAAAAACGATATTTCTGCTGTAACAGGTATTCTACACCGGCACCGGCTACAAGACCAAATTCCACCCGGCGGTCGCGGCGACTGTCGAAGTTATATTTCTCGTTATAATTATAGGCCTTGTCAAACTGAAAAAAATTATACACCTGCTGATTATCCGGAAGATCCGGTGCATTGTTAAACACATTGGCCATCGCACCTTTTATGCGGCCACCAGCCCAATAAGCGCCATATCCACCCGCATTGAAAAAGCCTTTCAGCTTTTTGCCGCCAAAAGAAAAATGGGCCATGACGGGCAGTTGGATGTAAGTGTTGGTACTCCTCTGGTAAATCCCGTCAAAAAAATGATTCCGGCTTTGCTCATAATTCTTCTGAATGTAGGAGGGGTCGGCCTGAATGGCCAGCCAGTCGTTGAAATGATATTGTATGGGAATCCCCACCACAAAACCACTTAATGCATCGTACTTAGTAAAGGCCCGGTACCCGCTGCTCGTTTGCAGGTAATTTTTATTGTATCCACCTGATACACCGATTTCAAACTGGGCTTGTGCAGCATCAAAGCACAATAATAGCGTGGCTAAAAAGATAAGACTTCGTTTCATATGGTTTCCATTTTGGTGTTATTGGCTGTCGACAAAACAAAAAAACCGGAACTAATTAAATTAGTTCCGGTTACGGAAAATAACGTTTATCTATCTTAATAGTTTACTTCAAACTCTGCTTTGCCACTTTTCATCTTCATATAGTGTCTTTTCTTCTTTACTTTAAAATAATTAATACCGCTAAAATTATATCCCAGTGTTACAAAAATCAGGTTTGCTTCCAGGTTTTTATAGGGATAAACGGTGTTGCCCCCTTTATCTTTTGTTTTGAAGTCCTGGTTAAAAAAGTTCTGGGGGTAGTACTGTACTTTCAGTCCAAAACCCGGGTTCACCCTGATTCCCGCAAAAAGAGAAGGCATCAGCAGTGGTGTACGATCGCTGAACCATTCGTTGAATTTATGGACCTTGTCTCCATCCACAAATTGTTTTTCTTTATAATTAATGGCCAGATCAATTTCACCACCGGCAAAAAAGAAAAAGCTGCCTCCGGTTACATCGCCGATCTTAATACCCAGCGGAACGCCAACAGTATATACCCGTTGTTTCAGCTTCAGGGAATCGGTGGGTTTGGAGATCAGCCCTATATTTTTAAGATTGAGGCCTGTGAAAATGCCGAAGTTTTTAGAGAAATCTTTATTGAAATTGCTGCCTACATTAAAAAAGATCGTAAAACGCGGAATATTACGGATATGCTCTCCATTATCCTTCATGGAGCCGAAAGACAGCAATGGGCCCTCTCCACCGTGGGTAACGTATACCCCTTCCCGGTGCTTGGGATATTTCCCAAAAATGAGGGTAAAGGCAGTTGTTTTCTCTACGGTTTTCTCTATCGTGGTATCAGTGGCAGCTGTGCTGACTGAATCTTTCTTATCCTGTGCAAACACGCTACAACCAATCAGCAACAGTACCAGGGAAAGCGGGAGTAACTTATAATTCATAATACGGGTTGTGGTTTTTTAGATTTGGTGGATTACTAATCTGAAGACGACCCGGTTAAAGAAATGTTACGGCGATCCCTAAATATTTTTAAAAATTTCTGTGAATGGCCACCCAGCTGGTGATATACTCGGAGATATCCTTGGTATTGGTACCCGGAGGGAAGAGTTTACCCACCCCCATTTCCTGGAGGGTTGCCATATCCTCGTCCGGTATAATGCCCCCACCGGTCAATAACACATCATTGAGTCCTTTTTCCTTCATCTGGGCAATAATTTTGGGGAATACGGTCATATGGGCGCCGGAAAGGATACTGATGCCAATGGCATCCACATCTTCCTGCAGGGCGGCATTTACCACCATTTCCGGGGTTTGACGCAGGCCGGTATATATTACTTCCATGCCGGCATCCCGCAGTGCTGCGGCAATTACTTTTGCTCCACGATCATGGCCATCAAGGCCCACTTTGGCTACCAATACACGAACAGGACGATTTAACGGGTTGACCATACCAATTATCATATTAAGGAAGTAAATGTACGAAAAAGCAGAAAGCATAAGCTTTCCGCTTTTTCGTACATTTGCCGTCCAAGATAAAAAGCACTATGAGCGAAGAAAGATCCCTCAACTTTATAGAACAAATTGTTGAAGAAGACATTGCGAACGGCGTAAATGATGGTCGTGTACTGACGCGTTTCCCGCCGGAACCGAATGGCTACCTGCATATCGGGCATGCCAAATCCATTGCACTGAACTTTGGACTGGCCCAGAAATATAACGGTAAAACCAATCTCCGCTTCGATGATACCAACCCGGTAACAGAAGACACCGAATACGTGGATTCTATCAAGGAAGATATCCACTGGCTGGGGTTTGAGTGGGAAAAAGAACTGTATGCCTCCGATTATTTCGAGCAATTGTACGCTTATGCCGTAAAGTTGATAGAAAAAGGACTGGCCTACGTAGAAGACGCCACTGCGGAACAAATAGCCGCTGCCAAAGGTACCCCCACGGTTCCAGGCACGCCTACACCAGCCAGAAGCCGCTCTGTAGCGGAAAACCTGGACCTGTTCACCCGCATGCGCAATGGAGAATTCAAAGACGGAGAAAAAACCCTCCGCGCCAAAGTAGACCTGGCCTCCCCTAATATGCATATGCGCGACCCGCTGATGTATCGTATTAAACATGCCCATCACCACCGTACTGGCGACAAATGGTGCATCTATCCGATGTACGACTTCGCCCACGGCCAAAGTGACAGCATTGAAAATATTACCCATTCCATTTGTACCCTGGAGTTTATTCCACATCGCCCGCTGTACGATTGGTTTATCAACGAGCTGGAAATATTTCCCAGCCATCAATACGAGTTTTCCCGTTTAAACCTCACCTATACGGTGATGAGTAAACGAAAACTCAAACAACTGGTGGAGGAGAATTATGTAAGCGGCTGGGACGATCCCCGTATGCCTACCATCAGCGGCTTACGCCGCCGGGGTTATACACCTGCCAGCATCCGCATGTTCAACGAACGTGTAGGCGTACAGAAACGCGACCAGATGATTGAATTGAGTCTGCTGGAATTCTGTATCCGCGAAGAGCTGAACAAAACCGCCAACCGCGTAATGGCAGTGCTGGATCCGGTTAAACTGGTGATCACCAACTATCCGGAAGGACAGGTAGAAGAAATGACCGCAGACAATAATCCGGAAGATGAAAGCGCAGGATCCCGTACCCTGCATTTCAGCAACACCCTGTATATTGAACGTGAAGATTTCATGGAAAATCCACCTAAGAAATTCTTCCGTCTCGGTCCAGGTAACATGGTGCGCTTAAAGAATGCTTATATCATTAAAGGAGAAAGCTTCGATAAAGATGCCGATGGCAATATCACCACCATCTATGCTACCTATTTACCTGAAAGCAAAAGTGGTGGCGACCAGAGCGGCTTAACCGTTAAAGGAACCATTCATTGGGTAAGTGCAGCACATGCTGCTACTGCTGAAGTACGTATCTACGATCGCTTATTCACTTCTGAAAACCCAGCTGCAGAAGAAGCCGATTTCAAAACGCTGATTAATACGGATTCCTTACAAGTTATCAAAGAAGCGTTTGTAGAACCAGGTCTGCTACAAGCTAAGCCAGGTGAACGTTTCCAGTTCCTTCGCAAAGGATACTTCTCCGTAGATCCAGATAGCACGCCAGAAAAAGTGGTGTTCAACAGAACGGTGACACTGAAAGATGCATGGGCGAAAGAAAGCGCAAAAGGGAAGTAATATTTTTTTGAAATAAAGTGCAGGCCGGGCAGTTACTGTCCGGCCTTTTTATGTGTATATTATTATGTATTTTTATTGATAATAGTAAACCATTCTTTATGGCAAAAGCAAGAGCCAATATAAACCAGGTAAACTTAGTAAACTTAGATCCTGAGCTGATCAAAGAAGCAATGAAGCTCAATAAAGGAAAAACACAAGAAGAGGTGTTGAATAAGGCATTGAGAGATTATATTCTCGGTGTTAAAAACAGAGAATTGCTGGCGATGAAAGGTAAGATCTATTGGGACGGCGATCTGAATGAAATGCGAGGCGCATGAAAAATCCACTCATCTTTGACACCTCCGTTTGGATTGACTACGCAGGAAAAAAAGAAACGCCGCAAACCCTTCTGTTAGCTTATTATTTAAAAAACAGATTTGAGACACCCCTTGTGCCTATCGTTGCACAAGAGTTTTTACAAGGGATAAAAGAAGATGCCCAGCATAAAAAACTGAAAGAAATTCTCCGCTGGCATACCAAACTAGAACTACCTCACATGATGGCTGCTATGGGAGCCGGAACACTATACAGGGCGCTCCGGAAAAAAGGCGTAACCATTCGTAGTGGTAATGATTGTGTCATTGCTTTCTACGCCATGAGTTTTGACCTGGAAGTAGTTCATAATGACAGCGACTTTGACTTAATCAGCTCTCACACCGGCCTAAAAATCTGGCAAAATAATAAAGGCTAAACGATCCGCATCGTTTAGCCTTTATCTATATAACTACTAACAATTCTACTTAAAAGCTTCCAATCCCTTTGCTATCCTGTTGCGTGTTTCCGCTATACCCAGTGTAGCTACGATATCAAAAACAGGAGGTCCGAATTTACCACCGGTCAGCATGATGCGGAAAGGCAGTTGCACGTCTCCCATTTTCAGGTTCTTTTCAGTAGCCAGGGCTTTGAAAGCAGCTTCCAGATCTGCCGCAGGAGCAGCGGTTAAGCTATCCAGCTGTGCAGACCAGGCAGTGAAAAATGCTTCTTTATCTGCATTCCACTTTGGTTTTACAGCGGCTTCATCATAGCTCGTTGGGCTTTGGAAGAAGAAGAAACCGTGGTCCCAGATTTCATTCACGAAGTAACAACGTTCTTTCACCAGGCCTGCCACAGTGGCTACATAGGCAGGATCTGCGCTAACACCTTTTTCTGCCAGTACTGGTTGAAAAAGGGCTGCCAGGCTTTCGTTGTCTTTATGATGGATATACTGATGGTTAAACCATTTGGCTTTTTCGTAGTCGAATTTGGCGCCGGCTTTATGCACCCGCTCCAGGGAGAACTTCTGAATCAGTTCCTCTATAGAGAATATTTCCTGTTCAGTACCGTCATTCCAGCCCAGCATCACCAGCATATTAATGAATGCTTCCGGCAGGAAGCCCAGCTCACGGAACCCTTTCGTTACTTCCTGGGTGGCGGGATCTGTCCAGTTCATAGCATATACGGGAAAGCCTAAACGATCTCCGTCACGTTTGCTGAGTTTACCGTTACCATCAGGTTTCAGGATCAGCGGAAGATGTGCCCATTGCGGCATATCAGCTTCCCAGCCCAGGTATTTCCAGAGCAGGAGATGTACTGGTGCAGATGGCAACCATTCTTCTCCGCGGAAAGCGTGGGTAATTTTCATCAGGTAATCATCTACTACCACTGCGAGGTGATAGGTAGGCATTCCGTCTGCTTTCAGCAATACTTTATCATCTACCTGCGATGTATGAAAAGTAACTTCACCACGTACCAGGTCGGTAAAGGTGAGTTCTTCATCGGCAGGCATATTAATACGGATAACATGCGGTGTATTCTTCACCAGTAATTCCTGTACTTCTGCATCAGACAGGGTGAGGGAATTACGCATTTTTTCTCTTACGAGGTGGTTGTACTGGGGAGAATGATTGTCGGGACCTTTCAGCCTTTCGCGCATACTTTCCAGTTCTTCCGGTGTATCGAAAGCATAATAGGCGTGGCCGGATTTTACCAGTTGCTCTGCATACTGGCGATACATTGGCTTGCGCTCACTCTGGCGATAAGGACCATACGGACCACCTAACGCGGGACTTTCATCCGGCGTGAGGCCACACCAGCTCAAACATTCGCTGATGTACTCTTCCGCACCCGCAACGTAGCGGGTTTGGTCAGTATCTTCAATACGCAGCACAAAATCGCCTTTATGCTGTTTTGCAAACAAATAGTTGAACAATACAGTGCGTACACCTCCAAGATGTAGGCCACCAGTAGGACTGGGCGCAAAACGCACTCTTACTTTTTTGTGATCCATAGGCGACAAAGATAAGGATTTAGCGTTTAGCTCCCAGTGATTCGTGAGGGGAGAAATGCGGAAGATTAAAATTTTTTAATACGATATCCCGCTTTCACACATTAAGTATATTGCAGTATCAAGCACCATTGCGCTATGTTCTATCTTACTAAAACACCCGGCATCCTGAAAGCCCTGTATAAAAGCTGTGTCTGGAATATGTCTCCGGCCGGCAACAAAGTATACCTCACTTTTGACGATGGCCCGCATCCACAGGCAACACCCTTTGTGCTGGAACAACTGGCCAGATATGATGCGAAAGGAACTTTTTTCTGTATCGGTAAAAATGTGGTGGAGCACCCCACTATTTACCAGCAGATACTGGAAGCGGGCCATGCTACCGGCAATCATACCCACAATCATCTGAATGGCTGGAAAACAAATACAGAAAAGTACCTGGAAAATGTGCTGGAAGCTGCTAAGTATATTCCCTCTCCGCTATTCCGGCCTCCTTATGGCAGGATTACTCCCTTCCAGATCCGGCAGATAAAGAATAAGATTCCGGGGGCTAAAATTATTATGTGGGATCTGTTGAGCGGTGATTTTGATACGGAACTCAACGGGGAAGCCTGTGTGCAAAATGTGGTGTTTAAATTGCAACCCGGCTCTATTGTGGTATTTCATGACAGCACCAAGGCCTGGGATCGGCTGGAATATGCGCTGCCACGGGTGCTGGAGTATTGCAAAAAGCAAAAATATGAACTGGCTGCGATCGTATAATGATCTGGTGCTGATACAAGGCTGTATCAGCACCAGGTAAAATTTATGGTTTCAGTTTAATTTCTTTCGCTTTATCACCTACTGTTATAGTAGCTACATCATCGCATGTTCCATCTCCATAATCAATTACACCGGAAGCATTGTTGAAGTCTACTTTCAGTTTACCCTTGGAAATATACTGACAGCTCCATGCTTTAATAAGTGATGATTGTGTAGTGAAAGTTGCCGTAAGGCCTGTAGCAGGCCCTTTCTCATAGCTAAGACTGGCAGTACCATCTACACTGTATACATCATCAGACAGGTTCCTGAATGGCCTGTCCAGCTCAAAGCCGGCTATTTGTTTCACCGTTTTTTTGCAGGCATAGTTGATGATCAGTGTATCCGCAAGGGTTATTTTACCACCGGTTAATTCTGTTGTATACTGCATACCAGCTGTAAGACTGAAGGAGGCGTTACTGATCACAAAACGTCCGGCTACGGCTTTTCCGTTGATTTTATAATTGGATGGCTCCACGGTGATGGTGGAGGTGGGGTTGAAAAGCGGGCCACTGAACGTTACATTCAGGATGCCACTGCGATAAACGCCAAATCTGTCGAGGCAGGATTCTCCAAAATCTATTGCTACGCGTTTAGGCCAGGTAGCACCTGTACCATCCAGCAGCTCAGAAGATGGGCAGGAGGGCTTGGGAACATCCGCCATTTCAGTCCCATTGGGATTTGCCTGGCGACCGGTAAACATACCCTGGTCGATACCTACGCTGGCTACCGTTTCGAACCAATCATTGTACATAGCGCTTACCACGGCTTCATGTTGCACCACGCCAATCGTCTTATTATCTGTTTCGTTGTTGGGAGCGGTGTCTGTGGTTACTTCCTTCTTACACGCAAAGAAAATAGTGGCTACTGCCACGCCGGTGATGGTCCACGCCAGCACACGATTTGTACTGAAATAGCTTTTCATAGTTTAGGTTTTATTAGCAATTAGGTTTTTCGGTCTTTACCTTTGTAGGTATAAAGATATCCTTTAAATATTAAAGAAATTACAAATTTAATAAATAAATTATTATGCGCTGGATAGATACCCACACCCACCTGTATTCCGAAGAATTTGAGGCAGACCGGGAAGAGATGGTAGCGCGGGCCATAGCAGCGGGAGTAGATCAACTGTTTTTGCCTAATATAGACGAGAGTTCTATAGAAGGGATGCTGGAGCTGGAAGCCAGGCACCCGGAGCATATATATGCCATGATGGGGATACACCCCTGCTATGTAAAGGAGAACGTAGCCGCTCAGCTGGACCTGGTAAAAGCCTGGCTGCAGCAACGACCATTCAAAGCCATCGGGGAAATAGGACTGGATTTTTACTGGGATAAGTCCTTGTTAACCCAGCAATACCAGGCCTTCCAGGAACAATTGCTGCTGGCAAGGGAATACCAGCTACCGGTATCCATTCATAGCCGGGAAGCCACACGGGAATGTATCAACGAAGTAAAGGGCTTACAGGATGGCCGCTTAAGCGGCGTATTCCACTGTTTTTCCGGCACGCTGGACGAGGCAAAGGAAATCATTGACCTGGGCTTCTATCTGGGTATCGGCGGCGTAGTGACGTTTAAGAAGTCAGGGTTGGATAAACTACTGGAAGAAATAGACCTGGCGCACATTATAATGGAAACAGATGCACCTTATTTAGCACCGGTACCTTACCGGGGTAAACGCAATGAAAGTGCCTACCTCCCGCTGGCAGGAGAAAAGGTGGCAGATATAAAAAATCTAAAAATAGCAGACGTAGCAGCTATAACAAGCAGCAATGCCCTGAAATTATTCAAAATGCTCTAACTGTTTAGGTAATACCTTTGCAGGCAATGGCTACTAGCACAATGAGTAAAATACTGATTATTTACACAGGCGGTAC
The DNA here is from genome assembly GCF_056394125.1 of Chitinophaga sp. 10T418. NCBI lineage: Bacteria > Pseudomonadati > Bacteroidota > Chitinophagia > Chitinophagales > Chitinophagaceae > Chitinophaga > Chitinophaga sp. 10T418. The sequence continues at coordinate 950,908 of NZ_JBFTHG010000003.1, forward strand.
AGTGGGTATGATCTATGATGATAAGACCAAAGCACTGCGCCCTATCGGATTCAACGAAATACGGAATAATTTACCGGAACTCTACCGGATGGGTATCGATTTTTATGTGTACGCATTTAATCCGCCTATAGATTCATCAGACATGCAGCCTGAGATCTGGGTAGAACTGGCCAGTATTATTGAGGACCGATACGACCGATACGATGGGTTTGTGATTCTGCATGGTTCTGACACCATGGCTTTTACTGCTTCCGCACTGAGCTTTATGCTGGAGAACCTGTCGAAACCTGTTATTTTAACCGGCTCACAGCTGCCTATAGGCAAAATACGTACAGATGCCAAGGAGAACATCATTACTGCCATGGAAATAGCCTGTAGCAGGCATAACGGCACTAATATATCCCTGGTTCCGGAAGTATGCATTTATTTTGACTTCTCCCTTTTCAGAGGTAACCGTTCCAAAAAATATAATGCGGAAAAGTTTGAGGCATTCTATACCATGAATTATCCTCAGCTGGCCGAAGCCGGCATTGATATTAAATTCAAACACCAGTTCATTTTACCACCACCTACACAACCGCTGAAGGTGCATAAAGAACTGGAAACAAATATTACGGTATTGAAGTTATTTCCGGGCATCAGCAGAAGGGCAGTAGAAGCCACTCTGAGCGTGTCTGGCCTGAAAGGCGTTATCATGGAAACATTTGGTAGCGGCAATACTAATACGCAACCCTGGTTTATTGAAAGCATTAAAAAAGTAATTGATAATGGTGCACTGGTAGTGGATATTACGCAATGTGATGGTGGGTCTGTAGAGTTGGGAAAATATGAAACCAGTCAACATCTTGTGGAAATCGGCGTAGTAAGCGGCCATGATATGACCTTTGAGGCAGCTGTCACCAAACTGATGTTTGTATTGGGACAAGGCCTGTCACCGGCAGAAACCCGGAAGCTGATAGAAGCACCGCTGCGTGGTGAATTAACACCTATCGAAGTATATTGAGCTCCTTGCAGAGGTATACAAGCGGGAAGCACTTTAGTTGTGCTTCCTGCTTTTTTTTATCTTGAATATTTGCGGTAAATTTAATTATCACCAATTTCATATTCCCCGATTTCCAATCACCACAAAATCTTTCTCTCTATGGCAGTTTCATTATCTCAGAAATGTATTGCAGAATTTTTTGGCACTTTTGTTTTAGTATTTATGGGTTGTGGCAGTGCGGTATTAGCCGGCACACATGTAGGATTCCTGGGTATTGCTTTTGCGTTTGGGTTATCGGTAGTTACTATGGCCTATGCTGTTGGTCATATCTCCGGTTGCCATCTTAATCCCGCTATTACGATTTCCCTGTTGTCTACCGGCAAAATATCCGGTAAAGATGCAGGCGCGTACATTGTTTCCCAAATCATAGGAGCTATTGTGGCTTCTGCGGTGCTGTATTTTATTGCCCAGGGCAAGGCCGACTACTCCCTTGCCGCCAACGGATTAGGCGCAAATGGAGTAGAACAGGGATCACCAGACCACTATTCGCTGATAACTGGTCTCGTAGCCGAAATAGTATTAACCACTATCTTCCTGGTAGTAGTACATGGCAGTACCAGTAAAAACAATGGCAATGGTGCATTTGCAGGCCTCGCCATTGGCTTGTGCCTTACCATGATTCACATTGTAGGCATTCCGGTAACAGGGGTATCTGTTAACCCGGCCCGCAGTATCGGACCTGCTATTTTTGTAGGTGGACAAGCACTATCCAATCTCTGGGTATTTATTGTAGGACCTATTGTGGGTGGGCTTTTAGGGGCAGGCATCTGGAAGCTGTACGACAAGAATTAAACTTTTTTTTGAAATATAAACTAAAGGATTATCTTTGCAACCCTGAATTGGAAAAAACAACCTTTCCATTTTTACTCAGGAAAAGATAATCGGAGAAGTGCGGGAGTGGTTGAACCGGCACGCCTGGAAAGTGTGTAAGCTTGAAAGGGCTTCAAGGGTTCGAATCCCTTCTTCTCCGCAGCTTTAAAAGCCTTGGTCTCTTAATTGAAATCAGGGCTTTTTTGGCACAGCACAAAATATCGAAGCAGGTTAAAAACCTAAGGAAGCATCATAAAGTTTAGTTTAGTCTATCTGTAAAAAATTTACACCCCTGGGTCCTTGCAGTCTATTATGAAGGACCTTATTTTTTGTTAAAGAAGTCGAGAATGACCAGATGAATTCATTTAAAGGAAAATTTTCTATCGTATAAAACAAAACGACTTTAAAACTGTTACAATACTAACTTGAGATCTCATGAGATCATCTAAGTAGATTATGATTTAAAATTATTACCCCATATCTTTATTGCCAGACTCAACCATTAAAGAGAATCAATCATTGTCATTTTAGCATAATTGTGTCCCTAAAACATTAACATAAATGACCATTCTGGAACAAAAAATTAAAATCTCCGAAAACAGTGTTGTCCGGGAAATGGGCGCTGGTATTGTCATTCTGAATTTAAATACGGAACGTTTTTATGAACTCGACGAAGTCGGAAAACGCTTTTGGGAATTATTATCTGGTGATCAGGAATACGCGTTTGCCCTCCGTGTATTGCAGGATGAATATGAGGTAAGTGCAGAACGACTTCAGGATGATATCACCCGATTAATAGACGAGCTTAGAAAGGCTGAATTAATTACTACTTACTGATGTATTCAGATCATGATTTAATTAACTTAAACAGATCTTTAAGAGCATACGATCGTATGTTTTTCCGGGCTCGTATTCTTACCATCTTAACAGAAGTATGCCTCCGTTTTACAAGTTTAAAAACGACAGAGAGATTACTTTCTTTCTTTATGAAACAAGTCCCCTTGCCAGATCACAACGAAACGGTTGTTATTCTTGACAAATACGCAACCATCTTTAATCAGATGAACCTGTTGCCTCTGCTAAAGGGACGATGCTTATCTCAGTCACTGGTCATGCGTTTTTTACTAAACAGAAAAGGCATTCCTTCGGAACTCAAAATTGGTGTGAATCAAAAAATGGGAAAGTTTGATGCTCATGCATGGTTAGAGAAAGAAGGGATTCTCTTAAATGACCACCCTTCAATCATTGCTAATTATTTCGTTTTACCAGCAGGTAAACTAAACGCTATCCTTAAATTTAAATGAGCGGATTCATTGGAATAATATCTTCTCAGCTCCAAAAAACCGATAGCGCATTGCTTGACGTTTCTACAGCGGTCATTGCATCCTGTTGCAACGACTACTTGGGTGCATGGAGCAGTAATCAGGCTGATTTGCGGTTTGGTTGGCTTAAAACCTGTGACGATACAGCAGAAGAGCAACTCCCCTTTACAGTTGATGAAAATCTCTGGATTGCAGGAGATGTGCGTTTGGATAGACGCATCGAATTAGTGAAAGAACTTGGCTCATATTTTAGTGCTATCAGTAATACTACCCCTGATGCTTACCTAATCCTATATGCCTATAAACATTGGGGCGAGGATTGTCTGCAACATATTTCAGGAGATTACGCTTTTGCCATCTGGAATGAGCAGGCAAGTTATCTTTTTTGTGCCCGTGATCATTTTGGGCTGATCCCTTTTTATTACACGCAATCTGATAACCGGTTTCTTTTCACAAATTTTTACCGCTCTCTTAAAGACATCCCCAATCTGATGTCCGACCTGAATGATGATGTATTGCGGGATTATCTGGAAAATGGGGCAAACAGACGTTTCGATCAAACGATCTATAAAAAGATAAAAAAACTTCCACCGGCTCACAAATTAATTTATAAAGATGGAGAAATTCTTATCAGTTGTTATTGGGAAATCCCTTCCAATATCAAACCTATTCGTTACAAAACGACCAAAGAATATGTGAGCCATTTCTATCGTTTATTTGAGCAATCTATTATAGACCGTACCCGTAACAATAAAATATCCTGCTCACTAAGTGGCGGCATGGACAGCTCATCTATAACGGCTATTACGAAAAAAGTACTTGATGCCAGCTATGGCAGTAATAATACAGTCGTTTCATTTAATATTGGCTACCGGCATCTGGTAACTGAAAAGGAAGGATATTTTGGAAAGCTGACGGCCAACCATCTTAGAATACCGATCCAACAATACATGGCAGAGGACTATGTGAAAAATGTTGCCCAGCCAATGACGTCCTGGATTCCCGAACCAATCGCCATTCCAGATGCAACAGCAGAATCTCAAATATTTATTGATGCTGCTTCTTTTTCAAGAGTGTATTTGACAGGCTTTGGGGGAGACCCCTTGTTTGAGTATGAACCACATTCACGCCGCAGACTCGCAGCTCAGGGATACTTTGTTCAGCCATATCTGGATGACCTGATGTTCTATAAAACATTTAGCAGTTTTGCCAGAACAGTCAGGCAAAAAATAAAGAAATGGGTGAAGAAAACTCCCATCACCAATACGACTATACCTCCCTGGTACGATTCCACTTTCTTTCCCACAGATTATACGCCATTTAAACCAAATAAAGACGGCATTTCAATGCGTTCCAATTTCGCAATGACAGGTAACCCCTTCTGGTCCTGGTTATCTGAGACTTCTCACCCAGGTTTTACCGGCAATAAAATAAAGATCAGACAACCTTTTTTTTCATTGGAGTTACTCCTTTTTATACTGGCACTCCCCCCACATCTATTGTATAAAAAGTCATTGCTACGAATGGCTATGATACCTTACCTACCGGAAGAAATAGTAAGAAGGCCCAAAACACTCCTTTTTGGGAATCCTCTTTCTCAAAACCTAAAAACACAGGAAATACACGATCTGCTGGAAAAAAAAATATCGGAATCCAGTGGTTTTTTAAGTGGTAAAATAGATATACAGCGTCTATTGGCAGCCATCAGAAATCCTGGATGTTCATCAACATCCTACAACAACATTTTGCCTATTTTACATGTTTTATCATGGAGCAATTACAACCCCTAATAATTTCACTATTTAAAAAAACACATTATGCAAAAAGAAGTAATTACCCAAGGAGAAAAAAAAATTTATCAGCCCCCTAAATTAAAAGATCTCGGAAAAATCGGCGAAGTAACAAACACAAGTAGTCCCAGTGGAGGAGCTAATGATGGTGGTACTGGACCAAATTATACTTCATAATTAATTGAAAAATTTGTTTGTGCATTTCGCTATAAAATTTAATAATTTAAGTTATACCGACTTTGTCGAACTGAAGGAGAAAATTGCATTTAATGCACTTAAGCGCTCTCCTTCTTTATCGAATTTTGGCGAAAATGTTTATTCGGGAAACACTTCTGACAATAAGAAGTGTTTCCTGTTTGAATATTGCGGTGACCAAAAACCAGCGGTGAGCTTCATTATCTTATCTGAAGGAAAAAACGTTTTCTATCACTTCACCAATAGCGCCTCCCAGCAAATCGTCCAATCGCTAATTCGGGGGAATATTACTAAGTTTTGCTTGCAGGAGCAGGGGTATTTTTGTTTACATGCATCTGCCATGTGTATCAATGATAAAGTAGTTTTATTTATGGGCCCAAAAGGAGCCGGCAAATCTACGCTGGCTACCTATTTTCACCTTAAAGGGCATGCAATATGGTGTGATGACTATGCTATGCTACATCAGGAGAATAACTCTTTTTGCGTATCACAGGGAGAAACCTCCTTGAAGATTAGTCCAGATATAGCATCTTCCTTATCTATTCCGCGGATAAACCTTAAATGGGTATTCGAATTGCCTGCTGATTTAAAAAAGACGGCAGAATCAGATATCATCCCTCCCAAATACTATTTCAATCAGCAAGTACCTTCCACGGATGTTCTTCCCAGACAGGTTACAGCTGTGTTCTTTATAAATCCAAGAGTACCTGAACCAGAAAAAGTGATCACCACCGTAAAAAGAATAGATGCACTTTCTGTGTTGATGAATGAGATATTGCTTCCAGGGCTTAATTCCAGAGAGTACCTAAAAACCTATTTTCAATCAGCAATGAGCTTCCTGGAAATTGTGCCTTCTTATAATATACACTCTCCGGATAATATCCTACGTATCCATGAAGTGTACGATTCGATACTTGAAACTATAAGTATTTCCTGAAATGAAACAAGTGTCTGATGAATACTCGCTTTTAAAAGCGACAGGGAGTTTTTGTGATGCTCTCCCTCAAATCCTGGTGTCACCAGCACAGCGGGCGTTGTTGAAAAAGGCAGCAGATTTTTTTCCTCCGCTTATCAGATTTGGATTAGAATGTCGCCTCTACGACCAGGAACAGGTGGATCTACAACTCTGCATACGTAGAGACGAAGATGACCTTCGTTCTATTTCAGCATGGTTTCAAAACAAGTTTACCGGAGATCAGGAACATGAAAAAATCTGCTATTTCTTAAAAAACTGGGCGGATAAATCATCGGCCTATCATAAAAACATTGCGGAAGTTTTTCTGGAACTGGATGTTCTTCCATCAGGTATAAAAACCCCTTTGCTATTCTTCGAATTGCAGACTGGCCTTGATGACGCTCAATTAAAGGGTTTTTGCTTTTCTATGCTAAAGGAAACATTGGGAGAAAATCAATGTTTTCTTAGTCTCTTCGATGCAATCCTCGATGCGTGTCCTCCCCCTGCTTTCATTGCGTATATGGGAATTCTATTTTCCAGAGAAGTAGAAGTACTACGGGTAAATATCAAAAAATTGTCCGTTACTGCAATAGCTCCATTTTTAAAAAAAATAGGCTATGCCTGGACGGGACCGGCACTTGACCATTGGATATCCTTTGTTTACAATTATGCCGACCGGGTAACGTTATGCATTGACATCGGAACGAGTATCTTCCCCAAAATTGGCTTTGAATGCTTTTGGGATAGACAGCCGCCCGCAGAAACATATTGGCGCTTTTTTATAGAAAAGCTCAATACACAAAACCATTACAAAAAAGATAAAATAGAAGCAATATTACACTGGGATGAAGAAATATTCCCCGGACAAGTCAATGATTGGCCCGAACATTTATGGATAGCGTCCTTAAGTAAACCCGAAAACGAATTTACTTTTCTAAAGAAAAAGATTTCTCATTTGAAATTATCCTATTGTCCGGATAAGGATATAGAGTTAAAGGCTTATCTGGGTTATGGAAGTTTATGGAAAGTTAAAACGCCATTAGAATTTAATAGTCTAAAGAGAGAACCTCCCGAACCTAAAACCACTCCTGATATTAAACAGGCTATCAGTAAGGGAGTTGATTATCTACTCTCAAGCCAGCAACAATCAGGATGGTGGAAGGATTATTGCCTGAAAGCCGGTTACAGCGATGAGTGGGTTACCGCCTACGTTGCCTGCCATTTGGCCCGTTTTAAAAGTCCCAAAACCAGTGAAGCGCTGAATAGGGCATGGCAAATATTGAAAACCAGGTATAGAAAAAATGAAGGATGGGGCTATAATGCTATAAACCAGGCAGATGCCGACAGTACTATCTGGACCTGGCTTTTTGCAAATACAGCAGCATTCACCGATGATTTTCCGGAACCTGGTTTTGATATGATGAATAGGTATGTCACTCAAGATGGCGGCATCATCACTTATGCCCTAAATGAACCGATCGGAAAAATTCATGATCCACATTTTAATGGTTGGAAAATACCGCATTACTGCGTTACCGCCGCCTATGCCTTAGCTGGCATACAACACTCCATTGATTACTTATTGGATCATCAAAATACTGCGGGGTACTGGTACAGTTACTGGTGGGATGGCCCCGAATATGCTACAGCACTTAGCGTTGAAGCCTTATTTAATAAAGATGCCGATAAATACAAAGACACAATTGATATCTCCGTAAACTGGGCTTGTGATGCAGCTCAAAAAGAATTGGATAGTCTCGTTCCAAACGATTTTAAAATAGCGCTTTTATTGAAAATAATATTATGCTCCCATCACAAAGAAAAGCATCATCAACTAACAAAAGTGATGTTAAATTTCCTCCTCAATTCTCAACAAGCCGCTGGACACTGGAATCCTTCTGCTGAACTGAGAATTCCGAGTTCTGATAATGCTGATCACGAAACAGGAGGAAATATATTTGTAACAAAAGATGAAAAAAAGAACTTTGCTACCATAACAATACTAGATGCACTAAATAAGTATGATCAGTTTAACGTTTCTTAGCTATATACGAATATAGAAATCTGAGAGATTTCGCAGGCACAATGAATGGAATGGTCCACGCAGGTGCATCCGTCCGGGACAAATCATTTAAATTAGGGATCAATAGAAATAAACGCGCTTTCAGGCTAAATTTCACCTTTCCCAGGAACGATCGCTGTAAGTTTGCAATCCTGATTCTATTAAAAAAAATGCTGCGTCCAGTCCTGATTTCAGTGGCTGTAAACAGATGGTAGGTCATTTTAGGCGTGTTTGATACGGGCAATTGAAGCCCGGTTATTTCGGCTATCGCATTCATTCCCGACCATAAAAAAGGAGAGAAGTCGTATAACTTAAAGTGCAGACTTATTGCTTCCCAATCCAGCTGGCCGCGTGAATTCTGAACGATACTAGCTAAATCAATTAAATACTTAAATTTCATCAGTGGCTCTCTGATGAGATGATTAGAGGCTACACATAAAAAATCGTAGGTCGGAGTTAAGCCAACATAAGAGGTGCCCTCAATGGCTGTATAGGATTGTAAATGTTGTACAAAAAAATCATGCTGATGAAATTTTCCAAAATAACGCTCCAGCAGCCTCCATTTTAGCTCTACAGAACAAGTAATGCCCATCCTGTCTTTTGGTGATTTAAAGGGGAACTCTCTGTGAAAGCGCAATATAAACCCTATTTGATGTCCTGATATATTATACTTTGGCTCATACCCGTTTTCATTAAGGTATCTTTTTAACTGCAGAAGCTCATCCTTATTTATCAGAAAATCTATATCCGAACTTTCTCTGAAAAAAGGGGCTTTGTAATATCGTGTGGCTAGCGCGTTTCCTTTATACTGAATAACAGTTATTCCTAACTTTTCAAACTCACGCGCTAAATGGGCTGCTAAACTTGCCTGGTAAGATCCCAACAAAGTAATCCCCATGGCATCCTTTTTTAAGGTATCGTAGATCTGCTGATCGATCTGTAACTCAGAAACAGTTATGACGTTGTAAATAAAACCTCTGATATCATTATGGGAAATAAGTTTATAAAATAAACGCCAGTCAATTACTCCTTTATCCAGGAACTCCCGTACAACTTCAATCTCCTGCGTATCAAAGTACAAACGGGTCAATAAAATAACCAATACCTGTTCATTTGTATAGGTACACTTCAATATATCGAGATTCAACATACACAATTGCTAATAAAATAAATTTATCCCGATCAGGAATATTTAAGCCAACGCATATCCCAATCAATTTGAAAAGCCTTTTTAAGTTCCTCTATAGAAAAAGGAAGATTTTCCTGTACAGAAAGGTTTACGAGATCTTCAAACGTTACGAGAACGGTGGAGGTTTCGTTTTCCTTCTCTCGGATTTGCTGTATTATTTTTAGTGCGTTTTGAACTGACACTTATTTCTCTGTAATTAATAGTTATTTCGTGAACATGGGGGTCAAGTTACTTGCAATATATTCCCTACGTCAAAAGGTGACGTTATATTTATTAAACTTGATCTTACTGTTGTTTGGATTCAACAATATATGCTAACATACGAATTAATTAGTTAATTATGAACACTTCCCCCAGCCCCTAAGAAATGGCGGCCCTCCATAAAAATGACTTCCCGGAAAATGGTGCTCCTGCAAAATCGGATTTCCATCTGGTTACGTACATACCAATGAGCAACCTAAAACCATATCATCTCATGAGAAAAGTTTTCCTCTCCTTAATATTTAGCATCAGTCTTACCGCCTGTATGAAGAACGACCAGGAAAATCCCCCAGACAAAATTATCGTCATTTATGAGCTGGAATCCAATACGGCCATTCCTTTCACTGAAATAAAATATGGCAGCGGCCCTGCAGGGCCCACTAAAAGCTGGGACATTTCCGGCATTGGTATCTTTCAAAGAACAGATACGATAAAAAAGGGAATAAGTATTTCTTTTGAGGCACGGCACCCCAGCAGTAATAAGTGGAAGATCCGGATAAAAACGCCCGATGAATCTTTACTCGTTGAAGGCCCGGTGAAATTTGCCTCCGGCACACCCAGCTACTACTATAGCTCCATAAATGCGGCTGTTAACTAACCAATACCCTGCAAAAATATAGCAGCAGCCACCGATTCCCAGCTGTTTTAAATGTCATAACACACAACAATATTAGCGCTACATCAACAAAAATCTGTAAATTAGAAAACAGATCATCTAAACCTTTGTATATCTAAACCCGATCCTTTCTATTACTAATTGCTGTATTACCTGCCATGTACATGCAGCACACTCACCGCTATCATAAGGGGCCGCTGAAAACCTTCAGAAAAGAGTAAGCAACTACATTTCTTGAGAAAAAACCGTTTTATGAAAAAGAAGATTAAAAAAAAATTAGACATCAGCAAAATGAAAATCTCCAAACTATCTGAACCCGGCGGAAAAAAAGCGGAGAAAGCCACTATTCCACCCCATACTTTCTGGTGTACTACTACAGGGCTCGTTTAATGTTTGTGTCTCACGCAATTTTTTAAAAGGATGGCCATCGGGCTATCCTTTTTACTATTTCCCAATCTCTTGCTACAGTTTCCCTATGGCTATACCGCTGTCATAAGGGGCCGCTGAAAACCTTCAGAAAAGAGTAAACAACTATATTTCTTCAGAAAACCTGTTTTATGAAAAAGAAACTCAAAAAAAAATTAGACATCAGCAAAATGAAAATCTCCAGACTATCTGAGCCTGGTGATAAAAAAATGGAGAAAGCCACTTTTCCACCGCGTACTTTCTGGTGTGAGACCGTAGTAATCATTTAATGTTTGTATCTCACACAATTTTTTAAGGGAGGGCCATCGGCTGTCCCTTTTCTATTTATGTAATCCGCTCAGCGCAGACGTCGTTAAGTAAGGATAAAACATACTGGAAAAAATATGGCTGTAATGTGCGATTGCCTTACGCCCTCTCAGTTTTAATGTCAATTCATTATTTGACAGCCAGAAATCTCCCAAAATAAAAATCTGTGTAATAAGCGCCTGCAAAACTTCCGCTGGTATATCTTTCCTGAAAATTCCATCCGCTTTAAATTTTTCAAATATCGCCAGAAACTCCTTTTCCCTTCGCTGCGTGAGCTGATAATAATCTTTCTTAATAGCAGGAATACGCATACTTATCTCTACAAAATGTAAAAATATAAAGCGATACTTATACATCAGCTCAAACGACCGCTCTACGAAGCTCATTACAGTTACCAGATCAATACCCGGCAGCGATGCAATCGCTAATACGATGGCGTCGAAATCAACCGACAACCGGTCATACAGGGTTTTGATGATTTCGTCAGTATGCTTAAAATGATAATGCAAATTCCCCCCGCTGATACCCATTTCCGCCGCGATATGCCTGCTGGTAATAGTATGTACCCCCTGGTCGTTATACAGTTCCATGGCGGTTTTGAGAATGCGTTCCTTCGTGTCCATACACAAATTTAGAACAAATGATCTAATTTTTGAAATAATTAGTACATTTGTTCTAAATATAGGAAATGGAAAACGAAACAACTGATCAGACATCAGAGGATATTTCTCTATTTCAGCGGCTAAGAAATAGCATACTGCCCATAAAACCGACTGATGCAGTACCGGTAAAAATACTCAAGGAAGGTGGGTTCTATTTGTTTGCAGTAATGATCCTGCTTATTTCATTAACACTTGGCGGGGCCATCATGTTTGTACTATAGGATGAAAAAATTATTCGATCCTCTATTTATTACTTACTGCCTGGTATGGATAGTGATTCATATGTGCCGATACCTGCAACAGCCGGTTCCGCTGCTGAATGGCTATCTGACTGATTTTATTGCAGTACCTGCCATGGCGCATATCACCCTCACATTTACACGCAGGTATATTGTCCAAAACAACGATTATACTTATCCGTTACACTACCTGCTTTTCATTGCAGTCTATACATCCGTTATGTTTGAATGGATAATGCCTCAGTTTTCTTCCCGTTATACCAGCGATTGGTGGGATGTGCTCACCTATTTTGCCGGAAGTTTATTCTATTACCGTTTCCATGGAAAGCGTTTGACTAAAGCGTTCAAGGCGCCTGAAGAAAATGTAGACTTCACCAGAGTCCCTGGCTCGTAAAGCGATTACTTCTTTACCTCCATGTTCTCAAAATGAAAAAAGAAAAAGACCACCGCAGCCCATTCTTTCTTTATACCAGAAGCGTAACCAATGGTACTATAACTCTTGTTTTGAACGGTTCCATCTTTTTTAATATAACCAATAATGGAATAGCTGGCATTTTGTACAGTACCATCTGCTTTAACGTATCCTACAATAGAATAGCTGCTGTTTTGAATGGCTCCACTGCTGGTAATATAGCCAATGGTGGAATAACTTCCATTCTGAATGGTGCCATCGCTCTTAATGTAACCAACTGAACTATAGCTACGACTCTCTATTTTACCGCTGCTACTGATACTCCCAACGGTGCCATAATTATCCGATTGGATTTTCTGCGCCTGCAAAAAGCCAGCAACAAATAATGAAATCGTTAGTAGTAGTATTTTCCTCATTTAATAATGATACCTGAAAATAATGATATTTCATCCTACATCTTATCCCGGCAGGTTACAGCTGCCCAGGCCCGGCATTTTCTTCTTCCCTTGTCTTTATTTTTGATAAAATCTTCTTATCTACATAGAAGGTCCCAAAAGGAGTAATGCAGGCTAACAGTACCTTCCAGGTAGTAGTGCTGAATTTCCATTTATACGCAATTCCCACACTCATGGTATTTAGCACAAAAAAAAAAAGAGCAAACCGAGTATAGGGCCCATGGCTTTTACAAAGAAGGATCATAATAAGCATATTTCAGTGGCATGCCTACGCCCACCAGCAACAGTAAAGAAACGCCTTCCAGGAAAGCGATCATCCGCAGTCTTCCGGGTTTCGTTTTAAATAATTTCAGCATCGTTAAAATGATCTTAGGTATGGCCGGTTTGCCAACGGCGTTGATAAAGTAATACCTGAGGAATAAAAGAAAAAATAAGCAATATAACGGCTATTGCTATTTTCCTGGCTTTTAAAGCGTATCAAAAAATACGGAAACTTCTGTGGCAGACCAGGAGCGAAATGCCCCTAAAAGGCGCTTAAATACGGATGATATGATATTATGGGGGAACGATGGCCGCGGCAGTCAGCGGGATAACCATTGCCGTTATACTTTATCATTTGTCAACGAATAACATAAAATCCTCGTCATATCTTCTTCTTTTTCGAGACGTTGCCTGAGTGCATCATCTATCGTAAAATGAAATCGTTCCAGGAGTTTGATGGAACGTTCGTTTGCATCGAAAGGTAAAGCAGTAATTTTTCTGAGTTGCATCACTTCAAATCCAAACCGGAGGACTTCAGGAATTACTTCCTGCATAACACCTTTTCTGAAAAATGCAGATTGCAGTTCGTAGCCTATTTCCGCTTCGTCCAGTTCCGGAACTAGGTTCCAGAAGCAGATGGTACCTATGGGCCTGTTATGATCTTTTTCCGTGATAACCCAGTACATGCTTTTATGGGTGCTGATGTTGGCCATTATCATTCCCAGGAACTTTTCTGCAGCTTCTATTGTAACGGTAGGCGGCCGGTCAAGGAATTGATTTACCAGTGGATCTGAGCGCATAATGACAAATTCAGGAGCATCAGATAATACAGGTGCTCTTAGTAGAAAACGGGAAGTAGTCAGCTCGGAGTATGGGTTAAATTGAAATGTTAACATGCACTAAATTTAGCAATTATCCGGTAATAAAAAAAGCCGTGGATGAGTATATTTGCCCGCAACAAAATCTAAATCTATACTAATGGAAAAGTTATTAAAAGAAGTCCGGATATTGAAGATCTATGCGCTTACGCTTACTGTCATTTTCGCTTTATTTTTATTCATGTCTTTCAGGGCCGATATTACCCGTCAGAAGTTCCAGGAAATTGATGTGGAACGCATTAATGTGGTAGAGAAAGATGGTACGCTGAAAATGGTGATCTCCAATAAAGCCCGGCAGCATCCCGGCATGATGGATGGCAAAGACATACCTAAACGTGACCGCCCGGCAGGTATGATATTCTTCAATGGTGTGGGCGATGAATGTGGCGGTCTAATATATGAGGCAGACAAACAATCTGCCGGCATGGTTTATTCCGTGGATCAATATAAAAATGACCAGGTCATGCAGCTACAATATGCCGAGAATGTGACCGGCGACAAAAAAGATCGCTCCTATGGTTTAAAAATATGGGATCAGTCAGAGGATTTTCCATTATCGGCAAAAGCAAAAGTGTTTGATTCGCTCGCCGCACTTAAAAATGATGCTGTTTATGAAAAGGAAGTACAACGGATGGCCGATGCCGGATTACTAACCAAAGAGCGCCTGTTTATAGGCAAAACCAAAAGGGGAGAAGTAGGTTTATTTATTCGTGATGAAAAAGGGAAAACAAGAATAAAACTGTATGTAGATAAAGATAATAAAACGGTGATAGAGATGCTCGATGAAAAAGGGCAGGCCATATCCAGGTAATTCATCTCTTTTAAAAATAATAGCCTGAATGGATCACAGCAATCGCTGTCCATTCAGGCTATTATTTTTAAAAGATCAGGAGTAAAACGAACACTATACAGGCCACGGGTTCTGGTAGGTGGAATTATTCAACTTCACTTCCCGGGATGACAGGGTTAACTGAATCTGTAAAGGTTGCTCATTGTTAGAATTAAACAGTTCTGAATAGGCTACGCAATAAGCATCCGTAAACTTCAGCTCCTTTAGCCTGGACATGGAGTCGCGCCGGAAGAAGGTTATGCTGCCATTTTTTGTTTGGGTATTGGAGATCATCCAGTCAAACAAACTGGTTTCCCCGGCAGACTCTATCAGTAAATCAATGGAACCTCCTTTTGGGCGGGCAGCGGGCTTTCCATTATGGTCTGTGTTTTGGGTAAATGAAAACCTACATTCGAGGACATTCATTTCTTCCCCATCGATGTTGAGAACAGCTTTAAAAGACATAACTTATCTGGTTAACAAGCCCGTTGCAAGGCGCAACAGACAGGCACAAAAATATGGTATACAGAATGAAAATACACTTTTCTGTTTACATGCAGAAAAATGGCGGGTTATTTTTTCCGATACCGTCAAAACACCTATCTGTACTATCTTTCAGTATACCAATGATATAATATATAATATCTATATAAGGTCAAATGCCTGCGCGAAACTGGTCAGGTCGTAACTGGATTGGGCCCCGATTTTTGCTTTAATATTGCGTCGGTGAGTAACGGCTGTTTTTTCGGAAATATTGGCTTTTGCTGCAATTTCTGCGGCACTCAGTCCCAGCGCCAGCAGGCGCAGGATTTCCTTCTCCCTCCTGGTAAGGGAGGCAAAAATATGCTGATTACGGCGCAGGAAATTATTTTCTTCCAGCAAGCGGTTTACTTTACTGGTCACGTGGTGTAACGGATCAATGGGAGTAGCGCAGGTAATTACATGGGTAGGCATCCCGTTGGCATCCCGTATAAATACCCTGGTAGAGCCCAGGTGCCAGGCCCAGGCCCGTGAACCCGCCATCCTTACCTGTTGAAAAAAAGTAACAGTCATATTCGCTTCTACCGGTGCATCCAGCATAGCTATTATCTTTGGCACATAGTCTGCCACATCATGCGGATTAAAGAAGGTATCGTAATACTTTGGCCCCATTTCCCGCAGCTCATCCAGCGTAACGCCTAATTCCCTGCAGCCCCGTGGCGACATATACTCTACGTAGCTTTTCAATACATTCATGACTATTACCACTACCGGAAGTTCTTTGTCTATGGACTTTAAAGCGTTCAACTTATCATCCAGCCCGGATTCATCATTTCTAATTGCAGCGTGCTCCATCATGTACCTGATATAAATCTTGTATAGGAATTTCTCTTAGACGTTGGTTGATTACTATGCTCCTGGAACAAATGTAGGTAAAAATAAGAAAGGGTCCCTCACGAAGAAGAGACCCTTTTTTGGGGATAGAAAATACGGTGATTGACTAAATCAGGTGGATGACTTTATAATGAGGTAAGTGAAATCAGATTACTTTCACAAAGGTATGTTAAAGTATAGGGGAATCAAATACCTAATTGTGAGTATTTTTAAAAAACAAATGCACCTTCATGTTATGAAATCTACCCCGCAACATTTGCTGGAAAGTCTCTCCCACATAGCGCCCATGGACGCCGGGACAATGGCGCTATTTTTAGATGGAGCGCAACAACAGATAGTAAAAAGAGATGACTATCTACTACAGGAAGGTCATCGCTGCCACTATATCTGGTTCATTGAAACCGGTGCCTGCAGAGCGTTTTACGACAATGGCAAAAAAGAAACCAACACCGCATTTTATTTTGAAAATACCTTTTTAACCAACTTAAGCAGCCTGCGGAACAACGTTTCCTCGGAATATAATATCCAGGCAATGGAGGCTACTACTTTATGGAGATGGCATAAAGATGAGCTGTCCCGTCTCTACGGTATATCGCCCGGGATCGTTGTCTTTGGCCGCCAGTGGCTGGAGCACCTGTTGATTACACAGGAAACACATAACGACTGGCTCAAAAAAAATAACCCGGAAGAAAGATACCAATCCATTTTAACCCATCACCCCGAACTGATACAACGTGTAACTCTTACACAACTCAGTTCCTACCTGGGTATCTCCCGGGAAACACTCAGTCGCATCCGCCGCCGGCTTCAATAGGTACAGAATGTGACGTTTGACACAATTGCACCAACTCCGGCGGTATACCTTTGTATGGTAAAACTAACGGTCATGACTATACAACAACAAAAAGATTTCATCGGGGAATATATCAACATCATCTGGAACCAGGGCGACACCTCCCGCCTGAACGAATTCCTTCACCCCGCATTCACCGATCATTCCATTCCCACCAACCTGCCAGGCAATGCCGACGGGCTAAAACAATGGGTGGCAATCACACACAGCTCCTTTGTTCCGGAAACAATTATAGAAGAACAAGTGGCTGAAGATCAGAAAAGCATGATTAAAATAACCATGCGCATGAAACACATCGGAATATGGCGGGGAATACCACCCACCGGACTAACGGTAACGACTAAAGGTTACCGTTGCTTTCGATTGCTGGATAACCGGATCATCGAACATTGGGCGCTGATAGATGGCGCCGCATTGGAACAGGCACTGCTGGGAACAACGCATGCATGCGCCAGATAACTGTTAGCCGGTACCAGTATCAACCTGCCCTTGGCTCCTTTCAGAGATAACATAAAAGGCCACTTTATCCAGCCACTCTTTATACATTCCAATGATCAGCTCCGCCGGGTAATATAAAACTAACCGTACCATGGGTGGTATCCCACACGTTACCTCCCATGGTACGGTGCCCCGGACTGTTTACGTACCAGGTAATACTGATCACAACACCGCGTTCATAACCGTCCCGTATAAACGAACGCATTTTTTCAAACGGCACTCCGTTAACTAATCCTAAGACACCCATATATACTAAGCTAATTGTGCCGGTATCAGGATACTGGTTTTTCTGTTTTGAGCCACCGCGTTAAGCCGGCAAATAAAACACAGGAACATCAGGCGTATCCATAGTAATAGACACGCCTTCTTAACGCGGCTCATTTAGCACAAAAAAAACGCATTATTATAGTACTATTTTATCTTTTAATTACACTTTGATAATTATACAAAATAAGTGTATAACACACACCCATACCTTTACATTCCCTTATATACCTGCATTAATGACATTATGATAAATTAAGTAAAAATTGTTTTTTACACAGGATACTATTATTTTTATAATGCTTTTTTATCATCATCCACCATTACAATAAGTAGTCATTATTAGATAATATTCCACGTAACGCCCGCTGTTCAGGCACAAACCAGGTTAATTATGCAAAGCAAATTATTAAGAGAAATCACGCCGCTGACCCAAAGTGATTGCTTCACATTATTTTCCAGGGAGAAGAAAGATTTTGATTTCCCGTTGCATTACCATGACGAATTCGAGCTAACCTTTATTCAACACGCCAAAGGAGCCAAGCGGATTATCGGGGATCATATAGAAGAAATTGGCGACCTGGAACTGGTGCTGGTAGGGCCTAATTTGCAACACGGCTGGTTTAACAACAAACATGAAGGAGGTACTATTAAAGAAATAACCATTCAGTTTCACCGCGATCTGTTTGACGATAAATTTTTACAGCGCAACCAGATGAACTTCATCAAAACCATGTTTGAGCGTTCCTTGCGGGGTATTCTTTTCTCTGCAGAAACAACCCTGCAAATTATGCCTCGCCTCATTCGTTTGCCGCAGCAACAAGGTTTTGATTCCGTATTGGAGTTGATGTCAATATTACACGATTTATCTACCAGCCGTAATATGCGCATCCTCTCTGATTCTACATTCGGTAATAAGGAAACGTTTTCTTATAATAGTCGCCGGATAGAAAAGATCATGGCTTATCTCAATGCCAATTTCGATAAAAACATTTCCCTTGGAGAGGCCGCTAAATTAGCCGCGATGACGGAAGTTGCTTTCAGCCGGTTTTTTAAAGCCCGGATTGGCAAAACGTTTGTTGACACCCTGATAGAAATCCGGCTGGGGCATGCCTCCCGCCTGTTAATTGAAACCACCCATACCGTCAATGAAATCGCTTCCAGATGCGGATTCAATAATATCTCCAATTTCAACCGCATCTTTAAAAAGAAAAAAGACTGTACCCCTAAAGCATTCAGACACGCATATACTTCCTCCGGCACCCGGACCTTTGTATAAGCTCATCTACATTCATTAGTCGTGTTTATTTTACTAAATGTAAAATAAACTTGTCTTTTTGTAAGAAATACTTATCTTTATAAAAAGACCTATATCATGAAATCACGTTATTTACTACCTCATCTCTACAAGAAAATCGGAGGCATTTTATTCCTCATGTTTCTAACATTGTACCTGATTACCCTTACAGGCATTAGCATTAAATGGTTGAACACGGAGAAGGGCGAGTTCTCTGTGGATGGTTTTGCTGATGAAATGATCGTGACTGGCCTTGTTATCAGCTTGTTAATGATTGCCTTTTCTAAAGAAAAAAATGAAGATGAATTTATCGCTACAGTTCGCCTGGAGTCCCTACAATGGGGTATTTACATTAACTATGGCTTGCTGGTAATTGCGACCTGGGCATTTTATGGCTTGAATTTCTTTTCAGTCATGATCTATAATATGTTTACTCCCCTGGTATTTTTCATCCTTCGTTTTCACTACGTAATTATTAAAAACCGCCGAACCTTACCTTCATGAAAAACACGATAAAAGTGCAGCGGGCCATTCATAATATGACGCAGGAAGAGCTGGCGAAAAAAACCGGAGTTTCCCGCCAAACCATCAACACCATTGAATCCGGCAAATACGTACCCTCTACCGTGCTGGCCCTGAAGATGGCGGGAATATTTAATATACCTGTGGAAGAAATCTTCTCCCTGGAAGCGTCAGATGAATAAAGTATAAAATGCTTATATCTTCTTTTTCCACTCACTAATCTTTAAAGCTTACGGTAAAGTCGTACCTTTGCGGCATTCATGCAGACTTCTACTTTATTAAAGCCGAGTTGCTACGTAAACGATGCCGCTTTTGACTGGTTGTATCCTGAAAAGATACAACAACTATCAAGGCGCCACTGGACGCCGATTAGCATTGCTAAAACAGCCGCCCGTTTTCTTGCTAATGAACCAGGGAAAAAAATCCTGGATATTGGTAGCGGAGTTGGGAAATTTTGCCTGGTGGGTGCCCGTTTTTACCCGGAATCTACTTTTTTTGGTATAGAACAACGGGAAGAATTGCATCAGCAAGCCATGGAAGCTAAAGAGGTGATGCAGGCACGCAATGCACATTTTATTCACGGCAATTTTACGCAGACAGACTTATCGGCATACGATGGTTTTTACTTCTATAATTCCTTCTTTGAAAACCTGGTCGATCAGGATCAGATAGACGACAAAGTGGAACAATCAACAAGTTTATATAATTATTATAGCCGCTACTTATTTAAGAAGTTAGAAAGTAGTGCAAGCGGCACAAGACTCGTGACCTTTCATAGTCTTGAAGATGAGGTACCACCCTGTTATCAGCTGGTGGATACTTCTATGGATTTAATGCTCAAAATGTGGATCAGAAGATAGGAATAAGCAATAAAAAATTTATTACCATGACGACAGATGAACATGCATTACTGATAGTTGCACAACTCGGTACTGCAAAGGACTATACGCAGGCAGATCAGATCCTGTCAGCAGCTGAAAAAAATCATCAACTGTTATTTAAAGACATCCTCACTTCCCTCCAGGAAAAAATAGAAAACTTATCACCGCTGGACTGCAACAGTTCACAGTGGAGCATTTATCGCTATACACTGATGTGTATACACTCCATGATGGAACCCGCCTGATTTTCAGGCACTGATAGCCAGCTTCTTGTCGATCGCAGCTACCAGCGTTTCCGGTGAAAATGATTCCTGTAAGTACAGATCAACAAATGTGTAACTGATTTCCAGCGATGGCGTAACCAGGTAGATGGCCGGCACAGGCACGTCTGCGTTTACACCGGATACAAAACCCCAGATAGGGTCTGACTCCCTGTAAATGCCTGCTTTCCTGGCAATGCGGTGCTGTGCGTCATGCACTACATCGAAAGACAATGGTCCGGGATTTACGGTGGTAAAGTGCTTTTTGTCTTCACTGGATACTACCAGCAAACGTGCACCTGCAGCCTCAATAGCAGCATGGCTTTGCTGCAGCTGTGCGATCAAACGATCACCATATCCATTCCAGTGCCAGGAATAAAAAGCAATCACCAGCGGCTGTGCCGTGATATGATGCAGCGATGCTCCCTGGTCTACATGACTCAATAAAGCAGCACTATTAATAATGCGGGATTCTTCCAACAAAAATTCGGGGAAATAATTACCGGTAGACAAAGGGTTAATCTTCTCCCGGGCTCTTATAGGACTGGGGAAATTTTCCGGAGTAGGGATCGGTAAGTAATCGGCGTATCTGTAGAGCGTTGACAGTGATGACATAATAAAGGCTTTTTTTAATGGCTGATAAAATGGCCGCTGTTATAGGTTTGGTGAATATCTTTTGCTATGATGAAACAAATATAGGGAGAATATTTTAATTACCCTACTATTCCTATAGACTATTAGAGGATTAAAATATAAATAATTGATTTCTAAAGAGATAATATTCCCATTTTTTTTATTTAATTTGAAATAAGACCGTTTACCCAAAAAAATACTGCAAGAATATGCTGCTGAAACACAGACTATCACTCAGCCAGATCTTTTCCTTTACCTGGAAAGTAGATCTCATGTTGCTGGGATGCTGTACCCTCGTGTATTTACTGGACACCTACTGGCTGGCATCACATGTATCCATCCCCGTCACCGTTTCTGCTGTATTGGGTACTGCCATCGCTTTTTTTATAGGATTTAATAACAACCAGGCCTACGACCGATGGTGGGAGGCCCGCAAAATATGGGGAGCACTCGTAAACGATTCCCGCTCCTGGGGCCGTAGCATGTTATATTATGCCACCGCCCCCGGCGATCCGGCTACCCAGGCAGTAGTCCGGCACCTGATTTACCGCCACCTGGCATTCATTTGCGCCCTCAAAGCCTCCCTGCGCAAGCGCCCGGACGATTATTACACCCGCTACCTCACACAGGAAGAAATTGCAGATGTACAAAAACAAAGCAATATCCCCAATGCTCTCCTGAACATGCAAACCCGTGACCTGCAACAACTCAGGGAATCCGGCGCCATAGACGGATTCCGTTTTATTGAGCTCAATCAGATCCTCGTAAGACATTGCGATGCTATGGGACAGTCCGAAAGAATAAAAAATACCGTATTCCCTCCCAGCTACGTATACTTCACCCAAATGTTCATCTGGTTTTACGTTATCATGAATACCCTCATGATGACCGAATCCATAGGGATGTGGGCCATCCCCTTCGGATGGATGTTTGGATTCGTATTCCATGTCACCCACCTGAATGGTATCACCCTCATGAATCCCTTTGAATTCCAACCCCTGGCCATTCCGCTGGATAACATCTCCAGGACGATAGAAATCAACATCATAGAGCTGCTGGGAGATGAACCCGTGCCCGCACCAGTACAACCAAGACTGGATGGGCTTTATATTATGTAAAAGCGGAAAAGAAGGCCTCCGCCCTTTGCATTTAAACAGGATTAAATTGATTTTGATAATTTTAATTTCTATAAAAAGAAATAAAATCACCAGAATCAGTCTGATTCTGAGCAAAGAAAATGCGCCGAAGGCGCACCCCATCCGCAGTAATTCCTTATTTTTACAGCTATGACGTATGACCAATTATGTAATCTATATGCCCAGTCAGTAACACTCAAGATACTCCGGGCACGTAGCGCGCCAATGATGCTGTCATTTTTTCATTACACATTCAAGGAAAAAAACCAAACGACCATTTCCAATGTGGAACTGGTAACCCGTTTATCAGATTATCTGGGCGTAACCGGTTATCAGACCACTGATGATGAAATAGACGCTACCAGCCTGCTGGAAAACGATGATGTGAAAGCCAGGAAATATATTGATCAATGGAGCAACAAAGGCTTCCTCCGCAAATACCCTGACGACGACGGACTGGATATCCATGAACTCAGCAGCGACATGGAAAAAGTAATGCACTGGGTATCCACTCTCCAGAAACGCGAATTTGTTGGAACTGAAAGCCGCTTCAAAGATATTTTCTCTAAACTCAAAGAACTCATCGATCAGAGTAACAAAGACCCTGAACAAAGGATTCAGGAGCTGGAGAAAAAGAAATATGAAATAGAACAGGAAATAAAAGCCATCACCATCACCGGTAAAGTACAAGTGTTTGATGATACCCAGATAAAAGAAAGATTTTACGATGTAAACCGCATGTCGCGCGAACTCCTGAGCGATTTTAAAGAAGTAGAACAAAACTTTGAACAGATCACCCAGGAAATTTACCGCAAACAAAGCGAAAGAGATATCGCCAAAGGCGCCCTGCTGGCTTATACACTGGACTCCTTCGAAGCCCTCCGGCAAAAAGACCAGGGCAAAAGCTTCTATTCCTTCTGGCAATTCCTGATGGATGAAAACAAACAGGAAGAAATGCGGGAGCTCATAGAAAAATTGTACGAGTTGCTGGAAGACCGGAACATCGAATACAAAAATGACCGCTTCCTCAAAAAACTCAAACAATTCCTCCACGCCTCCGGGAAAAAAGTAATTGATGCCAACAAAAAGCTGAGCGATAAACTCAGCCGGGTACTCAGCGAAAACAATCTTACCGACCACAGGAAAGCCATGGAACTCATCAACGATATCCGGCAACTGGCGTTTCAGTCGCTCGATAACCAGCCTGGTGAAGAATTTTTCATAGAGATAGAAAGCGATCCGGAAATAGACCTCCTGGACCGCTGGGAAATGGCCGATGAGAAAAAACCAAATGTGGAAGTGGAATTCCCTGATGGCATGGGCGGCACTGAATTTGACGCCAATGACCTCAACGCATTATTTAACCATTTCAATATAGACCGCGCCCTGCTGGAAGATCGCATCTCCACACAGCTGCAAAACAAAAAGCAGGTCAGCCTCAAAGAACTGGTAGACATCTATGGCGCCGAAAAAGGACTCACAGAACTGATCACCTATTTCTCCATCGCCAGCCAGTCGGCTCACCATATCATACTGGAAACGCCAGACCCGGTGATGCTGGGCAGCCGCACCATCAACATGCCCATGGTGCTGTTCACAAATTCACAAAACTAAAAACATGGCCGAGAAAAATATATCTCCCTTTGCACACGTGTTTCTAAAACTCATGCAGGGACCCGTATACGAAGAAGATAAATCTTACTGGAAAGACCTGCTCGGATGGCAGACAGAACTGAGCAAATACCTCCAGCAAACAGGTTTACAACTCATCGTCAGCGAAGCAGACGGATTTGCACGCATCGTACAACCCGAGGCAGATGATACCACAGAAAAAGCACTGCCCCGCCTCATGCGCAAAACCAGGCTTACCTACGAAGCTACACTACTCTGTATTGTACTCCGGGAAGCCCTCGATGAATTCGATATCCAGGGAAATGGTACCCGTCTTTTTATGACCCAAAAAGAAATCAAAGAAAGACTGGCCCTCTTCTTCAAAGAACGACACAACAAATCAAAACTGCTGAAAGATCTCAACAAACCTATCAACAGCCTGCTAAACATAGGTGTGCTGAAAATTACCCGGGAGGACGCTGCCAATAAGGAGCTACATCAATACGAGGTAAAAAGAATCATCAAAGCACTGGTTAATAACGAGAAACTGGAAGAAATAAAATCAAAATTAAAACTGCATGTCCACCCTGTTCAATAGTGATTCAAAAGAAAGTGGATTCCGGTTGCATTACCTCGAAATATACAACTGGGGCACTTTCCATAATAAAATATACCGGCTCAATACCAATGGTAACACCTCCCTGCTCACAGGCGCCAACGGTAGCGGCAAAACAACACTCATCGATGCCCTGCTGACACTACTCGTGCCCGCCGGCAAACGCTTCTATAACCAATCATCCGGTACCGAACAACGGAAAGACCGCGGCGAAGAATCCTACTTCTGGGGCTACTACGGAAAAACATTTTCCGAAGACTCCCTCCAGTCAAAAACAGAACAACTCCGCCACAAAGAAAACAATCCGTACTCCGTACTGCTCGCATACTTTTATAATGCAGCCACCATGCACCAGATCACCCTCGCACAGGTGAGATGGCATTCCGGCGAACTCAAAAGACAATACATCGTATCTCCGCACAAACTCAATATCAATGACCATTTCGGCAATGGTAAATTTGATGTGAAAGGAGATTGGAAAAAAAGACTGCGCCTCGAATTTCCCAAAACGGAAATCACCGATAGCTTCAAAGAATACGCTGCCCTGTTCAGCAACATATTCGGCCTGAGAAGCGAAAAAGCCCTGTCTCTCTTTAACCAAACAGTAGGTATCAAAGTACTCGGCGACCTGAACACTTTTATCCGTGGACAGATGCTGGAAGAAACAGATAGTGAAAATGAATTCCTGAAACTGCGCGAAAACTACGACAGTCTGCTTACCAGCCATCGCGCCATACAGAAAGATGAAACCCAGTTGAAAATGCTGGGCCCTATCATCGATAATAAGGCCGCCTGGCAACAACTACAGGACCGCAACCGCGAACTGCAGATGCTACAGGATATCCTGCCCACCTGGTTCAACAAACAGGAAAAAGATATCCTGGAGAAAGAACTGGAAATACTGCAGAAAGAACAACAGGTCACCAGCAGTACTCTCAATAGTATCAACGAACACCTGCAATCTATCAACCTGCGTAAAGATGAACTGATAGCCCAGAAAGCCAATAACAGCGTGGACGAACAGCTACGTTCCATTGAAAAATCCATCCACTACGAACAAAAGGCACTCGAAGCCAAGCGTAACAAGATGGAAGAATATAACATGCTGGCAGACAGACTGGAACTCGCTCCCAACCCGGACGAACAACAGTTCCATGAAAATATTACCGGCGCTGAGCAACTGAAAGCAGGACACGATAAACAGCTGGAAACATTACAGGAAGAAATGTTCCATCATAAAAGCAGTCTGGCCGCCGAAAGAACACAGGCATCCCGGCTGGAAGAAGAAATCGACTCCTTCCTTCACCGGAAAAATAATATCCCTTATGAACTGATCCGCATCCGTCAGCAACTGGCGGATATGCTGGAGGTACAGGAAGAAGATCTTCCCTTCGCCGGCGAACTGATCAAAGTAAAAGATGCGGAAATCCACTGGGAAAACGCCATCGAAAAGGTATTGCATAACTTCGGTCTGCGCCTCCTCGTACCCGAAGAATATATCATGGACATCAACCGGTATATCAATTCCAACAACCTGCAAACCCGCCTCGTATACCACAAAGTAGAAGAGGAGAGTTATACCATGTTGCGGATGCCTACCGAGAAAGAAAGTCTGCTGCAGAAAATAGATATCAAACCCGGTACCCACTTCAAAGAATGGCTGCAAAACCAGCTGCTCGACCAGTTTGATTATACCTGCACAGATGATATGGCCGTATTTAACCGGTCGCGCAAAGCAGTTACTTCCAACGGACTAACGCGGCAGGCTACACGCCACGAAAAAGATGACCGCCCTAACCGTTCCCAGCAAAACAATTATGTACTGGGATGGAATAATAAAAACAAACTCCGCCTGTTAAAAGAAGAACAGGACGAATGCAATAATAATATTGCTACCATACAGCATAACATTTCGCAGTTGGAAGAAAGCCGCAAGGCCGTTACCACCATCAATACACTGCTGAACGCATTTCTGTCGCTGCGCAACTACAGCGAAATCAGCTGGCAGTCACATGCCGGCGTTATCGAATCCTTTGCACGCGAAAAATCACAGTTGCTGCAAACCAGCGATAAATACCAGGTGATCTGCGATCAACTGGATGATGTTATCGCACAACTGCAGGGCAAAGAAAAAGAAAAAGAAAAAACCCTGCAGGAAAAGGGCAGACTGGATGATAAAGCGGCAGAAAAATTGCGTCATTTCAACCAGTTGAAAGTCAATAAACTCGATGATATTTCCCTGCAATACGTGCTGGAATACCTCACCGACCTGTCATTGACAGAACCTGCGGAAACAACCCTCGAACTGGCTTCTTACCGCAAGCGGGCAGACGACAACATGAAAGCAACCCTGCAGGACGCCATGCGCCAATCTGCTGAAAAAGAAGCCGAGATTACCCGGCAGCTCTCCGCTTTCGTAATGCCGCCTAAAGCGATCCACGATGCCTATCCTGACTGGCTCGGTGATGTCACCGACCTGCAGCCTCATGTGAAATACATCGAGGAATTTGCCTCCCTGTATGAACGTATCAAATTCCAACGCCTCATTGAACATAAAGAACGGTTCCGCAAATACATGGACACCAGCATGCTCAATGCCATCACTAACTACCGGGCATGGATATACGGACAGGAAGACCTGATCCGCGAAGTAATGGAAGACCTGAATGAACCATTGCGTAACATTACCTTCAACAAAAATCCGGATACATATCTGCAGCTGGAATGCCGTCACGTAAAGGACGTGGAAATACGCAACTTCAAAGAAAAACTCAGCAACGCTGTACCTGATTCCTACAAATATCACATGGAAAAGGATGAGGCCTACGGTGATCAGTTATTCGAAAACATAAAACTGCTCATCCATGAATTACAGCAAAATGAAGCATGGCGCCGTAAAGTAACAGATGTGCGCAACTGGCTGGACTTCGGCGCCAAAGAGTTTTATATCGCAGATAACAAGGCCTTCAAATATTATGAAGATACTGCCAGTCTTTCCGGTGGTGAAAAGGCGCAGTTTACCTACACCATCCTGGGAGCTGCTATTGCCTACCAGTTTGGTATCAACGAAGCCAACAGGCAGCACCGCAGCTTACGCTTCATCACCGTGGATGAGGCATTCAGCAAACTGGATCCGGAAAAAAGTCACTACCTGATGGAATACTGCGGACAGTTAAATCTCCAGCTGCTGGTAGTAACCCCATTGGATAAACTGAATATCGCAGAACCATATATACATGCCTGTCACTTTGTAGCGAATAAAAACAAACGCGATTCAGTGGTGTATAATTTTACCATGGAAGAATACAGAGACAGGAAGAAAGAATTTGAAGCCATGGCGGTGATGTCGTAACATCATCAGCGCTTAAAAATACGATGGACTGATCCATCCGTAAAGGTAGATCAGTCCATTTTTTTATGTTTACTCAATCCTGCAAACAAGCGAAACCCTGAATTACATAATAGGTTGGGCTGATAGATCCATCTGACCATTCATAATGATAAAAGCAGCGGAACCGGATAGGATTACCTGGTATCGTTTGTGATGACGTGTAGTGAATCTGTCCCCATTCACATACGCCATTGATACACTTCTTGTTTACGGCAGTGCAGTTTAAACAGTCATCCGCCGTTTTTGTGTTTGCATAGGTTGGTGATACATTAGCGGCAACGGCAACATTACCAACAAACCGATGGTTCTGAGAGTGCAACACCCCCATCACACCACATGCCAGTAAGGCAGGTACAAAGAATTTTTTCATAGATTAATTTTGAGGTGAGGAAAATATTAGATGGTTAACAATATTAAATTTCCGGGTAACAGGTTAGTATAAAAATACGCATTGTTTTTTGTAGAAATTTCCCTGGCAGCAGCTTTTTTTCCACATGAAAAGTAGGAAGAAATAGCTTCTTCAAAAACAAGTGGATGGGTTAACTTTTCAGCAATTTATTCTGCAACAAGTTCCTGCAATACCGGCTCGCACAATGGCTCCCTCCCCATCTGTTTTCTGCCCCATTCACTCAGCAGCATAATAAAAGGCAACAACTCTTTGCCTGTATCAGTTAACTGGTATTCTACCCGCGGAGGTACTTCCAGGTATACATGCCGGGTTAACAGGTTATCTTCTTCCAGTTCGCGCAGCACCTGTGTCAGCATCTTGGCTGTAATTCCGGTCACCAGGCGGCGTAATTCCCCATATCTCTTTATGCCGTTTCTCAGCTGGTAAATAACACGGCCTTTGTGCTTGCCGCCAATACGCTGAAAAGCATAATCTACTGCACAAACCGTATCGGGATAAATATTTTTTTCAGATTTCTTCATTTTTTTGGCATTGATTATCAGCAATAGTATCCAAATGGTACCTACATTCCCAAATGGTGCATACTTGTCTGATGTGAAGTTAGTACGCAATTTTGTCTCAGAAAAAATTATTCTTATGAAAGCAATACAGCAAATAGCATTCGGACTGGAAAGTTTACAACTCTCAGAAATACCTACGCCAACGCCTGCACCGCATGAGGTACTGGTAAAAATAGAAGCTGCTTCCCTTAATTACCTCGACGTAGCCCTGGCTACCGGTACCTATAGCAAAGAGCTGCCATTACCCCGTATTCCCACATCTGATGGTGCCGGAGTAGTAGCTGCCGTCGGCGGCAATGTGAGCAAATGGAAAGTAGGGGACCGGGTGATGATACATTACAACCAGCTTTGGCAGAATGGACTGGCTACTCCTACAACCAATCATATCAGAACAGGCGTCAGTACACCCGGTTTGCTGGCAGAATATGCAGTAATCCCTGAATACGCATTGGTACGTACTCCTGCTAATCTTACCAGCGTAGAGGCGGCCACGTTACCCGTTGCCGGCGTTACTGCCTGGACCGGATTAATGAGCTATGCCCACATCCAACCAGGACAAACCGTACTCACACAAGGCACTGGCGGCGTTTCTCTCTTTGCCCTGCAAATTGCACTGGCAGCAGGCGCCAGAGTAATAGCTACCAGCAGTAACCCGGAGAAATTAAAAAAACTGCAGGCATTAGGCGCACATGAAGTCATTGACTATAAAAAATATCCAAACTGGCACGAAGAAGTAAGACGACTCACAAATGGTGCAGGCGTAGATGCCACACTGGATATCGCCGGTGCGGCCACCATCGTCAACTCTGTGAAATCTGCCGGCTTTAACGGCTTTGTAGGACTGGTAGGATTCATTGCAGGGGCCCAGTTACCACTCGATCTTTTTACTATCGTAGGCAGTTATATCAGGCTACAGGGATATTCTGTAGGTAGCTTGCAAAGCTTTGAAGAACTGGCAGCCGCAGTGGAAGTCAGTAATATTCATCCGATAATTGATAGCGTATTCCCTATAAGCAAGGCGGAGGAGGCATTCCGGCACATGGGCAGCAGTAATTATTTCGGTAAAGTAGTGATAGAAATTAACTAGTGGAGTATACATATAAACGTCCTGCACTACGGCAGGACGTTATATCAAGTAAACCATTACACTAAAATTATTGTTTCAAGATAGTAAAAACAAGGCGATAAACCGGTTATTTACTTGTTAAGGTGATGATAACATTATATTTTTATCAATACATGACAAACATCAGTTTCATGGATATCTTCACCAACTACCTTTGCATCAATAATTTGATATTATGCCTTCCGTAGAAATACTATCCAGAATACAGTTTGCCTTTACCATTGCCTTTCACTACATCTATCCTCCCCTGAGTATAGGGCTGGGGCTATGTCTTGTGATCATGGAGGGCTTGTATCTTAAAACCGGTCTTGCGCTCTATAAGGATATCACCCGATACTGGATTAAGATATTTGCGCTCATTTTTGGTATAGGTGTGGCCACCGGTATTGTGATGGAGTTTGAGTTTGGCACTAACTGGGCCACTTATTCACATTATGTAGGCGATATTTTTGGCAGCGCCCTGGCAGCAGAGGGCATCTTTGCTTTTGCCATGGAATCAGCTTTCCTGGGGGTATTGCTGTTTGGATGGAACCGGGTCAACAAAGGTGTCCATTTCTTTTCTACCTGTATGGTAGCATTAGGTTCTATTTTCTCCGCCCTTTGGATTGTTATTGCCAACTCCTGGCAACAAACACCTACCGGATTCCGTATTGAAGGCCACGATATGCAGGCCCGTGCAGTAGTAACGGATTTCTGGGAAATGGTATTTAATCCTTCTTCTGTAGATCGCTTCTCACACGTCATTATTGGTTCTTTCCTGGCTGGCTCCTTCCTCGTGATGAGCGTGGCGGCCTGGTATATATTAAAACAACGTTTTGTAAAACATGCGCAGGCCATGTTTAAAGTGGGGCTGGGAGTGGCGGTGATAGCTGCTTTGATGCAACTGTTCACAGGTCACCGGTCAGCACATTATGTGAGTAAATACCAGCCCGCTAAGCTAGCTGCCATGGAAGGACACTACGATAGTTCATCCGTAGCTCCCATGTACCTGGTGGGATGGGTAGATAATAAAAATGAAAAGACAACCGGTATCAAAATTCCCGGTGGGTTATCTTTCCTTACCCATGGCAGTTTTTCTGCACCGGTAGAAGGATTGAGAGCAACCCCCAAAGAAGATAGGCCCGGCGCGGTGAATTTTGTCTTCCAGATGTATCACCTCATGATTACCATCGGTATGATACTCATAGGGCTTACGTTATTAGCTGTTTTTCTTTTATGGAGAAAGAAACTGTTCAGCCAGCGCTGGCTGATGATCATCTTCGCCTGGGCAGTTGTACTCCCACAAATCGCCAACCAGGTAGGATGGTATGCTGCAGAAGTAGGGCGTCAACCCTGGGTGGTATATAAATTACTGCGCACCTCCGATGCCTTGTCCCGTAAGGTGACCGCAGACCAGGTGATGTTTTCCCTGATATTATTTACACTGGTATATATGTTGCTGTTTACCCTGTTCATCTATTTGCTGACCCGGAAAATACAGCATGGTCCTGACATTTCAGAAAACGCGGAAACTGAATTTGATGGCTATTATCATGACAACCTTACTTACCATCCTAAATCATAGCTGTATGGAAACAATACTCGGACTGGATCTGCCTACCTGGTGGTTTTTAGTGATTGGCGGATTGATCACAGGATATGGTGTACTCGATGGTTTTGACCTGGGAGCAGGTGCCTTACACCTGTTTTTTAAGAAAGAAGAAAGCCGGCGCCTTGTGCTGAATGCAATTGGACCGGTATGGGATGGTAATGAAGTATGGCTGGTGATTGCCGGCGGTGCGCTGTTTGCCGGTTTCCCACTGGTATACGGAGTGGTATTATCTACCTTCTATATCCCTTTTATGTTATTCCTGGTAGCACTTATTTTTCGTGCTATTTCTATAGAGTTCAGAAGTAAGGAAACATGGTTATGGTGGCGGAAAATGTGGGATATCAGCTACACCGTGTCCAGTACAGGTATTACGCTCTTATTGGGGCTGGTACTGGGCAACCTGATACATGGACTACCCATCAACAAGGAACATGAATTTACCGGTACCCTGCTTACTTTCTTTAATCCTTATGCGATATTGATTGCATTTACCACCTTATCGTTATTCATGCTGCATGGCTCCATTTACCTGGTGATGAAAACGGAGAACAGGCTGTATACGCGGCTGACAGTGATTGTAAACAACTGTAGCAAGTTCTTCATTCTTTGTTTTATACTAACGTCAATGGCTACTCTCATTTATGTGCCGCATATGACGCATCAGTTTAAGTCACAGCCCGCCTTATTTGGACTGCCCATGCTGGCCGTGTTGATTCTATTGAACATCAAAAGGAATGTAGATGCCCGTAAATATTATACCGCGTTTTCCTACTCCTGCATTATTACGGCATGTTTACTAATACTGTTTGCGGTTGGATTATATCCCAATATTGTGATATCTACCACCGATCCGGCATATAGTATCAGCATCTATGCTGCGGCATCTTCCACAAAGTCATTAAAAATCATGTTGCTGATTGCTGCCATTGGCACCCCTATGGTAATTGGATATACCGTTTTCCTGTTCTGGACATTCCGGGGTAAGGTGAAGTTGAATGAGATGAGCTATTAGAGCTGTTAGCCTTTAGCTGTTAGCTATTAGCTTGCCGTTTGTTGATGAAAGTGATAATGCCTTTAGAAAGAAATATTATGATGAAGCGCTAACTGCTAAAAGCCAATGCCTAACAGCTGTAATTTAGCTTCCCATTTGTTGATGAAAGTGATAATGCCTTTAGAAAGAAATATTATGATGAAGCGCTAACTGCTAAAAGCCAATGCCTAACAGCTGTAATTTAGCTTCCCATTTGTTGATGAAAGTGATAATGCCTTTAGAA